>JBKDXR010000014.1:0-113713 GCA_046306055.1 Flavobacteriales bacterium
GTTCCCATCCTGTCCGCTCGCAATCCAACACGGACCCCGGTCAGCGGATCGCCCGTCACCTTGTCGAAAATGGTTCCGGAGATACGCAAGGACTTATGTGCAGGAATGACAGGCACCACAGCGGCCGCTTCCTCGCCAGTCGGCCGTAGGAAGAACACAAGCGCTGCAAGCAGGAACAGCAGAATTAACACGATCACTGCGGGGAACAGCCACTTGCTCGCCGTGGCTACCTCGAGCTTCTTCAGGAGGGCTGGATCCACCACCGTCACATTGTAGAATCCCTTCTTACCGCCACCCCGATACGGAGCGAATTCGACCACACGCACGCCATACCGGGCCACATGCTGGATCAAGCGCTGGAGGTCCGCATCCTCGATACCGTTGGCCACCAGCACCTCCACCCCATCACCCGTTCGAAAGGTTTCTCCCTCGCCCGTGAAATGGACCATTTTGTAGTGCTCCTCAGCCCCGGTCTCCGCCTGCTTCAGCCGGTTCGCCTCGGCGATCTCCATGCGGATCGTTCCGGGTTGCACCACCCCGTATGGCCGGTCCGTGTAGGGATGGAAGAAATTGGTGGTTCGGTTCGTGCTCTTGGGGTTCAAGGAGTCAGGAAGCAACTCCTTCAACTCCGCGAAGGTGATGTTCGGATAGAGCTTCATGATCCCTGCCACGATGCCCAGGATGGTCCTGTTCTTCGCTTCGCCGGTCACCTCCACCACACCTGCCTCCAGCTTCCGCCGATCAGCAGGGGACAATCGCTCGAGAACGCGTATCATGCGGTGCTGTTTATGCTCCTCGATCAGACCTTGACCGCGGAGATGGTGTTGAAGTAGTTCAGCAGATCATCCTTCACACCTTGCGTCAGGTCGGACGGCGCAGCCAGTTTGGCCACCTTGCCGGCGAACTCCAACTGGATGACATCCTTCTTAAGTCGGGCGTAGCAAAAGGTGCGTGACCGCGAGGCGGGCTTCGCGCATCCCAGCGTCATGAAGTTGGGGGTGAAGTTCACCACCAACTGATGCTTGTACATGTCCTTCGCATGATCGTGCAGTTCGCGCAACCGTTCAATGAGGGCAGCAGGATAGCTGGCCGTATTAAGGGCGCGCACCCAGGCATCCCAGCTAGTGTAGCGGGTGCGGCCACCCTGCACGATGAATTCCTCCAGCTGGTCCTCCACATCTACGATGAGCTCGCCTTCCATTTCCTGCACTTGGAACAGCAGGCGTGCCACCGCCTTTTCATCAGGGATCTCCAAGGCTTCGGCCATGGCCAGGATGTTCGCGATCTCCTCCTCGTACAATACACCATCGGACAGCATCACGGAAACAATGGCTTCAAAGACCAGGGGCTTGTCGTCAGCATCTATGGCACCGCCATGGGTGCGCACGGTGGCGGTCAATTGGTCGTCATCCATGGCCTCCAATGAGGGCAGCACATCGGTCACGGCCTTCGCCAGACCGGGCAGTTCCATATCGCTCTCAATATCGGCCAATAGGGATAGTTCCTCCTTCCCTGGCTGTCCGTCGGCCAGAATGGCTACAGCAAGCAAATGCTTGATCGGTTCAAGGTTCATCATGTGGATTGGGAGCTACCAGAAAAAGAACCATTTCTTCTTGGCTTCGGTCTTCTTAACCTTACGGGCCGCCCTGGCCTTCGCCATGCGCTCTGCCAGCTCCTTGCCTTTGCGCGTGCGTTGATCGAGCCTTCCGTCAGCCCTGCGTTTTGCTTTGATGGTGCGAGTTACTGCCATTTCCAACGGTGGATCAAACCAACAACTTGGGGTCTATCACATCTGCCCCTCCGACCTTGAGCGCCGCATTCAGCTCGTTGAGGGTCATCTTGCCCTGCGCAGCGTTAAGCTTGGCCCACTTTCCACCTTTCCTGTAGTGGATCTGGCACGTGATGCCGAAGGATTCCTTGAAGCGGCCCTCGAAGGTGCCGGCCTGAAGGTTGCCGCGCACGGAGAGGGGAGCCTCGGTGGTACCCTCGTACTTCTCCATCTCGCGCGCATTGGCGATGGTGCGGTCCGGATCGATGCCCTTACCAGCCTTGTCGCGCAAGCCGGCGTGCAGGTAAGGATAAGCCTTATTGAACGAGAGGTAGAACGACTTGACCTTGATGCGGCCGTTGACGACGATCTCTGACATGGGGGAGTGGTTTTGGTGTTGCGCTTCTTTCACGGTGATGCCAGGCTTTCCGACCGTGATGCATCACGCTGGTACGAATCGATTGCAAGATGTCCCTTGGCAGGTGCTCACTGCCTGTCCGAGTTTGTCCGAGTTTGGCGCAGGGTGCCTGGGCACCATGCCCTACACGCTCAAAGCTTCGAGAGCAGCTCCGCCTTCTTGGACTCGAACTCGTTCATTACTTTTTATGTGGCAACATCCGATACAGAACAGCCTTTACACAAACTCCACCCGCGCGAACCCCAGCGCCTTCAGGAAGGCCTCCAGACTGGCCCGGCCCCGCTCCCTGCCGTTCTCGATGATGCCTTTCTCCATGGCCTTGCGACGGATGGCCTCCTTACCCCTGTTCTTCAAAGCGGTAACAGCCTCGAAGCTCCATTCCCCCTCCTCGAGGAACACCTGATAATCTGATGGATTCACCACCACATCCAGGATCACCGGTTCCGGAAGACGCACCTGGATGGTGCTGTCTGTGGCCACCATGGCCGAGGTGTCCAGGCTGGACAGGTCAAAACCGGCATAGACCCTGCCTCTCACCGTGTACACCAAACGCTCCTTGCTGAACCCGAACAGGGTGGTGCGGACGGTATCGAGCACCACTTCGTCGTAGTAGCAGGCACTGAAGAGCTCTGCGATGGTCTTCACCTCCTGCACAATGGTGCTGGTCTCTGCGATGGTGACCTCCCGGGCCGTGAACAGATCGGGCACCAGCTTGAACCGGACCGCTGCATAATAGCCGGCTCCGATCACACCGCACACCACCACCAGGTAGAGCACCCACTTCATCGCTCGTGCATACAGCATCATGCTCGTATCAATTCGTTCATCGTGTTGCAGCCTACTTGAAGGTCACCTGCACGTTGTCGAAGTCCTTCATGGCCAGAAAGGCTTTCACCAAGGCGGCCGCAGTCGCCGGAAGAACCAGGAGAACGACCGCAAGTGGCTTGGCGCGGACAAGGAGTGGCTGGTGCAGTACAGCCGCGAGCGCTTGCAGGAGAAGCACTTCGACTTCCTGCTGTTCGGTCATCGCCACCTGCCCATCGACATGGAGGTCGCACCCGGATCACGCTACGTGAACCTCGGCGATTGGATCGGCTACTACACGTACGCGACCTTCGATGGGCAGGACCTGAAGCTGATGAAGCGCACCAGTGATGGCCCCTTGAGCGGGGATGTGCAGATCACGGGAGGGCCGGCGGTTTAGATCTTAATACTGGCTAACCCGCAAGCCAATGCCCCAGGAACACATCGGTGACCCGGTAGCCGTCGTCGGCGTGGTGAACGAGTTCCTTCTCCTGTAATACGCCCAGAGCCTGGCGCACGGTGCTGAGCGCACTGAGCCGATGGCGGACCACGAACTCCATGGCCGTGGGGGCTGCAACGGCACCTTCACGGGCAATGGCGGTGAGCAGTGCGGCCTGATGGGGACTGAGAAGGCGCTTCAACGTCATGTATTCGGGTGCCCGTTCCTGCAGGATGCTCATGCGGGTGCGCACCAGATCAAGGACGGTCACCTCGCGCTTGCCCAGTGCATACAACCGGTTGAAGAGGTACTGCACATAGTACGTGTGGCAACGGCACCAGTCCAGTCCTTCATGCACCACCGCGCTCTCCATCCTTCGCCGCGCCACCTTGAAGTGCCGCTGGATGAATTCGGCATACACCGGTGCCGGTATCGGCCCCAAGTGCAGCGGCTCGGTGGCTTGGAAGAAGGGTCTGCGCCCAGTGGAGAAGATGGCCTGCATCATTCGTCGGTCGCTGCCGCTGAAGATGAACTGCACGTTGCGCAGGCGCTGCACCTGTTCACGCAGCATGGCCTCCGTATTGCGCTCGGGGTATTCCAGCACCTGTTGGAACTCATCCAGCGCGATGACCACCGGCTTCCGTTGACGTTCGAGGTACGCGAAGAGCTCATCCAGCGCCATGGCCTGCTTCATGCCCGGCCTGGCCGAAACACCGAACTCCGGCAGGCCTGTGAGCGCATCGAAGGCCAGGTTGAACTCCAGCGACCGCATGGCTTGGGCCACCTCCTTGAGCAACGCACCATTGGGTCGCCCCACCTGGCGCAAAGCCTCCTGAACGATGCGCAGCACCATGCTCTCCTGGTCCGTGGTGCGGTACAGGTCCACAAAGACCGGAATGAACCGACGCTGCGATGCGAAGAAGTGACGGATGAGGGCTGTCTTGCCCAGGCGACGCAACGAGATGAGCGATACATTGCGTTGGTTGGCCATGGCCTCCTTCAACGCTGCCATCTCCGTCACGCGGTCGCAGAAGGTATCGCACCCGGTGTAGCCCTGTAGCAGGAAGGGGTTGAACTCCTCAGCCATACCACAAAGCTACATGATCTATGTGGCATAAATTATGTCACATGAATTATGCAGCATGAAATACGATGTCGGCCCGGGTATCCCGGACACACCTCCACACGGGACGAACAGGGATCAGCCGAGCCGGGCCAACAGGTCCACCAACCGGCTGCTGTAGCCGTACTCGTTGTCGTACCAGCCCATCACCTTCACCATGTTGCCCACCACGCTGGTGAGCTGTGCGTCGAAGATGCAGCTGTGCGGGTCGCCTACGATGTCCACGCTTACAATGGGGTCCTCGGTGTAGCGCAGGATGCCTTTGAGCCTGCCTTCGGCGAGCGACCTGAAGTAGGCGTTGATCTCATCGGCGGTCTTGAGGTCCTTCACACGGCAGGTGATGTCGGTGATGGAGCCATCGGGCACGGGCACTCGGATGCCACCGCCGCCCAAACGACCATCGAGCTCGGGGAAGATGCGCGTGATGGCCTTGGCCGCACCCGTGGTGGTGGGCACCATGCTCACCGTGGCTGCACGTGCGCGGCGCAGGTCCTTGTGCGGTGCATCGTGCAGGCGTTGGTCACCCGTGAAGCTGTGTACGGTGGTGATGAAGCCGTCCTCGATGTGGCACAGCTCGTGGATGCCCATGATCATCGGCGCGGCGCAGTTGGTGGTGCAGCTCGCGTTGCTGATGATGGGCTCGTCGCCTTTCAGGATGTGGTCGTTCACGCCGAGCACCACGCTGGGGATGTCGGCATCCTTGGCGGGCGCGGAGAGGATCACGCGCCTGGCACCGGCCTTCAGATGCGCGCCGGCTGTTTCACGGGTGAGGAAGTGGCCGGTACACTCGATGACGATGTCCACCCCAAGCTCCTTCCAGGGCAATGTGGCGGGGTCCTTCGCCGCGTAGGCCTTGATCTTCCGGCCGCCAAGGAGAAGGTGTGCATCATCATGTGACACATCGCCCGCGAACACGCCATGCACGCTATCGTACTTGAACAGGTGCGCCAACGTACGGGTATCCGTGAGGTCGTTCACGGCCACCAGTTCCACATCGTTCCGTTGCAGCAGCAGACGCGCTGTCACTCGCCCAATGCGTCCGAATCCGTTGATGGCGATCTTCATGGTGTCAGGTGATCAGGTCGATGTTCATCCATTATCAGGCAACCTGACAACGGACGATCGGTCATCAGAAAAGGTGCTTCTCGGCATGGTAGCTGCTCCGCACCAGCGGGCCGCTTTCCACATACCGGAAGCCTTTCTCGAGGCCGATGGCCTTGTACTTGGCGAAGGTGTCGGGATGCACGAACTCCTGCACGGCCAGGTGCTCCTTGGTGGGCTGCAGGTACTGGCCCAGAGTGAGGATGTCCACCCCCACACTGAGCAGGTCGTCCATGGTCTCCAGCACTTCCTGTTCGCTCTCGCCGAGGCCGAGCATCACACCGCTCTTGGTGCGCAGACCGGCACGCTTGGAACGCATCAGCACTTCGAGGCTTCGGTCGTACTTGGCCTGGATGCGCACCTCCTTGGTAAGGCGGCGTACGGTCTCCAGATTATGGCTGAGGATCTCGGGAGCGGCATCGAGCACCACCTGCAGGTTCTCCCACTTCCCTTGGAAATCGGGAATAAGGGTCTCCATGGTGGTTCCAGGGCTGCGACGGCGGATGGCGCGGATGGTCTTGGCCCAGATGTCGCTGCCACCGTCCTTCAGGTCGTCGCGGTCCACGCTGGTGATCACGCAATGCTTCACGCCCATGAGCTCCACGCTGCGGGCCACGCGGGCAGGCTCGAAGGGGTCAACAGCCTCGGGCCGGCCCGTGGCCACGGCGCAGAATCCGCAGCTGCGGGTGCACACGTTGCCCAGGATCATGAAGGTGGCGGTTCCCTCGCCCCAGCACTCGCCCATGTTGGGGCAGTTGCCGCTCTGGCAGATGGTGTGCAGCTTGTGCTCGCCAACGATGCTGGCCACCTTTCGGAAATTCTCACCCGTAGGCAGCTTCACGCGCAGCCAGTCAGGCTTTCGCTGCCGCTTCTTCACCTCCGTCACCGTCTCGCTCATTGTATGTACTTCTTACCGAACTGAATGGCCAGGTAGAACTCCCAGAAGAATTGTTTGTTCGTCACCCCTTCCATCTCGGCCATGATGGGCACCACCGTTGGAAAGGCGTCCATGGTGCATCCCACCTCAATGGCCTTTATGCCATCGGCATGACCCGAATGTTCGAAGTTGAACCCAAAGCGGCCGAAACCGCCGATGTACGGCCTGATCTCACCCACGCCGGTGAACCAGGAAGCTCTGCCGTAGATGTTCTGCACATCATGCACGGCCGGGTCGTAGCGTTCCGTCACGATGTTCTGATAGGGAATGGCGTCCGGCTTGCCGATCTGGAGATAGACCGGCTTGGCCAGGCCGATGGACGGGCCAATGCCCCAGACATAGTTCACTTCGACACCGGACCGGCGGATCTTGTCGGTAATAAGATGCTTGCCCCCAATGGTGGGACGTAGGATGGTCAATGCGTTCAACTTCCCGTAGAAGTAGCCCCTCGAGTTATCGTAGTAGGGATTGAAGCTCTTGACCTCCTTGGGGTGCTTCATGCCCACCATCTCCAATCCGTAGAGACGCACCACCCTCGCCGTGCGGTGGATACCACGGTACACCTGTAGTCCCCAGCCATCACCGTGGATGATGAGCCCTCCAGACCATTGGCTTCGATAGAGGACCCTCGTTTCATCATAAATGGTCTGCTGTGCCTTCGCGTGGAAGGCAGGTACCATCAGGGCAACGAGTAAAAAAGTCCAACGCATGGTCAGAGCGACACACAAAGCTACGGTATGCCAACGTTACCTTGCCGCGATCAGTACACCCACCACCATGGATACGGCACATGTGACCCAACTGGACGACCTCCGCACCGAATGCCTGCATGTTCGCAGCGGTCAGCGGTTCACCACCGACGCACCGGTGGACAACAAGGGCAAGGGGTCGGCCTTTTCACCGACCGACCTGCTGGCCACATCGCTGGCCACGTGCATGATCACCACCATGGATATCGTGGCCCGCGCCAACGGGTTCATTCTGGCCGGTACCGAGGCCCGGGTGATCAAGCACATGGCCTCGGACCCGCGGCGAGTGCAACGCGTCGAAGTTCATCTCACCATGGATGCACGGCTGAACTCCGCCCAACGCGGCCTTATGGAAGACACGGCCCATGGCTGCCCGGTGGCGCGTAGCCTTTCACCGGAACTGGTGCAGGAGGTGACCTTTACCTACCGGTGAGGGGATGGCCCGATCGTTAATGAACAGGTAAGCCCGGACCGCACGGCCCGGGCTTTCAGGAAGCAATGAATGAAGAGGAACTACTTCAGGCGCGATGTTCGGCAGGCACCTTGGCAGCCTTGCCGTACGCAGGGCAGGAATGGGAACTACCACAGGAACTGAGCATCACACTCGTGGTCACCACTGCGGCAAGGATCAGGAGCACCTTTTTCATCGTTCGTTCTTTTGTGTTCCGGGGCGGTCTATCGTCAGGGACACACCCCAAAGTTAGCCCCTGTAACGGACGTCCCCGGAAAAAGTTTCAACAACCATTGAAGAGCATCTGTGAATTGAAATGAACGGCGATGCCCTCCATATCAACGAACGTCCACGTCCGGATATTGGTGAAGGCTGGTCCGAACCCTTGGCGGAAGCCTTTCGTTCGCCGGTGAACGCCGCTCTGCGCGACTTCCTGGTCCGCGAAAAGGCGCAATTCCCTGTTTATCCCAAGGGGAGCGACATCTTCAATGCGTTCAAACTGACCCCTTTTCCATCGGTCAAGGTGGTGCTGCTGGGGCAGGACCCCTACCATGGCCCCGGTCAGGCACATGGACTTTGCTTCTCCGTACCGGACGGAGTGCCCCCCCCGCCCTCGCTGCAGAACATGTTCACTGAACTGGTCCGCGACCTGGGTATTGCCCGGCCCACCAGCGGCAACCTCAGCCCATGGGCACGCCAGGGCGTTCTGCTTCTGAACGCGACCCTCACGGTAAGGGCCAACGAAGCAGGGTCGCACCAAAGCAAAGGCTGGGAGCCGTTCACCGACCTGGCCATCCGAAGGCTGTCCGAACAGCGTTCCGGGCTTGTCTTCCTGCTTTGGGGGCGTCATGCCCAGACCAAGGAACCGCTGATCGACACGAGCAGGCATCACGTGCTCAAGGCCCCTCACCCTTCTCCTCTCTCGGCCTATCGGGGCTTCATCGGCTGCGGTCACTTCCGCAGAACGAACGAACTGTTGGTCGCACAAGGCCTGAAACCCATCGAGTGGGCATTTCCATGACCAGGACAGGGCTGCTCCGAAATGTGCTCGTGATGGTGCTGGTCGCGCTGGCAGCAACGGTGGAAGCACAACGGCGCAACCTGGTCCTCGTCCCCGATACCACCCTTCCGGGAAAATGGACAAGGCCCATACCGATCGGCACGGCACGGGAAGGGGAAAGGGAGGCCCGCAAGTTCCTGAACTTCCTCTTCAGCAACGGATACCTTGAGGCATCCATCGATAGTTGTGTCACGGACAGCCTGACCACCACCTGCCCGCTGCACGTGGGCCAACGTTACCGCTGGGCCATGCTCTCCGGCAGTGGTGTAGCACCGGAGATCGCCAGTGAGGCACGCTTTCGCGAAAAACTCTACGCGGACAGGCCGATCAGTCCCGAACAAGTGACCCGATTGCTCGAGGACCTGGTGGTGCGCTGCGAGAACAATGGACACCCGTTCGCCAAGGCATGGCTGGACGACCTGCGGCAGGATGCCAATGGCCTGTACGCGACGGTGAAACTGGACATGGGACGTGCGGTCACGATCGACAGCGTGGTGGTCAAGGGCACTGCACGGACCAATATGCGATACCTGCAGTCCCACATCGGGATACGGCCGGGCGACCTCTACAATGAATCCATGGTGCTCGCCCTCGAGCGTCGCATCCGGGAACTGCCCTTCGTGACCCAGAAACAACGACCGTACGTGCAGTTCGGTCAAGGCCAGACGAAGCTCTACCTCTTTCTCGATGCCAAGAAGGCCAGTTCCATCAACGGCATTCTTGGTGTACAGCCCGACCCGAACACGGGCAAGGTCACCATTACGGGCGACCTGGACCTTCGCTTGCGCAATGCGTTGAAACGAGGCGAGGCCATCAACCTCAATTGGCGCAAGCTCCAGGACCAGACCCAGGACCTCCGCCTGGGTTTCGCGATACCCAACGTGTTCAGTTCACCTTTCGGCATTGACCTGTCATTGAAGCTGTTCCGGCGCGACACGACCTTCCTCGAGGTCGCTGCTCGGGCAGGGCTGGACTACCTGATGAGCCGAGGCGACAAGTTGAGCCTGTTCGTCAACAGCCGATCATCGAACCGCTTGGGCAACCTGACCACCGCCCCGGTCGGCCTGGCCGATGTTGACCTGCTGAGCTATGGACTGGGACTGACCCGCGAACGGTTCGATTACCGTTTCAACCCAAGGAGCGGGCACTTCATCGCCATGGAGGGTTCGGCGGGGCGCAAACGCACCTCCACCGCCATTGCCACAGAAGCCGAACAGGCACCCACTATTGCCACGGTCCAATACGAACTTGACGGTCAAGCCGTGCTGCACCTGCCCATCAAGCGCCGAAGCACCATCCGCCTGGCCGCGCAAGGCGGGTGGATGGTGAACAACGACCTCTACCGCAACGAGCTCTATCGCATTGGAGGGCTCAAAACGCTGCGGGGCGTGGATGAGGCCTCGATCTTTTGCAGTTCTTATGCGATCGGCACCCTCGAATACAGGTTCATCTATGAGGAGAACGCGAACTTCTTCGTCTTTGTGGACCAGGGTTGGTGGGAGGATGCCGCTCAGGCCACGCTCGTAACGGACGCCCCTTTGGGCTTTGGCGCAGGCACCACCTTCGAGACCAAGGCCGGTCTGTTCAGCCTGACCTATGCCCTTGGAAGGCAGTTCGACAACCCTGTGCTGCTACGCGGTGGCAAGATCCACTTCGGGTTCACCAGCCTTTTCTGATCGGCCTGCCGATAGGCCAGAGGCCACGGACCGTCCGAGGAAGCAGGAATTGACCAACGATCCATGGTCGATCATTCGCCTTGCGTTCCAGTTCAAAGGGGGGCGCAATAGGATTAGCATTGCGACATGCTGACCCTGGTGATGTGCATTTCGATCTGGTGTGCGTTAAATGCGCCGCCCGGCCAGGGCCTCATCGACCTATTGCTCGAGTACATGGAGGCCCGCTATCCCGCGCAGGACCTCTCCCCGGACCTGCTGTATGTGTCCGTACAACACCAGACCATGTACCACGTTCGCGACCGAAAGCTCGTGGGCACATACGACGTGGCCACTGCCAGTCGTGGTCCGGGCTGCGAAAGGGACAGCTATTGCACACCCACGGGCCTGCACCGGATCTGCAGCAAGCACGGCGACGATGTGCCGGAACTGGGGATATTGCGGGACCGGGAATTCACAGGCACCTTCGCAGACCCCGACTTCGCCGGCGTGGACAAGGACTGGATCACCTCCCGGGTCCTCTGGCTCGAAGGCCTGGAGGAAGGGGTGAACCGGGGCGGTGCGGTGGACAGCAGGGAGCGCATGATCTACATCCACGGAACCGCCAACGAGCGGTCCGTGGGCACACCAAGCTCCATGGGTTGCATCCGGATGCGCAACGACGACATCATCTCGCTATATGACCTGGTACCGGTCGGGACACTGGTGGTGATCCTTGATAATTGAAGGGCGCGCCCAGCGTTAACTTCGTGCGGTACATGGACATCCTTTCCATCCTCATCGGTCTTGCGCTCGGCGGTGCTCTGGGTGCGTTCGCTTATGCCTTGTGGTCGCGCAACAAGGAAACCGACCTGGTCATCATGGTCCGGGAGCAGCATGAGCGGGAAAAGGCGGACCTGGAGCGTCGCATTTCCGACGCAGGGAACAGCCTCGAGGAACGCACAGGCCGGATCGTTCAACTGAACAGTGAACTGGCCACCGAGCAGGAACGAGGGCGGGCACTTGCAGCACGACTACAGGAGCAGAAAGCCGAGCTCGAACAGTTGCAGGCGCGCATGACCACGGAGTTCGAGAACATAGCCAACCGATTGCTCACCCAACGCGGTCGGGAACTGAACGACCAGCAACAGGAAAAGCTTGGCACCATACTGAAGCCCCTGCAGGAACGCATCACCGAGTTCCAGCGCCAGGTGCAGGAGGCCTACCAGACCGAAGGAAAGGAACGGCACCACCTGAAGATCGAGATCGGCAAATTGGTGGAACAGAACCAGCGGCTCAGCCAGGAAGCCAACGACCTGACCAAGGCATTGAAGGGCGACACGCAGGCCCAGGGCGCTTGGGGTGAAATGATCCTGGAGAAATTGCTGGACAGTTCCGGCCTGGTCAAAGGGCAGGAATACAGTATGCAGGAAAGCAGCACGCAGGCCGATGGTTCGCGGTTGCGTCCTGATGCGGTCATCTTCCTGCCGGACGACAAGCACCTGATCATTGACAGCAAGGTCTCACTGGTCAATTACGAGCGCTTCACCGCCACCTCGGACCAGGCAGAGAAGGATCGCGCGCTGAAGCTTCATGTGGAAAGCCTGCGGTCACATGCCAAGGGCCTCTCCGAAAAGGACTACACCAAGATCTACGGTGTACGCAGCGTGGATTTCGTGCTCATGTTCGTGCCGATCGAACCCGCCTTCCTGCTTGCGTTGAAGGAACGGCCGGAGATCTTCCAGGAGGCCTACGACCGGCAGGTGGTGATGGTGACACACAGTACGCTCATGGCCACGCTCCGCACCATCCACGGCATTTGGAAACATGAACGCATCGCGAAGAACCATCTGGCCATCGCGGAACGGGCGGGCGCCTTGTACGAGAAGTTCGTGGGCTTCACCGAGGACCTCGGGCGCATTGGCAAGCATGTGAATGATGCCAAGGACAGCTACGAGAAAGCACTCGGCAAACTGAGTGAAGGACCCGGCAATCTCGTGCGCCAGGTGGAAATGCTCAAGGAACTGGGCGCAAAGACCAACAAGGGCCTCCACGACAAGTTGCTTCAACGCGCCTTCGAAGGCGAAGATGCCAGCAGAGCATGACCAGGTTCCGGGATCATCTTCACGTCCTTGCGCCATTACTGGTGCTTCTAGCCGCATGTGGCTCCTCCACCAGTGTGACGAGGGACAATGTGGCCTACATGTATGGAAAGGGGGCCGACCAATTGCGATTGGAGGCGAGGATCTACCACCACGCACCAGAACGCTCCACGCTCTATTACAAGCTTCCCACCCGCGATCTGTTGTACAAGAGCGATGGTGGCGGGGGGCCTTACAAGGCCTCACTGCGCATCACGTACGAAGCATTCCCTGAGTGGGGTTCCAAAGTCCTGCTGGACAGTGCCAGCACCTTGGTGCAGGACAAGTCCGATGACCCGGGTCTTGAAAAGGAATTGGTCGGGAGCATCGACCTGCGCAGGAATGAACACAAGTCCTTTGTGCTGCGGGTGACGGTGCGCGACCTGAACCGGGAGACCCAGGCCACGACCTTCATCCGCGTGGATCGCCGCGAAACGGCCATCCGGCAGTACTTCATGCCCATTGATCCGCGCAATGGGCTCCCCTACTTCACCGATCAATTCAGACCAGGAACATCCGTCAAAGTGCGCTGCGACGCCTTTGCCAACGCCACGCTCAATGTGGTCCGAGTCCCTGCGGATGCCGCGCTTCCGGCTCCCGTGTTCAGCAACACCACCAAGAAAGCGTCCAGTTCACCGGACAGCACCTTCCGGGTCACTGTGGATGCGGATGGGACGTTTCTCCTTTCAGACCTAAGGACCGGCACGCTCCGTTTCCAGCTGGACACATTGGACGACCGGGGCTATTCGCTCTTCACGCTCTCCGACTGCTATCCCTACGCCGCATCCGCCCAGGACATGCTGAAGCCGTTGCGCTACATCACCAGTATGCAGGAATACGAGCGTATCACTAAACAGGACGACCTGCGCAAGGCGATCGAGAAGTTCTGGATGGACTGCACCGGTGACCGGGAAAAAGCGCGTGAGGCCATTCGGACGTATTATGGCCGAGTGGAGAGTGCGAACAGGCATTTCACCTCCTCCGTTGAAGGATGGCGCACGGACAGGGGGCTCGTGCTCATCATCTTCGGCACACCGACCTCGATCCATAAGGCCGAGAACGGTGAAACGTGGATCTACGGCGAGGAGAACAACCTGATGAGCTCATCCTTCACGTTCGTAAAGCGGGCCGACCCATACAGCGACAACGACCTTGTACTTGAACGGGACCCCATGCTCAAGGGAGCATGGTACCGTAATGTGGAAAGCTGGCGTAACGGCAGGGTCTACCAGAACTGATCTGTCCTGAAGATCCACGCCCATGCGCCATGCCAAGCACAAAGGCCCCACCTTTGGGGCCTTCACGCAGTAACCACAGCACGAACCAAGATGGCGGACAAGGACCTGATCTGCGGCGTATGGCCGGTGATCGAAGCCCTGAGGGCGGGCAAGAACGTGGAACGGCTGTTGGTGCGACGCGACGCCGGCGGAGAAGGGATCCGCGAGATCAGGCAGCTGGCGGTGGAGCGCGGTGTGCCCTGGCAGCCGGTGCCCTCCGAGAAACTGGACCGACTGACTAGAGCGGAACACCAGGGTGTTGTCGCCTTCCTGAGCCAGGTGGAGGAACAGGACCTGGACGAAGTGATCACCATGGCCTACGAGCGTGGGCTAACGCCATTGATCGTTGCCCTGGATGGTGTGACCGATGTACGGAACATGGGTGCCATTGCCCGCAGCGCTGAGTGCTTCGGAGCGCATGCCTTGCTGGTCCCCAAGACCGGTACCGCCCGCCTTGGCCCCGATGCCGTCAAGAGCTCGGCCGGAGCCTTGCTGCGCAATCCGGTCTGTCGGGTAACACGGCTTACCGATGGCCTTTTACGGGCACGTGAGCATGGCGCTCGTATCATCGCATGCACCGAAAAAGCGACGACCTCACTGGAACAAGCGGACCTGTCCGGACCGCTCGTGGTGGTGATGGGCGCCGAGGATGAAGGCATCTCGGACGCCGTACTGCGCATGGCTGATGAACTGGTCCGTATCCCCATGGCCGGCCAGATCGGATCGCTCAACGTGAGTGTTGCCGCCGGCATAGCCTTGCACGCGGTGCACCTTCAGCGGAAAGGCCGTGGAGCATAGCACGGAACGGGAACCTTTTTGTCCCTAAGGCTGTAAAAAGGTCCGCCTGAAAGCATGTCCACCTGAGTGGTGGGCCATGCTTAATGGCGTAGACCGTACAGCATGCTACTTGACCAACAGTTTCCAAAACTGATCTGGACCTGGCGTTCACTAACCCTGGTCTTTTCAACGATCAGCGCTTTATTGCTGAGCGCTGCACCCTTCGCGGCGCATGTCCCCTCACCGATGGAAGGCGGTGGAACCCTGGAAGTGGTGATCGGCAATGTGACCTCGATCACCTGCTATGGGGACCTGAGCGGAAGCGCGGAAGCCTTGGTTAATGGAGGCGTTCCACCCTACTCCTTCGCATGGAACACCTCACCGGCCCAAAACAGCGTACAGTTGTCAGGCGTCGGTATTGGGTCGTACACCGTAACGGTTGAGGATGCACAGGGCAATACGGCATCGGCATCGGTCGCCATAACTGGTCCTTCGGAACCGTTCGTGGCCGAGATCACCTCGTTCACCAACGTATTATGCAACACGGCCTCCACTGGAACCGCCACCGTGAGCGTCACGGGTGGCTCGACCCCATACTCCTTTCAATGGAACACGTCACCTGTGCAGACAGGCGCCACCGCCACTGGACTGGACATCGGGACCTATACGGTGGAAGTGATCGACGCCAACGGATGTACCACCAGCACGACCGTAACGATCAGTGATAGTGGTGAACCCATCCTGGCCTTGGTGGAGGACTATTCGCACGTAAGCTGCTTCGGCGCGAACGACGGCTTCATTAACCTGACACTGAGCGGGGCCAGTAACTCGTTCACCGTCACGTGGAACACCACCCCACCGGTCACCGGGCCACTGATCACCGGCCTCTCACCCGGCCTGTACCAAGCGGAGATCATTGACAACAATGGCTGCGACACACCCAAGTTCATTTCATTCGGCATCCTCGGGCCCACCGCACCACTTGCAGTGTCTCTCGCCAACGCCAACGCCAGCTGCCACAATACCTTCAATGGTAGTGTCGACCTCACCATCACCGGAGGCAATTCACCGTACCTCCAAACATGGTACGACCCCGTATCAGGTCAAAGCACGAACCTACAGGACCTCTCCGGACTGGACCCTGGCACCTATCTGTTGAGCGTAGTGGATGCGTTCGGATGCGGCATCGACACCTCCGTGACCATCACGGCCCCGGCACCGCTCGTTTTGCAGACCACGATCACGGGCGCGTCATGCAACCCTGGCAGCCTGGCCTCCATCAGTGCGGAAGCCTCCGGCGGCACTGCGCCGTTCACCTTCGTATGGACCGGTCCTGACGGCTTCAACGCCAGTATACCGACGGTCAATGACCTCAATAGTGGGACCTACGGCATCACCGTGACCGATGAACAAGGATGCTCCTCGAGCACTTCGGTGACCATCACCGACCCAACGCCTCCCCTCCTGTCCATCACAACCTCGACCTGGCCCTCCGGCACGGCACTGCCCTGCGCGGGTGCCACCAATGGCACCATCGACCTGGACATCAGCGGCGGTTTGGCCCCCTATTCCATTCTTTGGACCGATGGGCTCGGACTGAACTCCACTGATGAAGACCTCTCCGGTCTGAGCGCCGGCACCTATCAGGTCTCCGTTTCCGACTCCAATGGATGCCTCGCGGTCGCAAGCATCACGCTTTCCACGCCACCAAGCATTCAGTTGACCGCGAGCACGACCACCGTTGGCGCTTACAATACGAGTTGCCAATTGTCAGAGGACGGTAACATCGACCTTTCCGTGGATGGCGGTGCGGCACCCTATGCTTTCAGCTGGAGCAATGGAAGCTCTTCCGAAGATCTCTCAAACGTACTGGCAGGCAATTACTCGGTCGTGGTGACCGATGCGAACGGATGCACCGAGCAAAGCTCATACCTCCTGAACGCACCGCCACCGATCGACGTGGCACTGGTCGTATCCGCGTTCCCGAACGGAGGGTCTGTAAGCTGCGAGGGGAACGCGGATGGCTCCATTTCGGCGACCATCAGTGGGGGCACCCCCGGTTACCAACTGGCCTGGAGCGGACCGGAGGGTCCTTTATCCACGGAACCGCTGGTCGAAGACCTCCTACCTGGCACTTACATACTGGTGGTCACCGATGCCAACCAGTGCACGCTTGAGACCTCCACCACCTTGGTCCCACCAGCACCGTTCGCGATCACTCTCGCCAGCGATACGGTCGCCAGCGGTGACAACATTGCCTGCGCCGGGGCCAGCACCGGGGCTATCAGCAGTTCCGTGACCGGTGGTACTCCGGGATACATCTACGAATGGAACGGGCCCAACGGATACAGCTCCGCCGTTGCCCAACCGAACGGCCTGGTCGCCGGTGCCTATTCGGTACTCGTCACCGATGCCAGCGGATGTACCACGACGGGATCCATTGAACTGACCCGACCGGACACGCTACAAGCGCTGGTAACACCCAGCGATATCGGTGGCTATGGCACCAGTTGCACGGCTAACGATGGTGAGCTGACGACCACGCTCGGTGGTGGCGCCGCCCCCTACGCCATCACCTGGAACGGACCCAACGGATTCACCGCGACAACAGCCGACCTGACAGGACTTGAAGCAGGGACCTATACGGTCACCGTTACCGACATCAACGGATGCACACTGCAGCGCACGATCGCGCTCATTCCCGCACCTCCGATCTTCATTACGCTGAACTCACAAGCAGGACCTTGTGCGAACGACGGCCAGGGAAGCATCACCGCGAACGTGACAGGTGGTGTTGCCCCACTAGCGGCCACATGGTCAGGCCCATTGGGATTCACATCCAGCGACCTGGACCTGCAACAGCTCACCAGTGGAAGCTACACGCTCAACCTCACCGACGCACTGGGTTGCACTGCAATAGCGACCGCATTGCTCCAGGACCCGCAACCCATCCAAAGCAATGTGGCGTTGTCCTTCTATGGCCAATACAATACCCAATGCCTTGGCGATAGCAGTGGAACGATGCAGTTGGCCCCGATCGGTGGCACCCCCCCTTATGTGATCGACATCACAGGCCCGGGAGGTACCTTGGGAACCGGTACGTACCTGGACCAGTTGGTCAGCGGCACATACACCATCAGTGTGACCGATGCCAACGGGTGCAATGCGGACACCGTGGTTACGCTGACCGCTCCCCAAAGCCTGCCGAATGCGCAACTGACCGCTGAATTACAACCGAGCGGCTCCAATATCAGTTGCTTCGGAGGAAGTAATGGCCAGATCAACGCGACGGTCTCCGGCGGTTCGGCGCCCTTCACCTACCAATGGCAGGGCCCCAACGGGACACTTCCGGGCACACCATCGGTCAGCGGAGCCTTGGCCGGCACCTACACGCTGACCATAACGGATGCCAATGCCTGTGTCATCGCCAGCACCATCACACTGACCCAACCCGCCGAAACGCTCTCTGCAACCGGACAGATCAGCACATTCGGTGATCACAACACCTCCTGCGCCGGAGCCTCTGATGGTTCCATCGCGCTGAACATGACCGGAGGAAGCACGCCCTATACCATCGCATGGATCGGGCCCAATGGCTTCACTTCCCCGGAGGCTGACATCACTGACCTTGCAGCAGGCGAATACACCGCGACCATCACGGACCTGAACGGCTGCACGCTCCAACAATCGTTCAACTTGACATCTCCGCCGCCCCTTGAGGCGACAGCATTGGTCAACCTGCACCCTGGGGGAACCGCCATCAGCTGTCAAGGGGCCAACGATGGAAGCATCACGGCACTTGCCACCGGAGGATCGCTCATGTACACCTACTCGTGGAGCGGCCCGAGCGGAGCATTGGGTGACCAGCAAGTACTTACTGACCTGGGGCCGGGTAATTATTGTGTCCTGGTGACCGATAACCAGGGCTGCACTACGCAGACGTGCATCACCATCAATGAGCCGACTGCGTTGACCGCAGAGGCCTCCATCACGAATGCGAACTGCGGTGCAGCCAATGGCTCCATTGACCTCACCATCAACGGTGGTGCCGGACCGTTCACCTCCACCTGGAGCAGTGGTCAGAACAGCGAAGACCTTCCCGCTGTAGCAGAGGGGAATTACACCGTAACGGTCACCGATGCCAATGGATGCAGTACTTCGCTCAGCGCGTCGATCATAGGAACACCTGCCACGTCGATCACCGCGACGGTCACCGACGAGCAATGTGCAGGAGCCAACGCGGGCGCCATCGATCTTGACATCCAGAGCGGCACTGCGCCCTTCCTGATCAGCTGGAGCACGGGAGCCACTGCAGAGGACCTGACAGGACTGAGCGCCGGCAACTACACCGTATCAGTTACAGACATCAACGGATGCACGGCACAAGGCAATTTCCTCGTGAATGCGCCTCCCTTACTGGTAATTGACACCACCTTGTCCACCTACCAAGGCGGCTACAACGTGAGCAGCTGGCTTGGCAGTGATGGCAGCATCGAGGTGGATGTCCATGGGGGACAAGCTCCATACAACTACATCTGGAGCACCGGAGCCACCACGGCCGATCTCAATGGACTCGGGGCTGGCATCTATACGTTGGTCGTCACCGATGCGAATGGATGCTCCAACACCATAGAAGTGGAATTGACGCAACCAAGCGACCTGGTCATGCCCACCGGCTTCACCCCGAACGGCGATGGCGCCAATGATTCCTTCTTCATCAGAGGGCTCGATGCCTATGTAAACAACCAGCTCATCATCATGAACCGCTGGGGCAACAAGGTGTTCGAACGCATCAACTACCGCAATGACTGGACCGGCGAAAGCCTTACCGGAGGAGAGCTGCCCAACGGAACCTACTTCGCCATTCTTAGCGTGAACAATGGCCAACGCACACTGCAAGGCTACGTCGATCTACGTCGCTGATCGCTCCCAAGGCAACAAGACCATGCTACATACACGCCATATCGCCTTGCTCCTACTGACCTTGGCAACATGCGCCAGGCTGAGCGCACAACAAGAGGTCATGATCAGCCAGTACATGTTCAATGGCCTGCTGCTCAATCCGGCCTATGCCGGCACACATGGCTACATCAGCAGCAGCCTCCTGCACCGCTCACAATGGGTGCAGGTGGATGGCGCACCACGAACCAGTGTACTTGCAGTGGACGGCCCGGTCATGAACGAGCGCATGGGCCTCGGTCTATCCATCGTACACGACCGTATCGGCATCAGTCGCGAGCTCGACATGTCCGCACACTATGCGTACCACATGAAACTGGGTGAGCGCAGCAAGCTCTCGCTCGGCCTTCGAGCCGGCCTTTCGCTCTACTCGGCACAGTTCACTGACCTCGTGTATTGGGACAACAACGACCAGGTGTACCAGAGCAACATCAACAATGCACCCGTTGGCCGCTTTGGCTTCGGCGCCTACTGGTACAATGCAACATCCTTTGTAGGCCTCTCCATACCCACGATCGTGGCCGCCGATGGCAAGATCACACCGGCCGTGGGCGATGCGCTCGACCACTACTACACCCAGCACTATTACCTGCATGCGGGCAAGGTGTTCCCGCTCAGCGAATCGTTCGACATCAAGCCGAGCACGCTGATCAAGTACCTGCCAAATGCTCCGGCACAAGCCGACATCAATTGCAACCTGCTCTATCGCGAACTGGTCTGGTTCGGGGTCGGATACCGAACTGGCGATGCTTTCGTAGGCATGGTCGAGTTCCAAATAAGCCCCCAGATACGCGCAGGCTATGCCTATGATATGAGCACCTCGCAGCTCCGCACCTACACCAGCGGAAGCCATGAGGTCATGCTAGGTATCGACTTTGGGCGCGACCTGATCAAGATCAAGACCCCTCGCTATTTCTGACCCTCCGACCCATGAAGTACACCACGTACACGATCATCATGGTCATCCTCCTCTCCGGATGCGCCCAGCAGCATCTAACAAAGGCGGACAAGGCTTATGACCGCATGGCCTATGCCGATGCGGTCCGCAGTTACGAAAAGGCCTTCCATCATTTGGACGACAGGGATGCCGCGCTGCGTCTGGCCGATGCCTATGTGCAACTGGGTGATGCAGCCAAGGCGGCAAACTGGTTCGCTTATGCCGATCGTACAACGCCATTGGCGGGAGACCAGGCGCTGGCCTACGGCCGTGTGTTGCAGCGGCTAGGACGGACCAAGGAAGCCGCACTTCAGGTCGAAAAGGTGTTAGCCGAACGTCCCGAAGACCCTGTGGTACGTGAACTGGCCTTGGGCATTTCAGCGCATGAAGAATTCTATGCGGATACCACGTTGTACACCGTGCGACCATTGAACATTCCTGGCGCTACCAGCATGTTCAGTGCCATACCCTTTCAGGGAGGCCTGCTCCTTAGCGGCGAGAATAGCGGCACAGGCAGGAACACCAATCCCTGGAACGGAGCGTCCTTCCTCGACCTATACACCACGCGGCAGGACGCCAATGGGAACTGGGGCGAACTGCGACCATTGGACGGCGAGGTGAACGGACGGTACCACGACGGACCGGCGGTATGCTCAGGCAATGGCAACGAGCTCTATTTCACCCGGAGCGACTACTACAAACATCGGCTCAACAAGGACGAAGAGGCCATCAGCCACCTGATGATCTTCAAGGCGGAACGTAACGCCGACGGCAGCTGGCACAACATCAGATCGTTCACCTACAATGGTGCGGATTTCTCAGCAGGCCACCCTGCGCTTTCCCTGGACGGTCGCAGCCTTTATTACATCAGTGACATGCCAGGAGGTTACGGCGGGACGGACATATACCGCTGTGACCTGCAGCCCGATGGCACATGGGGCTATCCCCGCAACCTGGGGCCCACCATCAACTCCGCGGCCAATGAAATGTTCCCAACGCTTGATAGCGACACGCTCTATTTCTCCTCCAATGGCCACCGCAACCTGGGAGGTCTCGACATCTTCCGCTCGGTGCTCATGACCGATGAATGGTCGACACCCGAGAACCTGAACTACCCCATCAACTCACAGCAGGACGACTTCGCATTCGTCCCCATGAACGGCGGCACTTCCGGCTATTTGAGCAGCAACAGGACCGGGGTCGATCGGATCCACTCCTTTCTTGCACATGACCCCACTTTCCTGGTGAAAGGAACCTTCACCTCCTTCGCATCGGCGCAGCCCATGGATGGCGTCGAGGTCTCCCTTATCGACCTGGCCACAGGTGAACGGATCAGCATGACCACGGGACCCGATGGTTCCTATGCATTCCCGCTCACCAAAGGCCATGAATACCGCGTACAAGGCAGCAAGGACGGAATGTTCACCGAAAGTCGGGACGTCAGCACCGTTGGACTGCGGACCAGTCGCACCTGGACAGAGGATTTCAAATTGAACGAAGTGGTCCTGAACAAACCGATCGTGATCGAGAACATTTACTATGATTTTGACCGTTGGGATATACGGGCCGACGCAGCCATTGAGCTGGACAAGGTGGCCCGTTTGTTCATGGACAATCCCGACCTCACCTTCGAGCTCAGCTCGCATACCGACAGCCGTGCCACGGACACCTACAACCTAGTGCTGAGCGATGCCCGCGCGAACAGCGCCGTGGATTACTTGATCCGCAAGGGGGTCGACCCCTCCCGTATCAAGGCCAAGGGCTATGGGGAGAGCAGGCCCGTGAACCAGTGTGCCGATGGAGTGGAATGCACGGAGGAGGAATACCAGGCAAACCGACGCACCGAGTTCAGAGTGACCTCGGTCGCACGGCAACTTCCTTGACATCGGACATCATTTGGCCTTACCCATGCCGCGCACCACCTCACTGAACGGCACGCCGCGCTCATTGCTCTCCACCCAGGCCATCACATTGTAATACTTGAGCACCAGGCCCTCGTTGGGGTCCTTGAGCAGATCGGCCAGTTCAAGGCGCAATGAGCGGAACAGATCGCGTTTGGTGGCGGGGTCCTGTGCACGTGCGAGCTTCTTGATGTGCTCGATCAACGTGACCTCGACCTTATAGGCACGTTGACGCTTGCTGAGGAAACGCTGCGTGGAACGCACGATGTACTCCAACAGGTCGAAGTTGCCAAGCTCATAGTGCACCACCAGGTTGAACAACCGTGCATAGGTGAAGATGTCCTGTCGTAGTGTAGGCTCGTTCTCGTTGAGCACCTTGTTGAGCCAGAACAGGGCCTTGTTCACCTGGCCCGCCCCGAAATGGACCAAGGCCAGTGCATAGTGGAACTCGATCTCGTTCTCCTTGTGCAGCCTTTCTCCCATCTCCTCCATGCCCTCCAGCACCGCAGGGACCAGTTCCAAGGCCTTGGCATGTTCACCGGCCCGGTCCAGCAGTCGCAGTTCGCTCAGGAAACTGGCCACGAAGACCTGTGACTCGATGTTGACCCCAATGAAACCATCCTTTCCCGGCAGAGAGCGCATTAGCCGGATGTTCTCGGCTGCGCTCTTCAGGTCGAACAGTTCGATCTGTGCGTTGATGATATAGTGCAGCGTTCGGATGTAGCGCTTTGGAAGATCGGACTTGATGGGTTCGTTCTCGTCAAGGATCTGCTTCACTCGGAGGAATTTCTCCAAACTTGTCTTCCAATCCCGTTTCGCCCAACCACAGAACCCTTGTGTGTAATAGCAGATGGTGGCAGCCCTGCGCGAAAGTGCGGTGTTCTTGCCTTTGATCAATGGATGCTCGCTGATCTCCTCCACCATGGCGTGCTCCTCATCCGTGCGCACATAGCCTCCGCTCCGGAACACGTAGTTGATCTTCGAGTACAGGATATGATAGGCCGCCAGATTGCGCAGCTTCTCGATCACTTCGCGTTCCTCTTCGATCAGCGCATCAAGGTCCTTGGTGAACTCCCCGGACTCATACGCCTCCTCCAACAACATTTTCTCCCAGTTCAAGAGCTCGAACCAGTAGTAGAACCGCTCGTTCTCGCGTGCAATACGCTTGGCCCTGTGAAGTAGCTTGTTGCATTCGACGTACAACGCCTTCTGGTAAAGGATCTCGATGTTCTTGATCTCCTGTTTCAGTATCCCGCTCACTGAACTCTCCGCATGATAGGCACGCAACGCCTTCAGGATCAGCTTGTAGAGGTGGTTCTTCTCTGAAGGAAGATGGCGGATGAAGGTCTCCTTGGCGAACTGCTTCTTGATCGCCTCCTCGTCGTAGGCCTTCTGCTTGTCGATCGAATCGAACAGTCGGAGGTAGTTCTTGTCTCCCGACTGCAATGCCGAATGCAGCTTGAAGAAGCGCTTCTCCGACTTCGTCAGTGACTTGATCAGGTCGTGGAGTTCGTTACTGGGCTTCATGGATGGCGTTGGGATCCCAAGACCCCAATTCAAAGTTAGGGATCCATACCAGGAAGAACACGGTAACCTTACTCAAGGTTCATAGTATCCATTGTGCTGACCTTTGCATGCATGCTCCGACCGTTCCTCATCGGCACCCTGTTGGTGTTCCTTCTGCTCCAGTACATTCCGGGCTCTGCCCAAGTGGATTGTCAGTCCACGAAGCACCCGATGCATGCCGGCCTCACCAAGGACGGACCTTTGGCCCAGTGGCCTTGGGACATCCTTCATCAGCGCATTGTACTTGACCTCACGCTTGGCAACAACATCGCAGGCTTCTGCACCATAAAGGCGACCCCACGGCAGGTCGGCCTCACGCAGTTATCCTTTCACCTGACAGCGCTTGCGATCGATTCGGTAACCACTCACTTTGGACCGCTGACGTACACCCATATGGGTGATCTGGTCAATGTCGTGTTGCCACAGCCATTCTCTCCGGAAGACACCCTGACCATCAATGTCCATTACAACGGCGACCCGGTCACGGACCCGAGCGGTTTCGGCGGGTTCTACACTTCGCCTGCATTGACCTACAACCTTGGGGTCGCGTTCCAGAACACACCCCATTCCTTTGGCAGGGCATGGTTCCCCTGCGTGGACAATTTTACGGAACGGTCCTCCTATGACTTCGAGATCAAGACCAACGGCGGGCGTGGAAGTTGGTGCAATGGTACCCGGACGGCCATCACCCAGCTCGGTGGAGATACCATTGTGACCCACTGGTCCATTTCTGAGCCGATACCTTCCTACCTGGCCTCCGTTGCCGCGGCAGATTACCGCGAAGTGAATGGCGTGTTCCCAAGCATCAGCGGCACCAACATTCCCTATTTGCTGGTCGGTGCTGCCGGGGATACCACGGCCATGAAGAACTCCTTCCTTCACCTGCCGAACGCTTTTGAACGCTTCGAGCGATGGTTCGGACCCTACCGATGGAACAAGGTGGGCTATGTGCTGACCACACAGGGGGCCATGGAACACAGTACCAGCATCCATTACCCACGGAGCATAGCCAATGGCACCCTGGCCTACGAGAACATCATGGCGCATGAGCTGGCCCACCAATGGTTCGGCGACCTGATCACCTGTGAGCGCGCCGAGGAAATGTACATCAATGAAGGCTTCGCCGAATACCTGAGCTACCTCTTTCTGGAAGAGGTCTATGGGCATGAGCGGTACCTGAACGAGGTGCGCACCAATCACCGTCAAATGGTGCAACAGGCCCATTTGCTGGATCAGGGCTGGTGGTCGCTGGCCAACGTACCGCAGCAATGGACCTATGGCGAGCATAGCTACAACAAAGGGGCCGACGTATTGCACACCCTGCGCAGCTATCTGGGTGACAGCCTGTTCGTTGCTGGCATGACCAGCTTTCTGCAATACAACGCGTTCCGGGCGGTCAACAGCACGATGTTGCGCGACCACCTGACCGCGACCACCCTGATGCCGATGGACGACTTCTTCAATGACTGGATCTTCCAGCCCGGCTGGGCCGCGTTCGAGGTCGATTCGTTCAGCGTTTCCGGTTCCCCTACGCCAGAGGGTGGCTATCCCGCACAGGTGAACATCCGGCAAAAACAACGCGGTCCATCAGCACCGTACAACAACGTGCCGATGACCATCACCTGCCTGGATGCATTGGGGAATGAATGGACCAGCCCTTCGCCAGTACTGGTGGGAGGAATGCAGTGTGTTGTCAACGTAGCCCCGCCTTTCATCACAAAGTGGGTCGTATTGAACACCGATGAACGCATCAGCCAAGCGGTGACCTATGACCGCGATACACTTATCAGCCCTGGAACGACGATCTATTATCAAACGGACCTGCGTCTAACGGTGGTGCAGACCCCGCAGCCATGCATTGTCCATTTGGAGGAGGCATGGGTGGCGGCTGATGATGACACGGACGCTCCGTTCGCCTATGTGGTATCACCGGACCGGTATTGGCGGATCAGTGGTGCCATCCCCCAGACGGCACAGATCAACGCGCGGTTCAGCTATGATGGGCGACCCAATATCACTGCCGCGCTCGATGCCGGGCTCATGGAAAATGCAGAAGGGGTGGTCTTCAACGAGGACAGCCTTGTGCTCCTTTACCGCCCCGACCCCATGTGGGCCTGGAGCCGCTTTCCGCAGCAGACCTTGAGCGTTCTTGGCAACCCCTCGGACAAGATCGGCCGCATCGACATCACCGGTGCCAAGGCCGGGGAATATGTGCTCGCTTGGAGGAAGAGCGCCGTAGGCACCCGGGAGCGCGATATCGCAGCCGGCAGTTGGACCATTTCGCCCAACCCTGCCCACGGGTCCACTTTGCTTCAGTTCGATGGCCCGGTCCGCAACGGCACAGTGCAACTGGTTGATGGCCGAGGTCGAGTGGTGAGCTGGCAACCCGTGCAGGGCAGCTCGCTGCATTTCGACCTGGACGGCATCTCCTCGGGCCACTACGTCCTCCGCCATGTGGATGGCGCTGGTACCCACACCAACATCGGCAAATTGGTGGTGCGCTGATAACGGGTGTCCATCCAAATGAAAAGGGGCCTTCTCGGCCCCTTTTCATTTTTCCTTCGACCCGAAAGGCGGAGGTCAAACATACCGCAGGCTCCTACCCGGATACCGTGCGGCGTGTCCAAGCTGTTCCTCGATACGGAGCAACTGGTTGTACTTCGCGATCCTATCGCTCCGGCTCGCACTTCCGGTCTTGATCATGCCACAGTTCAGGGCCACGGCAAGGTCTGCGATGGTGCTATCCTCCGTTTCCCCGCTACGATGGCTCATGATGCTGGTATATCCGGCACGATGCGCCATTTCAACGGCCTCGATCGTTTCGGTCAGTGTTCCGATCTGGTTCACCTTCACCAGGATGCTGTTCGCGATACCATTGTCAATGCCCTGTGCGAGACGTTCGGTATTGGTGACGAACAGGTCGTCCCCGACCAACTGCACCTTGGCGCCCAAGGTCACCGTGAGCTTCTTCCAGCCGGCCCAATCATCCTCTGCCATTCCGTCCTCTATGCTCACGATCGGATACCGCTTCGCCCAATCGGCCCACATGGCCACCATTTCATCGCTGGTGAGCACGTCACCGGTGCTCTCCAATTTGTAGCGCTTCTTTTTGACATCGTAGAACTCCGTGCTCGCGCAGTCCAGCGCAAGCACGATGTCCTGTCCGGGCTTGTAGCCAGCGGCCTCAATGGCCTGCATCACCAACTTCAATGCATCCTCGTTGCTGGCCAGGTCGGGAGCAAAACCACCTTCGTCACCAACATTGGTGCTCAGGCCCTTCTTCTTCAACACGGCCTTCAGCGCATGGAACACCTCTGCACCCATGCGCAAACCTTCTGCGAAATGCCGTGCACCGACAGGCATGATCATGAACTCCTGAACATCCACCTTGTTATCGGCATGCGCGCCACCGTTGAGGATGTTCATCAATGGCACGGGCAATGTGGATGCATTCACGCCACCCACGTAGCGGTACAAGGGCAGACCGGCCTCGCTCGCTGCAGCCTTGGCCACGGCCAGGCTTACGCCCAGTATCGCATTCGCACCAAGATTGCCCTTGTTCGGGGTACCATCCAGCGCGATCATGGCCTTGTCGATCATGGACTGCTCGGTCACGAGAGCACCGTGAAGTTCATTGTTCAAGGTGTTGTTCACGTTCTCCACCGCCTTGCGAACACCCTTGCCCAGGTATCGCTTCTTCTCCCCATCACGCAGCTCAACGGCCTCGTGGGCGCCGGTACTGGCCCCGCTCGGCACTGCTGCGCGGCCCATGTGTCCGGAATCAGTCCACACATCCACTTCAATGGTGGGGTTGCCGCGCGAGTCGAGCACCTCGCGGGCCTGGATCTTGGCGATCAAGCTCATCGTTCGTTGTTAGGCGTTCCGTGTACTTTTCAAACGCTGTTCGATGCTGGCCTGCATGTGATCGACAAAGCGATCGAACAGGTAGCGACTATCAAACGGACCAGGTCCGGCCTCGGGGTGATACTGCACACTGAAGACCGGACGTCCTTTCAACCGGATCCCTGCCACGCTCCCATCATTGAGGTGTACATGCGTGATCTCCACATCGGCATGGGCCTCCGCATCACTACGCTTGACCACGAATCCGTGGTTCTGTGAAGTGATCTCGTCGCGCCCGGTGGTCAGGTCCTTGATGGGGTGGTTGATGCCACGATGGCCATGGTGCATCTTTTCGGTACGCATGCCCATGCCCTCTGCGAGGAGCTGGTGGCCAAGGCAGATACCAAATACCGGGAGCCCTGTCGCCACCAAGGCCTTCACTTGCTCCACGGAGGTCGGCATGGCTCCAGGGTCGCCAGGGCCGTTGCTCAGCATGATGCCATCCGGTGCCCAGGCCAGCATCTCGGCCACGCTGGCACCCATCGGGAACACACGCACCAAGCAATCGCGCTCCATCAGGCAGCGTTCAATGTTCCGCTTTACCCCGAAGTCCAGAAGGGCCACACGGAACGAGGCCTGCTTCTCACCGACCTCATAGGCATCAGCCGTGGTCACCGTGCTGGAGATCTCAAGTCCTTCCATGCTGGGCACAGCGGCCAACCGTGCTCTCAGCACCTCAAGGTCCATCTCGGTACTGCTGATGATGGCGTTCTGAGCACCGTGGTCCCTGATATGGCGCACAAGCCTGCGGGTATCCACATCGCTGATGCCTACCACACCGGCCTTCCGGAGCATGTCATCCAGTGAGGAGGACCCACCCGGGCGGCTCCAGACATGACTGAACTTCTTCACCACCAGACCCGCAATGGAGACCCTCCCGCTTTCCTCCTCTCCCTCCTTCACGCCGTAATTCCCGATGTGAGGAGAGGCCATCGTCATGATCTGCCCGGTGTAGCTGGGGTCCGTGAAGATCTCCTGGTAACCGGTCATGCCGGTGTTGAAGCAGATCTCGCCGGTAGCGATGCCTGGGTTGCCAATTGCACGCCCCCTGAACAGCGTTCCATCGTTCAACAACAGGACGGCTTCAGGGCGCTGGCTTACAAGCATATCGGGGCTGTGCGTCGGTTCCGGCCGCGAAGATACCCTGCGTGGCCGTCCGCAACCGAACGGATCTTCCACACCTGTTCATAAAGCTGCAGAATGAACGACAAAGGGCGCCTTTACAGGCGCCCTTTGCAAATGGTCGGACAGAAGCTTACTCTGCAGCTGGCTCAGCGCTCGCGCTCGCAGCTTCATCGGTCTTCTTCGCACCGCCGGACTTGCGGGTGCGACGGGTCTTCTTGGCGGCGGTGCCGGCCTTCTCCTTGCTGTAGGTGGTGTTGAAGTCCACCAGCTCGATCATGGCCATTTCCGCGGCATCGCCCAAGCGGTTGCCCAGTTTGATGATGCGCACATAACCACCGGGACGGCTGGCCACCTTCGGCGCCACATCACGGAACAAAGCGGCCGTGGCCTCCTTGTTCTGCAGTTCGCTGAACACCACACGACGGCTGTGGGTGGTATCCTCCTTGCTCTTGGTGATCAAGGGCTCAACGTACCGGCGCAGGGCACGGGCCTTGGCCAGCGTCGTTTCGATCCGCTTGTGCTCGATCAACGAGATGGCCAGGTTGCTCATCAGGGCGCCGCGGTGGGCCTTCTTGCGGCCAAGGGCGTTGTTCTTGTTTCCGTGTCTCATGACTATTCGGTTGTCAGTTGTCGGTTGTCAGGGAGCGGCTTCGCGGACTTCCGCTACGCCGAGCACCAACGGCCAACTGGCTTACTCCTTGTCCAGTTTGTACTTGCTCACGTTCATGCCGAAGCTCAGGCCCTTGTTCTCCACCAGGTCCTCCAGCTCGGTCAGGCTCTTCTTGCCGAAGTTGCGGAACTTCAACAGGTCGTTCTTGTTGTAGCTCACCAGATCACCGAGGGTCTCGATGTCAGCAGCCTTCAAGCAGTTGAGCGCACGAACGCTGAGGTCCATGTCCACCAACTTGGTCTTCAGCAGTTGACGCATGTGCAGGCTGGTCTCGTCGAACTCCTCGCTTTCGCTGCTGGTCGCGGTTCCGCGCTCCTCCACCTCGAGGCTGATACGCTCATCGCTGAACAGCATGAAGTGGTGGATGAGGATCTTTGCGGCCTCCTGAAGCGAGTTCTTCGGCGTGATGCTGCCGTCCGTGGTCACTTCGATGGTGAGCTTCTCGTAGTCGGTCTTCTCCTCCACACGGGTGTTCTCCACGGTGTACTTCACGTTCTTGATCGGCGTGAAGATGGCATCGATGAAGATGGTGCCGATGGGTGCGCCATCCACCTTGTTCTCATCAGCCGGAACGTAACCACGCCCTTTGCTGATGATCAGCTCGACGTGCAGTTTCACGCTGGGCTCCATGTGGGCGATGACGAGCTCGGGGTTCAGGACCTGGAAGCCAGTGGTGTGGCGACCGATATCACCCGCGGTGAAGCTGTCCTTACCGGTGATGGTGAAGGAGACCTTCTCCGTGCTCACGTCCTCCAACTGGCGGCGGAAGCGCACCTGCTTGAGGTTGAGCACGATCTCGGTCATGTCCTCGATCACACCCTTGATGGTGCTGAACTCGTGGTCGACACCATCGATACGCACCTGGGTGATGGCATGGCCCTCCAGGCTGGAGAGCAGGATGCGGCGCAGGGCATTGCCGATGGTGATGCCGTAGCCGGGCTCAAGCGGACGGAACTCAAAAGAGCCGCGCTTGTCATCGGATTCGATCATCGTGACCTTGTCGGGCCGCTGGAATTCAAGGATGGGCATGGGTGGTCTGCTTGGATCGGGTTCTTACTTGGAGTATAATTCCACGATGAGCTGCTCGCGGATGTTCTCCGGGATCTGGGCACGCTCGGGGACGTTGATGAACTTGCCGGACATGCTTGTCTGGTTCCAGTCGAGCCAATCGAAACGCTTGCTGTTCACCGCAAGGCTATTGGTGATGGCCTCCACCGAACGGCTCTTCTCACGAACGGCAACCATCTGGCCCGGACGCAGGGTGTAGCTGGCCACGTTCACCACCTGTCCATCCACGGTGATGTGACCGTGACTTACCAACTGGCGGGCAGCACGACGTGTGGGGGCCACACCGAGACGGAACACCGTGTTGTCCAAGCGGGCCTCGCAGAGCTGCAGCAGCACCTCACCGGTGATGCCCTTCTTGCTGGCGGCCGTGTGGAACATCTTCTCGAACTGGCGCTCGAGGATGCCATACGTGTATTTGGCCTTCTGCTTCTCCTGCAACTGGACAGCGTATTCGCTCTCTTTCTTGCGGCGCTTCGTGGGGCCGTGCTGACCGGGAGAATGGGGCTTGCGCTCCATCCATTTGTCCGGTCCGAGGATCGCCTCCTTGAATTTGCGGGCGATGCGGGTCTTGGGTCCTGTGTAACGTGCCATGGTCTTCTTTTTGGGTGCGGCCTTGATCACCCGCACCAACTACGGGGCATGCGTCCATCACGCCCCTACAGGTTGATTTGAATTAAACGCGGCGCTTTTTGGGAGGACGGCAGCCGTTGTGAGGCATCGGTGTGATGTCTACGATCTCAGTGACCTCCACCCCACAGTTGTGCAGGGCGCGGATGGCGCTCTCGCGCCCTCCACCGGGGCCTTTCACGAACACCTTCACCTTGCGCAGGCCCAGGTCGTGTGCCTCGCGAGCAGCCTCTTCAGCGCTCACTTGCCCTGCGTAGGGCGTGTTCTTCTTGCTGCCGCGGAAGCCTTGCTTGCCGGAGGACGACCAACTGATCACCTCGCCCTTGTTGTTGGTCAGGGAGATGATGAGGTTGTTGAACGTGGCCTGGATGTGGGCCTGCCCGTAGGCTTCCACCACCACGTTCTTCTTCTTCTTCTTGCCGGCCGCTTTCTGATCTTGCTTTGCCATGTTGCTCAGGGCTTACTTGGTCGCTTTCTTCTTGTTCGCAACGGTCTTACGCTTGCCTTTGCGGGTACGAGCATTGGTGCGCGTGCGTTGGCCACGCAATGGCAGACCGGCACGGTGGCGGAGACCACGGTAGCTGCCGATGTCCATCAGGCGCTTGATGCTCAACTGCACTTCACTGCGCAGGGCACCCTCCACCTTGACGTGCTCGTTGATGTATTGGCGGATGCGCGCCTGCTCATCATCGGTCCACTCTTCCACCACGGTGTCGGGATCCACTTCGGCCTTCTGGAGGATCTCCAGGGCCGTGCTGCGTCCGATGCCATAGATGTAGGTGAGGCCGATGCAGCCCCGCTTGCTCTTGGGTAGGTCTATGCCTGCGATACGTGCCATGCTCGTTCGATTATCAGCCTTGACGCTGTTTGAACTTGGGGTTCTTCTTGTTGATGATGTACAAACGCCCTTTGCGACGGACGATCTTGCAGTCCGCGGAGCGTGGTTTGAGGGAGGCCCTGACCTTCATGGTTTCCTGGGTTCTTAGCTCTTGTATCGAAAGGTGATGCGTCCTTTGCTCAGGTCGTAAGGGCTCATCTCCACCTTCACCTTGTCACCGGGCAGAATACGGATGTAGTGCATCCGCATCTTGCCCGAGATGTGGGCGATGATCACGTGACCGTTCTCCAGCTCCACACGGAACATGGCATTGCTCAGCGCCTCTTTGATGACGCCGTCCTGCTCTATTGTTCCCGTCTTGCTCATTCCTTCCTGTTCTCTTTTCTCTTCTATCCTGGCCGGGCCGTTCCCACGGTCCGGTTCAATCCACCAATTCTCCTTTTGCCTTCAGCACATCCTCGATGTAGCTGAACGTTGAGAGGACCTCCGATCTGCCGGCGCGCACGGCGATGTTGTGCTCGAAGTGGGCGCTGGGCTTGCCATCACGCGTCACGATCGTCCAACCATCACCCAGCTGCTTCACCTCCTTCGTTCCCATATTGATCATGGGTTCAATGGCGAGCACCATCCCGCTGTGCAGTTTGGCACCCTGCCCACGGCGCCCATAATTGGGCACTTCAGGCGGTTCGTGCAGCTTGCGCCCCACGCCATGGCCCACGAGCTCACGCACCACACCATAACCGTTCTTCTCAGCATGGTGCTGGATCGCGTAACCGATATCGCCCGTGCGGTTGTTCTCAACCGCCTGTTCGATACCGAGCTGCAGGCATTCCTGGGTGACGCGGAGCAACTGTTTCACGGGTTCGGCCACTTCACCCACCATGAAGGTGTAAGCGCTGTCACCATAGAACCCGTTCATCAACACTCCGCAATCCACGCTCGCAACGTCACCGTCGCGCAGAATCCGGTCGCCGGGCAGGCCATGCACCACCTGATCGTTCACACTGATCAGCAGGGTGCTTGGGCATCCGTAAAGGCCTTTGAAACCAGGCACCGCCCCATTGTCACGAATGAACTTTTCCGCCATGCGGTCGAGCTCGCCCGTGGTCACTCCGGGAGCAATGCGCCTGGCCACTTCGGCCAAGGTCCTTCCAACAAGCAAAGAACTTTCCTTCAACAATGCGATGTCGTCATCGCTGAGCAGGTCCACGGTCCGGGCCATGTCCCTATCCAGCCATTCCGTACGCCGCTCCTCCGCTCCTTCCCTTGATCCGGCCTGATTTCATCAGACCATCATAATGCCTCATCAACAGGTGGCTCTCGATCTGCTGGAGGGTATCCAACAGTACGCCCACCATGATCAACAACGACGTTCCACCAAAGAATTGTGCGAAACCCTGCTTGATGCCCATCATGCCTGCAAAGGCCGGCAGGATGGCCACGATACCGAGGAAAATGGCACCGGGCAAGGTGATGCGCGAAAGCAGTTCATCAATGTGTCCAGCCGTGGCCTTGCCGGGCTTCACACCGGGGATGAACCCGCCGTTCCGCTTCATGTCATCGGCCAATTGGTTCGGGTTCACGGTGATCGCCGTGTAGAAGTAGGTGAACAACACAACCATCATGAACAACGTGAAGTTGTAGAAGAAACCCTGGCTGTTGGCCACGCCGATCAGCCATTGGGGCGGGTTGTCGAAGGCTTGCGCCACGTACATCGGGATGAGCACGATGGCCTGGGCGAAGATGATGGGCATCACACCAGCGGCGTTCACCTTCAAGGGAATGTAGTTCCGGACACCACCATACTGCTTGTTGCCCTGCACGCGCTTGGCGAACTGCACGGGAATGCGGCGTGTGCCCTGGACCAACAGGATGCAGCCAGCGATGATGAGCACCCAGAGCACCACTTCGACGAGCAGCAGTACAAGACCGCCGCCGCCTGGACCCATGCGGCCCACCACCTCCTGAGCAAAGCTCTGCGGGAACTGGGCCAGGATACCGATCATGATGATCAACGAGATGCCATTACCAAGGCCTCGCTCCGTAATGCGCTCACCCAACCACATCACGAACAGCGTGGACGCTGTGAGGATGATCATGCTGGTGATGAGCCAGAACTGGCTGTCCAATGGGGCCGCTCCGGGGTCGATCGTGCTGAAGATGTAGCCAGGGGCCTGGAACATGCAGATCACGATGGTGAGGTAACGTGTCCACTGATTGATCTTGCGTCGTCCGCTCTCCTCGCGCTGCATCTTCTGCACACTGGGCACGGCAATGCCCATCAACTGCATGATGATGGACGCCGAGATGTATGGCATGATGCCCAAGGCGAATATCGAGGCACGGGTGAACGCACCACCGGTGAAGATCGAGAGGATCTCCACGATGCCTCCTCCTCCGCTCGAAGCATCGGCCATCCGCGCGCTGTCCACACCCGGAAGCACGATGAAGCTCCCGATGCGGTATACAAGCAACAATCCCAGCGTGATGAGGATGCGGTTACGCAGTTCCTCGATGCGCCAGATGTTCTTGATCGTGTCGATCAGGTTCTTCATTCCTTAGGCCTTGGGGGCGATGGTGGCGATGGTCTCTGCCTTTCCGCCCTTGGCCTCAATGGCGGCCTTGGCGGTGGCGCTGAAGGCGTGGGCGGTCACGGTCAGTGCGCTCTTCAGCTCACCGCGGCCCAACACTTTCAATTTGTCGTTCTTGGCGATCAGGCCGTTATCATACAGCACTGTGGGGTCGATCGCGCTCAACTTCTTGGATTCGGCCAGGGTCTGGAGGGTGTCCAGATTGATCCCTTTGTACTCCACACGTGTGGGGTTGGTGAATCCGAATTTCGGCACACGACGCACCAGGGGCATCTGACCACCCTCGAAACCGCGCTTGCGGTTGTAGCCGGAGATGGCCTTCTGGCCCTTGTGGCCCTTTGTGGAAGTGCCTCCGCGACCGCTGCCTTGGCCGCGACCGATGCGCTTCTCCTTCTTGGTGGCCCCTTCGGCCGGTTTGAGTCTGCTCAGGTCCATGGTTCTTTCGCTGCTATCGGTTTCAGGCCTTCTCCACGCTCACCAGGTGGTGTACTTTCTCCACCATGCCCGCGATCTGTGCGTTCTCCTCCACAACGGCACGCTTGCCGATGCGACCGAGGCCCAGGGCCTTCAGGGTGTCCTTCTGACGCTTCGGGCATTTGATCTGGCTGCGCGTCTGGGTGATGATGATCTTGCTCATGGGTCTTTCACCGAAGCCTCGGTGGAGGCGCGTTTTATCCGTTGAACACTTGTTCGAGTTTCACACCACGCTGGCGGGCCACTTGGTTGGCGTCGCGCATGCTGGTCAGGGCCTCGATGGTGGCCTTTACCACGTTGTGCGGGTTGCTACTACCCTTGCTCTTGGCGAGCACGTCGGTCACACCAACGCTCTCGAGCACGGCGCGCATGGCACCACCGGCAATAACACCGGTACCATGGGCGGCAGGCTTCAGGAACACCTGGGCGCCGGCGAACTTGCCCTCCTGTGCGTGTGGGATGGTCCCCTTCAGCACGGGTACCTTCACCAAGTTCTTCTTGGCGTCATCGATGCCCTTGGCGATCGCCTCCTGCACTTCCTTGGCCTTGCCAAGTCCGTGGCCGACCACACCGTTCTCGTTCCCCACCACCACGATGGCGGCGAAGGTGAAGGTGCGACCGCCCTTGGTCACCTTGGTCACACGGTTCAAGGCAACGAGCTTGTCCTTCAGCTCCAGATCGCTGCTCTTGACCTTCTTGTTATTCGTATCAGACATGGGAGTGATGATCAGAAATTGAGACCGGCTTCACGGGCGGCTTCGGCCAGGGCTTTCACCCGGCCATGATACAGGTAACCGTTGCGGTCAAAGACCACCAGTTCGATGCCAGCGGCCTTTGCCTTCTCTGCAATGGCGGCGCCAACGACCTTGGCCTGCTCGATCTTCGGCATGCCGCTCGCCTTCTTATCCTTCAGCGAAGAGGCGCTCACAAGCGTACGGCCGGTCTGGTCGTCAATGATCTGGGCGTACATGCCCGTGTTGCTGCGGTAGACCGAAAGGCGGGGGCGCTCAGGCGTGCCGTGCACGTTCTTGCGTACCCGTTGCTTGATCTTCAGTCGGCGTGCGATCCTATCGAATGCCATGGTGTTGCTTATTTACCGGCTGATTTACCTGCCTTACGACGCACCGCTTCACCCACGAAACGGACACCCTTGCCCTTGTAAGGCTCGGGCTTGCGCAGGGAGCGCAGTTTGGCGGCCACTTGACCGATGAGTTGCTTGTCCGCACTTTCCAGGCGGATGATGGGGTTCTTTCCCTTTTCCTGGGTCGCGCTCACCTTGATCTGGGCGGGAAGCTCCAGCGTAACGGTGTGCGAGAATCCGAGCGCCAACTGAAGTTGCTGGCCCTTGGCGGTGGCGCGGTAACCCACACCCACCAATTCCTGTTCGATCACGAAGCCTTCGCTCACCCCCTTCACCATGTTGGCGATGAGGGAACGGTACAGACCGTGCTTGGCGCGGTGCGGCTTGGCATCGCTGGGTCGCCCCAAGGTGATCACCGCCCCGTCCTGCTTCAGGCTGAGATCGGGGTCCACGGCCTGTTCCAAGCTGCCCTTCGGACCTTTCACGGTCACCAGGTTCTTATCACTGATGCTGACCTGCACCCCGCTGGGCACATTGATCGGCGCTTTTCCAATGCGTGACATGGTTCTGCTGGCTTAGCTCACGTAGCACAGTACCTCACCGCCCACGTTCAGGGTACGGGCCTCCTTATCGGTGACCACACCCTTGCTGGTGCTGATGATGGCCACGCCGAGGCCGTTGAGCACGCGGGGGAGGTCCTCCACGTGGGCGTATTTGCGCAGGCCCGGGCTGCTCACACGGGTCAGTTCCGTGATGGCGCTACGGCGCGAACGCGGGTCGTATTTCAGGGCGATCTTGATCAGGCCCTGCTTGCCGTCCTCCTCGGTCTTCCAAGAGAGGATGTAGCCCTTGTCGTACAGGATGCGCGTGATGTCCTTCTTCAGGTTGCTCGCGGGCACCTCCACGATCTTCTTGCGCGCCTGGATGGCGTTGCGCAAGCGGGTCAGGTAATCGGCGATGGGATCGGTCGTCATGGTCGTATCGTCGTTGCTTACCAGCTGCTCTTGGTCACGCCCGGGATCTTGCCCTCGAGCGCCATGAGGCGGAACGTGTTGCGTGAAATGCCGAACAGGCGCATGTACCCGCGGGGGCGGCCGGTGAGCTGGCAGCGGTTGTGCTTGCGCACTGCACTGCCGTTGGCGGGCAGCTTTTGCAGCGCTTCCCAATCGCCGGCGGCTTTGAGCGTGGCACGCTTGGCGGCGTACTTCTCCACCATCTTCGCGCGCTTGCGCTCGCGGGCTTTCATGGATTCCTTGGCCATGGTTGTCTGGTCTGTGCGTTATTTCTTGTCCTTGTCAGCGAAGGGGAAGCCCATCTCGCGCAGCAGCGCTTTGGCCTCCGCATCGGTCTTGGCGGTCGTCACGAACGTGATGTCCATGCCCTGGATCTTGCTCACCTTGTCGATGTCGATCTCCGGGAAGATGATCTGCTCCTTCACGCCGAAGGTGAAGTTGCCGCGACCATCGAAACCGCTGGCCTTGACCCCGCGGAAGTCGCGGGTCCGGGGAAGCGATACTGCGATCAGGCGGTCGAGGAATTCGAACATCCGGTCGCTGCGAAGCGTAACGCGCGCCCCGATAGGCATGCCCTTACGCAGCTTGAAGTTGCTGATGTCCTTCTTGGAGACGGTGGGGACGGCCTTCTGGCCAGCGATGATGGACATCTCCGCCACCGCATTCTCCACGATCTTCTTATCGCCCACGGCGCTTCCCAGACCCTGGTTCAGGCTTATCTTCAACAAACGGGGAACCTCCATGGGACTGCTGTAGCCGAACTCCTTCTGGAGCGCGGGCACCACGTCGCTGTGGTATTTGGCACGAAGCCTGGGTACGTAGCTCATCACTTGGCCGCGGTTTTCTTGGTCTTCACGTAACGCTCCAGCTTGCCTTCCTTGTCGGCCTTGCGACCAACGCGGCCGGGGGTGCCGGTCTTCGCATCGACCAGCATGAGGTTGCTGATATGGATGGGGCCCTCCTTCTCCACGATGCCGCCCTGGGGGTTGGCCGTGGTGGGCTTGCTGTGCTTCTTGTTGAGGTTGAGGCCCTCGACGAACGCGACACTGCGGTCACGGTCCACCTCGAGCACACGGCCGGAGTCGCCGCGGTTCTCACCCGCGAGCACCTTCACCATGTCGCCCTTCTTGATGTGTGTCTTCTTCTGCATGGCTCCTTGGTCTTAGAGCACCTCGGGGGCGAGGGAGATGATCTTCATGAACTTCTTGTCACGCAACTCCTTGGCAACTGGGCCGAAGATGCGGGTGCCCTTCATTTCGCCGGCTGCATCCAGGATGACCACGGCGTTATCATCGAAGCGGATGTAGCTACCGTCCTTGCGGCGCAACTCCTTCTTGGTGCGCACCACCACCGCTTTGTGTACAGTGCCTTTTTTGGCACTGCCATTGGGCATGGCGTCCTTCACGGTCACCACGATGGTGTCACCGATGCGGGCATAACGGCGCGCTGTGCCTCCGAGCACTCGGATGCAGAGCACCTCCTTGGCGCCACTGTTGTCGGCCACGTTCAGCCGGGATTCCTGTTGGATCATCGCTCAGTCGGTATTACTTGGCACGTTCCATGATCTCCACCACACGCCAGCGCTTCTGCTTGCTCATCGGGCGGGTCTCGCTGATGCGGACCGTGTCACCAATGTGGGCCTCGCCTTTCTCGTCGTGGGCCATGAACTTGCTCGAACGCTTCACGAACTTGCCGTACTTCGGGTGCATCACCCGGCGCTCGACCATCACCACCACGCTCTTGTCCATCTTGTCGCTGGTGACAACGCCGATCCGCTCCTTGCGCAGGTTGCGCTCCACTGTGGTCGTGTTGGTGCTCATTTCGTCTTCGTATTGGCGAGCTCGCGCTTGCGGAGCTCAGTGAGGATGCGTGCCACGTCCTTGCGCTTTACACGCAGCATCACGGGGCTTTCAACGGGGCTCACGGTATGGTTGAAGCGCAGCTTCGTGAGCGAGTTACGCTCCTCCTGCAGCTTGTCCTGCAGTTCCTGCACCGTGAGGTCCTTCAATTCGGTTCCTTTCTTCTTCATGGCTCGCCTGGCTTATTGACCATCGTAATCCTCCCGCACCACGAACTTGGTGGGGATGGGCAGCTTTTGCGCCGCCAACCGCAGGGCCTCCTTGGCCGTTGCCATGGGAACACCATCGATCTCGAAGATGATCCGGCCGGCGTGGCAAACCGCCACCCAGTGGTCCAATGAACCCTTACCCTTACCCATACGTACTTCGGCGGGCTTGCTGGTCACGGGCTTATCGGGGAACACCTTGATCCAGACCTGACCTTCCCGCTTCATGTAACGGGTGAGGGCCACACGGGATGCCTCGATCTGGCGGCTGGTGAGCCAAACGCTCTCCATGGCCTTCAGGCCAAAGGACCCGAGGGTCACACGATGTCCGCGCTGGGCCTGCCCTTTCATGCGGCCCTTGTGCATATTGCGGCGCTTGCTACGCTTCGGTTGCAGCATGGCTCTTAGTTGTTGCTACGGTTTCCACCGCGATTACCTCCACGACGATCTCCTCCTCCAGGACCACGGCGCTCGCCACGGTCGCCACCGGGACCACGACGGTCACCACCGCGGCGCTCCGGACGGTCACCGCCCATGCGGCCACCACCCTGCACCTTGGCCTGACCCTGGTTGGGGCTGAGGTCCTTCTTGCCGTAAACCTCACCACGCATGATCCAGCACTTCACCCCGATGCGCCCCATCTTGGTATGCGCCTCGGTGATGGCGAAGTCGATGTCGGCACGCAGGGTGTGCAGGGGCACGCGGCCCTCGCGGTAGCTCTCGGTACGGGCGATCTCGGCACCGTTCAATCGACCGCTCACGGTCAGCTTGATGCCTTCGGCACCCATGCGCATGCTGCTGGCCACGGCCATCTTCATGGCGCGACGGAAGCTGATACGTCCTTCGAGCTGGCGGGCGATGCTGTCGGCCACCAGGCGGGCATCCAGTTCCGGACGCTTGATCTCGAAGATGTTGATCTGAACGTCCTTGCCCGTGAGCTTCTTCAGCTCCTCACGCAACTTGTCCACCTCGGCACCACCCTTACCGATGATCACACCCGGACGGGCCGTGTTGATCGTAACGGTAACGAGCTTCAAGGTGCGCTCGATGACGATCTTGCTGACGCTGGCCTTCTTCAGGCGGGCCATCAGGTACTGACGGATCTGCTCGTCCTCGACCAGCTTGTCCGTGTAATTGTTACCACCGTACCAGTTGCTGTCCCAGCCCTTGATGAAGCCGAGGCGCGTGCCGATCGGATGTGCTTTCTGTCCCATGGTAATTGCTCTCTCGGCGCTTAGTTGGTGGAATCAACGATCAGGCTCACGTGGTTGCTCCGCTTCTTCATGCGGTAAGCGCGACCCTGGGGGGCGGGAAGCATGCGCTTAAGGCCACGGGCCTCGTTCACCTGCACGCTCTTCACCACGAGGCCGGCCTCATCGGCCTTGCGGCCTTCGTTCTTGGCCTGCCAGTTGGCGATGGCGCTGATCAGGAGCTTCTCCAGATCGCGGCTGCTGTGGCGGGTGCTGAAGCGAAGGATGCCCAACGCCTGGTCCACTTCCTTGCCACGGATCAGGTCGGCCACCTGGCGCATGCGGCGCGGCGAGGTCGGCACGTTGCGCAGGTGCGCGATGGCCACGGTCTTCATGGCCTCCTTACGCGCGTCAGCTGCTAGTTTCTTACGCTGTCCCATGGTGGTGATCAGTTCTTCTTGTTACCGGAGTGACCGCGGTAGGTACGTGTGGGGGAGAATTCGCCCAGTTTGTGACCCACCATGTTCTCGGTCACATAGACCGGGATGAACTTGTTGCCGTTGTGCACGGCGATGGTCAGACCGACGAATTCGGGGCTGATCGTGGAAGCGCGGGACCAGGTCTTGATCACGTTCTTCTTGCCCGATGATTGTGCCTCCATCACACGCTTCGAGAGCTTATAGTGGATGAACGGCGGTTTCTTGAGTGAACGGCTCATGAGCTATGCGTGGTTCAGGCGCCCTTCTTGGCGTTGATACGTTCCAGGATGAACTTGTTGGTCGGGTTCTTCGGACGACGGGTCTTCTTACCCTTCGCCAGCAGGCCCTTACGGCTGCGCGGGTGACCACCCGAAGCACGGCCCTCGCCACCACCCATTGGGTGATCGACCGGGTTCATGGCCACCGCACGGGTGCGGGGACGACGACCCTGCCAGCGGCTGCGACCGGCCTTGCCGCTCTTCTGCAGCATGTGCTCGCTGTTGCCAACGGTGCCCACGGTGGCCATGCAGGTCACCAGCACCATGCGAAGCTCGCCACTGGGCATCTTCAGCGTGGCATAGCGACCTTCACGGGCGCTCAGCTGGGCGAAGGTGCCTGCACTGCGTGCAATGGCGCCACCCTTGCCGGGCTGCAGTTCGATGTTGTGCACCACCGTACCCACCGGGATCTCGCTCAGCGGAAGGGTGTTGCCCACTTCCGGGGCCACTCCGCTCTTGCCGCTCACCAAGGTCTGTCCGACCTGGAGACCGTTGGGGGCCAGGATGTAGCGCTTCTCACCATCCGCATAGAACAGCAGTGCGATGCGCGCGCTACGGTTCGGGTCGTACTCGATGGTCTTCACGACCGCCGGAATGCCGTACTTCTCGCGCTTCATGTCCACCTCGCGGTAGCGCTGCTTGTGACCACCGCCGATGTAGCGCATGGTCATCTTGCCTTGGTTGTTACGGCCACCGCTCTTGTTGGTGCCGCTGGTCAACGCCTTCTCCGGAACACGCGTGGTGATGCCGTCGAAGTCGGTGATCACCCGGTGACGGGTGCCGGGGGTTACCGGATTGAGTTTACGAATGCCCATGGCTTCTTATGCTACCGGGATCAGATGCTGCTGTAGAGATCGATGGCCTCGCCGCCCTTCACCGTCACGATGGCTTTCTTATAGCTCGCCGTGCGGCCCTTCAGGATGAGGCTCTTGGTGTAACGCGTGCGGTTCTTGCCGCGGCAGATCATGGTGCGTACGCCCGTCACAGTGACGTTGTACTCCTTTTCCACTGCCTGCTTGATCTGCACCTTGTTGCTGGTCTTGGCCACCACGAACCCGTAACGGTTCTCCGTTTCGCCCTGGGCGGTCATCTTCTCGGTGACGATCGGTCGGATGATGATCTGGCTCATGGCTTACTTGGTAAGGATGGTTTCCAGCGGTGCGATGGCATCCTTCAGGATGATCAGGCCGTTGGCGTTCATGATATCGTAGGTGTTCAGCTCGCTGGCCACCACCACGCGGGTCCCTTGGATGTTGCGCGCGCTCAACAGCACGTTCTCATCCTTGGCGGGTACCACCAACACGCTCTTACGCGAGTTCAGCTGGAAGGCTTTCAGCAGGTCGGCGAACGCACTGGTCTTGGGAGCCGTGAGGCCCGTGGTGTCCAGTACCTTGACCGCACCGTCCTTCACCTTGTAGGTCAGGGCGCTGCGACGGGCCAGGTCCTTCACCTTCTTGTTCAGCTTGAAGTCGTAGTCGCGGGGCTGCGGGCCGAACACGCGTGCTCCACCCTTGAACAAGGGGCTCTTGATGGAACCCTTGCGGGATCCGCCCGTACCCTTTTGGCGGTGCAACTTCTTGGTGCTGCCGCTCACCTCGCTCTTCTCGAGCGTCTTGGCGGTGCCTTGGCGCTTGTTCGCCAGGTGCTGCTTCACGTCCAGCCAGATGGCGTGGTCGTTGGGCTTCTCGATCGCGAACACCGCGTCGTTCAGCTTGGCTTTTTTGCCGGTGGACTTGCCGTCCTTGCCGTAGATCTCGAGTTCCATCTTACTTCCAGATGATCACGTAGCTGCCCTTGGGACCGGGAACGGTACCCTTGAGCAACAACAGGTTCTTGCCTGCGTCCACTTTCACCACTTTCAGGTTCTCGGTGGTCACCTTGTTGCCACCCGTGCGACCGGCCATGCGAAGGCCCTTGAACACACGGCTGGGGTAGGATGAACCGCCCAGGGAACCGGGGGCACGGCTACGGTCATGCTGACCGTGCGTGGCCTCGCCCACACCGCTGAATCCGTGGCGCTTCACAACGCCCTGGAAGCCCTTTCCCTTGCTGTTACCGGTCACCGTCACGTAGCTGCCTTCCTCGAAGAGGTCGACGCCGATGGTCTCACCGAGCTTCAGCTCGTTCTCGAACTCCTTGAACTCGTGGGCCTTCACTTTGGGAGTGGTGCCGGCCTTCTTGTAGTGGCCCATTGCCGGGGCCGGGGTGTTCTTCTCGCGACGCTCGCCGGCGGCCAACTGCACTGCAGTGTATCCGTCCTTCTCGAGTGTCTTCACATGGGTGACCACGTTGGGGCTCGCCTCGATCACCGTGCAGGCCACCAGGCTCCCGTCCGTATCGAACAGGCTGGTCATTCCGATCTTCTTTCCGATCAATCCGCTCATGGCTGTGTCGTGTTATCGGTCAGACTTTGATCTCCACGTCCACGCCGCTGGGGAGTTCCAGCTTCATCAGGGCATCGATCGTCTTGGAGGACGAACTGTAGATGTCCATCATGCGCTTGTAGCTGCAGAGCTGGAATTGCTCGCGGGCCTTCTTGTTCACGTGCGGAGAGCGGAGCACGGTGAAAATGCGCTTGTGAGTGGGCAGGGGTATGGGTCCGCTCACCACGGCGCCCGTGCTCTTCACCGTCTTTACGATCTTCTCGGCGCTCTTGTCGACGAGGTTGTGATCGTAGGACCGCAATTTGATGCGGATCTTCTGGGTCATCGCTGTTGGCGTTAGGCTGAAACTTTACCGCGCACCTTGGCCAGGACGGCTTCGGTCACGTTATTGGGTGCAGGATCGTAGTGGCTGAACTCCATCGTGCTGGAGGCACGGCCAGAGCTCATGGTACGCAGGGAGGTCACGTAGCCGAACATCTCGCTCAAAGGCACAGTACCCTTGATCGCCTTGGCTCCGGAACGGTCCTCCATGCCTTGGATGGTACCGCGGCGACGGTTCAGGTCACCCACGATATCGCCCATGTTCTCTTCGGGCGTGATCACTTCGATCTTCATGATCGGCTCCAACAGCACCGGCTTGCACTTGGGCAGGGCGGAACGGAAGGCCGACTTGGCGCAGATCTCGAAGCTCAGAGCGTCGGAGTCCACGTTGTGGAAGCTACCATCGTAGAGGGTCACTTTCAGGCTCTCCATGGGATAGCCGGCCAGTACACCATTCTTCAAGGATGCCTCGAAGCCCTTGGCCACAGGCTGGATGAACTCCTTGGGGATCACACCACCCTTGATCTCGTCCACGAACTCCAGACCGGTCTTCTCGGGGTCGGTCTGCGGCTCGATACGCACATGGATATCCGCGAACTTACCGCGTCCACCCGTTTGCTTCTTGTACAGTTCACGGTGCTCAACGGTGCCGCTGATGGCCTCCTTGTACTTCACCTGGGGAGCACCCTGGTTGCACTCCACCTTGAACTCACGCTTCATGCGGTCCACCAGGATCTCCAAGTGGAGCTCGCCCATACCGCTGATCACGGTCTGACCGGTCTCTTCGTCGGTGTGCACCTTGAAGGTGGGGTCCTCTTCAGCCAACTTGGCCAAGGCGCTACCCATCTTGTCCAGGTCGGCCTGGGTCTTGGGCTCCACGGCGATGCCGATCACAGGCTCGGGGAAGCTCATGCTCTCCAGAATGATCGGATGCTCCTCGGCGCACAGGGTGTCACCGGTACGGATATCCTTGAAACCCACGGCAGCACCGATGTCACCGGCCTCGATGCGCTCCACAGGGTTCTGCTTGTTCGAGTGCATCTGGAAGATGCGGCTGATGCGCTCCTTCTTGTCGCTACGGGTGTTGAGCACGTAGCTACCGGCTTCCAGTACGCCGCTATAGGCGCGGAAGAAAGCCAGACGACCTACGAAGGGATCGGTCGCGATCTTGAATGCCAGACCGGCGAACGGCTCGGCCGGATCGGGGTGGCGGATGATCTCCGCATCGGTGCGCGGATCGATACCGGTCACGGATTCAATGTCCAGCGGGCTGGGCAGGTAGGCCATCACCGCATCGAGCATGGTCTGCACGCCCTTGTTCTTGAAGGCGCTGCCGCACAGGATCGGCGTGATGCTCATGTTGATCGCGCTCTTGCGGATCGCGTTCATGATCTCGGCCTCCGTCAGGCTGTCGGGATCGCTGAAGTACTTCTCCATCAAGGTATCGTCGCTTTCTGCAACGGCCTCGATCAGCTTACCACGCCATTCCTCAACGGTCTCCTTCAGGTCCGCAGGGATAGGAACCTCGTTCCACGTCATGCCTTGGTCGGACTCGTTCCACACCATGCCGCGGTTGTTGATCAGGTCCACCACGCCTTTGAAATCCGCCTCAGCGCCGATGGGCACTTGCAGGGGGACCGGGTTCGCGCCCAGACGCTCGCGGATCTGCTTCACCACATTGAAGAAGTCAGCACCGCTGCGGTCCATCTTGTTGACGAAACCGATGCGGGGGACCTTGTACTTGTTGGCCTGGCGCCATACCGTCTCGCTCTGGGGCTCAACGCCACCCACGGCACAGAACAGTGCAACAGCTCCATCGAGCACGCGCAGGCTGCGCTCCACCTCCACGGTGAAGTCCACGTGGCCCGGAGTATCGATCAGGTTGATCTTGTACTTGTCGCCACGGTAGTTCCAGCTGGTGGTGGTGGCGGCACTGGTGATGGTGATGCCACGCTCCTGCTCCTGCTCCATCCAGTCCATGGTGGCCGCACCGTCATGCACCTCGCCGATCTTGTGAACAAGACCGGTGTAGTACAGGATGCGCTCGGAAGTGGTGGTCTTCCCGGCATCAATGTGCGCCATGATGCCGATGTTGCGCGTGAATTTGAGGTCCCTCTTGGCCATTGCTCGTTCTCTCTACCGTCGGTTATCAGAAACGGAAGTGGCTGAATGCCTTGTTCGCCTCTGCCATCTTGTGCACTTCCTCCTTCTTCTTGAAGGCAGCACCCTCCTCCTTGGAGGCGGCCAGGATCTCATTGGCCAGCTTCATGGCCATGCTGCGTTCGTTACGACCGCGGGCATAACCGATGAGCCACTTCATCGCCAGGCTCTTCTTGCGGTCCTCGCGCACAGCCTGGGGGATCTGGAAGTTGGCACCGCCCACACGACGGGTGCGCACTTCCACTTGGGGCGTCACGTTCGTGAGGGCCTTGCGGAACACCTCCAGACCGTCCTCCCCGCTCTTCTCGGCAACGATGTCGATGGCGTTGTAGAAGATGTCGAACGACTTGCTCTTCTTGCCGTCATACATCAGGTTGTTCACGAACTTGGTCACCTGCTGATCACCGAACTTGGGATCGGGCAGGGTCGTGTGCTTGACTGCTTTCTTACGCATGGCTCGTTTACGCTATCCGTGAACGCTTACTTCTTCTTCTTGGCAGGCGCCTGTCCGGGCTTCGGACGCTTGGTGCCGTACTTGGAACGACGCTGGTTGCGACCCTCCACACCGGAGGTATCGAGAACACCACGCACGATGTGGTACTTCACACCGGGCAGGTCCTTTACACGACCACCGCGCACCAGCACGATGCTGTGCTCTTGGAGGTTGTGGCCCTCGCCACCGATGTAGGCGATGACCTCATAACCGTTCACCAGGCGCACTTTGGCCACCTTGCGAAGGGCCGAGTTCGGCTTTTTCGGGGTGGTGGTGTACACCTTGGTGCATACGCCGCGGCGCTGAGGGCAGCGGGTCAGTGCGACCGACTTGCTCTTGTACTCAGGGTTCTCGCGGCCCTTGCGGATCAGCTGTTGGATCGTTGGCATGTGCTCCTTTCGTCTTGGCTGTCAGGCGTTTCCGCGCATTCCTTGGCGAAAACGGGCTGCGAAGGTACGTAGATCCCCTTTTCCAACACCCAATGGTGAATGAAAAAGTACCCCGGCCACCCATCAGCCACCCCGCAAACACGATCCACCAGGCACTCCAAATCCTTCCTTATCATCTGTATTTCATAGGATTAACCATCATGCCGAAAGGCCTCAAGAAGGACCACGAACACCCCGACCGAGCAGTACATTGTATGAAGAAGGCATGGCCGATCCTATCTTTGTTCAGATCATTTGATCTTAAAAATGGACCTCGGCAGCATCACCTACTACTCCATCGACCCCCGGATGCTCAACCTGGTGGCCACCATCCACCATCGACTGGGCGAAGTGCATGCCCGACACCTGCATCGTTGTCCGCCCGAACTGGAAAAGGCGTACCGGGTGAGCAGCGTGCATGCCACCCTGGCCATTGAGGGCGGCGCCGTGGACATGCTCCCTGTGGCCGAACTGGTCGCGCGTCCGGCCTCGGTGAATGGCCCGGCCGACCTGGAGGTCGTGAACACCCATCGGGTATTGGAGATCCTGCCCGACCTCGACCCCTTCTTCGCCAACGATCTGCGCCAGGCGCACGCCGTCCTGATGCATGGCCTGGCCATGGATGCCGGCCACTTCCGCACCGGACCCATGGACGTGCTCTATGGAGACCCTCAACCCCTGCGTACCGCGAGCGCCCATGACCTCCCCGCCGCCGTTCAGGACCTCCTACGCTATGCGGAAGAAGACGACTTCCCGCCCCTGCTGACCAGCTGTGTGCTCCACTTCGGCCTGGTGTACCTGCGCCCCTTCGCCGCTGGCAACGGACGCTTGGCGCGGCTGTGGCAGAAACGACTGCTGATGCGTCATTGGGACGTGTTCGCCTACCTGCCCGTCGAGGCCTTTATTCTACAGGCCGAGCCCGCCTACCATGCTTCGCTGGAATACGCCGACCGGCGTGGCGATTGTGGAGGTTTCATTGTTTACTTGTTGGAACGCATGGACGAGGCCCTGGCCGAGTTGCTCGCAGAACCCGACCCGGTGCGCAAGGCCCCCGACCGAATGGCCGTTTTCCTGCAGCAGCGGGGTACCCGGCCGTTCCGCCGCAAGGACTATCTGGCCTTCTTCCCGGAGCTGAGCACGGCCACTGCCACGCGCGATCTGCGTGAGGCGGTGGCCCAGCGACGACTGACGATGACAGGACATGCCAGGGCCGCGGTCTACAAGCCGAACTGACGATCGCACGCACGCCGTCCGGCGATCCATCCGCCCAGACCCCACGATCGCGGTGGCCCGGTCCCCTATCGGCGAAGCCGGGCTGATGTTGATATCCCGCTCCATGCCTCCCCGTTACCCCAGCTAACTTTGTCGCTTCCCATGAATTACTTGGAAGGACTGAACCCGGCGCAACGTGCGGCGGTGGAGAACACCGATGGACCCACGATGGTGATCGCCGGTGCCGGTAGCGGTAAAACGCGCGTGCTCACCGTGCGCATCGCCCACCTGATGGCCGCCAAGGGCGTGGACCCCTTCCGTATACTGGCCCTCACCTTCACCAACAAGGCCGCCAAGGAGATGAAGGAACGGATCGGGAAGATCCTGGGCGGTCAGGGAAGCACGGAAGCGCGCAACCTCTGGATGGGCACCTTCCACAGCGTGTTCGCCCGCATCCTGCGCGCCGAGGCCGACAAACTGGGCTACCCCAAGGACTTCACCATCTACGACAGCGATGACAGCCGCAGCGTGATCAAGGGCATCCTGAAGGAGTGGCAGTTGGACGACAAACTGTACAAGCCCAACCAGGTGCATGGCCGCATCAGCATTGCCAAGAACAACCTGATCGGGCCGCTGGAATACCTGGCCAATACCGAACTGATGGCCGGAGATGCCGCCGTGGGCCGCGAGCGCATGGGTGAACTGTACAAGGCCTACGCGGAGAAGTGCTTCCGTGCAGGTGCCATGGACTTCGACGACCTGTTGTTCAATACCGCCCTGCTCTTCCGCGACCATCCGGAGGCGATGTTGAAATACCAGAACCGCTTCCAATACATTCTGGTGGATGAGTACCAGGACACCAACCTGGTGCAATACAACATTGTGAAGACGCTGGCCGCCCGGCACGAGAACCTGACCGTTGTGGGCGACGACAGCCAGAGCATCTACGCCTTCCGCGGTGCCAACATCCAGAACATCCTCAACTTTCGGAGCGACTACCCGGACCACCAGCTCTTCAAACTGGAGCAGAACTACCGAAGCACCAAGACCATCGTGGGTGCGGCGAACTCGCTGATCGAAAAGAACAAGGACCAGATCAAGAAGACGATCTGGACGGACAATGTGGAGGGCGAGCGTATCCGCGTACACCGTGCGTTGAGCGACAACGAGGAGGGTGCTTTCGTGGCGCACAGCATCTTCGAGACGCGCATGCAGCAGCAGGTGCCGAACAAAGGCTTCGCCATCCTGTACCGCACCAACGCCCAGAGCCGCAGCATGGAGGAGTCGCTGCGCAAGCTCAACATCCCCTACCGCATCTATGGCGGGCTTAGTTTCTACCAACGCAAGGAGATCAAGGACCTCATCGCCTACTTCCGCCTGGTGTGCAACCCGCGCGACGAGGAAGCCCTGAAGCGGGTGATCAACTACCCCACGCGCGGCATCGGGCAGACCACGGTGGACAAGCTGCTGGTGACCAGCGCAGCGCAGTCCACGTCCATCTGGGACCTGCTGACCGAACAGGCGCAACTGGTGGACGTTCACGGCGGTACGCGGAAGACCTTGGCCGAGTTCGTGCTGATGATCCAAGGCTTTCAGGCCCAACTGCCCACTCATAGCGCTGCCGTGCTGGGCGAGGAGATCGCTCGCCGCACCGGCATCCTCAAGGAGCTGTTCACGGACAAGACGCCCGAAGGGATCAGCCGCTACGAGAACATCCAGGAACTGCTCGCCGGCATGAAGGAGTTCAGCGACCGCGATGCGGAAAGCAGTGATGTTCCACGCACGTTGAGCGACTTCCTGATCGACGTGGCGCTGCTGACCGATGCGGACAATGAGGACCCCAACGATACGGACCGCGTGAGCCTGATGACCATCCACGCGGCCAAAGGGTTGGAATTCCCCCATGTGCATGTGGTGGGCCTGGAGGAGGACCTCTTCCCAAACCTCATGGCCGTGCAGAGCAGGGCCGATCTGGAAGAAGAGCGGCGTCTCTTCTATGTCGCCCTGACGCGTGCCGAGAAACGGTGTACACTGAGCTATGCCATGAGCCGCTACAAGTGGGGCAACCTGACGAACAGCGAACCCAGCCGGTTCATCGAGGAGATCGACGAGAAGTACCTGGAAATGCCGCGCACCAGCGAGCGTGCTGCGTTCAGCGGGAACATGAGCTCCACACCGCCTTGGGCGCGAACCAGCACCGGCCAGGAACGCAGCCCCGGTGACGACCGCTCGTCCAGACCCGTGTATGGCCGGGAGCGTTCTGCGCCAGGCATTCAGCGGCCCACGGGCCGGCCAGTTGCTCCCTCACCGGCCTCCGCTCCTGCACAAGTGCCGGGCAAGAACCTCAAGCGCATCAGTACTACAGGCACCCCGTTGGAGGCCACGAATACCTTGGGCGGAGCCGCTGCTGCGATCAGCGAAGGCATGACCGTGGAGCACGAACGCTTCGGCAAGGGCAAGGTCCTGAAAGTGGAAGGCAACGCTCCGGACCTGAAGGCCACGGTATTCTTCCCCAGTGCGGGACAGAAGCAGTTGCTGTTGCGCTTCGCGAAGCTGACGGTACTTGAAGGCTGAGCCGACAACGGCGATCGTTCGACCCGATCCAACGTGAATTTGGGCTGAGCGCATGGCCGCTGTGGGCCACGGACCGATCAGAACACGATCTTCTGACGACGGATGCGGGAGCGGTACTTCTTGGACCCGCTGCGATACCGGTACAGCTTGTAATGCACCTGAGCCTTCAGGAACAGATAGGCATCAAGGTCAGTGGGGTCGCCGCGCTGCTGGCCCACATTCGTTTGTCCAGGGATCAGGCCCAGACTGGGATCGGCGAGATATACGGCCTCAGGTCCCCGTGCCGCAAGCAATGCCGCAGGGTTGTAATAAGAACCGCTCACATCATCGATGTAATCGGTGAAGGTCTTGGTGTACTGGATCTCGATACCTGCGCTGATGGCCTTGCTGAACGCCTTACGGAGCCCAAAACCCATAGGGATGCAGATGCCATAATTGCTGTACTCCTCGGCACCACTCGAAAGACCTTGTCCCTCGGTGCTCAGCGGCTGGAGGCGTACCCAGCTGTTATTGAACTGGGCACGTGGGTCGAAGTAGAATCCACCAATTCCAGCGAACGCATACAGTCCGACACGCGAGCTTTTCGTCCCCTTCACACCGCGCAGATCGAACACATGGCCCAGCTCTTCCCGGTAGAAGTGCAACTCGATCACGAGGGAGCCCTCGAACACATCGGATTTGAAGTTCAGGTTGCGGTTCTGGCGGAACGGCTCCTCCGTAAGGTTGTCATTACCGGCCAGAACGCCGTATGTCAGTCGGCCGCGAAGGGCCACTTTCTGGGCCAAGTAGTAGCGATAGCCCAGACTGACGGCCGGACGGGTCTTGCTGAGCTCAAGGTCCCAAAGGAACGGCGAACCGATCTGGTTGCGACCGCCCAGTTCACCCAGGAAATTGGAGATGCCGAAGCCGAACTCAACCTCTTTCCGGTGGGTCTTCCAGTAGCTGGATTGGCGGAAATACTGAGCCGCGACCGGGCCCCAACCCAACGCTCCTAGGAGGAAGGCAAGGACGAAGGAACGGTACCTGTTCTGTGACATGGAAGCTTTTCCGGGGCAGCCAAATATAGAAGGTTTCCTTTCCACCAATGGTTGTGTGGTCCCGGTCATATCAATGAGGAAGACGTGAACACGGGCCAAGGTTGCCTTTTCAACGCTTATTGAAGGGCGGGGTTACACAAGGGACGAGCGTGATGCCCACCATAGCACCACACCCGCGCACACAGACACGTTCAGTGAGTGTTTGCTGCCATGCTGGGGAATGACCACACAACCATCGCAGGCCTGAATGACCACATCGGAGACACCCTCCACCTCATTACCCAGCACCAAGGCCAAGGGGCGTCCGTCCCGCTCCGCCTGATCGAGGGGGACGGCCTGGAGGGTCTGCTCAACGGCCAGCACCCGGAAGCCTTCGGCTTGCAGGGCACGCACGGCCTCGGCAGCGACCGGAGCATGTTCCCACGGCACGCTCAGTGTGGCACCCAACGCGGTCTTTTCGATCTCGCGGTGCGGCGGCAATGGCGTGAATCCGCACAAGATGATCCGCGCCGCACCGAACCCATCGGCAGTGCGAAAAATGGAACCCACATTGTGCCGGCTGCGCACATCGTCCAATACGACCACGACCGAACGACCATGCAGCCCATTGTAGTCCGCAGGGGCCACGCGCCCGAGTTCGTCCATGGTAAGCTTGCGATCGGTGGGGGGCATGTTGGGAAGATGTGCAGAACGCAGATGGTGAACGATGGTAGCGCCAGTGAGGCGGGCTTAACTTGGCGGCCCGCGAAAATAGGCGCACATCCCCACATCGATCATGAGCAAGTCCGGCGCATCCGAAACGCCCTTGATGCAGCAGTATTCGCGCATCAAGGGGCAGCATCCCGATGCCTTGCTCCTCTTCCGCGTAGGCGACTTCTACGAGACCTTCGGAAGTGATGCGGTAAAGGCGTCCAAGGTGCTGGGCATCACCCTCACCAAACGCAACAATGGGGGCAGCGTGGAAATGGAACTGGCCGGATTCCCCCACCATTCGCTGGACACCTATCTGCCCCGTTTGGTACGTGCCGGATTGCGGGTTGCCATCTGCGACCAACTGGAGGACCCCAAACAGGCCAAAGGGGTGGTCAAGAGAGGCATCACCGAGGTGGTCACTCCCGGCGTTTCGTTCAACGACCAAGTGATCGAACAGCGCGAGAACCATTGGTTGGCAGCCATTACCGTGCAAGGCGACCGATGTGGATTAGCGCTACTGGACGTGACCACCGGTGAGTTCATGGTGGCTGAGGAGGACAGCGAACAGGGGTTGAAACTGCTGGACAGCCACGGCCCCAAGGAATTGCTGGTACCGCGTGGCCGGCTGGACCCGGTGATCGCCACATGTATCGAGCGGTTCCACACGCATGTACTGGATGAATGGGCGTTCACCGACGACATTGCGCGCGAACGGCTGCTGCGCCAATTCTCCACGCTTTCCCTGAAAGGTTTTGGCATTGAGGACCTGACCTTGGGACAGCGCGCCGCCGGAGCGGTACTGCACTACCTCGGCGAAACACGTCATGATCGGCTGGCGCACATCACACGCATCGCGTGGCTGCGACCATCCACACATGTTGCGCTTGACCGGTTCACCGTGCGAAACCTCGAACTGGTCAGCCCGGTGAACGAAGGAGGCCGGACATTGCTGCAAGCGCTGGACCGATGCACCACGCCCATGGGTTCCCGCCTGCTGCGTCGTTGGCTGTTGTTCCCCTTGCTCGACGTACAGGAGATCGCACAAAGGCAGGACGTGGTGCAAGCATTGATCGGAGAGAGCGGCCCTGCTGAACTGCTCACCGAGCAGCTCGGTCATATCGGCGATCTGGAACGCCTTGCCGGCAAGGCCGCCGCAGGGCGCATCAACCCCAGGGAATTGCTTCAACTGCACCACGCGTTGGAGGCCGCTTCGCGGATCTCTACCGGCCTGGTCTCCGCGGCATCCGCCTTGCGTGAAATGGCAGCAACGGTGGTGCCTCCCATGGACCTCTCGGCCCGTATAGCCAACACCATTGAACCGACCACGCCGGTGAGCATCCAGAAAGGTGGTGTGGTTCGTACCGGCGTGAGCCCGGAACTGGATGAACTGCGGCACCTTTCCGCACATGCCAAGGACCTGCTGCTGAACGTGCAGCAACGGGAAAGCGAACGCACAGGCATATCGTCCTTGAAAGTGGGCTATAACAACGTGTTCGGCTACTACCTCGAAGTGCGGAACACGCACAAGGACAAAGTGCCGGAGGAGTGGGTGCGCAAGCAGACCCTGGTGAATGCCGAACGCTACATCACGGACGAACTGAAGACCTTGGAGGAGCGCATACTCGGAGCGGAAGAGCGCATCCTCACCCTGGAGGCTGAACTGGTACAGACACTGGTGGAGGCCACGGTGCAGGAGATCGGCCCCGTGCAACGGACGGCCGCGGCGTTGGCCGCCATGGACGTACTGCTCGGTTTCGCGCGGGCAGCACAGGCAAATGGCTATTGTCGTCCTGTGATCGACAAGGGCCGAACGCTGGACATCCGGGATGGCCGGCATCCGGTGATCGAACAGCAGCTGCCACCCGATGCGCCCTACGTGGCCAACGACCTGTTATTGGACCCCGATGACCGCCAGGTGGTGGTGATCACCGGCCCGAACATGAGCGGCAAGTCGGCGCTTCTGCGCCAGACCGCATTGATCGTTCTGATGGCCCAGACCGGAAGCTACGTGCCCTGCCGTGGTGCGACCATTGGCATGGTGGACCGCGTGTTCACGCGGGTGGGGGCCTCGGACAACCTGGCCTCGGGCGAGAGCACGTTCATGGTGGAGATGAACGAGACCGCCAGCATCCTGAACAACCTCACCGAACGCAGCTTGGTGATCCTGGACGAGATCGGACGCGGCACCAGCACCTATGATGGCATTTCCATCGCCTGGGCCATTGCCGAATACCTTCACGAACACCCGGCAAGGCCCAAGACCCTTTTCGCCACACACTACCACGAGCTCAATGAAATGGCGGCCTCGTTCCCACGCATACGCAATGCGAACGTGGCCGTGCGCGAGGCCGATGGCCGGGTGCTGTTCCTGCGCAAACTGGTGCCCGGAGGCAGTGACCGCAGCTTCGGTATCCACGTGGCGCAAATGGCCGGCATGCCGCAGCGTGTCATCCAGCGGGCGAACAATGTACTTGCCCACCTGGAGCAGAGCCATGCCGGCGACCTGGGCGAAGCGCCCACCCCCGGAGGCCCTTCGCATGTGCGCAGTGGAATGACCGAAGAACTGGGCCGCGAGCTACAGTTGAGCATTTTCCAATTGGACGACCCGGCCCTGGAACGCATACGGGACGAGATCCAAGCGCTTGATATTGATACCCTGACACCGGTGGAGGCCTTGCTGAAATTGAACGAGATCAAGCGGCTGGTGACCCCGGCGAAGCAGCGAGCGAATAAAGTGTAAGCCGGACTTTTGGAATTGACGTCGGTTCATATATTTGCGCCCCGAACGCGAGAGTAGCTCAGTTGGTAGAGCACGACCTTGCCAAGGTCGGGGTCGCGGGTTCGAGTCCCGTTTCTCGCTCCAGTGATGCCTCCCCCAGGGAGGCATCACTATTTTTCAGCCGTCCGCATCTGAATGACAGCGGCGGGCGCCGCCCGGGTGGTGAAATGGTAGACACGAGGGACTTAAAATCCCTTGGTCCGCAAGGGCCGTGTGGGTTCAAGTCCCACCCCGGGCACCCCCAACGCAGGTAGTTGCCGTGCCTCGAACCCGCATCGCCCCCACCCCCAGTGGATACCTGCACACCGGCAATGCGGTGAACTTCCTGTTGACCAGGCTCCTCGCCATGGCCGATGATGGCGATGTACTGCTCCGCATTGATGACCTCGACCAAGAGCGGGTGCGCCCCGAATACGTGGAGGATATCTTCCACCAACTTGAACGGCTTGGCATCCAATGGGACAGGGGGCCTCGTAATGGCGACGAACACTACGCCTACTGGTCCCAACAATTCAGACTGCCCCTGTATCACGGGCTCATCGCCGAACTGCGCACAGCGAGGGCCCTGTTCGCGTGCACCTGCAGCCGGTCGACCATGGAACACTGCGAATGCGCGTTGAAAGGGACCGGGCTCGATGAACCTGATGTGACCTGGCGCCTTCGAATACCCAACACCTGCCCGGTGACCTTCGAGGACCACTCCGGACCGCGCACCATGGACCTTGCCCAATTGATGCACCCTCCGGTGATACGCCAGCGGAACGGACGGCCTGCCTACCAGGTGGCCTCCCTCGCCGATGACCTGCACTTCGGCATTGACCTCATTGTCCGTGGGGAGGACCTACTGCCCTCCACCGCCTGTCAGGTATACATCGCGCACCTGCTCGGCCACTCCGCTTTCTGCGAAGCCCGGTTCATCCATCACCGGCTGCTGTTGGATGCTATGGGCAACAAGCTCTCCAAATCGGCCGGGGCCGAAGCGCTCGCACATCACCGGTCGGAACAGCCCGACGTGGACGCTCTGAGAAAGATCGCGACCTCCCTGTTGACCGAGCTACGGTAGTTCAGACAAAGCCGACCACGGCCGTTACAATGGCCGTTGCGATGGAGGCCATGACGGCAATGACCAGGGCTGCGACAGCGAAGCCTTTGCCGCGTTCCTCGCGCCAGCGTATCTGTTTGATGGAAATGCCTGACAACACGAAGGCCACGACCAAGGCCGCGATCACGGCGATGGTGCTGGTGGTGAACAAGGCCAGGGCCACGGCACCGAGCGCTACAACGAATGCGGGAACGGCCAATCTGTTCCAACGACGTTCGGGCGTAATGTCCACCGGCACTTGCATTGGGGACGTGGTCCGCACTACGGAATGCTCTGCATCGACCGGCATCTCCTCCGATCGAACAGGCCTGGGAGGGACCCGCGACCGGTCCAGGTAGGTCGTTGGCCGCTGTGCCGTGACAGCGATAGGAACGGGTCCAGGCATTTCCATACGCAAGGCGCTTCCATCCGGCATTCTCACGGCCAAGCGCTGCGTACGCAAAGAGACCCGCTGTTTCGTTTGCGCGCGCAATCCCAGGTCAACGTGCCAGCCGGGCTGGTGGCGACGCTTCTGGAGCGACCCTTCATATACCGTTCGTCTTTCGGCCCCACAACCGGCAAGGAGCAACCCTGCCACCAGCCATGCACACAGAGCCCGGGCGCTCATGACCCGGGTCGTATCAGTTCGAACGCATCGCCATCGAACAAGCCCCTGTCGCTCAACTTCACATGCGGGATCACCAGCAAGGCCATGAAGCTCAATGTCATGAACGGGGCCCGCAAGGTGCTTCCAAGCTCCTTCGCCAATGCATCCAACGCCGCATAGGAAGCAGCCACCTCGTAGCCATCGGCCGTGGACATGATGCCCGCCACCGGCAAGGGCAGCGCCTGCACCACACCCGCATCGCACAAGCTGATGCCGCCACGATGGGCAATGACCGCATTGATGGCCGCACAAAGATCAATGTCGTTGGTGCCAACGGCCACGATGTTGTGGCTGTCGTGCGCCACACAACTCGCAATGGCACCACGTTCCAGACCGAAGTTGCGGATCCAACCCAAGGCGACAGGAGCATCGCTGTATCGGTTCACCACGGCGATCTTCAACAGGTCGCGCTCCACCTCGGCCACCAGTTCCCCGTTACGGATGGTGCCATGCAGGTGCTTTTTCAGCGTGATCAACTGCCCGTCCAATGCCTCGATGGCCAGGACCTGATCATCCTTGGCGGGTACCCGCAACTGAGACTCTGAGATCGGGGCGCAGTTGAACTTGTTCGGTGTGGCGGCCGGCACCGAGCGAATGAGGCTGCGACCATCCTCTGCTACCAGCACACCACGAACCCAGGTCCGTTCGGCCTTGAAACGGGTGAGGTCCTCGAGCAACACCATGTCGGCAGGATCACCCACATGCAGGTGGCCCACCGGCAATTTGTAATGCGCAATGGGGTTCAAGCAGGCAGCACGAAGTACATTGAACACATCCACACCAGCGGCCACGGCCCGGGCACACAGTGTGTTGATGTGGCCCAGCACGAGGCTGTCCGGATGGGTATCGTCACAACAGAGCATGACCTTGTCCGGGTGGCTTACCAGCAGAGGGACCAGCGCATCCAGGTTGCGGGCGGCGCTTCCCTCCCGGATGCTGATGTGCATGCCGTATTGCAGCTTGTCCAAGGCCTCCTCAAGCGTAAAACACTCATGGTCCGTTGATATGACCATGCTCCCGTGGTCGGCCCCGCCTTGGATGTACCGTGCGGCCGCCTCACCACGCAGGCCCGGCGCATGGCCATCCACCACCTTTCCGGTCCGGTGCGCATGGGCGATCTTGCGCATGATCTCCGGGTCCCCATTGATCACACCGGGAAAATCCATTACCTCGCTGAGGTACAGGATCTCCGGCCTATCCAAAAGACGGCCCACGGCGTCGGCATCAAGGACGGCACCTGCGGTCTCGAACCGGGTGGCCGGCACACAACTGGGTGCCCCGAAAAAAAAGTGGAACGGCACCTGCTTCCCGTTCTCGATCATGTACTCCACTCCTGCTTCACCAAGCACATTGGCGATCTCGTGCGGGTCGCTGATGGTGGCCACTGTACCATGCACCACCGCCAACCGGGCGAACTCACTGGGCACGAGCATGGAGCTTTCCACATGCACATGCGCATCAATGAACCCGGGGATGAGGTAACCATCCACGGGGCCATCGACCTCGCGGACCGCATGAACGCGTCCATCACGCACCTCCACTTCGGCCGGAATGATGCGGCGGGCCTCAATGTCGACCAGATTAGCAATGACACGGAACGGGACCATAAGGGGCGAAAGGTAACGGGAGGACCTTCGCATGGGCACTACGCCTGACCATGGTCATAGCGATGGCCGTTGGTCACGGGTACCTTCATGCCCAAACGCCACTGCCATGCCCAGCGCCCATTTCCTCATCAAACGTGACAAGGCCGGAGAACACCGTTTCAACCTGGTCGCGCCCAATGGCCAGGTCATCCTCAGCAGCGAGGGCTACTCACGGAAAGCCAACTGCCTGCAGGGTATTGAAAGCGTGCGAAGGCACAGTGCGGAGGACGTTCATTTCGAGCGCGTCATAGGCGCGAAAGGCCAATACCACTTCAACCTGAAAGCCTCGAACGGCCAGGTGATCGGAACGAGCGAACGTTACAATACGCCGCAGTCCATGGAGAACGGCATACGATCCGTTCGACTACATGCCACGGAGGCCGGAGTAGTGGAGAGCCATTGAACGCTGGGCTGGTATCAGGCCTGTGAAGCAGGAGGCTCCTGCTCCTTCTTTCGCCCCTTGAAGAAGCGGAAGAGGCCTGCACCTGCTGCAGCCACGGCAATGAACACCAGCTTGATGTTCTTGAGGAGCAGGGCCAAGATGCCGACCTTGGCCAGCACCTTGCCGGCGACCAGGCCACCAACGGTCCATGCGGCCACTTCATCCACATTGCTGTCGAACTCCTCGTATGTGTGACCAGGGTTGAACGATGCCATGGAAAGCACGGCCGGGATGTTCTGCTTCACCTCCTCCAACGCCTCCATGCCTGCAACGGCATTCAGGATGAGCACCCCTTTTCGCCCGAGCACCCTCACGTTGTAGTTGAGCGTATTGCCCTCCGCCTCCTCTGCATGCAGCTCCTTGGCCCAGTGCAGCACCTTGCGGTCCTTGTCATAGAAGGGAGGTGCGGCCCAGCCCACGAGGTCCAGCGTGCCATAGCCCGCTTCCCTGCGCTGGCGGTTCTCTTCCGCGTCATCCTTCTTCATCTCCGCCAACATCTCTTCATAATTGATGTCATCGGCATCCGCATCGCTGACGTAGCCCATGGCATCATACTCCACAACGAACGCGTATGGATGATCAACAACGGTCGTGCCTGCCGGAAGGATCATGCCCAGAACACCCTCGGCCGCTCCGGGCGGGTTCTCCCAAAGGTCCACGATCACTTCCCGGCTCTGGGTCGCGTCCAGGAACATGAAGCCCTCGGGAATGTTCAACGTGGCCACGCCATCGGCCAGGTCCACTTTGCCAGAGGTGAAGGTGTAGCGTGCATTAATGGAGTCCGTGTATGCTTGGACCAATGAGTCCAATTGGGCGGGGTCCATCTCAGCCTCCCCTTCTCCGGAGGCATTGTCCTGTGGAACTGCGAACACAGGCATGAAGAACAGCAGTGCCGCGTAAAAGGCGAAGCTTCGGACGGTCATTCGGTGGCGTTTGGACGAGCGATATAGCCGTCCGACCCGGACCAACGGAACGATCCGGGGACCGACCGTGACGGATCAATTGCTGAACATCTCCTTGACCCGCTCGAAGAATCCTTTGTCCTTGGCGGTGGGTCGAGGCTGGAATCCCGGGCTATTGCGCAATTTCTCCAACGCGGCCTTTTCCTCCTTGGAGAGATCCGTAGGGGTCCACACGGCAACATGAACGAAGAGGTCACCATGACCATGATGGTTCACGCTAGGCAGCCCCTTCCCCTTCAAGCGGAGGACATGATTGGTCTGAGTTCCGGGTTCGATCTTCACTTTGGCCTTGCCGCTTACAAGTGGCACCTCGACCTGGGCACCGAGCGCAGCGTCAACCATGCTGACGAACACTTCGTGGTGAAGGTTCCGACCATCTCGGCGCAGTTCCGGATGAGACTCCTCCTCGATCACGACCAGCAGGTCGCCGGGCACACCGCCTGCGGGAGCCTCATTGCCCATGCCGCTGATGTTGAGCTGCATGCCCTCCTCCACCCCGGCCGGAATGCGAATGGGCACCACCACCTCTTCGCGCACCAGACCGTGTTCATCGCTGCCCGGGGCACGCTTGCTCACCGTCTGTCCAATACCGCCACAGGCGGGGCACGTGGACACCGTTTGCATCTGGCCCAGGAAGGTACTTTGCACCCTGCGTACCTGACCAGCCCCACCACAGGTGGTGCAATTGCCATACTCGCTGCCCTTTCCGCGGACCAGCTTGGTCACCTTGATCTTCTTCTCGGCACCGTTGGAGATCTCCTCCAAGGTCATCTTCAGGCGCACACGCAGGTTGCTGCCTTTCACCACCCGGCCACGTCCTTGCTGGCCACCAAAGCCACCGCCGAAGGCCCCGCCTCCGAACGCTCCACCGAAAATGTCGCCGAACTGGGAGAAAATGTCCTCCATGTTCATGCCACCACCTTGGTAACCACCTCCCATGCCCGGACCTGCATGGCCGAACTGGTCGTAGCGGGCCTTCTTCTCCGGATCGCTCAGGACCTCATAGGCACTTGCGGCCTCCTTGAACTTATCCTCAGCAGCCTGGTCGCCGGGATTCTTGTCCGGATGGAATTTGATGGCCAGTTTGCGGTAAGCCTTCTTGATCTCGTCGGCACTGGCGTTGCGCGACACACCAAGGACTTCGTATGGATCTCGCTTGCTCATGCCTCGTTATCAATGGTCAGGTCGACGCGGCAGGTCGACGGTACTGGTGCATGAAGACGGAATTCGTGGCACATGGGGGGTCGCATCATTCACCCACTACTACCTTGGCGTAACGGATCACCTTGTCGTGCAGGGTGTAGCCGTTCTCCAGCACATCGATCACCTTGCCCTTGAGGTCATCGCTAGGTGCAGGGGCCTTTGTGATAGCCTCGTGGCGGTCCGTATCGAACGGTTGTCCCTTGGGGTCGGCCATGGGCTTCACGCCCTGGCTGCCGAGGATATGGAGCAACTTACTATGCACCAGGTGGAACCCTTCGCGGATCACCGCGATATCGTCCACCCGGGCATTGTTGGTGATCGCACGCTCCATATCGTCCAGGACCGGCAGGATGTTCTTTATGGTGTTCTCCCCAGCGAACAGGAGCATGTCCGTCCTTTCCTTGGCGGTGCGCTTGCGGTAATTATCGAACTCGGCATTGGCACGCAGCCATTTGTCCTTCAGGTCCGCAGCATCCGCCTTGGCCGCGGCCAGTTGGGCAACAAGTTCAGCCACATCCTCCCTGGCCTCGTTGTTACCATCTGCCATCACATGCTCGGCCGCAGCCTCACTCGCTGCGGTCAGGGCGTCCTTCATCTGTTCATCCTGGCCATCGGCTGGCAATGCATGGTCCGTCGCTTTGGCAGCAGTTTCCGCTTCTGCACTGACGTTGGGTCGGTCCGACATGGTCTTTTGGCGCTTTTTAAAGATCATCGTGCAGGGGTCAAGGACGGTGCCAAGACGGATTTAGGACATTGGGGCGCAAAGGTCGGGGACTTTTTGGCAGTACTCGTGGAAGATCGACACCCTAACCATGCGCCGTTCAGGCGATCGCCCAGCATTCGCTTATCCGCCCGGAGCCGTTATCGATACCTCACAAAAGGAACGGCCCCGGGGAACGGGGCCGTTCGAAAGAGGAACTTGATCTCCGTCAGAGGCTCTTGATGTACTTGTCAAGCTCTTGGTGGAGGGCCATGCCACGCAGGTTCTTCGCAATGATGATGCCCGCGGGGTCGACCAGGAAGCTCATGGGAATGGAGTTCACACCGTACAACTGAGCACCCTTGGAGTTCCAGAAACCCAGATCGCTGACGTGGTACTTCCACTTCAGGCCATCGGCCGCAATAGCCTGCTTCCAGGAGTCGCGGCTGCGATCAAGGCTCACACTGAACACCTCGAAGCCCTTGCCGGTCTTGAACTTGGCCTGGTTGTACTTGTCGTAGGCCGCCACCACGTTGGGGTTCTCCATGCGGCAAGGACGGCACCAGCTGGCCCAGAAATCGATGAGCACGTATTTGCCACGCAGCTCGGACAGCTTCAACACCTTGGTGCTATCGGCATTCATGAAGGCGAGCTCGGGAGCCTTATCCCCGATACCGGTACCCACCTTGGCAGAGGATTGTTGGGTACCATCCGTACGCTGAAGACGATCGGTGAACCCGTAGATGGCCAGCAGGGCGACCGCGGAAACGGTAATGATGCGTGCCTTGGACATGATGGTGCTGAATTGCATGGGGCGAAGTTAGGTTCTGGACCGTCGTCCCCATGGACCAACATCATGCCAGACCTATGGATGCTGTCGGCAGCCCGGTCGGCCGCAACACTAAGAGATGCGCTCGATGTTCGCCCCGATGGCGTTCAGGCGCTCGGCGATCCGCTGGTAGCCGCGGTCTATCTGCTCCACATTGTCGATGGTGCTGGTGCCCTCGGCGCTCATGGCAGCGATCAGCAATGACACACCGGCCCGGATATCGGGGCTGGTCATGCGTATGGCACGAAGCGGCTTCTCGAAGTCCTTGCCAATGACCAATGCACGATGGGGGTCGCACAAGGTGATCTGCGCACCCATCTCGATGAGCTTATCCACGAAGAACAGGCGGCTCTCGAACATCTTCTGGTGAATGAGCACGTGGCCGCTGGCCTGCGTGGCCGTGACCAGCACAATGCTGAGCAGGTCCGGCGTGAAACCCGGCCAGGGATGGTCGCTGATGACGCGGTTGGAGCCATCGAGGAATGGCTCGATGGTGTAATGCTCGTGGCGGGGTACATGGATGTCATCGCCCCGGCGCTCCACGGTTATCCCGAGCTTCCGGAAGACATCCGGGATGATCCCCAAGTGCTCATAACCCGTGTCCTTGATGGTGATCTCGCTGCGTGTCATGGCGGCAAGGCCGATGAAGGAGCCGATCTCGATCATGTCCGGAAGCATGCGGTGCTCGGTGCCACCAAGCTCCTTCACGCCATCGATGTGCAACAGGTTGCTGCCAATGCCGCTGATGCGGGCACCCATGCGCACCAGCATGTTGCAGAGCTGCTGCAGATACGGTTCGCAGGCCGCATTGAAGATGGTGGTCCGTCCCTCCGCAAGCGTGGCCGCCATGACGATGTTGGCGGTGCCGGTGACGGAGGCCTCGTCGAGCAACATGTAACAGCCCTTCAGTTGCTTGGCCTCAGCGCGGTAGAAACCATCGTTCTCGTCGTACTTGATCTCGGCGCCCAGCTTCTCGAAGCCGGTGAAATGGGTATCCATGCGGCGGCGGCCGATCTTGTCCCCTCCAGGACTGGGGATGTAACCCCGGCCGAAGCGTGCGAGCGCCGGGCCCGCCACCATTACACTGCCGCGCAGGCTACCGCCCATGCGCTTGTACTCGGGATCCAGGAAGAACTCGAGGTTCACGGCCTTGGCCTGGAACCGGAAGCTACCCTCACCGAGCTTCGCCACCTCAACGCCCATTGCCTTCAGCAGGTCGATGAGTTTGTTCACGTCCACGATGTCGGGCACGTTGTGTATGGTGACCGGATCGGAGGTCAACAGAACAGCGCAGAGTATCTGCAGGGCCTCGTTCTTGGCACCTTGAGGCACGAGATCCCCCTTCAATCGACGTCCTCCCTCAATGCGAAAGCTTCCCATGGGCATGCACCGGGCGGATTTGCCGATACCGGTGGTCCAAAGCAATACTGCGTGCAGGCTTGTGCCGTACCTCCGTCCAACGCGGTACTAACAATGGGCTGTTGCCGGGCTTTGGTGTTCGTGCCCGGATGAGCCGAACACCTGGAGAACACGTGATACGACCGCTCGTCTGAGCCCTCAACGGACAAACCTCGAGGCCTTGAGGACCTCGCACCGTTCGTCCTAATACCGGTTCTTCTTCCGGTTGCGATGGCGCTTCTTGCCTCCCCCACCGGTCCGTTTGCGCAGATCCACTTCGTTCCGCGGTCCGCTTTGCTGGGTGCGCAACAGGTCCGCAGTATGCGCCAGTTGCATATCCTCCTTCACGCGGATGCGGCCTTTGCTCAATTCGGCCAGGTCCTTGAAGATCACGGCATCGGGCACCGTATCGCGGTTCCAGATCAGGAACTGACGCTTCATGAGGTTAGCGATCACCTGGGTGTATGCTTCTCGTTCAGCGCCCTCATCCATGACCGCGCATTGGGCGATCATTCGTTCGACGAGCTTGCCGTAGTGGCCATAGCGGATCTCCGAGCGTGGGTAGGGCACCGGCAACGGCCTGCTCACCAGTTCCTCGGGGGAAGGGGGTGGAAAAGGCGCATCCACATCCAGCTTGAAATGGCTCATGATGTGGAGATGGTCCCACAACGTGCGCTCGAAATTGTCACTGTTCCGTAGCTGTGGGTTCAACCGACCTATGACCTGGATGATGGCACGCGCCTGACGCGTGCGCTGCTCCCTGTCCTCGATGGCCATCACGTGGTCCACCATTCGTTGCACCAATCGCCCATACTCGGGTATGGGCAATTGCGCCCGCTGGGTGTTGTAATCAAGAACGGTCGCGCTCATCATAGCGATCTCATTAAGGTCAGGAGAGGCATCCTGCTCGCCGCGATCGGGGGCATTATGGACGCCAATGGTGCCCGAAAAGTAGGCAATGCGTCCCGATGACCAACGATCGTAATGAAAGACGAAGCCCCTTCGCCTGGGTGACGAAGGGGCTTCGATGCTAAGGTGCCAGCGGGATCAGAGACCCAACTGGCCCTTGAAGTTGCGGAACTCCAGGTCCTTCATGGCCTTGTCACGCAGGCTGCCATCCTTCTGAACAGCCATTGCAAGGTGATTGCGGACCATATCGCCGTTGCTCTGGCGGGCACCGATGATGGCCATCAGGTAGTGACCCATGGCGCTATCCTTATCCGTGCTCTGCTCCAGAATGCGCTGCGCACCGGCTGCGTCACCACCCAGCATCTTGGCCAGGGCGGCGTTGAAGGTGTTGTTGCCGCTCATGTTGCCATTGGCAGCTCCGTAGTCACCTTTCTGGATATCGATGATACCCATGTTGTACTTCACCTCGGGACCAGCAGCGGTCGCCTTGCGGTACATTTCCATGGCCTTCTTGCGATCGCCCTTCAAACGGGCCACAACACCCAGGTTGTTGGTGCTGATCGGGTTATCCTTGATGCTGTTGGCCCGCTGGAACTGTGCTTCCGCATCGGCCAGCTTGTTCTGGAGCATGTAGATGTAACCCACGTTGTTGACACCGCGATAATCGTTCGGGTAGATGCGCTCCACCTCCTTGTAGATGCGAAGCTTCTCGTTCAGGTCGTTGGTGAGGGTGGCAGCGAAGAGCAGCTCCTCCACAGTGAGGCTGTCGGGCATGTTCTTGCTCATGGCCGTCAACTGCTCATCCGTTTTGCCGATGATCTGGTAGTTCAGCTTCATTTCGCTGCGACGCAGGGCGGGCAGGATATGATCGCGGATCTCGGTATACGTGGCGGCCATGTTCTTGATCTCCTGTTCGCGCTTGTTCACGTCAGGGTACATCTCCAACACACGGATCACCAGTTCCTTGTCGGGAACCTCGGTAGTCCCCATCATGGCCTTCTTGAAACCGTCCCAATCCTCACCGCGAGGGGTCAATGTATAGAAGGTCTCCGCCTTGGCGGCCTCCACCTTGATCTTGTTCATCTCTCCTTTGGCCCACTTGGAGGCGCTTTCCGCACGCTCGGTGGCCAGGTTCTCATTGAGGCTGAGCTCGCCCTCGGGGCTGGCCCATGCATCCACCAGCAATCCCTGGATGTTGATGTTGCCTTTGGCAGCGAAGCCCTTGATGAAGTCGGCCATTGCCTTCACATCAGCCTCCTTCAGCTCACCGGGTCGCACAACGCTGGAATTCACCAGGTAGTTGATGGTGGCGTCCTGCGTGTGGTCGGTAATGCGAACAAAGGCATCCTTGGCGAGCAGGACCTTGTCGTCGCTCATGACCAGTAGGGGCGTGGTGATCACACCGTCAGCGATCTTGATGGCATCGAAGGGAAGCTCTTTCTTGCCCTGCTTGCCCAGGATCTTCACCATCAGCTCGCTTTCGGCCATGGCGGGCGTGTAGGCCACCTTGCCGGTGTAGCTGAATGCCTTACCCGTTTCGTAAGGGATCACCGTGTAGTTACCCACGGCCTTGTCGCCCTGGAAGCCCACCATCTTGTAGGGGGTCTCACCACCGGTGTAGGTCAGCGTCGGTGTCAGCTCCACCAAGGCCTTGCGGTAGAAGTACTTGCCCGGGAAATTGCCGTTGATGGTCACCGCCACGGAGTCACCCTGCACGATCAAGGGCGAGGGGTCGACCGTGTACTTGATGTTCTCAACGTACTTGTTCATTTTTCCCAAGCCGCCACAACCGCTGAGCACCAGCGCTGCAACAGTCGTCAGGGCCATGCCCTTGAGGAGACGCTTTTCCATGAATACGGTGCGATTTACTTGTTTTCGGCTGCAAGTATAATCACTTGTATCCCAGCAACGTCTGACAACCTTCAGCGTAGTTGTCCACAAGCAGTGGTGTGCATCACAATTCGGCAAAGCGGAAGCCCCCTGGCACATCCGCCTCCATTAGCTCCTGCAACCGACCATAAGCGTCCGGGTCGTGAAGCAGGTCCTTGTCACCCAGGTCCACCACCAGCACTCGTGAGCCGCTGCTTTTCTGGAGGTGGTCCAGATAACGTTCCTGCAGTTGCATCAGGTATTCGGCCCCGATCTGCTGTTCGTAGCTCCTTCCCCGCGAGCGGATGCGATCACGAACGCGTTCCATGCCCAAATGCAGGTACACGATCAGCTCCGGCCTTGGCAGGTCGGAATACATGATCCCATACAGGTCGAGGAACAGGGCATATTCGTCCGGGGGCAGGGTAACACTTGCGAAGACCAGGGATTTACCGAGCGAATAATCGGCAATGGTGCACGGGCTGAACAGGTCCTGTTCGGTGACCCGTTTCAGCTGGTGATACCTCTGGGCCAGGAATGAAAGTTCCACGGCGAAGGAATAACGATCGGGCTCCTCGTAGAAGCGGGGCAGAAAGGGATTGTCATCGAATTCCTCCAACACCAGGCGGCCCTGTAGTTCATTGGTCAGCCGCCGGGCCAGCGTGGTCTTGCCCGCACCGATAAGACCCTCTACAGCGATGTAGGAATAACGCATCAGGAAGAGACCGGTGTGGATCGAAGTTCATTCAGCAATTGAAGCACGGTCCTGCCCGCGACCGGATGCATCCATCCAGGAGCGATATCCGCAGCCGGGGCCAGGGCAAAGGACCGTTGATGGAACCTTGGGTGCGGCACCTGCAAGGTGGGCGAGTCTATGTGCTGTTGGCCGATGAGCAGGATATCGACATCCACGGTGCGGGAGCCATAACGACCTGCAGCCGTTCGGTCGCGCCCCAGATCGGACTCAATGGCCAGGAACTCCTGCATCAGCTCAACGGGCCCTAATGTCGTGGACACCAACAGAGCCCGGTTCAGGAACAGCCTGTCGCCAATGAATCCCCACGGCTCGGTCCAATGATCGCGGCTGCGGGCGAGCACTGGTCCCGCGCGTTCGCCGATGAGCTGTTCCGCACTGGCGAGGCTGAGCACCGGGTCATCCAGATCGCCGCCCAGCAACACGAGCACTTCCAAACCGTCCATGGGCCGGCAAAGCTATTCGCGCCTTCCATCCACGAGCGGTCCCGTTCATGTGATCAACGGCCACGTCTACTTCCACCGCCGATAGTTTCGAGCCCTCAACCTACCTGACCCATGCGCCAGTTCCTCAAGTTCATGTTCGCCTCCATGCTGGGCACACTGCTGGTCGGCGTGCTGCTCATCTTCCTGTTCATCGGCATGGTCGCCGCCATCGGGGCCGGCATTGCATCGTCCGAGAAACCGACCCATGTGGAAAAGAACAGCGTCCTGCACCTGACGCTGGACAAGGAGATCGTGGACCGTTCCCCCAAGGACCAGTTGGACCTTGACCTCGGCCCCTTCACGAACACCTCCACCATAGGGCTCAACAGCCTACTGGCAAGCATTGAACACGCGAAGACGGATGACCACGTCAGAGGCATCTTCCTTGACCTGGGCATGGTGGACGGTGGTTTCGCCACCCTGCGCGAGATCCGCAAGAAACTGGAGGAGTTCAAGTCAGAGAGCGGCAAGCCCGTGGTCGCCTTCAGTGAGTTCTATACACAAGGCTCCTATTACCTGGCCACGGCCGCCAATACCATCTACCTGCAGCCCAAAGGCGACCTCGATTACCGCGGTCTTCGCAGCGAGTACATGTTCTACAAGGGCCTGTTCGAGAAGCTGGATATCGAAGTGCAGTTCATCCGGGGCAGCAACAACGACTTCAAAAGCTTCGGCGAGGTGTATACCGAGGACCACATGAGCCCGGCCAACCGCGCACAGATAAGACAATTGCTCAATGGCCTTTGGGAAGATCACCTGACCGCCGTGTCCAACAGTCGGAAAATGGAACCGGCACGCCTCAACACCATTGCCGACAGCCTGCTGATCCGTAACGCCGATCTGGCCATGGACCTCGGCCTGGTGGACGGGGTGAAATACCGCGACGAGGTGATGGCCGAACTGAAGACCCGCATGGAACTGGATGCCACCAAGGATGTGGAACTGGTGGAACTCGGCAAGTATGCACGCTCCTTCAAGGGCGGCCTGAAGGGCAGCAAAAAGGACGGCAAGGAAAAGCTGGCCATCATTTATGCCCAAGGCGGCATCTCCAGCGGCAAGAGCAGCGACGGCACTATTGGCAGCGAGACACTGGCCGAGGCCATTCGGGAGGCCCGGGAGGACAGCAGCATCAAGGCCATTGTGCTCCGCGTGAACTCGCCCGGAGGTAGCGGCCTGGCCAGCGAAGTGATCTGGCGAGAAGTGAAGCTAGCCACCGGCGTGAAACCAATGGTGGTGAGCATGGGTGATGTGGCCGCTTCGGGCGGATACTACATCGCTGCTCCGGCGAACAAGATCTTCGCCGAGCCCACTACCATCACCGGGTCCATCGGTGTGTTCGGCATCATCCCGAACATGAAAGGGTTCTTCAACAACAAACTTGGCCTCACCTTCGATGTGGAGAAGACCCATACCTATGCCGACATGCTCACGGTGAGCCGTCCGCTGACACCGGCCGAAAAGCGGATCTTCCAACAGATGGTGGACGAGTTCTACGATGGTTTCAAGGAGCGCGTGGCCGAAGGGCGCAAACTGACCCTGGCCCAGGTGGACAGCGTGGGTCGCGGCCGTGTATGGACCGGCACCGATGCCAAGAAGATCGGACTGGTGGACGAGCTCGGTGGGCTGGAGGACGCCGTGAAGGCCGCTGCAGACATGGCCGGGCTGGTGGATTACCGGGCCGTGGAGCTTCCGGAACAAAAGGACCTGTTCCAGCAGATCATGGAGGACCTGAACAGCCAGGCCCGCACTTGGGTTGCCACCCAATGGCTCGGCGAGGATGCCGAACTGTTGGAGCAATTCCGCCGCATCCAGGAAGTGAAGGGTCAGTATGGCATACAGGCGCGTATGCCCTTCGACCTGATGGTCCAGTAACGGACCGGACCCAGCAGAACCACAAAGGGCCCCGGATCTCTCCGGGGCCCTTCGCTTGCCCTAACGATCAATTCACTGACCAAAACCTGCCCTTGTTACGGGACCGTTCGGGCCAGGGTTACATGGTCCGGAAAAAAGATCACTCCACCTCCACGTGGACGCCGCTCTGGTTGCGCACGTTCAGCACACGGCCATCCTCCCAGATCAGGTACTGGCCTTTAATGCCCATAAGCCTTCCGGAAACCTCGGGGGACTTTTCGAACGAAACGCTCGTCACCTTCGGCGGATAGGCCAGCACCGGGAAATCGAGCACTTGGGGCTGCACATCGCGCAGGAGGTGCTCCGTAAGGTCATCGCGCAGTGTGGTGAGCGCGAGGGTCCGGGCGGTATACAGTGCATCCACATCGGGCCGAACGTGCTTCAGCATGGCCCGCCAATTGGTCTTGTCGGCGAACAGCCGCTTGAGATCCACTTCGATGAGGCCCGCCAGCTGCCGATAGGGTACCCGGGCGATGACCAAGGCCGCCACGGCCCCCTGATCGATCCAGCGCACAGGTACCTGCGTGCTTCGCGTCACGCCCACCTTCACGTTGCCGGTATAGCTGAGGTAGACCACATGTTCCGTGGCGTGATGGGCACGTTCCCATTCCGGGTCACGGCCTTCGCCCAAATGGGCCCGGCACAGCTCGGGACGCACGATGCACTCGGCGGCCTCCGGGGCGTTCTGTAGACAAGGGTAGCAGAATCCCTGGCCGAACAGCTTCTTCACCCGGCGCCCACAGCTCACGCAACTGAGCACGCCCGTGGCCCGCATGGTGAACGGACCACCTATGTACGGCTCCAATTCCAAGGGTCCTTCGGCCAGCGGCAAGGCATAATGCACCCGCTCAGCGCCCTCATGGGCCAGTAGGCCAGCCAACATCTTGTGAAGAGGTGATCCGTCGCTCATAAAACGCTGTGCGTATTTTGGGCTGAAGATAGCCGGCCCCATCTTCGCGCTCCCACCGCCATGCCCGTCAACGCGCTCTTCTCTTTCCTGATCAAGAAGCGGCTACAGCAGATCGAACTGTTCCGCGACAACCCGGGCATGGCACAACTGGAGGTGTTCCACTCGCTGATCCAATCGGCACGGTACACCGAATGGGGTCGCAAGCACGGCTACGAGACCATCCAGGACCCTGATGCGTTCCGGGCCCGTGTTCCGCTGCAGGACTACGAGGATGTGAAGCACTACGTGGCCCGCCTCCGCAAAGGGGAACAGAACCTGCTATGGCCTACGGACATCCGGTGGTTCGCCAAGAGCAGCGGCACCACCAGCGATCGCAGCAAGTTCATTCCCGTGAGCCGCGAGGCCTTGGAAGGCTGCCACTACAAGGGCGGCAAGGACCTTATCGCCCTGCATTACCAGCAGTTCCCCGAAAGCAAGCTCTACCAGGGCATGAGCCTGGTGGTGGGCGGCAGCAGCAACATCGAGCACCTGCGCAGCGATGCGTACAGCGGCGACCTGTCGGCCATCATCATCCGCAACCTGCCCATCTGGGTGGAGGTGAGGCGCACGCCCGTGATCGAGACGGCGCTCATGGACAACTGGGAGGTGAAGATCGAGAAGATGGCGCGCGAGACCATGCGTGAGGATGTGCGCTGCATCGCCGGGGTGCCTTCCTGGACCCTTGTGCTCCTGAAGCGGATATTGGAGATCACCGGCAAACGGAACATCCTGGAGGTGTGGCCCAACCTTGAACTGTTCATGCACGGTGGCGTGAGCTTCAGGCCGTACCGCGCACAGTTCGAGGCGCTCATCCCCTCGCCCACCATGAACTATCTGGAGAGCTACAACGCTTCGGAAGGGTTCTTCGCGGTGCAGGACCGCCGCCATGCCGATGATATGCTGTTGATGCTCGACTATGGCATCTTCTATGAATTCCTCCCGCTGAGCGAACTGGGGCAGCCTGAACCGCGCACGTTGCTGCTGCACGAAGTGTTACCAGGCCAACAGTATGCCCTGGTGATCAGTACGAACGGTGGGCTATGGCGATACATGCCGGGCGATACGGTGCGTTTCACCAGCGTGAAGCCTTATCGCATACAGGTGAGCGGACGCACGAAAAGCTTTATTAATGCCTTTGGCGAGGAATTGATCGTGGACAATGCCGACCGAGGCATGGAGGCCGCCTGCCAGGAAACGGGCGCACTGGTAAGCGAGTATACCGCCGCACCGATCTACATGGATGAACACGCGCTCGGTGGGCATGAGTGGGTAGTGGAGTTTGAGCGGGCACCAGCGGATATGGCCCGGTTCGTGCACGTGCTTGACGACACCATGCGCCAGATGAACTCCGATTACGATGCCAAACGCCGCGGTGATATGGCCTTGCGAGCACCCTTGATCCATGTGGTCGCCAAAGGCACTTTCCATGATTGGCTGAAAGGCCGTGGCAAGCTGGGCGGACAGAACAAAGTGCCCCGCCTGTGCAACGATCGAACGTTCGTGGAGTCGCTGTTACAACACGGGAACGCATGAGGACCCCGGCCATTATCGCCACCCTGCTGCTGGTGACCGGCCTTTGGGCGCAGGACCCATCGGCACACCATGTCATCCCCGTTACCGCCGACCTTTTCACCACGGACGACCTTGGCAATGTGTATGTGTTGCGCGGCGATGAACTGGAGATCTATGACCAGCACGGGAAGCGGGGCCTGGCCAACAGCACCAAGACATTCGGTCGCATCGGCACGATCGACGCGTTCTATTCCTTGAAGCCCTTGGTGTTCTCCAGGGAGCAGGGCGTGCTGGCGATGCTTGACAATACGCTGAGCCTGCAGGGCAGTGTGATCGAACTGCCCCGCCAAGGGTACCCGCAGGTCACCGTGGTGTGCATGAGCGTGCAGAACGGGTTCTGGCTCTTCGATGAACGGGAGCTGGCGCTGATCCGCACGGACCGCCAAATGCGGCAGCTGGCCCATACCGGACGCCTGGACCAACTGCTCGGGCTCACGCCGAAGCCCACCTCCATGCAGGAGCACGACAGCCGCCTGTACGTGAACGACCCGCAGAACGGCATCCTGGTGTTCGACCTGTTCGGCACCTACATGAAGACGATACCGATCAAGAACGCGGAGAGCTTCGAGGTGCGGGGCCGTGCCTTGTTCTTCTTTGCGGGCGGCCGATTGAAGCTCTACGACATGCGCTCGTTCGAAGTGCTGGACGTCCCCCTGCCGGAACTGCCCGACGGCCCTGTGCTGGATGCGCGGGTGGAGAGAGGCCACATCTACCTGCGCCTTCAGGACCGGATCATCATCCAGGAAATGGCGAAGCCCTGAGGCGGGGCACGACTTATCCACATCAGGCCGCGCGTGCCGGGGTGCGGATATCTTCGCGGTCCGCGTACAGACAACGTTCCCATCATGCATATCGCGATCGCAGGCAATATCGGTTCCGGAAAGACCACCCTCACCCAGCTGCTGGCCAAGCACTACAAGTGGGACCAACTGCAGGAGGCGGTGGACAACAACCCCTACCTGTTCGATTTCTACAAGGACATGCAGCGGTGGAGCTTCAACCTGCAGATCTTCTTCCTGAACAGCCGTTTCGAGCAGTTGCTGGAGATCCGCAAGAGCGGACGCAATGTGATCCAGGACCGCACCATCTACGAGGACGCCTTCATCTTCGCCCCGAACCTGCATGCGATGGGACTGATGACAACGCGTGATTTCGAGAACTACTTCCGGTTGTTCCAGAACATGGACAACGCGATCACCCCGCCCGACCTGCTGATCTACCTGCAGGCGCCGGTGGACAAGCTGGTGAAGCAGATCAGCGAGCGGGGCCGGGAATATGAGAACTCCATCAGCATCGAATACCTCAAGCGCCTGAACGAGCGCTATGAGGCGTGGATCCAGACCTATGACAAGGGCAAATTACTGGTGATCGATGTGGAGGACAACCGCTTCCACACCGACCCCGAGGACCTCGGCCGCATCATCTCGAAGATCGATGCCGAGATCCACGGCCTGTTCCCGATGGAGCCCGCCAGCAAGCCCGCAGTTAAGAGCGCTCCCAAGGCACCCGCAAAGCCCGCAGCCAAGGAGGCACCAAAGAAGCCCGCTGCGAAGAGCGCGGCGAAGAAGCGCTGAACCACCGGACGTACGAGACAAGGCCCGCGTAACCCGCGGGCCTTTCCATTTCCAGTGCATTGCTCGAACGATCGCTACCAATGCATTCGCCATGCCCAGGAACGACGAACGCCGCGCTCAAGGCGCGGCGTTCGTGGATGATGGAATGACGATCAGAACCGATCGCTCACATCCAGCGTGCTGGCGGCCACCACTTCCGTGGCTTCCACCTGCTGCTCCACCGAACCATGGGCAGGTGCTGCCGCATGGTCAGCGTTCTCGTTGATGTGCGGAGCGATGATCAATGCCACGATGGACGTCAGCTTGATGAGGATGTTCATCGAGGGGCCCGAGGTGTCCTTGAAGGGGTCGCCCACGGTGTCGCCTGTAACGGCCGCCTTGTGGGGTTCGCTGCCCTTCTTGTACTCCTTGCCATCGATCATCACGCCCTTCTCGAAGCTCTTCTTGGCATTGTCCCAGGCGCCACCGGCGTTGTTCTGGAACATGCCCATGAGCACACCGCTCACAGTGATGCCGGCGAGCAGGCCGCCCAACGCCTCCGGACCGGCCAGGAAGCCAACGATGATCGGCGACAGGAGCGCCAACGCACCGGGAGCGATCATCTCACGGATGGACGCCTGCGTGCTGATGGCCACGCACTTCTCATACTCCGGCTTGGCCTTGCCCTCCATGATCCCGGGGATCTCGCGGAACTGGCGACGGACCTCCTTCACCATGTCCATGGCGGCCTTGCCCACGGCGCTGATGGCGAGGCTGCTGAAGAAGAACGGGATCATGCCGCCCACGAACAACATGGCCAGCACATCGGCCTTGTAGATATCGATGCCGGTGATGCCCGACATTCCCACGTAGGCCGCGAAGAGCGCAAGCGCGGTGAGCGCGGCGGAAGCGATGGCGAAGCCTTTGCCCGTAGCGGCGGTGGTGTTCCCCACGGCGTCCAGGTTGTCCGTGCGCTCACGCACCTCTTTCGGAAGGCCGCTCATTTCAGCGATGCCACCGGCGTTGTCCGCAATGGGACCGAAGGCATCAATGGCAAGCTGCATGGCCGTTGTTGCCATCATGCCAGCTGCCGCAATGGCCACACCGTACATGCCGGCCAGGGTGAACGAACCCCAGATACCCGCTGCGAGGATGATGATGGGGAGCACCGTGCTCTCCATGCCCATGGCCAGACCACCGATCACGTTGGTGCCGTGGCCGGTGCCGCTCTTCTGCACGATGCTGTCCACCGGGCGACGGCCCATGCTGGTGTAGTACTCGGTCACCAGGCTCATCAGCGTGCCCACAACAAGGCCGAGCAGAATGGCCCAGTACACGTTCATGCTGGTCACATCAACGGATTCGCCATTGCGCACGAATTGCATGGTCTCGGGCATCATCCACTGCACCAGGAAGTAGCTGGAAATGGCGACAAGGACCATGGAGCCCATATTGCCCTTGTTCAAGGCGGCCATCACGCTGTCGGTATCCTTGTTGATCTTCACGAAGAAGGTACCCACGATGCTGAAGAGCACGCCCAGACCGGCGATCACCATGGGGAGCAGGATCGGGGCCATGCCACCGAAGTTGTCGGCGCTCACCACTTCGCGACCCAACACCATGGTAGCGAGCATGGTGGCCACATAGCTACCGAACAGGTCGGCGCCCATACCGGCCACGTCGCCCACGTTGTCGCCCACGTTGTCGGCGATGGTAGCGGGGTTGCGGGCATCATCCTCGGGGATACCGGCCTCCACCTTGCCCACGAGATCGGCGCCCACATCGGCCGCCTTGGTGTAGATACCTCCGCCCACACGGGCGAAGAGAGCGATGGACTCGGCTCCGAGCGAGAACCCGGCGAGCACCTCGAGGCACTTCATCATCTCTTCTCCGTTGGCACCGGCATCACCCACGTACATGCGCAGGAACACAATGAAGAGCGTGCTGAGACCCACCACGGCCAGACCGGCCACACCGAGGCCCATCACCGTACCACCGGTGAAGCTGACCTTGAGGCCCTGGGCCAGGCTGGTACGAGCGGCCTGTGTGGTACGCACGTTCGCCTTGGTGGCGATGCTCATACCGATCCAGCCGGCGAAGGCACTGAAGAAGGCACCGATGAGGAAGGCGATGGCAATGACCCAATCGCTGTGCGCCACGAGCGTTCCGCTCCAGGCCAGCACTACGGCAGCGATCGCAGCGAACACGCCGAGCACTTTCCACTCGGCCTTCAGGAAGGCACTGGCACCGCGGGCGATGTAGCCAGCGAGCTCCTGCATGTTGGCATCTCCAGCATCCTGTTTGTTCACCCACATGGCCTTGGCCACCATCACCACCAGGCCCACCAGGCCCATCAGGGGGATGTAGTACATCAGTTCACTTCCCATCTCAGTTCGGTTGATCGTTCGTTAACGTCCTGTTATTCAGCGAAAAAGCAATGCCCATTGCATTGCAGGGGCGCAAAAATAGGCGAATGGGTGAAAGTGCGTGTATCCAGTTGCCGGATGCGTACAAGTCCCATCTCGGCCCAGAGCTACTGAACACCGAGCACGTGGGTGAATCCCAGTTCACCTCGGCCCAGCCTTAGATCAGCACTGTCGCGGCCTGAGAGCATCCTCAGATCATCTCCTCGCAGCTGAATACGGAACGTGGACTCCTTCTGCCCAGGGTGGAACACATGCACGTACTTCGAGCCCACCCTGTCCTTGGCACCGCCTTCCAGCGCACAACGCACCACCGTGACATGAGCCTTGGCACTTTCGCGATCGATCCAGGCCGTGACCAGGACCACCACAGCCACCGCACTGAAGAACAGGCCCAGTACCGCGCCGCCGCGTGCTTCGGAATTCCGTTGGTAATAGCCAGGCACCATGCGGCCGATCGACCACAGCACAAAGGCCGCTGTCACTACCCCGGCCCCACCCATCAGAAAGGCGAAGCGCCCCTCCTCCACCACATTCTCGACAAAGCGACCCATGGGCACCATGCATACCATGGTCGCGAAGAGCACGACATAAGAGGCCCGATGGACCAAGCGTTCCGTCCGCTCTTGGAACTGGAGCGGGGTGTCATCATCAGGGCCGTTCCGGTACCGATGATGGGCGGTCGCCAAAACCGAGATGGCCCCCAGGTTGGCCAGGATCAACCAGCCTCCAATGAGCAACAACGGCAAGCCCCACCATTTCGACGGCAAGGGCAGCACGGCCAACAAGGCCAATACACCAACACCTGCAAGCACACGCAGGGCGAAGTGCAGGTACAACTTGCGGAAGCCGCGCTCCACCTCGGCTGGGTTACTATTGGACATGGATTGTGAAGATACGCGGCAATATGGGCGGCACTCGAAGCGCAAGCCCCGGGCACGAAATCGCTTTGGCGAGCCTGTCATTGAAGTCGGTATGTCGAATAGTCATGATTAGAAAGATGGACGAACAGCGCTGAACCAATGTGAAAACCATCTTGAAGCGATACTCAAGGAATGACACCAGGAGTTATCAACACCAACGGGCAGGAGACGATTATTTATTGCTATATTCGACAAAACCATCGGCAATGCTACCCGCTACCCGCTACCCGCTACCCGCTAGACGCGCCAGAGCCTGAGCATAGTGCTAAGAATTCCTATCACGCGCAGTATGATAACAGCACTGCGATTCGAAAGTTGGTGTGGAGCATTCTTGTAATGCTGGCATTTATCAACCCCATACAGGGGCAATCATTCATTAATGACCTGATTGACGCCGTTCTGGGCTGCCCGCCATTCGCGCCGACCGATGGAGTTGAGGGAATTCCAGCGAACAATTGGAACTTATGCCCCAACCAAGATTGGCGCTTAGTCTTTCACGATGAATTCAATGGGGACATGATCAACTCGGAGAAGTGGCTGACTTACTATCCATTCACTGCTGATGGATCCGACCAGGCGATGATCACGAGGACCTCGGAGGATGCAATGGGCGTGAATCTCGACGAGAATGTCTTTCAAGAGAACGGAATGCTCAAGATCAGAGTGAAAAATGAACAGGTAAACTGGTTTGGACAGACAAAAGAATTCTCGACCGGGGTCATCTACTCACGTGGCAACTGGAAATTCTACAAAGGCAGGTTTGAGATTCGCTGCAAAATACCCTATGCCTCGGGAGCGCCTCTACTATGGCCAGCATTCTGGATGCATGGAGGCATTCCCGGCATGACCAACTCAGAATCAGAAATCGATGTATTCGAATTTTGCGGACACCAGCCCGCTGTCATCAAGACCGATATGCACCGATTCTACGAGGGAGGCGGTTCGCGATACGATTGTCATTCTGCGGCATCCATTTCTGGAGCGCAGGGGTATCATTCTTCATTCCATGTCTTCGCGGTGGAGTGGGACCACTACTACCTCAGGTGGTACGTTGATGGTCAGCTGATCAGGTCCGATTGCTCGTTGATAACGCTGGGCGGCCAGTCAGTATCCGGTTGCAATGTGGCGCAAGGGACATACGGAAGGAATCCGAAATTCCCTCGTGCTGGTGCCCAATTGAATGTCTTTGCGAATTGCGCGGTTGCACGATCCGGACAAAATGAGTTCTGTGGTTCACAGAATCAGTCATCGTTCGCATTCCCAGTTGACTTCGAGATAGACTGGATCAGGGTTTACCAACGCGAAGGCCAAGCGCATCACCCTGCCCTTTATACCTCGTCTGATCAACTTAACATTCACACAACTCACCAGACCCTTTGTCAGAACCAAGAAGCCACCGTTACCCTGAGTGGCCCAGCAGGCAATATTCAATGGACATTAGGACCACATCTGGAGAGAGTCAGTGCCACGGGGAATTCCATTACGATCAGAGCTACCGCTGGTGCTTCATCCGGCTCATGGGTGACGGCGTCTTCAACTGGCGCTCCGCTTTCTTCTGGTAACGGCACCAGGTCCATCACGATACAAGTTGGCGCCCCAGTCGCGTCCTTTTCCTCAGTGACTGTCGCCCCTTGCGGCAATATCATCGAAATGACTTGCTACACCGGGCCGAATGACATGAACGTTAACCATGAATACTACATCAACAACCAGCAGCTCAGTGAAAGCTGCATCACGTTAGGCAACTATTACCCCATACTGCCTTGGCACCATCAAGCTTGGTACTGCACTGGGGAGAATCCTGGCGACTTCTGCATGCCGTGGGAAATGCGTGTGAGCAATGCTTGCGGTTCGGATTCAAGACAGGGCATCATTGCGGATAATTGCGTGTACGGGCCTTGTAACGTGATCGATCCCGTAGATGTTGATGAACTCGTGGCATTGATAACGAACTATCCCAATCCATCGACCGACTTCACACTCATCAGTATCGATGAACGCATCGACCTCTCGATCATCAAAGAAATCGAGGTCCTTAGGGCGGCTGATGCTTCATCACGGTGGAAGCTAAGCAAGGTGAACGAGCGGCTCATTTCGATCCCCACACTCAACTGGGAATCTGGAATCTACTACGTGCTAATCACGATGTCGAATGACGCAGCGCGAACCAAGCTGCAGTTCAAGCTCTGACGCACGATGGCTACTTGCCGTTTTGAGACGGACTTGCTTCGTGGACTGCTTGTCGGGGTCCTAGCATTATCCAGTTGCGCCTTCGCCGCTGCCCAGACCATCGATGCCTATGCCGGTTACGGGCATGGGGAGTTCCTGAGCGGAAAGGGCACCTATGGCCGTCAGTCAGCGAGAAGGACGCTCTCTTCAATCGATGTCAACCATGCCGGCTTGCGGTACGCCGATTCCATGTCTGCGGCCTTCAGCATGCGTTTCATGCTGGGGGTGGAGCAATGGCGCTTGCACGAATCAAGTGTGGCCTGGCTGAACAGGTCTGACGTGGAGCTTCGGGTGTTGTATTTGCAAATGGGCTGGGAGCCCGCGTGGAGACCCATACGGTCAGCGCGGAGGATGGTGCTCTCGGCACCGGTATTTCTCAGCTTCCGAACCTCCGCCCGCGCCACCGGTACCACTTGGTCCTACTACCCGGTGGATACGAGCTACTCACTTAATAACGAGCGTAGCTACTTCGGAGGCTTCAATATCAGCCCGCAGTTGGCATTGGCCTATGAAGTACCCTTATCGCCCACCATGGGGCTGGCATTGGGCGGCTTCGCTTCGTTTGGCCTATTCGACCAGGATGGGCCGCCGATCTGGAACAGCCAATACCTGTTCGGTTTCCGAGCGGCGCTTTATCACAATAGGCTGGCTAGCCAGTTGTTGCGGCAACGCAGCACTGCTTCGGATTGAGCCGCTGTTTGCAAAAGGCCAATTCAGTCCCCCTACTTCACCAGGTACAACGCCTCTTTCACCGCTCGCACCACGCGCTCCACACTGGGCAGGCTGGCGTCAATGAGCGATGGCGTGAAGGGCAACGGCGTATCGGCCTGGCACACGCGCAGCACAGGGGCGTCCAAGTGATCAAAGGCATCCTTCTGCACGCGGTAGGCGATCTCGCTGGCCACACTACCAAAGGGCCAGTTCTCGTCCACCACCACCAGGCGGTTGGTCTTTCGCACGCTTTTCAGGATGGTCGTATGGTCCAGCGGACGGATGGTGCGCAGGTCGATCACCTCGGCGTTGACCCCTTCCTTGGCCAGCTCCTCTGCAGCGCCCAAGGCCACCTTCATCATTTTGTTGAAGGAAACGATGGTGACATCGGTGCCTTCGCGCTTCACATCGGCCACACCGATGGGCAGCAGGTACTCGCCGTCCGGGATCTCGCCCTTGTCGCCGTACATGCGCTCGCTCTCCATGAAGAGCACGGGGTCGTTGTCGCGGATGGCGGCCTTCAGCAGGCCCTTGGCATCGTATGGATTGCTGGGGCTGATGACCTTGAGGCCGGGGATGTTGGCGTACATTGCCTCGAAGCTCTGGCTGTGCGTGGCGGCCAGCTGGCCTGCGCTACCGTTGCCACCGCGGAACACGATGGGCACGTGGAACTGGCCACCGCTCATCTGTAGCATCTTGGCCGCGTGGTTGATGATCTGGTCGGCCGCCAGGATGGCGAAGTTCCAGGTCATGTACTCCACGATGGGGCGCAGACCGTTCATGGCGGCGCCCACACCGATGGCGCTGAAGCCCAGCTCGGCGATGGGCGTATCGATGACGCGCTTGGCACCGAACTCGGCCAGCATGCCCTTGCTCACCTTGTAGGCGCCGTCGTACTCGGCCACCTCCTCGCCCATGAGGAACACGGTGGGATCGCGGCGCATCTCTTCGCTCATGGCCTCACAAAGGGCCTCACGGAACTGCACGGTACGCATGTTCGGTCGTTTCGGAATGGGGGCCAAAGGTAGCTGCCAAGAGCCGATGCGGTCGCACCCCAAAAGGCCCTCGATCAATGAAAGGGATCACGCTTGCTAGGGGTGGCCATCACGCCCGCCCTCCAGCACCAACTCCTGTTTCACCACTTGCACCGCATTCGTGGTAGGCTGAATGGGACGACCGTGTTCCTTCGCCCAGACATCGATGAACTCGGCGCCAAGGAAAAAGATCTGCGAGCTGTAATAGACCCAGAGCAGCAGCGAGATCAAGCTGGCCGCCGCGCCAAAGGCCGAAGCAGGGTTGGACAATTGGAAGTAGTACGCGAGGGCGTATTCGCCCACGGCGAACAGCAAGGTGGTGAGCACCGCCCCGGGCAGCACGTCGCGCCAGGTCACCCGCGCGTCGGGCAGGTATTTGAACAGGGCAGCGAACACGCCCACGGTCATGGCGAAGGAAACCCCGTTGGAGATCGCCACCACCAGAATGCCGGCCATGCCGGGCAACCATGAGACGATCTGATCGGAGAATGCGGTGACCAAGGCACTGAGCAGGAAGCTCACGACCATGAGGAAGCCCATGCCCAGCACAAAGGAGAAGGAAAGCAGCCGAGCGATGATCAGTCCCAGGATGCTGTTGCGCGGCTTCGGCTTGATCTCCCAAATGCGGTTGATCGAGTTCTTCAACGCATTGAACACCCCGGTGGCACCGACCACCAGCGTGGCCAGGCCGACAACCGTGGCCACAATACCCTGGCCGCTCTGGTAGGCATTGCCCAACAGACCCTGCAAAGCCTTGGCCGTATCCTCCCCCACGAACCCACTGAGCCGCACGAACAGCTGCCCTTCTGCCGCATCAGGTCCCGCCAAAAGCCCCGCCACGGCGAGGACCACCACCAACATGGGCAGGATGGAGAAGATGGTATAGAAGGCCAGCGCCGCTCCCAGGTCCAGCGTTTCATCCTCGCTGTAGGCACGGAACACCAAACGCACATAGCGCCAGGTAGTGAGCGCCAGGTCCCGAACGAATGTTAGCGGTCGCTGCAACATCACTTATCCGGAGGCCTATGCATCACGAGCGACCTCTCCCGTTCGGACGGGCACTTGACCCAACGCATCACGGCCTTAGGAAGCGGACCGTATGCTGCACATCACGGCCTGAAAGCACGACAAGGTGTGCACCGGAAGACAGGGATGCCATCGGCCAGGCGACTCGGCTTCCGGCCTGGAACCGGGTCTCCATGACCTTGCGCCCGAGTGCATCGAGCACCACGGCATCCACCTTGCCGGTGGCATTCGCCAGGTCCAGAATGAGCGCGTCGGCCTGCTCATCGTACCAGGTCTGAACGCTGGCCCGTGCGGCCTCTTCGATCCCTACGGTGGTCACGGCCAGGCAGATCGAGGTATCGGCGCAACCCGACTGCTGTACGATCACCGCATAATTGCCGTTCGCCGTGGCGGTATAGAACTGTTGCGTGGCACCTTGAACGGGAGCAAAGCCGTTGTCGCAGTTCACCCACTGCCAGCTGGCCGGACTGGCCTGGGCAATGAGCGTGAAGTTGTTCTGCACCACGCCGACGTTCACCGGGGTCACCGCGAGGTTGAGCACCACAACGGAGTCGCAGCCACCAGCCGTGGGGAAGGACTCCGAATAGGTGCCGGCCGTAGTGAGCTGTTGGCCGCCAAGGGTATAGGTCTCGCCCGAGCAGATGGTGACCGAATTGGTGCCCAACACAGGGCTGCCGGCCACCCAATTGCTGGACGCACCGGTCAGCGTCAGGCCCGAGGCCACACCGTTCTGGTGCCCCGTGGCATCGATCACGTTCGTGAGGCCGGTGTTGGTGCCCCCGGTGATGCCTTGGTCCATGCGGTAGTATAGTTTCAGGTCGGTATCCGTGGGGTCGGCATTGTAGTTCATGATGCACGCCACTTCGGCGGCCGTCAGTCCGCGCGACCACAGGGTCACCTCATCCACCATGCCATCGAGGAAGATCTCCGTGGAACCTGGGATAGGCATGTTACCGATGCGGAAGACACCGGCGGTGGTGGTGATCAGCCCGTTGGCCGGCACGGAGCCTACGGATACGCCGTTGTGGTACAGGGCAAGCTGGCTCCCATCGTACGTCAACGCCAGGTGCTGCCAGGTATTCAATGTCAACAGGCCCGTCGAATCCACAGTGAACACCGTATTGGCGCTGTTCCGCAACCGGCCTTCCAGGGTGGTTCCATAGGTCTGAAGCAGGTAGAAATCGCAGAACGTATTGTCGCGGAACCCGGCAAAGGCCTCCATGTTCGGCCAGTTGGCGTTCTGGGTGGGGTAGACCCAACAGGTCATACTGAAACCCGCAGCATTGGCGATCTGTGCCGATCCGTTGGCCACGGTCACCTCGTCGTTAACACCATCGAAGTCCAGGGCATTCTGGACCTGGGCAGCAGCCGTGAGGCACAACGGAGATAGGCAGAGCAGGGTAACCTTCCGGATCATGGTAAAGGGTTAAGTGGAGGTGAAGCTAAGCACTGCCGCGGTCCAACGGCACCCTGCCAAGGCCAGTGCCCGTTGGCATGGCGTCCGTAAGTTTGCGCCCCCAAGAACAACGCTACAGCGTTCAACGTTCCTTCCGAAATGAAGATCCTCGTCCTTTTGAGCCAGGTGCCCGACACCACCTCGCGCATCGCATTCACGAACAACAACACGCAATACGATGCGTCAGGCATCACGTTCATCGTGAACCCCTACGATGAATGGTACGCCTTGGTCCGTGCCCTGGAATTGAAGGAGGCCGCAGGAACGGGTACCGTTACCACCATCACCGTGGGCGGTGCCGATACCGAGGCCACCATCCGCAAGGGCCTGGCCATTGGTGCCGACGAGGCCGTGCGCGTGGATGCACAGCCCTCCGACGCCATGCAGGTGGCCGAACAGATCGCTGCCTATGCCAAGGACAAAGGTTTCGACCTGGTGATGGCCGGCAAAGAGACCATTGACCACAACGGTGGGCAAGTGGGGGCCATGGTGGCCGAACTGCTCGACCTGCCCTACGTGCCCATGGCCAGCAAACTGGACATCGCTGGCACGACCGCCACCGTGGAACGGGATGTGCCCGGTGGCGTGGAAGTACTGGAGGTGGCACTGCCCCTGGTGATCGGTGCGAGCAAGGGAATGGCCGAACAGCGCATCCCCAACATGCGCGGCATCATGGCCGCACGCACCAAGCCGCTCTCCGTGGTGCCTGCCGCAGCGGTAACCGAAGTGGCCCGCACCGTACAGTTCGACCTTCCACCCGCCAAGGGTGCCGTGAAGATGATCTCCGCGGAAGATGCCGGACAGCTCATCGAACTGCTGCACACCGAAGCCAAGGTGATCTGATCAAGCAGGCCGCAACGGCGCAAATAGCATCCGATCAAGAAACGTCCATGTAGCGTCGACCCTCCGGGTCGACAGACAATAAGCAAGAACATGAGCACCATCGTATTCATCGACACCCGCGGCGAGAAGATCTCCAAGGCCGCGCAAGAGGCCGTGACCTATGCCAGCCAACTGGCCGGAAGCCCCGTCACTGCCGTGACCTTCGGCCCTGCCGGCAACCTCGAGAGCCTAGGCGCGCAAGGTGCGTCGAAAGTGATCGTGGCGCGCGGCGTGAACACCGTGGACGGCCAGCAATTGACCCGGTTGGTGGCCGATGTGGCCGCCCAACTGAACGCCACCACGATCGTGTGCGTGCATGATGGCACTGGCAAGGCCGTGGCCCCCCGTCTGGCAGCCCGCCTCAAGGCCGGCCACGTGGCCGCCGCGCTCGGCCTGCCCGTGGACGGCCGTTTCAAGCGCAACGTGTTCAGCGGCAAGGCACAGGCCTGGGTGGAAGTGACCAGCCCCGTGAAAGTGATCAGCCTGATGCCGAACTCGGTGGCCATTGCCAAGGGCGAAGGCACCGCGACCGTGGAGGAATACACCGGTGACCTCGGCCCGGCACGCATCGCCGTGAAGGAGGTACGCAAGGCCGGCTCCGGCATCCCCCTGCCCGAGGCCGAACTGGTGGTGAGCGCTGGTCGCGGCATGAAGGGCCCCGAGCACTGGGCACCCGTGGAGGAACTCGCCAACTTGCTGGGAGCCGCCACCGCCTGCAGCCGACCCGTGGCCGATATGCACTGGCGTCCGCACCACGAGCACGTGGGACAGACCGGCGTGGCCATCCGACCCAACCTCTACATCGCCATCGGCATCAGCGGCGCCATCCAGCACCTGGCCGGCGTGAACCAGAGCAAGGTGATCTGCGTGATCAACAAGGACCCCGAAGCGCCCTTCTTCAAGGCCGCGGACTACGGGATCGTAGGCGATGCCTTCGAGGTGCTGCCGAAGCTGATCGATGCCGCGAAAAAACTGAACGCCGAGCGCTGACCACGGCAAGCTGCGCACTGGGAACGCCCCGCATCCTTCCGGATCGGGGCGTTCGCGTATCTTCACGGCCCGTTCGCGAACTGCATGGAGAAGGTCGAGCTGCGCTTTCTGAGGATCACGTACAGCCATACCCATGCCGGGGCCTATGCCCTCATTCTCTCCGAAGTGCATGGCGATCGCCGGCTTCCCATCATTATCGGCGGCGTTGAGGCACAGGCCATCGCCATCCAGGTGGAGAACATCAAACCCGCCCGGCCGCTCACGCACGACCTGTTCAAACACGTGAGCGACACGCTGGGGTTCACCCTCAAGGAGGTCATCATCAACGACCTGGTGGAAGGCATCTTCCACGCCAAGCTGGTGGTGGAACAGAAAGGCCTTGAAGTGGAGATCGATGCCCGCAGCAGCGATGCCATAGCCCTGGCCCTGCGCTTCGAATGCCCCATCTACACCTACGAGTTCATCCTGGGTGCCGCAGGGCTGAAGGTGGAAGAGGGCGAAGAGGAACAAGCCGAGGGTGAACCCAAAGGCAAGCTTGAAAAGAAGTCCGGCGCGGCCTCGATGGAAGAGCTGCGTAACATGCTCGAAGAGGCCTTGGACAACGAGGACTACGAGCGGGCCTCGAAGCTGCGCGACGAGATCAAGCGGCGCGAAGGCACCAACTAAGCGTTCCCGGCAGTTGTGCGGATCGCTGGCAAACAGCAACTTCGCCCATTACATCCCCGAACCTGATGCGAGCATTGTATCGTGCAGCCTTGTTGCTGTCCTCCTTCCTGCCCATTTCCGCGTTCGCGCAAGGAGGACCGGCCCCGCTCAGCGGAGCTTCCTTCGAAAGCGTCATTCGGGGCGTCGTTGGCATGCTGGTCATTATCGCCATCGCCTGGGTGTTCAGTGCGAAGCGCAAGAACGTGGACTGGAAAGTGGTGGGCATCGGCCTCGCGTTCCAACTGGTGCTGGCCCTGCTGATCCTTTATGTTCCGCCCGTACAGGTCGCCTTTGAGGTGGTGGGCCAGCTGTTCGTGAAAGTCCTTGACTTCACCCGCATCGGCAGCGAGTTCCTGTTCCGCGACCTGATGAACGTGCAAAGCATGGGCTTCATCTTCGCCCTGCAGATCCTCCCCACCATCATCTTCTTCAGTGCGCTCACCAGTGTGCTCTTCTACCTCGGCATCATTCAGAAAGTGGTGTATGCCCTGGCCTGGGCCCTCAACAAGACCATGAAGCTGAGCGGTGCCGAGAGCCTCAGCACCGCAGGCAACATCTTCCTGGGGCAGACCGAGGCACCGCTCATGGTGAAGGCCTACCTGGACAAGATGAACCGCTCGGAGATCTTCCTGGTGATGACCGCCGGCATGGCCACCGTAGCGGGCGGCGTGCTCGCAGCCTATGTGGGCTTCCTGGGTGGCGACGACCCCGCCATGCGCCTCTTTTTCGCCAAGCACCTGCTCACCGCGAGCGTGATGGCGGCACCCGGTGCCGTGGTGGTGGCCAAGATCCTTTTCCCCCAGACCGAACCCATCGAGCAAAAGCTTGAAGTGAGCATGGAACAGGTGGGCAGCAACTTCCTCGATGCCATGAGCAATGGCACCACCGAAGGCCTGAAGCTCGCCGCGAACGTCGGTGCCATGCTGCTGGTGTTCTTCGCCTTCATCGCCATGTTCAACTATGCCTTCCTCAAGCTCGGTGATGCCATCGGGATCAATGCCTGGGTGGCCACCGTCTCGCACGGCCGCTTCGCGGGACTTTCACTGGAGTTCATCCTCGGCTACCTCTTCGCCCCCATCATGTGGTTGATCGGCGTGGCCAGCCAGGACATCACCCTCACCGGGCAACTGGTCGGGCAGAAGATCATCGCCAGTGAGTTCGTGGGCTACGAAAGCCTTTCGCGCATGAAGAACGAAGGGGTGTTCGCCTACCAGCGCAGCATCGTGATGGCCACCTACATGCTGTGCGGCTTCGCCAACTTCGCCAGCATCGGCATCCAGATCGGTGGCATCGGGTCGCTCGCGCCCAGCAAGCGGCAATGGCTCAGCGAGTTCGGCTTCCGCGCCCTGCTCGGCGGCACGCTCGCCAGCCTGCTCAGCGCCACCATCGTGGGCATGTTGGTGTGAAGCGGACCCGCGCGTTGCTGAAGAACGAACGGCGGTCGGTCCGGTGGATGGTTGAGCACCGGCAGTGATCAGGAAGCATAAGCAGGTGCCGACCAGGGCGTTGAACTGCTGAATCCCATGCGACGGATCCTCATCATCGTGTTACTACTTGCCCTGCTTGGCGGAACCGCATGGTATTTCAAAGGGGAGCTTCCGTTGGCCACGCGGGCGGCGCTTGAACCTGGATCACCGCTCGACAGCCTGCACGGCGTGATCGTATACCACAATGGCAGCATGGGCAACGTGAGCGGTCGCAACGTGGTGGACGGCTACAACGTCGGGCTGCGCTACCAGTGCGTGGAATTCGTGAAGCGCTACTACCTGGAGCACTACGGCCACCGCATGCCCAACAGCTACGGCCACGCCAAGGACCTGTTCAACAGCGCGGTGAAGGACGGTGAACTGAACACCGACCGCGGGCTGCGGCAATACAACAACCCCAGCGCCAACCCTCCGCAGGTGGGCGACCTGGTGGTGTTCGATGGCTGGCGCGGAAACCCCTACGGCCACGTGGCCATTGTGAGCGCCGTGGAGCATGGCGAGGTGGAAGTGGTGCAACAGAACACGGGCAGTACCCGGGCCACCTTCGACCTGGACCTGGTGGACGGCCGCTGGCGTGTGGATGAGCGCCGCATACTGGGCTGGCTGGGGAAACGCTGATCACGGTTGTTGATCACTTTGCCGACATAGGCCCGAAGCCGCGTGGGCCGGGGGCTATTTTCGCCCGCGCAGATGTCAGACAAGTGGCGACTCCCCTTTGCCGACAAGGCGCAACGCCTGCTCTCCAGTACGCTGGAGCGCATCCGGCAGTTCGCCCTGAACAGCAGCATCAAGGACTTCATCCTGTTGGCCCTGCCCTACCAGGTAAGTGCCGTGCTCACCGCGCTCGTGGCCGTGGGTTACGCCAAGCTCTTCCACTACATGGAGCAATGGAACGGACGGCTGCTCTCCATCGACCCGCGCCTCATCTTCCTCTCGGCGCCCATCAGCTTCCTGCTCTCCTGGTGGCTGGTGTTCCGCTTTGCGCCACTGGCCGGTGGTAGCGGCATACCGCAATTGATGGCCGCTGTTGAAGTGGCCACCGAAAAAAAGACGGACCGCTCGTGGCGTTTCCTCAACGTGCGCATCATCGTGATCAAGGTGCTCAGCAGCCTGTCATTGGTGCTGGGCGGCGGGGCGGTGGGGCGCGAAGGGCCCACACTGCAGATCGCGGGCAGCATCTACCGCACCGTACACAAACTGCTGCCCCCCTTCTGGCCCAAGGTGAGCCGCCAGATCATGATGATCACCGGGGGTGCGGCCGGTCTCAGTGCTGCCTTCAATACACCGTTGGGCGGTATCGTGTTCGCGGTGGAAGAGCTCACCAAAACGCACATCGCGCAGTTCCGCACCGCCGTGCTCACCGCCGTTATCCTCAGCGGCATGACCGCCCAATGGTTGCTGGGCCCCTACCTGATGCTGGGCTACCCCAAACTGGATCCCGCCACGGTCTCGTTCATGTACAAGATCCTGGCGCTCTCCGTGGTGGCGGGTTCACTGGGCGCGCTCTTCTGCAAGGGACTCATCGCCTTCGACAAGTTGAGGCGGTCCATGCGCACGGCGTGGTCGGCGGCAGGCTTTGCGTTGGGCTGCTCCCTGCTCTTTGCCAGTGCCGTGTACGTGTTCGGGCCGCATACCTTGGGCTCGGGTCACCTCCTGTTGGAAGAGTACCTCTTCGCCCCGCAGGTGGATGCCACGGCAAGCAACGTGGGCGCCCGCTTCTTCGGGTCCATGTTCTCCTTCTCGGCGGGTGGCGCGGGTGGCATCTTCGCCCCATCGCTGGCGAGCGGTGCGGCCGTTGGCGGTTGGATCGCCGAGTGGTTCAACCCCACGCGTGGGCAGTTCAACATGCTGGTGCTGGCGGGCATGACGGCCTTCCTCACCGGCGTCACGCGTTCGCCCTTTACCAGCGCCATCATCGTGCTGGAAATGACCGATCGCCACAGCGCCATCTTCCAGCTGATGTACGCCGCCATGGTGGGCTACCTCATCTCCTTCACCATCGACCGCAAGAGCTATTACGAGCGCATGAAGGAGCGCCTGCTGAAGGCATTGCCGGACTGGCCGCCCAAGCCGGAAAAGCCCGTTCGCAATGGGATGCGCAACGGTGGCGAAGGGGTGTCAGAAGCGGGCTGATCGACGCCCATGCACCAAGGATGGACTTGCCTTACTACAGAGGTGCAATGATCACGCACTCGAGGCGGTGTGTCCTGCTCGGAACGATGCACCGCTTTTCACGGTTGTTTGCAGGTCCCCATGCCGGGCGCACCACCTGCTACGGTATGGCAATGCGATGCGAGGAGGCCGTTGCGCCATTCCGCAACACGGCAACGTAAAGCCCCGGGGCCAACGATGCGCGGACCGGCACCCGCTCCGCTCCCTGCACGCGCTTGCGCTCGATGATCCGGCCACCTAGGTCGAACAGTTCGATCACGCCTATGAACCCGCCGCCGGATATCTGCAGACAACCTTCGAAGTAACTCACATTTGGGATAGCAACCCCTGCTCGATCGCCAAGAACGGTGGGAAAGCAGCTTGAACCGGCACCCGAACAATCGAACTGCGGGGGGAATGGCGTCCATTGGAAAGGGGCCACCCAGAAAACCAGCGGTGTGTAGTCGCCGGTCTGGCAACTCAGTTCACTTGGCGTGGTATAATTCAGCCAGAGCGTCAACGCCCCGGAGGGATGTGTCGAGAGGTAGTACTCACCGTCCCACGGACCCGGTGCTCCCAAAGTGCCATATACTGGGTCCGCCGAGGAAGGGCCATTAAAAACGGTGGCGAACAAGCCCTCCGGAACATCTCCACCACAGAAGAACATGCCCAGGCTCAGACCCGGCGCACATGGATTGAATACGTATGTATGCGTTGCAACCGACCCATCGTGGCAAATGCAGAACTCGGTGGTGTCGCAGATGGTGTAGTTACCTTGTGCATGAAGCGCAGCCGGCAGTAGGGCCGATACGGTCAGCAGGAACAAGCCTTTCATAAGGGGAAGATACGCATCCCTCGCGCCCAAGCTGGAGAAGCCCACATACAATGGGTCGTGCAGGGAGGGCGAAGGCGTAGTGCCGGAAAAGGACCTGCATATCGCTCTGCTATTCACACCCGTTAGCAAGTCCACCCCACAGGCGCCAATGGGCCGCGATACCTTCGCACCGCAATGAAGCAGTACCACGATCTCCTCCGCCGCATCCTGGACGAAGGCGTACAGAAGCACGACCGCACCGGCACGGGCACCATCAGTTGCTTCGGCCACCAGATGCGCTTCGACCTCAGCGAAGGCTTCCCCTTGGTGACCACCAAGAAGCTGCACGTGAAGAGCATCATCCACGAGCTGCTCTGGTTCCTTGCCGGCGACACCAACATCAAGTACCTCCAGGAAAATGGCGTGCGCATCTGGGACGAATGGGCCGATGCCAACGGCGACCTCGGCCCGGTGTACGGCTACCAGTGGCGCAGCTGGCACACGCCGGATGGTCGCGTGATCGACCAGATCGCCAACGTGGTGCAGATGATCAAGAAGAACCCGGACAGCCGTCGTTTGATCGTGACCGCGTGGAACCCCGCCGATGTGGACCGCATGGCCCTGCCGCCCTGCCACACGATGTTCCAGTTCTACGTCGCGGAGGGCAAGCTCAGCTGCCAGCTCTACCAGCGCAGTGCCGACACTTTCCTGGGCGTGCCCTTCAACATTGCGAGCTATGCCCTGCTGACCCTGATGATGGCGCAGGTCTGTGGATTGAAGCCCGGTGAGTTCGTGCACACCTTCGGCGATGTGCACCTGTACAACAACCACCTGGAGCAAGCCCGTCTGCAGCTTTCCCGCGAGCCTCGCCCATTGCCCATAATGGAGATCGACCCCACGGTAACGGACCTCTTCGCCTTCCGCTACGAGCACTTTACGCTGAAGGACTACGATCCGCATCCGCACATCAAGGCCGATGTAGCGGTATGATCGGCGGCGTCAAATACAACCGTGAATGGACGTGTATGAACGTGAATGAACGCCTGTCGTTGCTCCAAGAAGAGGCATTGGCGTCCAATCCCGTTCATTCCCGGTCAATGGATCACTTGCCCCTGCTCGCGACCGGTCGCCTTACGTTGAATATTCCCCGATGATCATCAGCGCCATCGCAGCCGTGGCGGACAACGGCACCATTGGGAGAGACAGCGACCTGCCCTGGCACCTGCCCGACGACCTGAAATATTTCCAGCGCGTGACGCGTGGCCACCACGTGATCACCGGACGGAAGAACTACGAGACCATTCCGGCCAAGTACCGTCCGCTGAAGGACCGCGTGAACATGGTGGTGACCCGCAACGCCGCCTATGAGGCACCGGGCGCCGTGGTGCTGGGTTCGCTGGAGGAGGCGCTGGAACAGGCCAAGGCCAGTGGCGAGACCGAGGCCTTTGTGATCGGCGGGGGCCAGATCTACCGCGAAGCCTTGCAAAAAGGACTGGTGGACCGCCTTTACCTGACCTTGGTGCACGCCGATGTGGAAGGTGACACCCACTTCCCCCTGCTGGACCCCGCGGACTGGACCGAGCAGAGCCGCGAGCACCACCCTGCCGATGAACGCCACGCCCACGCCTTCAGCTTCGTGGTGCTGGAACGCCGGAGTTAAACCAACGGCAAGGTTGTTGCGTCAAAGGGGCATCACATCCCCAGAACCATGAAACAGTCCCTGCTCCTCTCGCTTCTCGCGCTTACGGTGGTGGCCTGCCGCAAGGAATCGGATACGCCCATTGATCGGGACTACACCGCCGCCGTGGACAACGACCGCGCCGAGGTGTATTTCACCGATGCCCTGAAGATGAGCGACGCCGCCTACAAGGATGGCGACCTACCGTGCGCCGTGGCCGTGAACATCGATACGGTGGCCGTGCCGCACACCATGCTCATCGACTTCGGCACCACCAATTGCACCTCCGCCGATGGCCGTACCCGCCGTGGTCGCCTCAATGTGACCTTCACCGGCCGCTACCGCGACCCCGGCACCGTGATCACCATCACCCCACAGGACTACTACGTGAACGACCACCGCTTGCAGGGCGTGAAGACCGTGACCAATGCCGGACTGAACGAACAAGGGCAGCCCTTCTTCAGTGTAACGGTGAACGGCACGGTGACCGCGCCCGACGGCAGTTGGACGAGCACCCACAACTACCAGCGCACCCGCACCTGGACCGAAGGGGCCGCTACGTTGAACTGGTTGGACGATGTATACCTGATCTCCGGCGGTGGCAGCGGGGTGAACCGCAACGGCGTGCCTTTCACGGTGGCCATTACGAGTCCACTGCGTGTTGAGCTCGACTGCCCCTGGATCGTGAGCGGTGTGCTGCAGATCGTGCCCAGCAACCTGGCCGTGCGTACGGTGGACTATGGAAGTGGCGCCTGCGACAACCAAGTGAACGTAACGGTGAACGGTACCACCTACACGTTCGGCGGCTGACCCCGTCCATCACCAACGAACGCACAAAGGCCTCACCCCACGGTGGGGCCTTTCCGTTGCGTGGCGCGGCCCGCTCGTCCTGTGACGAACCGTTCATCCCGCGCATTACCGTTCATCACGTTCACGGAAGCCCCCGTCGGGCAAGGGTCTAGTTTCGTCGCATCACGGCTCGGCCTCGCGGTCGCACGTGATCGCCGATGACCTACTTCCAGCGCACCCCCATCCGGTTCCGCACCATCCTGATCACGGCCGGGGTGTTGGCCACGCTGTTCCTGTTCCAGGCCTACACCCGGCACGTGGTGTACCGGGACATGGAGGACACCGGGGCGTTCAACTGGTGGCGCGAAGTTCCCGTGCCCTACCTCAACTTCCTGTTCTGGGCATTGCTTTCGCCGCTGGTGTACAGCATATTGCAGCGCTGGCCATTGGAGAAGCGGCCATTGCTCCGGACCATCGCCATCCACCTTGGGCTGGGCCTGCTCATCGCCACCGTTCACGAAGTGGTGACCTCCACGCTCTACTATGCCATCCTGCAAGTGACCGGCGATTTCGACTTCGGCGATCCGCAGTACCGCAGCTGGGCCTACCACGCATTGGTGCCGGCCATCTTCACGCGGGCCATGGAATACGGCGTGCTCATGGGCGTGCTCGTGGCCTTGGAGAACGCGCGCCTTCGCCGCGAGGAGCACGAGCAACTGCTCGACCTGCGCAACGAACTGCAGACCACCCAGCTGAACGCGCTCAAGAAACAATTGCAGCCGCACTTCCTGTTCAACACATTGAACACCGTGAGCGCGCTGATGGACGAGAACATCAACGATGCCCGCAAGGTGCTGAGCCGCCTGGGCCAGTTGTTGCGCATCACGTTGGAAAAAACACAACGCGACAAGGTGCCTTTGGAACGCGAGCTGGACCATGTGGCACATTACTTGGGGATCGAGGCCATGCGCTTCCGCGACCGGCTGAAAGTGATCTATCAGATGCCCCCCGAACTGGATCACCACCTGGTGCCCAGCATGCTGCTTCAACCCTTGGTGGAGAACGCCATCAAGCACGGCCTCGACAACACCACCGGAAGCGTGACGATCACCGTGAGCGCACACGAAACGGAGAATCGCCTTTTTGTTCGGGTATCAGATAACGGAAAAGGAACTTCCGATGTCTTGCATGCCATGGAGCACGGCGGCATCGGACTGCGCAATGTGCGCGAACGACTACGCCTTCTCTACGGTGGTGCGGCCACCTTTCAACCAAGCTCCGACCCCGGCACAGGGTTCACCGTCGAACTCTCGATGCCCATTGAACGCCATTGACAGGATGAAACAGATCCGCACCATCATCGTTGACGATGAACCTGCCGCACGCGCACGCGTTGCCCGCCTGTTGGCCCAGGACCCCACCATTGAAGTGGTGAGCGAATGCCGCAATGGACAAGAAGCCCTCAACTGCATTGCCAAGTGCCGCCCCGACCTGCTGTTCCTTGATGTGCAGATGCCCGGCATGAGCGGGTTCGAGGTGATGGAGCATGTACATACCCACAACGGCCATGTGCCCGTGCCCTTCGTGGTGTTCGTTACCGCGCACGACCAGTATGCGCTGAAGGCCTTCGATGTGAACGCCGTGGATTACCTGCTGAAGCCCTTTGATGACGACCGCTTCATGGCCTCCCTGGAAAAGGCCAAGCGCTTCATCGAGATGCGGGTGAGCGACCGCCTTACCGGCAAGCTGATGGACCTGGTGCGCGAGCACATGCAGGCCAACGGCACCTATACCGAGCATTTCACCATCAAGGACAAGGGACGCGAGCACAAGGTGAAGGCCGAGGACATCCTTTACCTGCGCGCCGAAGGCAACTACCTCTGTTTACAGTTGAAGGAACGCAGTTTCCTCTACCGCATGACGATGAACGCCGTGGAGAGCGAGCTCGATCCGGCGAGGTTCATGCGCATCCACCGCAGCTACATCGTGAACCGTGCCCACGTGCGCAGCTCGCGCTACAGCGGCAACAATGAGTTCATCTTCAGCATGGCGAACAACGAGCGTATCGTGAGCGGCCGCAGCTACAAGGAACAGATCGCCAAGATGCTGACGGAGCAGGTGGTGTGAATGCTGGCTGCTGGCTTCTCGCTGCTGGCTGTTGGCTGTTGGCTACTGGCTGCTGGCTGCTGGCTTGGGGGGCGGCGCCTTTTTCAGGCACCAAGTACGCCCATGAACGCTCCGATCTTCTTTTGAACCAGCACGATCTTCTCCAGTAGAGGGTCCATCGTGCTATCCGCCACCCATTTGCGACGCTTTACGATCAACAATCGGGTTTGAAGCTCGAACGCTGATCCCAGCGCGAATTCGAAGAAGCGGAACTTCTCCTTCTCGCTACGGCGGGAACTTCCCTCGGCAATGTTCGATGGAATGGAACATGCTGCGTCCGTGGCCTGATCCCTCAGTTTAAAACCGGCTTGCGTGGGTGGAATGTTCTCCCACAGGTCCAGTACCTCATCGGCTATCTCCATTCCGATATGCCACATCTCAAGTTTGGTGAAGTCTCTCATGGTCGTGTGTTTTTATACAAGGTATTCGATCCCGTGCCTACGCGCTGCTGGCTGTTGGCTGCTGGCTCGTGACGGATCGGCCAGAAGCCAGTAGCCAACAGCCAACAGCGCATTCTACCTTTCACCCATGCTTTCATTTCTCCGTCGTTCATCCTTGGTGGTGGTCTCGTGCATAGTGCTCCTGCCCTTCTCCAATGCCCAGCGCCCCCCCGCCCAACCCCACGCCGCCGAGATCCTGCACCGCATGCAGAAGCTCAACGTGCTGGGCAGCGTGCTCTACATCGTGGCCCATCCCGATGACGAGAACACGCGCCTGATCGCCTGGCTGGCCAACGGGAAGAAGGTGCGCACCGGCAACCTCAGCCTCACCCGCGGCGATGGCGGGCAGAACCTCATCGGGCCCGAGCTGGGCGATGCGCTGGGCATCATCCGCACGCAGGAGCTGCTGGAGGCGCGGCGCATCGATGGTGGCGAACAGTTCTTCACCCGCGCGGTGGACTTCGGTTATAGCAAGAACGCGGCAGAGAGCTTCGCGAAGTGGGGCAAGCAGGAAGTACTGAGCGATGTGGTACGCGTGATCCGGATGTTCCGGCCGGACATCATCATCACCCGCTTCGCGCCCGACCGCAGCGCGGGGCACGGCCACCACGAGGCCAGCGCCATCCTCGCCGAGGAAGCCTTCGACCTGGCTGGCGACCCCACCGCCTTTCCGGAGCAATTGGAACAAGGGCTGGAAGTGTGGCAACCGCGCCGCCTCTTCTTCAACGGCAGCACGTGGTGGAAGAAGGACCTGGCCGAGATCGCGAAGAACGACCCTGACTGGTTCACCGTGGACGTGGGCGGCTACGACCCGCTGCTGGGCCTGAGCTATACCGAGATCGCCGGGCGCAGCCGCAGCATGCACAAGAGCCAGGGTTTTGGCGCAGCGGAAACGCGCGGGGAGATGCTGGAGTACCTGAAGCTGGTGAAAGGTGACCGGCCGAAGACGGAGGACATTTTTGAAGGGATCGATATGACTTGGGGGAGGGTGAAAGAAGGTGAAACCGCTCAACAGCAGATCGAAAAAATAGTGAAGGACTACTATGCCATCCTACCTGATGGAAGCATTCCGCAACTCTCCAGTCTTCAGCGCGAACTCCAGCGATTGGATCGTGAGAAGCTCGATGTGTGGTGGGCACCGATCAAGTCACGAGAAGTGAGTCGCATCATCGCTTCCACGATGGGCTTGGTGGTCGAAGTCTTGAGCGACCAACCGTACCAATCAACCTCGGATTCCATGACCGTCACGTTCACTGCCTTGCAACGCACGCATTCCCATCTTGAACTGCTGCACTTCATGGAACCAGACGTCGCAGGGTTAAAGGTCGGAGAGATACTTGCCATGAACGAAAAATGGGAACGTAGGCTTACCTATTTCCCGGGCGAATCACTTGTCCTGGATCAACCCCATTGGCTGCTGAAGCCACACACCACCTTGTATGATCTCAGTGGTCCTCCATACGCCACTGTTGAGCCTGTCACGGACAACAGGGCACACTTCCATTACGCCCTGAACGGTGAGAAGGGCGCAACGGTGAATAACGAAACGCAAGTGATGCACAAATGGGTCGACCGCGTCGACGGCGAGCGCATCCGCCCGGTGTACATCACCCCCGTGGCCTCGGTGATCCCGAAGAACGATGTGCTCATCGCCACTGGCGGCCCGCAGACCATCACCGTGGAGGTGGAAGCGCTCACCGATAGCCTCACCGGTCAACTGAACGTGACGCTGCCCGAGGGCTGGGCCACCACGAAAGACCTGAAGCTGGTCAACATCGCCAAACGCAATGAGCGACAGTCCTTCACCTATCAACTCATTCCAGGCACCAATGCGAAAGCGGGTGCCGTGAAGTTCGAGTTCGTCGGTCCGAAGGGCAAAGCCGACCGCACGCTGCACGAGATCGACCATCCGCACATCATGCCGCAGGTGTACTACACGCCCGCCGAGGTGAAGCTGGTGCCACTGGACGTAAAGACCAGCGCCCAGCGCGTGGGCTACGTGAAGGGCGCAGGCGATGAGGTGCCGCAGGCCCTGGAGCAGCTTGGTGTGGTCGTGGAGTTCATCGAGCCCTCCGCCGCGAAGCTTGAAGAGCTGAAGAAGTACGACGCCATCGTCACCGGCATCCGCGCGTACAACGCCACCAAGGGCATGAAGGAGCTGCACCCGTTGCTGCTGCAATACGTGGCCGAAGGCGGTACGCTGATCGTGCAGTACAATACCACGCCGCGCTTCGCCGTCTCCGGTGTGGAGGACTTCCAGATCGACCCCAGCACGCTCGGCCCCCACCCCTTCAAGATCACCCGCGACCGCGTGACCGTGGAAGAGGCGCCACCCACCTTCCTGGACCCGAAGCACCCGCTGCTCACCACGCCGAACGTGATTACCGCGAAGGACTTCGAAGGCTGGGTGCAGGAACGCGGCCTCTACTTCGCTGGCGACCTCGGCGACAAGTACACGCCGCTCATCGCGTGGAACGACCCCGGCGAACAAGCGCTTACCGGCGGCCTCATTACTTGCGACCATGGCCAAGGACGCTTCATCTACACGGGCATCAGCTTCTTCCGGCAGTTGCCGGCGGGAGTGCCGGGTGCATATCGGCTGTTCGCGAACTTGATATCGCCGAGAGCATCCAAGTGAATGTTCAATGATAAATGGTCAATTTTCAATGTTCAAGTTGCTTAGATATCGCACATTGAGAATTGACCATTGAATATTGATCATTGAACATTCCTACCATGCACTGGCTCGACTGGCTCATCCTCCTCGGCACCCTCGGCTTCATCGTGGGCTATGGCGTGTGGAAAACGCGTGCCGGCAACACCAGCGCGGACTACCTGCGCGGCGGCGGCGATGAACGCTGGTGGGCGGTGGGGCTCAGCGTGATGGCCACACAGGCGAGCGCGATCACCTTCCTCAGCACACCGGGACAGGGCTACCTCGACGGCCTGGGTTTCGTGCAGTTCTACTTCGGTCTGCCGCTCGCGATCCTGGTGATCAACCGCGTGTTCATCCCGCTCTACTACAAGTGGAACGTGTACACCGCGTACGAATTCATCGGCAAGCGCTTCGATGCGCGCACCCGGTTGCTCACGGCGGGGCTCTTCCTCATCCAACGCGGACTGGCGGCCGGCATCACCATCTACGCGCCCAGCATCATCCTCAGCAAGGTGCTGCACTGGCCGCTCTCGTGGACCTGCGTCTTCATCGGTACGCTGGTGATCATCTACACCACTACGGGCGGCGCCAAGGCCGTGGGCGTGACGCACAAGCAGCAGATGGCCGTAATGTTCGGCGGGCTGTTCGTGGCCTTCGGGCTGGTGGTGTGGTACCTGCGCGAGCACATCGGCTTCGTCGAGAGCCTGCAACTGGCCAGCGCGCTCGGCAAGACCGAGGTGATCAACACCAGCTTCGATCCCGGCAACAAGTACACACTGTGGAGCGGACTGCTCGGCGGCTTCTTCCTGCAGCTGGCCTACTTCGGCACCGACCAGAGCCAGGTGCAACGCTACCTCAGTGGCCAGAACGCCGAACAGGCCAAGCGCGGGCTGTGGATGAACGCCCTGCTGAAGATCCCCATGCAGTTCTTCATCCTGCTCACGGGGGTGTTGGTGTTCGTGTTCTATCTGTTCAATGGCGCGCCGGTGCATTGGAACAGTGGGAATGTGCAAACGATGCGATCAGATGATCAGATGATCAGACGATCAGATGATGGAAATGGCGACCTTTTTCAAGGCACCCGTACCGTCGACCCTCTTCGGGCGCCGAAGCCAGGCGAAGGCGGCCCGGGTCGACCTACCGAACTGCAGGCACAACACGCCACGAACGCCACCACCATCACCACCGCGGCTGAAGCCTGGGTGACCGCCCACCGCGCCGGTGAGCCCACGGACAACCAACCATTGACCACCGCACTGGCCGAGGACCACCGGCTCCGGGAGGCCTACCGCACCGAAGTGAAGGCCGCCCTCCCCGATGCCGAGGCCAACGACAAGGACTACATCTTCATCACCTTCATCATGGACCACATGCCCATTGGGGTGATCGGGCTGCTGCTGGCCATGATCTTCAGCGCGGGCATGAGCAGCACCAGTGCCGAGCTGAGCGCGTTGGCGACCACGAGCGTGGTGGACGTGGTGCGCAAGGAGCGCACGGATGTACAGCAGGTGCTGGCGACCAAGTGGGCCACGGTGCTCTTCGGGCTGTTGGCCCTGGGTTTTGCCGCCATCTTCTCGCTCTTCGAGAACCTGATCCAGGCGGTGAACATCCTGGGCTCATTGTTCTACGGTACCATCCTGGGCATCTTCCTGGTGGCCTTCTTCCTGAAGCGGGTGGGTGGCACGGCGGTGTTCGTGGCGGCGTTGATCACCCAAGCGCTGGTGCTCGTCCACTTCTACCTGGACCAGAACAACGTGTTCGCAGTTGCTGGCAAAGACCCCCTTGAGCTGGCCTTCCTGTGGTACAACCTGCTTTCGCCGGGCATCTTGGTGGGGTTGGCCCTGATCTTCCAGCGCTTGTCCCCAGCTGCACCGAAGCACTGACCCCGACCAAACACCGCTCCGGATCGACGGAGCTCGTCATCGGAGTTCGGACTTCCAACAATGGCGGGGGGATCATCCGGAAGAATGAGGGCACGTAGGTGGGCATCCACTTCGGGAATATTACATTTGTGTTCTCACACTGAAACCTCAACAAAACCCAACCTGATGAAGAAGACCTTACTCTTCGGACTTTTTGCAGGAGTTGCCACCATGGGCATGGCCCAGAAAAACGTGGGCACCGCCCGCTTGCTGGAGCCCCTGCGCAACGATGGCAGCCGCGCCATTGACACGGTGTACATGAGCAGCCTGGACACCGGCAGCCCCGCCATCTATGGCGTGACCGACAATGGTGGTTACATCATGGGTACTAACTCCTACGGTGACAAGGCCAAGGCCCAGCAGTTCCTGCTTGATGGCCCAGCTGGTGCCACCGAGATCCTGTTCTGGTTCGGTGCCAAAAGCGCAGCTTCGGGCAGCCCCACCTCGACCATCAGCTGCAACCTCTATGCGCTGAACGGCCCCGGGGAGACCACCTCCGGCACGAGCAACTTCGCCCCTGGCACCGTTCTGGCCAGCGTGGCTTTGAACATCGCCGATGTGGACACCAGCAGCACCCTGACCTTCACCTCCGCCCTCTTCCCGAACACGGTGTTCGTTGGTACTGAGTTCGCCGCTGGTTTCGATTTCTCGACTTTGGCCAGCAACGATTCCATCGCACTGGTGAGCACCACCGATGGTGAAGTGCAGTTCGGCGAGTTCACTTGGGAAAAGTGGAGCGACGACGATTGGTACACCCTCCCCGCCGCTGGTTGGGGCGCTGGTGCCTTCGACGTGGATTGCTTCATCTTCGTGGTGATCGACGACGAGTTCGTGGGTGTTGGCGAGAACGCCTCCATGAACAACAGCCGCCTGAGCTTCCTGAACGGCAACATCAGCAACGGCACCGTGCTCCTGAGCTACGACGTGGTGGAAGCCGGCCGCATGAGCCTGGTGGTACACAACAGCAACGGCCAGGTGGTGGCTGAAGAGGCTTTCGGCAGCCAGGGTGTAGGCAACTACAACTACACCCTCAGCACCGAGGGTTGGGCCGCTGGCAACTACTACGTGACGATCAAGAACAACGGTCGTCCGCTGACCAAGAAGTTGAGCGTGCGCTAAGACGCGGTCCTCAACGCCTCGAAAGGGCCGTTCCGCAAGGAGCGGCCCTTTCGCTTTTCAGGCACCTAACTTTCGGGCATGGCGAACTGGGACCTGAACGGAAAAAGGGCATTGGTGACCGGCGGAACACGTGGCATTGGCGCAGCCACGGTCGAGGAACTGCGGTCCTTGGGTGCCGACGTACTGCTCGTATCACGCAGCACACCCAGCGGGCCGGATGCCATTCGTGCCGATGTGACCGCTGCCACGGACCGCGAACACATTCGACACGCCGTCGCTGAACGGTGGGGCGCTTTGGACCTGCTGGTGAACAATGCCGGCATGAACATCCGCAAACCATGGATGGCACTGGAGGCGGCGGAGCAGGCCCTGGTGATCGGCACCAATTTGCTCGGTCCGGCCGAGCTGCTGCGCGTGTTGCACCCCTTGTTGAAGAAAGGGTCCCACCCTGCCGTGGTGAACGTGGCCAGCGTGGCCGCCTATGTGGATGTGGGAAGCGGTGCGGCCTATGCGATCAGCAAGGCGGCCTTGCTCCAGCTTACCCGCAGCCTCGCTGTTGAATGGGCAGGGGATGGCATCCGGGTGAACGCCGTGGCCCCTTGGTACATCCGCACTCCGCTCACCGAGCCTGTGCTCTCGCAACCTGAACGCATGGAACGGATCTTATCCCGTACACCCATGAAACGCGTGGGTACACCGGACGAGGTCGCTGCGGCCATCGCGTTCCTCTGCATGGACAAGTCCTCGTTCATCACCGGCCATTGCGTGGTGGCCGATGGCGGTTTCCTGGCGCTTGGCATGTGAACCATGATGGGGCGCTGGCACATAAATGTGGCTGCCATGGGCTTCACGCTTTCCATGTTCGCTCAATCTCCCATCCCCGTTCTGCAGCCTACGCTCGGCGATACACCCGACCTCTCCCCAGCTCAGTTCGCCTTGTTCGAGAAGTACGTGAAGGCGATGCAACTGGAGGTTGAACTGACAGCCACGGAACAGGCCTGGTTCGACTCCATGTACTACGCGGTCGGCGAAACGCGCGAAAGTCCGTGCCAGGTGATCGGCATGGAATGCAGTTGGTACTGCGGCGGTGGTCCGGACAGCATTTGGGCCACATCGTCGCTGCCCGCCCAGGGCCAACACCGATACGACCCGGCCAATGCACACGACCTGGACTATTGTACGGCGTGGTGCGAAGGGGTTCCTGGCCCGGGCATCGGACAATCGCTCACCTACCGTTTCAAGCCGGACAGCCCGCGGTTGCATACGATCAAGATCTCCAACGGACTGGTGACCAGCGAAGCAGCCTGGCGCGCGAACAACCGTGTGAAACGAATACTGGTATCCGAGAACGGACTGCCGGTGCTCGAACTCACGCTATCCGATACCATGGACGACCAGACCTTTGAACTGCCCCGCCTTTTCGGTCAGCGTGCCGACGGGCAACCGATGGACCTTTCGTTCACCATCCTGGAAGTGTATCCCGGCGAGCGATTCGATGACACGGTGATCACCGAGATCTGGTTCGACGGCACGGACGTGCATTGAGCGCGTTGTCCTCAAATAAAAAGCCCTCCTTGCGGGAGGGCTTTTCGATCTTCTCAGTGAAGGATCACTTCTTCTGCATCCACTCGTCGATGCGTTCCTTGTTCATCTTCACATAGCTGGCATCCTCCTCCTTGCGGGCCAGTTCCATGCTCTCGTTCGCAGTGGCAATGGCCTCCTTGGTCTTGCCGTTCGCCGCCTGGCAGAGCGCAAGGGTATACAAGGTCCAGTACTTCTTGTCCATGGCCACGGCCTTCTGGGCCCAACCCAACGCTTCAGGCAGCATCACGCCCTTGTCCACGCAATAACGCGCGCAGCGGTGATAGGTGCCCGGCTTGATCTCCGGCTGTGCCATCGCCTCCTTGATGTTGGCCAGGGCCTGCTCGGTGGCATCGGCCTCCAACTTCACCCGCACCAGGGTATTCTCCCAACGCAGCTCCAGGAAGGCCTTGTCGTCCTTCACCTCGGCGAACCCGATGGTGAGGGTCTCGGTCATTTCGCACTTGGCCGGACGTACCTTGAACTGAAGCACATCCTCCTCGGGCTTGCGGTCGCCTTCGCCCCACAGCTCCGTGTTCTTGTTGAGGATCACCACCCAAGCATCCGCGTTGGGAATGGTGAACAGCGAGTACTTTCCAGCTTCCACTTTCTGGCCTTCGAACACGACAGGGCCGTCGAACTCGATGGTGGTATTGAGGTTGGCACCGGTGCGCCACACTTTGCCATAGGCCACCAGATCACCGAATACCTGACGGCCACGGGCGCTGGGGCGTGAATATTCGACCTTGACAGTAGTAAGGCCAACGATCTGCTCCTCCTTGCCGATGGGGCTGGGCTGGGGCAGTTTCTGAGCGGACACAATGCCACCGGCGAACAGGGTGGCGAGCAAAAGCATGTTCTTGATCATGATCGGGAGGTTTGGACTTCCACGAACACCCGAGTGTGACGGATGGTTCGGGGAGGGCCTAAGTTACCCCACGGCCGGTGATCAGGCCACTTTCAGGCTGCTCAGACGCGAACGGTCGAACTTGTCGCGAGCGTAGCTCAACGTAACGCGCAGTTCAGCCGGACGTTCCGGCGAGCCGGGCATCTCGTACATGGCGTCGGTCATGATGGCCTCGCAGATGGAGCGCAGCCCGCGCGCACCGAGCTTGTAGTCGATGGCACGTTCCACGATGAAATCGAGCACCTTTTTGTCGAAGCTCAGTTTCACCTTGTCCATCTCGAAGAGCTTCACATACTGCTTCACCAAGGCGTTCTTCGGTTCGGTGAGGATACGGCGCAGGCTCTCCTTGTCGAGCGGATCGAGGTAGGTGAGCACCGGGAAACGCCCGATGAGCTCGGGGATGAGCCCGTAGCTGCGCAGATCGGTGGGGCTGACGTACTGGAGCAAATGCTCCTCGTTTATCCTGCTGGAGTCCTTGCTGGCACTATAGCCCACGGCACTGCTCTTCACACGGCGGGCAATGATCTTCTGGATACCATCGAACGCACCGCCACAGATGAACAGGATGTTGCGCGTATCCACCTGGATAAGCTTTTGCTCGGGATGCTTGCGACCACCCTGTGGAGGCACGCTCACGGTGGCCCCTTCGAGCAACTTCAACAACGCCTGCTGCACACCCTCACCGCTCACATCACGGGTGATCGAGGGCGTATCGCTCTTGCGGCTGATCTTATCGATCTCATCGATGAACACGATGCCTCGCTCGGCCTTGCTCACATCGTAATCAGCGGCCTGCAGCAAACGGCTCAGGATGCTCTCCACATCCTCACCGACATAACCGGCCTCGGTAAGCACTGTGGCATCGGCGATGGCGAAGGGCACGTTCAACATGCGGGCGATGGTCTTCGCCAGCAGTGTCTTGCCGCTGCCGGTCTCTCCCACGAGGATGATGTTGCTCTTCTCGATCTCCACATCATCCGAGGCGGACGCCGGTTTCTGGAGCAGGCGCTTGTAGTGGTTGTAAACGGCCACGCTCAGCACCTTCTTGGCATCCTCCTGGCCGATCACGTACTCATCCAGGAAGCGCTTGATGTCGGCGGGGCGCTGGAGAATGAGGCTGCCCTCCATCTCATTGCGCGTGCGCTGGTTCAGCTCTTCGCTGATGATGTTCTGGGCCTGGGTGATGCAGCTATCGCAGATGTGCCCGGTGATACCGGCGATGAGCACATTGGTGTCCTGCTTGTCGCGGCCACAGAACGAACACTTGATCTCTTTCTTGTCCATGGTTAGGATGCCAGCCCCCATTACGTGCCAAGGGGCAAAAGTGTTGCAAGATAAGGCGAAGGCCGGGGGCTTCCGTCCCCGGCCTTCGCACGATGTCCATCGCTCATCCGCGCGATCGACGCGGCGAACGGTCAATTACTTATGCTTCACCAACAGTTCGTCGATCATGCCGTAGGCCTTGGCCTCCTCCGCGATCATCCAGTAATCGCGCTCGCTGTCCTTCTCCACCTTGTCGAAGGGCTGGCCGCTGTGGCTGCTGATGATCTCGTAAAGCTCCTTCTTCAGCTTCAGGATCTCGCGCACGGTGATCTCCATGTCCGTGGCCTGACCTTCGGCACCGCCCAATGGCTGGTGGATCATGACGCGGCTATGCTTCAATGCACTGCGCTTGCCCTTGGCGCCGGCACACAGCAGCACGGCCCCCATGCTGGCAGCCATGCCGGTGCAGATGGTGGCCACGTCGCAGTTGATGTACTGCATGGTGTCGTAGATGCCCAGGCCGGCATATACTCCTCCACCGGGGCTGTTCAGGTAGATCTGGATGTCCTTCTTGGCATCCACGCTCTCCAGGAACAGCAATTGCGCCTGGATGATGTTGGCCACCTGGTCGTTGATGCCTGTACCGAGGAAGATGATGCGGTCCATCATCAATCGGCTGAACACGTCCATCTGGGCCACGTTGAGCTGACGTTCCTCGATGATGTAGGGGGTCATCGACGAGGTGATCGCAGCCGACGTATAGCTGTGCAACGTGTTGCTGCTGATGCCGCGATGCTTGACCGCGTACTTGAGGAATTCGTCCTTGGGATACATCAATGGTGCGTTTGAGGCGTGAAGTAACGACGACCCGGTGCTGCTGCTACACCGTTCTGGCCAAGTTTACGAACGCGTCGTAGCTCACTTTGTTCTCCTTGGGGCTGAGCAACGCCTTGAAGTGGGTCATGAGCTTTTGCTCCACGATGCTGTTGCGGATACGGCCCAATTGCTCGCGATCGCCAAGGATGCGGGCCGCGAACTGCTGCAGCTCCTCGCCCTCGGGCGCCGGCATGCCATACTGCATGAACTGGTCGGCGATGTAGCGCTTGGCAAAGGCATCAAGCTCTTCACCCTTGGCCTCCAGACCGAACTGCTCCACAATGCGGTCCTCCAGGAGCTGGCGCTTCAACCCCTCGGAATAGCCCGAATAACCTTCCTCCACCTCGTTGGGCGTAATGGGCTTTTCACTGGTGGCGGCGATCCAGCGCTTCAGGAAGGTGTCCGGCAGTTCCACCGGGGTCTGCTCCTGGAGCTTGCGGATGACGAGCCGCTTGAAGATGCGGTCGCTATCGCGACGGAACATGGCCTCCAGACCTTCCTTCACCTTGGCCCTGAACGCTGCCTCATCGTTCACGGCATCCTTGCCGTAAACCCGGTCGAACAACTGCTGGTCCACCGGCACCTGCACCATCCGCTTGACCTCCACGATGCGGAAGAGGAAGTTTCCTGCCAAGTGATGCACGCGCTCGTGATCGATGCCCAGCATGCGGGCCAGATCATCGTGGTCGCGGGCCACTTTGTGCGGATCCACGGCCACTTCATCGCCTACGGCCTTGCCGGAGAGCGCGGCTCGGGTACCCTCATCGGCAATGAACTCGAGGCTTATGGTGGCGCGGTGCATGATGCCGCCCTCCTTGATGGAGCCATCCGAATTCAGCTCTATCATGTCGCCGAGCAGCATGTCCTTGTCATCGCTAGTGGCGGCGTCCTCCACGCGGCCGAAGCGCCGTTGCATATCGGCCACCTCGCGCTGCACCAGATCATCGTTCACATCCACCACTGGGAATTCCACGCCAAGCTTCTCGTGCAGCTTCACCTCCAGCGTGGGGGCCATACCCAGTTCGTAGCTGAAGCTCAGCTCACCTGGCTCGTCCCAATTATTGGCATCATTGGCCTCGGGCTTGGGCAGCGGCTGACCCAACACGCGGATCGCATTCTCCTGCAGGTAATTCCGCAGGTTCTCGTCGATCAGCCGTTCCACCTCGTTGATGAGCAGCGAGCGCCCCACGCGTTTCTTGATGATGGTCATGGGCACCTGACCTGGGCGGAAGCCAGGTAGAACAGCGTTCTTGCGCTGTTCCTTCAGGGCCTTCTCCACACCAGGAGTGTAGTCCGCAGGGGCCAATTTTACTTTGAGTGTGGCAGTGAGGGTACCGGTCTCTTCGCGTTCGATGTTCATGGTTGATGGGGCGTGTCGCTCGATCGTGATCGACGGAGGGTGATGTATTGATGTGCGTTCGATGCTGTCAACCTGTTCGCCGCAGCCAAGGCTTCAAAAGACCAAGAATCGCCTTTGCAGAAGCTACGGTGAAACGTTGGCCGCCTTCGCCAAGGCTACGGCGAGCCGATGTACGGACGGGGGGACTCGAACCCCCACACCTTGCGGTACCAGATCCTAAGTCTGGCGCGTCTACCAATTCCGCCACGTCCGTGAGAAAAGGGCTGCAAAGATAGCCGTGAGGGGGTGCTGGGAAGAGGTGGTGGTGTGAAAGGAGGATGGTGCGCTGGGCTTGCCTGACACATGCATGGCCATACATATGTCAGGATCGTTCATAAATCTTCGAGAATTCGAGCTAATCCGCTCAGGACCTGATGATTGTACCAGTGCCGCAATCAACGCTTACAACATGATGCACGAGGGAACCAAATGGTGAACATTCCATCGGGATCGCCCCACTGCACCGTCTGAATCATTGAACGGACCAAGGTGTTCCAGGCGATTCACCAGACATGGCCCAGTAGCATAACATATGTATGGCCATACATATGTTAGCCCCCTCGATCAGGCCCCCGATCCACCCCTCCTTAACTTCGCCCTCCGTACCGCCCCCCAGACTAATGAAGCACTTCGACCCCAAGGAACTGAGCATCCCCGAGCTGCACAGCTACCTGGTCGGAGCGATCGGTCCCAGGCCGGTAGCCTTCGCCAGCACCATGGATGCTGAGGGCCGACCCAACCTGAGCCCGTTCAGCTTCTTCAATGTTTTCGGAGCAAATCCACCCTTGCTCATCTTCAGTCCGGCACGACGGGGCAGGGACAATACTACCAAGCACAGCTATCACAACGTGAAGGCGGTGCCCGAGGTCGTGATCAACGTGGTCACCTACGACATGGTCCAACAGACCTCACTGGCAAGCACCGAGTACCCGGATGGCGTCAACGAGTTCTTGAAGGCAGGTTTCACCCCCATTGCTTCGGAAAAGGTGAGGCCCTTCCGGGTGAAGGAGAGCCCCGTGCAGTTTGAATGCCGGGTGCAACAGGTGATCGAAACGGGCACTGGTGGCGGAGCCGGCAATCTGGTCATCTGCGAAGTGGTGATGATCCATGTAGATGAGGCGGTACTGGATGAACGCGGCAAGATCGATCAACGCAAGATCGACCTCGTGGGCCGCATGGGCGGACATTTCTACTGTCGCGCGCATGGTGACGCCCTGTTCGAACTCGCCCAGCCTACTACTCAACTCGGCGTAGGCGTGGACGCTTTGCCACCCGAGGCCCGCAACAGCCGTGTGCTTACAGGGAACGAACTGGGACTATTGGGCGGCATCCTACAGGTACCCGACGAGACCAGTGTGAACGAATACAAGCTCACGGACCTGAGCGACCTCTTCATCCAACATCAGGACACACCGAGCGAGTTGGAAACCGTGCTTCACCGCCACGCACAGGACCTGCTGCGTCAAGGCCTGGTGGAAGAGGCCTGGAAGACCCTGCTCGCCTTCAACGCACGCTAACTACAAGACACATCATGGCATCCGTAAGCATTACTGGCACCATCAAGGTCCTTGGCAAGACCCAGGACGTTTCCGAGAAGTTCCGCAAACGCGAAGTAGTGATCACTGAAGCTGGCGGTCAATATCCCCAGCACATCCCCGTGGAGTTCACCCAGGACGGCTGCGCCTTGCTGGACAGTTTCAAGCAAGGCGAGGAAGTGACCGTAAGCTGCTTTGTGAACGGCCGCGAATGGACGGGACGCGACGGGGTGACCAAGCACTTCCTCAGCCTCAAAGGCAACCGCATTGAGCGCAGTGGTGCCAGTGTGTCGGCGGCAGGTGCATACCAAGCCCCCCCCCCTCCCACCGCGTCCGACATGCCTCCCATTGGAGGTGACGACGACGATCTGCCGTTCTGAGCGGAACAGCGACCAAGCGGGGTCGGTATCTTGCCCGCATGCGATCGTACCTTTTCTTACTCGCGAGCCTCCCGGCCGCTATCTGTTCGGGCCAGACCTTCACTGGCAGTGGTGGAAGTATTCCCGACAATGGCCCCAGTATTTCCTACACCATCTCGGTATCGGGCCTGGGACAATCCGCTCTTGACACCTCGAACTTCGGGGTGGAGCGCGTTTGTATCAATGCGGTGCACCCTTGGGTGGCCGATCTGGAGTTCAGCCTGATCGCCCCGGACGGGACCATGGTGCCGCTCAGCATAGGCAATGGCGGCGACGGCGATGACTACACCAACACGTGTTTCACCCAGGATGCTCCGCAAAGCATTACCACGGCATCGGCTCCCTTTTCAGGAACGTTCCGACCCGAAGGGCAATTGGGACTGGTGAACAACGGCCAGAACGGGAATGGGACCTGGACACTCCTGGTGCTGGACAATTATCCCTTTGCCGATGCTGGCTCCCTGCTGAACTGGAGCATCACTTTCGGCAATGACCCGGCCGGCTACTTCGCATTCATGGCCAGTGACCTGCCCATCGTGGTCATCAACACCAATGGTGAGACCATTCCCAACGACCCGAAGATCATGGCCGACATGGGCATCATCTGGAACGGACCCGGTGTTCGGAACCAGCTTACGGACCCCTTCGGTCATTATTCGGGCAAGATCGGCATCGAACTGCGCGGCGCCAGTTCAAGTACCTTCCCCAAAAAGGGCTTTGGTCTCGAGACCTGGGACCTCAACGGCAACAGCATCAATGTCCCGCTCTTTAACATGCCGACGGAGAACGACTGGGTGCTCAGTGCCGGCTACAACGACAAGACACTATTGCGTAATGCGTTCACGTATGCCACCTCCAGAGCGGTGGGCCAGTATGCGCCGCGCACCATGCACGTGGATGTGGTCTTGAACGGCGCATACCTTGGCGTGTACACCTTTTGTGAGAAGATCAAACGTGACGATGGGCGTGTGCCGATCTCCAACCTACTGCCCGTGGACATCAGTGGAGATGAACTGACCGGAGGCTACATCATCAAGGTGGATAAAGTGAACGGCTCCGGCGGTGGGGGTTGGTACAGCTTGCTTCCACCGGCCTTTGCTCCAGGAGGCAGTGAAGTGTACATCCAATATGAGGAGCCCGCTGCGGATGAGATCATGCCCCAGCAAGCCACCTACATCGAGGCTTATGTCGACTCTTTCGAGACCGCGCTCCTTTCCCCGGCACCTTCAGATCCCTTAACAGGCTATCCGCATTTCATTGATGTGACTTCATTCGCCGACCACCTGCTGATGACCGAACTGGTGAAGAATGGCGATGGCCTCCGGATCAGCACCTACTACCACAAGGAAAAGAACAGCAACGGCGGCAAACTGAACGCCGGCCCCATGTGGGATCTTGACATCAGCATGGGCAATGGGGATTACTGCGATATCTGGCGCACGGATGGTTGGGTACACCGGTTCGGCGAGGTCTGTGGAGGTGATGGCTATCAGGTAAGCGGTTGGTGGGAGGCCTTGATGGATGATGCCTACTTCCGCCAGCAGCTGCGCTGTCGCTGGGAAGCACTGAAGACAGGCCCGCTGTCCGTAGCTTCATTACATGCCCGTGTGGATTCCCTCGCCCTGCATCTCGACGAAAGCCAAGGCTTCAATTTCACCGTTTGGCCGATCCTTGGCAGTTACGTGTGGCCTAACTATTACATCGCTGAGAACTATGCTGGCGAAGTGGATACGCTGAAGTGGTTCCTGGCCGAGCGTTGGGCTTGGATGGATGGCAACCTGCCCGTGGCCAGCGGACCCTGCGACCTTACCAACATCGCGGATCGGTCGGTACGATCCACAGACCTGCGCGCATACTTCGACCAAGAGGACCTTGTGGCGAGCTGGTCCCATGGCACTGCAATAGGCACCTTGGAGGTAATGGACGTACAAGGCAGGACCGTTGCTACGACCCCTGTTCCGCCTGAGGCCACGACGTTGCGTATCCCCATGCGAACCGCTCCGCCCGGCGTTTACCTGATCCGCTTGCGCGAAGGAGCAGGGGGCGCTCGTGTGATCAAGGCGGAGTGACCGCTCACACACGCCGCCCTTTCCACTGTGGTCGCCAGACCAAGGAGGACAGGGCCACCAGCGGCGCATAAACGCTGAACAGCAACAGGCCGACAAGGGTGCGAATGACGCGTGGCGTTCCGCCGTAGACCGCCTTCTGCGCATTGACCAAAGCGATCACAGGCACTATCCATAGCAGCCAGGTGGCCACCAACAGCGATCCAGTGTACATCAACTGCTGCCCGACCTGCAGCATGGCCACTCGAGAGGAGAGCAACAGCAGCAGCCACGGAACGGCAACGACCAACGCAGCCGCGGGCCATGCGGCCGATGTTCGCGCGTCGCGCATCTTGCCCGCCCACCGCAAGCGTTGCGTCCACCAGGCAGACCAGGTCGGCTCTGGTCGTACTTCAACCGCGGCCTCGGGATCCAATAGGTAGCCCACAGGAATTCCGGCCTTCAGCATGCTTGCCAGCAGGAAGACATCGTCGCCGCTCGCACGCCGGTCGTTCCGGTACCCTCCCACCAACTTAAACGCCTCCCGCGAAAAGGCGAGGTTGGCCCCGTTCGCCAATAGTGGTCCTCTGTCCAATGCACTGCCCGCAGTGGCCGCCTGTAAGGCCCATTGCTCCTCCTGCTGCATCAGCCCCAGCAGGCCTTCACCGGCCATGGTACGCACAGGCAGGACCAGCAAGCCAGGGCGCTCTTTCGCCCAATGCATTGCTATACGGCCGATCCGTTCAGCACCGCAACGTGCATCCGCATCCGTCAGGATGACCAGTTCGCCTGTGGCCAGTTCCATGCCTTTGGTGATGGCCGCCTTCTTCCCTTCCTCCTCATCCGCCGCACAGAGCAGCCGCAATTGTGGCCATTGACGGGCCATATCGGCCACCAACAAGGCAGTGCGGTCCGTGCTGTGATCGTCCACCACCAATACTTCCAGGTCTTCCTTGGAGTAACGTTGCGCGTACAGGTCCTGTAACAAGGGCACCAGCGTATCTGCCCCGTTCCGAACGGGGATGATGATGCTGACCTTCACTTCCGCTCCATTCCCAGGGCCGGCCATCGGCCCCACACCTGCGATCCGATCCCGCCATCGCCCTAGCACCAACGCGTGCCCCAGCACCACCAGGAACAGCAGAACGGCAGCGAGCAAAACCACGCTCATGGTCTGCGCGTGCGTATGCGGGCGAACAACAGGATGACACTTCCGGCCAGCGCAGGCAATACAAGGTTGATGGCCCAGACCGTGAAAGTGGCCAGGAGCACCGGGGCGGCAGCAGCGCCCAATGGCATCAGCAGGCCAACAGAGGCCGATCCCCGAACTCCCAGCTCGGTAAGCAGGAACGTTGGTACAACGGTGGCGATGAGGTAGATCACTGGCACCGCAAGGATGGCCTCGCCCATGGAAACCCCGCTCTCGAACAACCCGAGCGCCCACACGAACTGAAGACCGAAGACCAGGTAACGCAGGGCGCTAAGTGCCAGCACATGCATCAGTTCCCGACGCACATAGCCGTTCAGCACCACCGAGGTGCGCTCCATGCGACGCAGGAACGGCACCGACAACAACAACTGCCGGAGGATGCCAGGCTGGAAATAGAGCACCAA
>JBKDXR010000015.1:0-5630 GCA_046306055.1 Flavobacteriales bacterium
TCCCGGAGGCCTGGCCCTGCCAGGAACACCTTGCGATGATGGCAATGCGAACACCGTGAACGATACCTGGAACAGCTCATGCATCTGCAGCGGTCTTCCCATGGATTGTGCCGGTGTGGTCAACGGCGCGGCCTTCATCGATGACTGCGGAACTTGTGCCGGCGGTACAACGGGTATTACCCCGAACCCCGATCTGGATGGCGATCAGGTGCTGGACTGTGACGACAACTGCGTTTCGGTACCCAACACGGCCCAAAGTGATTTTGACGTCGACGGGGTGGGCGACCAATGCGATAATTGCCCTTGGGTGTTCAACGCCGATCAAGCGGATGATGATGATGATGGTGTGGGTAACGCATGCGATGATGTGGGCATCCTTGACCGCTCGCTTGACATTCAGGTCCGTGCACATCCCAATCCGTCCTCCGGCCTGGTGCGCTTGGTACCGGATATCCGGGAAGCTCGTATGGTCACCATCCATGATCCACGTGGCGCGTTGGTCGATCGTCGCGCCTATTCACCGGTGATCGATCTGTCCGGGCTGCCTCAAGGCACCTATTCCATTACGTTGGTCGATGCTGACGGACTCCACATTGCGCGCGTACGCGTGGTCCGTTTATAAGTGACCGCCCATCGGGCGGCACAGTGTTCGGTCGGGGTGACCACACTCGTGTTGTAACCATTCCGGTAGTTCCTGCGGTAGAAAGGACCTGCCTGCCCATCGCAGGTCCCGGCCCTGACGCAACTGCCTTGCGTTCGGACCAGCTGAAAGGCAGGGAGCTCGATGGAAGGGCGCTCGTCCTCCAACACGCATCTGCCATGGTACGTAACATCCTTGTTCTGTTCGCCCTGTTGGCGCATCTTGCCGTTCTAGGCCAGACCTCGTCGCAGCGGGCCGCTGTGCAGCTCTCGGCGTCCGTTCAATCGGCACCGGCCTCCATCACCATTTCATGGCCGACGATGGCGAGCACGACCTCGATCTCCATCTTTCGCAAGCTGAAGACCGGGACATCCTGGGGCAGTGCGATCGCCACACCTGCAGCTTCCGCAACGCAGTACGTGGACAACAGCGTGGTGGTCGGCACCAATTACGAGTACCGCGTCGTGCGTGTCTCGAACGGGGTCACCGGTCAGGGATATATCAGCACCGGTATTGAAGTGGCACCGGTGGACCAACGCGGCAAATTGATCCTGCTGGTCGACAACACGCTCGCACCCCAATTGACCGCCGAGCTACAACAGCTGATGACCGATCTGCGCAGCGATGGCTGGATCGTGCTGCGCAGCGATGTGAGCCGCACGGCATCCGCTTCCAGTATCAAGAGCATCGTGGCCGGGCACTACAATAGTGATCCCGCCAACGTGAAGGCCATTTACGTCGTTGGCCATGTGCCGGTCCCTTATTCAGGTAACGTAGCGCCTGATGGCCATAGCGAGCACACCGGTGCCTGGCCTTGCGATGGGTACTATGGTGATATCGACGGCACATGGACGGATGCCTCGGTGAACAACAATGCAGCGCAGCGCGTGGAGAACCGCAACGTTCCAGGTGATGGCAAGTTCGACCAGAGCACGTTCCCGAGCACCGTGGAATTGCAGGTCGGGCGCGTTGACCTTTCCGATATGCCCGCATTTGGGCAGTCGGAGGTGACGCTGGTGCGCAACTACCTGAACAAGGCGCACAACTTCAAGGTGAAGCAGTGGAGCCCGCAGCAGCGCGGTCTCATGTTCGATAACCTGCAGTGGGTGGGCAACCCCATCGCGGGTTGTGGCTGGCGTTCCATGGCACCGCTCGTGGGTCCCGCCAACATCACCAATGCCAACCAGAACGGGACGCCGTTCTACAGCCTGGTGAACAACCAGAGCTACCTCTGGACCTACTCGTCCGGTGGTGGAACACAGGCCGTGGATGGTGGCGTGCTCACCTTCAATGGCGCCGCGAACATTGGTACTACGCAGAACTACGCCACCTCCTCCATGAGCGGGGTGTTCAACATGGCCATGGGTAGCTACTATGGCGATTGGGACAATCGCAACAACTTCCTGCGTGCCCCATTGGCCAGCGGCCAAGCGCTCACCAACTGCTGGGCGGGTATCCCGGCATGGTACTTCCATCACATGGGCATGGGCGATCCGATCGGATACAGTGTGCTGGTCACCATGAACAACTCCGCCCTCTACACTCCGCTCACTGAGGGTTGGCAAGGCAGCATCGGTCGCTCACACCTCGGGCTCATGGGCGACCCCAGCCTGCGAATGAAGATGGTGGCACCACCTACCAACCTCGTTGTCTCCAATGCTTCAGGTGTGGCATCGTTCAGCTGGACCGCTTCCGCCGAGAGCGTGACGGGATATCACCTGTATCAGTTCGACGCAACCACGGGCGCCATCACACGACTGACCACTACACCAGTTGTTGGTACGGGTTACGTTAACCCGGCCATCCCGTTCATCACTGGGCGTGAATACATGGTGCGTGCCGTGAATCTGGAGACCGGTACGAGCGGCAGCTACTACAATCTTTCGCTGGGTGCCATTGCCACAAGCACGGCTGGCGCAACAGTCGACTGTCTTGGTGTGAACGGTGGCGTGGCGATGCCAGGTACGGCTTGCAACGACAATAATGCCTGCACAGTGAATGATGTGTGGACGGCCAATTGTCAGTGTGCGGGGACTCCCATTGCTGCACCGGTGATCGCAAGTGTTGCTGGAGCGGGTGCCGTATGTGCCGGTCAAACGCTCCAACTAGGCGTTACGGCCACGGGTACTGGTACTCTTACCTACACATGGAGCGGACCGAACGGTTTCTCATCCACTGCGCAGAACCCTTCCATTGCATCGGTCTCCACGGCCGCAGCCGGCTCCTACACGGTGGTGGTGAGCAATGGCTGTGGAAGTGCTCAACAGTCGATGACCGTTTCTGTGGGCACTGCCGCTTCAGCCGCCATCCAATACGCGGGATCTCCGTTCTGCGTATCGGTCGCTTCGGTGAGCGTTACACGTACCGGTACCACCGGGGGCTCCTATGGCGCTTCACCCGCAGGTCTTACGCTGAATACCTTCAACGGCAACATTACACCATCCACCAGCACGCCGGGCACTTACACAGTGACCTACACCGTGGCCGCTGCTGGTGGTTGCGCGGCTTTCTCAACGACCGCCAGCGTCACCATGGTCGCTCAAGCCTCTGCGACCATTGCTTACTCCGGATCGCCCTTCTGCACCACGGCCGGTGTTGTATCCGTGAACCGCACGGGAACCGCTGGGGGTAGCTACACGGCAAGTCCTGCTGGTCTGTCGATCAATGCTTCTTCAGGCGCCATCACGCCTTCTTCGAGCACCGTCGGAACCTATACGGTGACCTACACCGTTGCTGCGGCTGGCGGATGCCCGGCATTCAGTACGACCGCGAACGTGACGATCGCTGCCCAGCCTTCGGCTACCATCACATACGCCGGTTCGCCCTTCTGCACCATGGCCAGTGCTGTCTCAGTGAACCGTACGGGAGCTGCAGGTGGCAGTTACATGGCAAGTCCTGCTGGTCTGTCCATCAATGCCTCTACGGGCGCCATCACGCCTTCTTCGAGCACTGCTGGTAACTACACGGTGACCTATACGGTGGCCGCTACCGGCGGATGCGCTGCGTTCAGCACGACTGCTGTTGTTGCCATCAGTTCCGCGACCATATGGTATGCCGATCAGGATGGCGATGGTGCTGGTGATCCATCCACTTCAATTGGCGCATGTGCCCAGCCGAACGGATATGTTGCAAACGCCAATGATGGCTGTCCCACCGATGGTGCAAAAGCATCGCCGGGGAACTGCGGTTGTGGTAATGCGGAACCCGGTACGGCCTGCAATGACAACAACGCGAACACGATCAATGATGTGATCGGCGCGAACTGCACCTGTGCCGGAACGCTGGTGGTGTTCGACTGCCTCGGCGTAGCGAACGGCACTGCACTACCCGGCACGGTCTGCAACGACGGCAACGCCAGCACCGGCAACGATACGTGGAACGCCAACTGCCAGTGCATGGGTCAGGTGATCGACTGCCTCGGCGTGGCTGGTGGCACCGCGCTGCCCGGCACGGCCTGCAACGACAACAACGCGAACACCATCAATGATGTGTGGGGCGCGAACTGCCAGTGCGCTGGAACGCTGGTGGTGTACGACTGCCTGGGTGTGGCGAACGGTACGGCCCTGCCCGGTACCGCTTGCAACGACGGTAACGCGAACACCGGCAACGATACGTGGAACGCCAACTGCCAGTGCATGGGTCAGGTGATCGACTGCCTCGGCGTGGCTGGTGGCACCGCGCTGCCCGGCACGGCCTGCAACGACAACAACGCGAACACCGTCAACGATGTGTGGAGTGCGAACTGCCAATGCGCTGGAACGCTGGTGGTGTACGACTGCCTCGGCGTGGCGAACGGCACTGCACTGCCCGGCACTCCCTGCAACGATGGCGATGCCAATACCGGCAACGACACCTGGAACGCCAACTGCGAGTGCGTGGGTCAAGTGATCGATTGTCTGGGTGTGGCCGGAGGGAGCGCCCTTCCTGGCACAGCTTGCAATGACAACAACGCGAGCACCATCAACGATGTGTGGAGTGCGAACTGTCAGTGCGCCGGTACATTGGTGGTGTACGACTGCCTCGGCGTGGCGAACGGTACGGCCCTGCCCGGCACCCCTTGCAACGATGGTGATGTGAATACGACCAACGACGCGTGGGATGCCAACTGCAATTGTGTGGGTTATCTGGACCTGATCGTGGATTGTGCGGGCGTGCCTGGCGGTAGCGCATATATCGATGGTTGCGGTACCTGTGCGGGTGGTTCCACCGGCCTGATCCCCGACCTTGACAGCGATGCGGACGGTCTCCCCGATTGCATGGACAATTGCAGTACCACCGCAAATCCCGGCCAGGCTGATTTTGATGGCGACGGTGTGGGCGATGTGTGCGACAACTGTCTGTGGGTGTACAACCCCGAACAGGCCGATACGGATATCGATGGAGTGGGTGATGCCTGCGATTTCGCCACCGGGATCAATGAAAGTGATATGTCCATGGGCTTGAGCTTCGTACCGAACCCGTCATTGGGCGAGGTCGCCGTACACTGTGCATCACCCGATGCGCGTACGCTCAGGTTCCACAATGCGGTCGGTGCCCTTGTGTTCGAAGCACCCGTCCGTCAACGAATGCAACTGGAAGCCCTTTCACCGGGCATCTATATCGTTCTCGCGCTGGATGCGGAAGGCAGACCGCTGGCGCAGACCAGGTTCGTCAGGCAGTGACGGGCCCGTGTTGGAAGAGAAGGCTTCCCGAGCGATCGGGAGGCCTTTCTCACTTTAACAGGGTCACGGTCCCGAACAGGTCCTTGCGTGCTGCACTGAACTGGTCCCTCGCCACGATCCGCCAGTTGTACACATCCAAGGGGAGTTCCGCTCCGGTGTTGTTCCATGTACCGTTCCAAGGTTCCATTGGATCGGTTGAAGAGAAGACCTCCAAGCCCCATCGGTTGAAGATGAGCAACTGATAGCTCGTAGGGTCCACTCCCAAAATGCTGGGCAGCCAGAGGTCGTTGATCTGATCTCCGTTGGGCGTGAACGCATTGGGTACATGG
>JBKDXR010000016.1:0-71144 GCA_046306055.1 Flavobacteriales bacterium
GGGTGGGGGTGGCCGGTGGGCTTGTGGGGTGTGGCGGAGAAATGGCCCCCTGTGTATGCGCGCGGGACCGGGGCATTAACCCGCCACTCGCAGCGATGGCCCATCGGGCCGGGCACTCGCCACTCGCCACTCTCTCCCCTACCTTGGCACCACACTTCCCTTCCCCATGCAATTCACCGCCGCACAGATCGCCCAGCTCCTCCAAGGCACCGTTGAAGGCGACCCCAATGCCACCGTCAGCAAGCTCTCGAAGATCGAGGAGGGTGGCGCAGGGTCCCTGTCATTCCTGGCGAACCCGGCCTACACCCAATACGTGTACGGGACCACGGCCAGCGTGGTGATCATCGGGCAGACCTTCGAGCTTACGGCCCCGGTGAAGACCACCCTGGTGCGTGTGGCTGATGCGCAGGGCGCTTTCGCGAAGGTCCTGGCCATGTATAACACCATCAAGCTGAACAAGAAGGGCATCGCTCCGCAGGCGGTGATCGAGACAGGTGCGACCTACGGAACGGACTGCTACATCGGGGCGCTGGCCTACATCGGCACCAATGCGAAGCTGGGCAATAATGTGAAGATCTACCCGCACGCCTACATCGGCGACAACGTGACCATCGGCGACAATAGCACCGTGTTCGCCAACGTGACGATCTACTCCGACTGCGTGGTGGGTGCCAACTGTATCATCCATAGCGGCACAGTGATCGGCAGCGATGGCTTTCGCTTCGCAACGGGGCCCAATGCCGCAGAAAAGATCCCGCAGATCGGCAACGTGGTGATCGAGGATGATGTGGAGATCGGCGCCAATTGCGCGATCGATCGCGCCACGCTGGGCAGCACCATCCTGCGGCGTGGAGTGAAGTTCGACAACCTGATCCACATCGCGCACAACGTGGAGGTGGGCGAGAACACCTACTATGCGGCAGGCGGCGTTGTGGCGGGCAGCACCAAGATCGGGAAGAACTGCATGTTCAGCGGTCAGGTGGGCATCATCGGTCACCTGAAGATCGCGGACGGCACCATCATCGCGGCGCAAAGCGGCATCAGCAAGGACACCAAGCCCGGCGAGGCGTACATGGGCTCACCGGCGTGGGAGGCCAGCAAGTACCGCAAGAGCTACATCCACTTCCGGAACCTGGACCGGATCGTGGACCGGATCGACAAGTTGGAGAAGCGCTCCAAGGAGGCCTAAGGCAACTGCTCCTGCCTGGTGTTCGTGGGGATGACGCCACCAATGTTCTGCAAGATGGGGTCGCGGTCGTTGTTGGCATTGGTGTACTTCACCACCCCATCCAGGTTCACATCCTCGGGATGGTAGCCCGGGGTGGTCATTGTGGGAGCAATACCGCCGATGCGCGCCAGGATAGGATCGCGATCGTTGTCGGCGTTGGTGTACTTCAGCACGCCATCGCCGCTCACATCGCCCGCCCAGAGCACACGTAGATCGCCGATGGCTTTGCGCGCATCAGTCCCGTAGGTGGCCGTGGCAGCACTGGAAAGGTCCACGACCTGCACACCGTTGCCGAAGGGCAACGCAACGGCCGTCATGGCACCCAAGTGGTTGCGGTGGCGCACCACCACGTGATAATTGCCCCGCGCAGCATCCGGGAACACCAAGGGCGAACGCCCATCGGGCATCACCACCTTGCCATTGGACTGCACGATCGCAGCGCGCTCATCCACCACCACCGTGGTGTTCGTGGCATCTCGCAATTCCACCCACACCCAGTCCACGGGTGCTGCAGGCCCTTGCCGGTCCACCACGCTCTGGGCCATCAGTGTACCGGAACCCTGAGGGTCCGTTTGGGGCAACAATCCCGAACTGTGGAGCAGTGTGCGCATCTGTACGCCTTGTAGCGGCCCTTCAAGCATCAGGTTCAGCGCCAATTCCGCATCACCGTCCGCGAAGTCGTAGATGCCATCCATGTCACGGTCCACGCCATGACGCAGCATGGTGCTGGGGTGAACAACCGTCCATGTAAGCGGATTACCCGCTTGCGCATGGGCCACCAACTGCGCATGGGTCACCGGCGCAGCGCCGTTCTGATCGGGCTGGTAATTATCGCCACCCAGGTAATGGAAACCGCGGACCTCTCCATTCCAGCGGCCCTTTACCACCAAGGCATAATCCGCAGGGTACTTGTTCACCCAGTTGCGCAATGAACCCACACGACCCACACTGCCCGCACTGCCATTGATCGTCATACGCATGCCCACTGCTGGCAGGACATCATGCACCACATGCACCAGATCGAAATTGTGGCTTTGAGGACTGTTCACTTGCGTGATACCTCCGCTCCAGCTTAGCAGCTCCGGCTCATAGTCGCCCAGGTAATGCGCTGTACCGGTCTGGTTGAAGCGCGTCTCCATCACGCCATCGCTCATCAAACCAAACCCACTGGTGCACTCGGTGGTGTTGTAGAAGAAGCCGTTCTTGCGGTACACGGTGCGTAGATCGGGCACCATGTTGGTGTTGTTCGTCATGTTCACCACACCAGCACTCACATTGGAACCATTCCCGGGAAGGTGTCCTCGGCCTGTGCCGGTCTGGTGGCAATGGGAACAGTTCACGTTCACGGCAACGAAGAGCCGAACACCAGCAGCGGGCACGGTCTGGAACGAGGTACCCGTGAACCTCACACGGTTAGGCATTCGCTCCACGGTGGCCGCCACGGAGCTATCCGGACGGATGGTGCGGTACGGGTTGGGCACATGCCAGCAAGCGTCCAGGAAGTCGGCGAACTCCTGCATGCTCACGGCATCAAGCGGGGCATCGGTGCCCTGCAGATCGGCGAAGGCGCCCGCAAAATCATGGAAGCCACCCTTGTCGCCGCGCCAGTGTAATTTGCCAGTGCCGCGGTTGATGATGTCGATGAGGAACTGGGTCGTCTTCAAGCCCTTCATCGGGTGGAAGGTCTTGTTGCCCGCCGGGTCGTTCACAGTGACCATATCGCCGGCCGGGTTGCCCAGGTCCCAGGCGAGGCGGTCCCAGCGCGCATCCACATGGCACGACCCGCACGAGATATGGCCATGGCCGCTGCCGGTATGCGTGTTGTACAAGTGCTTACGCCCTTTCTTGATCACCTCAGGCGTGGGGTCGAAGAAGGTGGTGCGGTCCGTTTCGCGGTCAGTGCCCAGATCGATGGTGGAGATGGATCCATCGAACTTGTTCAGCACATAGCCGCGTGTGCGGGCCTCGTCGAGCACAATACCCGTGGGCCCCTCGCCCACCACGATCGGCTCCTGCATCACGCGTGAGCCCGTGGCCGCAATGGTGATCACGTTGTTCGATCCCATGCCCGTTACATAGGCCTTGCTGCCGTCCGCCTTCCACACAATGCCCCGCGGATCGCCGATGGACTGCTTCCGAAGAACCGGTGCCGAGCTGTGCGTGCCATAGTTGATGTGGGGATTGAGGTCGGCGATGAGCGGACCACCGGCCGGTGCGAAACGCGAAACGTTCACGCGCAGGAACTTGCCTTTCAGGTTGGGCTCGAAACGCACTTCGTTGGTGGCATCGGTACCCACCACGTACACCTCGCCGCTCTGCGGATGCACCGCCATGGCCATCAGGATATTGCCGAGGCGGTTCTTGTAGGTCACTCCGGCGGTGCTCGGGCTGTTGGCATTGATCATGGCCACGTCACGGTCGGGCATGTCCCATCCTGCAATACGCGAGGTTCCCGCGATACCGCCGGTTACGATGTTGGTCCAGTTGCCACCGTTGTCGTCCATCCACTGGCCAGCGACGTTCTTGCGAACGACCAGGCTGTGGTTGCCGGGCATCACCGGATTGTTGGGGTTCATGGGTGGCTGGAAACCCGTGCCTGCATTGGGCACCGGAACCGCTCCACCATAAGGACCGGCAGGGTGGGTCACATCACTGGTCACCGTTGTACACCCTCCTTGAGGCGAACAAAAGCCACCGGCATGGAACGTGTTCCCCGGGATCACCGTCGTCTGGTTGCCGCTCTCGAAGAAAGCGCAGTACACCGTGCTGCCATCCGGGCTTACCGCCAGGGCGCGTGGCTGTTCGCCCTTGAGCAACACTTGCGTGGGTGCGGTGGCCAGGTTGGCCGGATCGAACACCTGCACCATCTCCTGTTCGGCACAGCTCACGAAGGCTTTCAGCGGTGAGCCTGCAAAGACCACATCGGCCGGTTCGTTCTCGGTGAGCACACTACGCACGGTGGCCTTCAAGGCAAGGTCCACGATGCTGATCTCGTCGCTCACCTGGCAGACCACCCAGGCCTCGTTGTTCGTTCGGGCACGGACCGTCACGGGATCGAGGCCTACCGGGATACTGGCCGCATGCACCAACCCGCCCGGTGTGATCGTGTACACCTCCAAACTGTTGTTGCCGGTGTTCACGGCCAGCAGTTTGGTACCATCGGGCGTCATTTCCAGGGGATGCACATGCGCCGATTCGAAGTTGGTGAAGGTGGATGCGGGAACGCTTTTCCCGTTGCCCTGTTCGCGGTTCTCGGCACCGGTATCCAAGGCATTGAAGGCGGATAGTCCGGCCACACCAAGCACCATTGCGAACGCTATGGTGGAACGATGTCGGGTGATACGAGCGCTCATGGGAAAGTGGTATTGAAGGGTGTTCAAGGCCTGCCACAGCACCACACGATCACCTCCACCCCGGCAGAACCGAACGGTAAGCTACTAGATCGGCCCGAGAATAAGCAAGGTGATGTGCTCAGCTCGCTTCAGAACCGGTGCGCCAAGGTCACCGTCCGCTTGTACTTTTCCACGTTGCCCTCCAGATCATACACCTCCAACAGGATGATGTAGGGACCAATACGGCCCTTGTCACCACCTTCCAACAGGCCGTCCCAACTGATGGCACCTTCAGTACCGAGCAGTTGGTTCTCCATCAGCTTGCGCACCTCGCGGCCGGTGATGTCGTACACGCTCATGTTGCCCACGAAACCCGGCTCGTCGAAGCGGTAGGCAATGGTGAGCAGGTCCTGGTAGCCATCATTGTCGGGGCTGAAGATGGCCGGATCGATGGTGACATCGCCCGAGGCCGTGGGGGTCTCAGCGTATTGGGAATTGACGAAGCCAGGCGTGGCACGCCCCTCGATATCGGAGGCCGTGTGCCAGTTGGTGGGGTCGTCCGTAGGGCGATCAGGGTTCACGCGCTCGAGGCTATGGCCCTCCGTAGTGCCTACCAGGACAAAATGCAGATCATCATCATACCGGAACAGATCGATCACGGTGTTCGTGGCATCGGCAAGCACCACGGTGCCGTTATCGTTATTGTAGCTGGGGAGGGTGGTCTGTAGAAATCGTTCGCTGCGACTTTGCGGATAACGCGAAATAATGTCCGCCGGGTTCGCAGTGAGCAGGACATGTTCGCCCGGAAGTAATAGCACGGCCTCGGTGGTGATAGTGCGGTAATTGGCAATGGCACCGTTGGTCTCGTTGGCCAGCTGTAACCCGCCCAGGCTTACGGTCTTGTCCGAACGGTTATGGAGCTCCACGAAGTCACTGCCAGTGCCCACCGGGTCGTACAGCACCTCGTTGATCACCAGGTCGCCAGGCAGCGCGGGTTCCGGAACAGCGAACGTGGCCGCATTGGAACCAGCAATTGCATTGCCTACACAGTCGGTCACTCCGGTCACGGTCAACGAGTAGAGCACACCTACTGTGAGCGGTTGGGCCAGCACCAGGCGCACCCGGTCGTTCGCCCCAAGCACGGGATCGGCAGCGGTGATGGGCAACGTTGGCACGATCGCATAGCTACCGTTCACGAGCGAGGCCGCGTTCATCGGCTCGTTGAAGACCAGTTCCACCTGGCTGTTCCCGATCACCTGAACGCTGACCAGCGTGGGCGGCACCCCATCGGGCGTGGGGTCGAACACGCTGTTGGCCACACCCGGCGTGCCTCCTGCCGGCGCATTGCTCGCGATCCAGTTCGTTGCACCGGAGCACGGCGTGGCGGGGTTGATCTGCTCCAGGGTCCAACCGCCGCTCTCCTTGTTGCTGTCCCCGTACCAGCTCAGCACATAGCTCACCGCATCGATGAGCGTGTTGTCCGGAGCGGTCAGCGCCAGGTTGTCGCTGTCATTGTTCAGGGAGGGCAGGCTGCTCACGGCAATGCGATCGTTCACGGAAGCGAACAGGGGCGAATTGGCCGTGCTGGTAATGATCACATGCTGCCCGGGACCCAGGGCATACGAGGGCAGTGTGGCCGTACTGGTACCATCGGTGAATTTCCATCCGGCCAGATCGAAGGTCTTGCTGGTGGTGGTGTTAAAGAGCTCAACGAACTCGGCATCCGGCAGGCCTACTGCGGGCGAAGGGTCGGCCATGATCTCGTTGATGACCACGTCGCGGAACACCGCCACCTCAGGCACCACCCATGAAAAGTCCGTTGAGGCATTGCCCGCGGCGTTGCCGCTGAGGTCCAGTGCCCCGCTCGACAGCAGACCGTACGTGATGTTTCCGGTCAGCGCGATGGCCGGGGTCACATGCACCAGGGTGGGGTCGGCCCCGTCAAAGGCGGCACCGCTCACGCCGATGAAGGGAATGATATCGTAGTTGCCGATCGCCGCAACGTTCACTGGTTCGCTATACACCACATCCACGTTGGTGGCACTGGTGGCCGTTACGCTCACGATCGCAGGTGGTGTCAGGTCCACGGGTATGCTTCCCACCACAAAGTCATCGAAGTAGTGGTTGTTGATCGGTCCTGCGGCACTGCTTTGCTCGATTCGGATACCGAAATGGGCGCTGGTTGCCACGCCCGCGTCGACCACGGGACCCACACCAGCAAAGGTCCCGGTGTTGCCATCATCGAAAAGCAGGGTCCACGCCAGTTCGGCGGTGCGTTCCACACGGATCCGGAACGGGTTGCTTGAACCGCTGTTCACGATACCGTCCGTGGTCACCAGCACCGAGGTGTTCACACCGGCCACGCGCTTGAACAGTTCCACACGGTCCGCCGTGCCACCCACACGCACGAACCAGCCGTTCTGTGCAAGCGACAGGTCCCCGTTGTCGGCCATCAGGTACACGTCCACATAGTTGGCACCGCTGGTGGAGAACCGCAGGTCCATGAACCACTCCCACCGCGCATCGCTGGCCAGTGTGCTCGGTGTGCTCAAGTAATAATTGGCGGCACCCGGACTATTACTGCGCAATATGAGGTTACCGCCTTGGTCCACCACGGTGAACAGGGACGTACTGCCGCTCCACGCAGGCGCACTGGTGAACTCGCCATCCTCCAGGTCATCGGTGAACTGGGCCACAGCGCACACCGGCAACAGCACGGCGAGCAGGAGGTACAAGCGGATGAACAGGAAGCGTTTCATGCCCGGCTCAAGGGCCTGAAAGGTAGTACTTTCGGCTCCCGTTGAACGATCACCATAGAGCATGAAAGTCGCTGTTGTCGGGGCCACCGGACTGGTGGGCGGGGTCATGTTGAAGGTCCTGGAGGAGCGCGGTCTCCCCATATCGGAACTACTGCCTGTGGCCACCGCGAAGAGCGTGGGCAGTACCATTTCGTTCAAGGGCAAGGACATCGTGATCATCGGCATGGAAGAGGCCATTGCTCGGCGACCGGACGTTGCGCTCTTTTCCGCCGGCGGGAGCACTTCGCTGGAGTGGGCACCACGCTTCGCTGAAGTGGGCTGCACAGTGATCGATAATAGCAGCGCGTGGCGCATGGAGCCCGACAAGCCACTGGTGGTGCCCGAAGTGAACGGCCACCTGCTCACGGCCAACGACCGGATCATCGCGAACCCCAATTGCAGCACCATCCAATTGGTGATGGCCCTGGCCCCTCTGCATGCCGTGTTCGGTGTGGAACGTGTGGTGGTGAGCACCTACCAGGCCGTAACGGGCACCGGTATGAAGGCCGTGCAGCAGCTGGAGAACGAGCGCATGGGCATCAAGGGCGACATGGCCTATCCCTTCCCCATCGACCGCAACGTGATCCCACGCTGCGATGTGTTCACGGACAATGGCTACACCAAGGAAGAGATGAAGCTGGTGAACGAGACCCGGAAGATCCTCGACCCGGCGATCCGTGTAACGGCCACTGCGGTACGCGTTCCTGTCACGGGCGGCCACAGCGAATCGGTCAACATTGAGTTCGCGCGTGAGTTCGAGCTGGAGGCCGCACGCGACCTGCTTCGCGCAGCACCGGGCGTCCTGCTATTGGACGATCCAGCGCACGACAGCTACCCCATGCCCATCATCGCCGAAGGCCGCGACGAGGTCTTCGTGGGTCGCCTGCGCCGAGATGAGACGCAGCCACGAACGCTCAACCTGTGGATCGTGGCCGACAACCTGCGCAAAGGGGCCGCCACCAATGCCGTACAGATCGCCGAACTGTTGATGCGCGCCGGACACCTCGGCGGCCAGTAGGTCAACACGTCCACAATACACCGGCGGCCGCTTCGTTCATAGGCCACCATCACCATATGCGTAACGACCATGAGAACAGCCCCCCTCCTCGTCGGCACCCTGTTGTTCAACGCATTAATGGCCCAGGACACCGATAGGCCACCCACAGCGCTCGGGCATGCTTATGTGGCCGGTGGTGCCTTTTTCGCTGGTGAGAGCAACTTGTTCCCGCAGGACATCACCCGCATCACCGCGGGTTCAACCCTGTTCAGGGGCGACCTGAGCGGTTACACCAATTACGACTACTACAGCTACCCCTTCGAAATGGGGGCCGGGTTGTTCACCGGAGGCCTCAGCATACACCCGTTGCGTCGCGCCAATGCACCCGGACCGGAACTGCGCCTGGGCTTTCTGTACGGCGGACGTACCGGCAGTAGCGGCTACTACAGCCGTGTGGAGACCAGCCCATACGACACGCTGACCTCCAGCCAGACCGGCGACATGTATTACGTGGATTCCGTGTGGGGAAGCAGCTACTACATCGCACAGACCTATGAACGCCTGGGGCTTGATGCTGCGCTCGTGTGGCATACACAAGGCCGCTGGAGCATACACGCCGGTGCCGGGCTCATGGCCGGCGTGCTCGCCAATATGCGCACCACCATCCAATACGACGAGTTCAGTAGCGTGACAGCTGCAAACACCAATTCGTCATCCGGCAGTACTTATGCCTACGGCTACTACGGGATGGGTGACTACTCTTCCTCCACCGAGACCCTGCAACGCGGCACCGGGTGGTGGACCAGCCTGTACATCCCCTTGGGCCTGGACTTCCGCTTCGGCCGCACAGGCGACTTCTGGACCCGTGTGCATGCCTTCATGGAATTGCGGCCACAGCTGGTGGTCCAACACACTGCCGATCTGGGCACCCGTACCAGTTTCGGCACACAGAGCTTGTTCGGGTTTCGGTTCAGGCTTTAAGCCTGTCGTGATCAGATCAGCTGCTATGGCGTTTCCGCAGCCGGGGGAACAGCCCCTTCGGTCACTGGCGATACAGCTTGCTCCCCGGGCGTTGCCGGATGGGGCCGCTGCACCAGGATGAAGAGCGCCACACCGACCGTGATGGCCGCATCCGCAATGTTGAAGACCGGCCGGAAGAAGACCATATGCTCTCCACCCCAGAACGGCATCCATTCGGGAAGGCGGCCTTCCCACAGCGGGAAATAGAACATGTCCACCACGGCACCATGCAACAGCGGCGCATAACCGCCACCGGGAGGAAGGAAAATGGCGCGACGGAACGGCGTGCTCTCACTGAACAACACACCGTAGAAGGTGCTGTCAATGATGTTGCCCAGCGCTCCGGCGAAGATCAGCGCCACGCTGAACACCAGCATGCGGCTGGCGCCTGTCCGTGTCATTTTCACCAAGGCATAGCCGATGCCGGCCACGGCCACAATACGCAGCAGGGTCAACAGCAATTTGCCCCATTCGCCACCGAACTCCAGACCGAAGGCCATGCCCCGGTTCTCGATGAAGTGCAGGAACGCATGGTTCCCGAAAAGGGGGATCGCCGTGTCGTAAAGGAACGTGAGCTTCACCCACACCTTCAGCGCCTGATCGGCGAGCAACACCGATAGGATGACGGCCAGTGCGCGCTTCAAGTTCGTCGGTTGACGGTCCGAAAGGAAGGGCTCAGTTGCCCATCTGCTGCTTGGCCTCGATGCTCAACGTGGCATGGGGGACCAGGCGCAAACGCTCCTTGCTGATCAGGCGACCGGTAACGCGGCAGATGCCGTAGGTCTTGTTGCGGATCCGCAGCAGTGCGTCCTCCAGGTGCTTGATGAACTTCTCCTGACGGGCGGCCAGCTGCGCGGTCTCTTCACGGCTCAGCGTCTCGCTGCCGTCCTCGATCATCTTGAACGAGGGACTGGTGTCGTCGGTGCCGTTATTGTCCGTGTTCGCCAGGGTCTGTTTCAGCAGGTCGTAGTCCTTGCGGGCCTCTTCCAGCTTCTTCATGATCAGCTCCTTGAACTCGGACAGCTCATCATCGGAGTAGCGGGTCTTGTCGGCGCTCTCCAGGGTCGAAACCTGCTTCTTCACCACGGGCGGGGCCACAGGGCGGTTGGGGGCCACCACCTGGGTGACCAGCGGCTGTTTGGACGAGAGGGCGGGGGTCTCCTTGGTCTCCTTCTTCACGGGGGCTTGCTTCACGGGTTTCGGGGCGGGGGCCGGTTTCTCGGCCTTGGGCGCGGGGGGCACTACTTTGGGAGCTGGTTTGACCTCCACCTTCTTCGCAGGTGCAGGCTTCGCCGGGGCGACCACTTTCTTGGCCACGGGCTTGGCTGGCGCCTTGGGGGCGACCTTCTTGGCCACGGGCTTTTGCACCTTCTTCGGGGCGGCTTTTTTCACCACCACGGGCTTGGCCTGTTTGGCGGTCTTTTTAGCCACGGGCTTGGCAGCGACCTTCTTGGGGGCCGGCTTCACCACCTTTTTGGCCACCACCTTCTTCGCGGGGGCCTTCTTCACTGGTTTCGCAGGCTTTGCGGCCTTTTTAGCGGCGGGTTTCGCCGCGACCTTCGCCTTGGCCACCACCTTCTTGACAGCAGGTTTCGCCTTGGCCGGCTTGACCGGCTTTTTGGCAGCGGCCTTCACCACTTTCTTGGGTGCAGGTTTCGCAACCTTTTTAGCGGGCTTGGCAGCCTTCTTGGGAGCGGGTTTCTTGGCCATGGCGAACCGGGTATTTTTCAGGATCCGCAAATATAGGCGGAATGCCCCGTCAATTCACGCTCCTGAGCAAGCTGAGCACGGCGGTCGAGGTTCCGTCGAGGTCCACCTCGTGCAACCCCGGGCCTTCGGCCGGGAGCGCCTTTACAAGCACTTGGTCCTCAGGGGTTATGGCCAGCGTTTCAGCCAAAATGTAGGAAGCGTGGTTCCGGACGGCATGCACCAACCGGGCATCCCCGCTGTCCAGCACATGCAGTTGAACCCGGTCGGTCACCTCGAAGCCGCTCTCCTTCCTCAGGGTCTGGATCCGGCTCACCAATTCGCGGGCGATGCCCTCCTGTACCAGCTCATCGTTGAGCGTAATGTCCAAGGCAACGGTCACGGGTCCATCGCTGGCCACACTGAGGCCAGGAACGGTCTCGGCGCTGATCTCCACATCATCGCGTAGCAGCTCCACCTCCTGGCCTTCCACGGTGAGCTTCATGCTCCCCTTCGCCTCCAGCGCAGCGATCTGTGCCTGATCAAAAGCGGTCACTGCCGCGGCCACCGTCTTCATCAGCTTGCCCATGCGCGCACCCAGCTTGGGGAAGATGGGCTTGATCTTCTTGGTGAGCTTGCTTTCGCTGGCATCGAGGATCACCAGCTCCTTGACGTTCACCTCGCTCAGCACCAGGTCGCGGATGGCCTCCAAGCGCGTGCGCATCGCAGCGTCTGTCACGGGCACCAGCATCTTCTGCAAGGGTTGGCGTACGCGGTGGCCTTCCTTCTTGCGGATGCTGAGCACCAACGATGTCAACTTCTGAGCCAGCGCGGTGCGCTGCTCAAGCTCCATGTCGATGGCACGCTCGTCGTGCTTCGGCCAATCGCTGAGGTGTACCCCCTCGACTCCGCTCGGGGTGCCAGCATGCAGGTCGCGGTACAGGCGGTCGCTGAAAAAGGGCGCGATGGGCGCGCTGAGCATCGCGATCACTTCGAGGCAACGGTGCAGCGTTCGGAACGCGGCGTTCTTATCGGCGCCCAGGTCGCCCTTCCAGAAGCGGCGGCGGTTCAGGCGCACATACCAGTTGCTGAGGTCCTCCACCACGAAGTCCTGGATGGCGCGCGCAGCGATGGTGGGCTCGTAGTCGGCGAAGCTCGCATCGGCCAGTTTCAGCACGCTGTTGAGGCGTGAGAGGATCCAGCGGTCGCTCTCGGTGAGCGTCGCATCGCCCGTGCCATCGAATCCATCGATGTTGGCGTAGAGCGCAAAGAAGTTGTAGGTGTTGAAGAGCGCCCGGAAGAATTTGCGCTGCACCTCGGTGATGCCCTCCGCGTCGAACTTCAGGTTGTCCCAGGGCGAGGCGTTGCTGATCATGTACCAGCGTACGGCATCGGCGCCGTATTGGTCCAGCGTCTTGAAGGGGTCCACCGCGTTGCCCAAGCGCTTGCTCATCTTCTGGCCCACCTTGTCGAGCACCAGGCCGTTGCTCACCACGGTCTTGTAGGCGACACTATCCTGCGTGAGCGTGGCGATGGCGTGCAGGGTGTAGAACCAGCCGCGCGTTTGATCGACACCTTCGGCGATGAAGGCGGCTGGGAACTTCTCCTTGAAGGTCGATCCGTTCTCGAAGGGGTAGTGCCACTGCGCGTACGGCATGGCGCCGCTGTCGAACCACACGTCGATGAGGTCCGTTTCGCGGTGCATGGGCTTGCCGCCGGGGCTCACCAGCACGATGTGGTCCACGTACGGACGATGGATGTCGATGCGGTCGTAGTTGGCATCGCTCATGTCGCCGGGCACGAAGGCGGCGTAAGGGTCGGCCGCCATCACGCCGGCCTTCACGGAGCGGGCGATCTCCTCCTTCAATTGCTGCAACGAACCGATGCACAATTCCTCATCACGGTCGGCCGTGCGCCAGATGGGCAGCGGAATGCCCCAGTAGCGTGATCGCGAGAGGTTCCAATCCTGCAGGTTCTCCAACCAATTGCCGAAGCGGCCGGTGCCGGTGCTCTCGGGCTTCCAGGTGATGGTCTTGTTGAGCGCGATGAGCCGGTCCTTTTTCGCGGTCACCCGCACGAACCAGCTGTCGAGCGGATAGTACAGCACGGGTTTGTCGGTGCGCCAACAGTGCGGGTAGTTGTGCTCGTACTTCTCCACCTTGAAGGCGCGGCCCTCGGTCTTCAGCTTGATGGCGATGCGCTCGTCCACGCTGAGGTACTTGTCGCGGCCCTGCTTCTTCGCCTCGGCCGCCTGCTCCTCCGCGCTGAGGTATTCGGCCTTCACGTACTCGCCAGCGAAGTCGGTCACTTCGGGCTTGAAGCGGCCGCGCAGGTCCACCAGGGTGAGCGAACCGATGTTGTGTTGGCGCGCCACGCGCTGGTCATCCGCACCGAAGCTGGGTGCCGTGTGTACCACACCCGTACCGTCCTCGGTGGTGACGAAATCGCCGCCGATCACCTTGAAGGCATCGCCGCCTTCGGGAGTGGCGTAGGGGAGGAGCTGTTCGTAACGGACGCCTTCCAGCTGGTGGCCGTAGAATTCGATGTCAATGCTCCAGGGAATGTGCTTCCCGTCCTTCTTGTACTCATCGAACGAGGTATCCTTGTGCTCCTCTTTGAAGTAGGCGTTCAGCCTGGACTTCGCCAATACCACGGTCTGCGGCGCGTGCGTGTAGGGGTTGAAGGTCTTCACGCGCACATAATCCAGCTTGGGCCCCACGGTGAGCGCGCAGTTGCTGGGCAGGGTCCACGGCGTGGTCGTCCAGGCCAGGATGAAGACATCACCGAAGGCGTCCGTGAAGAGCCACTCGCTCACGGCATCGCGCTTCACCTTGAACTGCGCCACCACGCTGGTGTCCTTCACCGGCTTGTAGGTGCCGGGTTGGTTCAGTTCGTGGCTGCTGAGCCCCGTGCCCGCCGCAGGGCTGTAGGGCTGGATGGTGTAGCCCTTGTACAGCAGGTCCTGGTCGTAGAGCTGCTTCAGCAGGTGCCACACGCTCTCGATGTACTTCGTGTGATACGTGACGTAGGGATGATCCAGGTCCAGCCAGAAGCCGATGCGCTTGGTGAGGTCGTTCCACACATCGGTGTAGCGCATCACGGCCTTCCTGCACGCGGCGTTGTACTGTTCGATGCTGATGGTCTTGCCGATGTCCTCCTTGGTGATGCCGAGCTCCTTCTCCACACCGAGCTCGATGGGCAGACCGTGGGTGTCCCAGCCGGCCTTGCGGTCCACGCGGTGGCCCTTCTGCGTCTGGTAACGGCAGAAGATGTCCTTGATGGTGCGCGCCATCACGTGGTGGATGCCCGGCAGGCCGTTGGCGCTGGGCGGCCCTTCGTAGAACACGAAGGGCGGTGCGTCCTTGCGCAGCTCCAGGCTGCGGCCGAAGGTGTCCTCGGCCTCCCATTGCTTTAACACCTCTTCGGCGACCTTGGGCAGGTCGAGCTCATCATACTGCGGGAAACGCTTGTCCATCGCGGCTTTCTAAGGGGCCGTGCCTTCCGGCAGGCGGGCCGCAAAGATAGCGGGACGGACCCGGACCGGCCTTAGTGCATACAGCCTTGATAGAGCCTTGCGCGAACCCGGTAGGCCCGTGGCATGAGCATACGCACACGCCGCAACGCCGAGTCGGCCTGCTGATCACCGGACCATAGGCCAGTGATCAACGCCATGGTCCCGGGCACTGCCGTCGTATCATACTGATCGAGGTACTCGATACTGAGCGTATTGCCCTCAAAGCGCCGTGGAAAGTACTGACCGGCATACAGTTCATCCTCGTCATCAATGGGCAAGAGGATGGAGTCGCGGACCGGGTCGTAATATCTTCCCATGGTGTCGATATCAGCCTGTATCAGGGAAGCGAGCCTTTGCATGTGCCGATCAAGTACGGCATAACTGTGACCCGTATCCGCAATGACCACGAACAGATCCACTACGGCATCGTCCGGTTCCCATGCTGCGACCGTACCCTCGATCGCATCTGCACCCAACGTGTCCTGCTCGTTGCTGACCATCGGTTCGGACCCCGGGGAGGTGACCGTGGTATGACACCCACTGAAGAGCGCAAGAAGCCCGCTCAATAACAGGACCGGGATCGATAGCCTCTTCTCACGACCCCTCATCACCCCTTGAACCGCACCATCACCGTGTTGCCCTTCTCCTCGCGGCGGGTCTCCAGAATGTCCTTCAGGGCGTTCACGAGCGAGGAGAGGGAGGCGTGGCCGTAACTGCGCGGATCGAAACCGGGGTCCAATCGGCGCAGGGCCTGACCGATGAGGCTGAGCGAGGCCTCTTCCTCTTCGCCTTTGGCGATGTTGAAGGCCTTGCGCAGCTTGCGGATCAGGTCGCCGTTCTGGGAGAGCTTCACCGGCTGGGCTTTCGCCGTGGAGGCGGTGCGCCTGGTACCTGATCGGGCACCGGTACCAGAGGATGTGGCTGCTGCGCCCACGGGTTCCTGCACATCCAGGTTCTCCACATAAATGAAGCGCTCGCAGGCCTTCACGAAGGCGTCCGGGGTCTTCTTCTCACCGACGCCCATCACGAAGAGGCCGCTCTCGCGAAGCCGGGTGGCCAATCGCGTATAATCGCTGTCGCTGCTCACGATGCAGAAGGCGTCGACCAGTTCGCCGTGAAGGATGTCCATGGCATCGATGATCAGCGCGCTGTCCGTGCTGTTCTTTCCCTTGGTGTAGGCGAACTGCTGCACGGGCTGGATGGCGTTGCTGTTCAGCAGGTCCTTCCATCCGCTCATGCCCATGGTGGTCCAATCGCCGTAAATGCGACGGATGGTGATGGTGCCGGTCTTGCTTACCTCCTCCAGAATGGCAGCCAGGCGCTTGGGCGCTGCGTTATCGCCATCGATCAGTAGCGCGATCGTAGTGTCGTTGATCTTCTTCATGCCGGGAACAAGGTAGCGCGTGATGCTCTACATCGTGCCCTTCATCATCTTGTTCCAGTACAACCAGGGCAGCATGTACTTCTTCAAGATCCACATGCTCCACAGGGGTTTGCTGGTGTCGAACATACGGCTGAGCAAGGGGTCGCTGTCGCGCACGTTGTCGTACTTGAACTCGGCGAGCAGCATCTTGCCATAGCCGGTCACCAGCGGACAGCTGCTGTAGCCACTGTATTGCTCCTTGCTCAATTCGCCATCCTTGATGCGTTGCAGGATGTTGGCCACCACCACAGGGGCCTGTTTCCGGATGGCCGCTCCGGTCTTGGCCGTGGGGAGTGCAGCGGCATCGCCCAACCCGAAGATGTTGGCGTAGCGCTTGTGCTGCAGGGTGTGGATGTCAACCTCCAGCCAACCCTTGTTGGGGCCATCGGCGTAGGCCAGCGGGGAGTTGCGCACGAAATCGGGTGCGCTCTGCGGTGGTGCCAGGTGCACCATGTCGTAGGGCATCACAATCGTGCTCTCGCCCTCGATCTTCTCTTGCAGGCCTTGCTCCTCGTTGATCACACAGTTGTTGTCCCCGGGCTTGCTCCACGCGAAGTGGATCTCCTTCCTCACCGGGTCGATGGACACGGGTTTGTAGAAGGTCTTCAGGATGATGCTCTTCTTGCGGATCACGTCCTCCAAGGCGAAGCGGAAGGGCTCCACGCCGAAGATCACCGAGCCGGGTGTGGCGAACACGAGCTTCGTCCTGTCGCGCACCCCGGTCTTCCGGAAGAACTCATCTGCGAGGTATGCCGCCTTCTGGGGAGCGCCACCGCACTTGATGGGAGTGGCGGGCTGTGTGAACACCGCGTTGCCACCCTTGAAGTTCTGCATGACCCGCTTGGTCTTCTCCGGATCGAGGTAGTTGCTGCACACGAGATCGGTCTTCAGTGCTTCGCGAAGACCGGGCATGTCGTCGATGTTCATCTGGACACCGGGGCACACGATCAGGTGGTCGTAGGTATAGGCATTGCCCCCCTTCGTGCGCACCGTGTTGTTCTCCGGTTCGAAGGTGGTGGCCGATTCCTTGATATGGTCGACACCGGGGGGGATCACGCTGGATTCATCCCGGCGGGTGTCCTTCATGTTGTACGTGTCCGCTGCAACAAGCGTCCAAGCCGGCTGGTACCAATGGTCCTTGGTGGGATCGACGATGGCGATACTGAGGTCCTTCTTTTTGCGCATCAGCTGCGCAGCGGTCATGATACCAGCGGTGCCACCACCGATGATGAGGACATTATAGTGCTTCTGGGACATGTTGAGTAGGTTGACATCCCAAAGCTCATGGTTCCTCCTTCCGTTTCCCGTGACGATCGTCACATAAGAAGTTCGCCAACCTCAAGAGGGTCGAGTCGCTATTGCCTGCGCATCTGTCAGATCCACCAAGCCGCTGCGGTCAAGCTCGTCGCGCGGTGACATTTCCCGGACCTTGTATTCCCTGAAAGCCTTGCGCCCTTGATGCCAACGATGACGATAGCGGGATGCATGATGGGGCCGGGTGATCCCGGCCGGTGATCCGGGCTGGTCGCAGATCTCTGTGTCATATTCGGAAAGCCGCCTACATTCGGCGTATTCCAGCGTTTTCCGCCCGCCTGCCGTCGCCGGATCAGGGCTGTCCTCCTTCACTATTGTGACCCATTGAATCCCGCCTGATCGCGAACACCGCCTTCTCTCCGAACGCTATCATCCCGTGTCCCGATCCGTCGCTGCCCTGTGTCTCCTACTGGTACTTTCCGTTCGCGCCCAGGTCTGCGATCCTGCGGGCAATCTCTTCCTGCTGTCCAACTACGATGGTGGCATCGTCACCATCAACGTGGACCAGGACATTCCGAACCTGGTGATCGGCATCAGCACCTACGAGCCGGTGCAGGTCACCATCACCGGACCCTTCGCCACCAACGTGGTCCAGGTGCTCTACGCGGGCATGAACTCCTCGCAGAACAACAACAACTGCGGACAGGGCAACTTCACCACAAGCATTGCAGGCGTACCACAAGGGCTCGTCACGATCAACCCGCCCATGCAACCGCCACAGGTGGGGTATACCCCGGCGCATGGCAACGGCACGGGCAGCTGGGGCGGGGTGGTCATCGGCGCTAACGGACAATGTGACACACTCTTCAATACCGGCGGGGTGAACACCCCGGATGAGCTGGTCTTCCACTTCGAGGACCAGACCGGCGCCACCCTCTATGCCCACCAGACCCAATACGCCTGCTGGCAGAATGAGGTGGTGAGCCTCTCCGACGGCGGCAACTGCTGCATCGATGTCTCGCCGCCCCAGACCAACGGTTGCGATCCGAACGGCAATGTGATGATCTATTCCAACTACGAAGGGGGAGCGATCACCATCAACGTGGACCAGAACATCCCCGACCTGCGCATCGGCATCTGCACCTATGAGGCGGTACAAGTGAACATCATCGGGCCGTTCGCAGCGAATGTCACCGAGGTGATCTACGCCGGTTTCGATGGCGGCAACGGACCTTGCGGCAACAACCCGCCCACCACTACCATCAACGGCGTATCGCCAAGTATCGTCACACAGTACAGCCAGACGCTGGGCAACATCGCCATCGCGAACTTCCTTGGCGAACCGTTGGCGCCAGGCTTCCCACCCTTGGTGAACTGCATCACCGGGGCCGAGGGCGAATGCAGCACCTCCAGCAGCGGTGGGGGAAATTCCGCGCCCCAGATCGCGCAGTTCTTCCTGGCCGAGTTCGGTCCGGGTGTCGCGCTTTTCGGCCACCAGGTGCAGTACGAATGCTTCACCGGCACGTTCAACGTTTCCGATGGTGGCAATTGCTGCCTGCTGGAAACGGGCACACCGCCCAATCCGATCTATATCGGCGAAGCCACCTACGACTTCATCCCTTGGACGGACACGCTGCTCTGTGGCGGACCCATCACCATCGACCTTTCGTTCTACCCGGTGCTTTTCCAGCCGCCCACCTATCCAGGCTATTTATGGAGCGATGGAACCACAGGACCCGTTATCACCATCACCGAGCCGGGCACCTACTCCTTCATCGTGGGCGACTACTGCCACTATGACCAGAACAACTGGCTCACCGACACCGTGGTGGTGCTTCCCTGCTGTTCCATCGGCGGGGTGGATGTGGCCAGCACCGCCATCACCTGCAATGGCGCGAACGATGGAACCATCACGGTAACACCCCTCGCGGCCGGGCCCTTCACCTACACCTGGAACACGGCGCCTCCGCAATCCAACCCTACCATTACAGGCCTTGTCGCGGGCAGCTATGCGGTTACGATCAACGATGGGCTGGGCTGCGACACCACGCTCACCTTCACGCTGGCCGACCCGACACCCGTGTCCGTGCAGCTAGTCGGCAACACGGAAGTGTGCATTGGTGCATCGACTACGTTGACCGCCAACGCGCAAGGAGGCACAGGGAGCATCAGTCTCGATTGGGGTCCGCTCGGTGCCGGCAATTCCGTTACACTTACACCCACGGATACTGTGCTGGTGAGCGTTACGGCCACTGATGCCAACGGTTGCACCGCCACCGCAGTGCTGCAGGTGAATGCCAGCATCTGCTGCCCCACTTACACCTTCGCGGCCAACGTGGCTCCGCCTTCTTGCGCCGGAGCGGCCGACGGCACGATCGTATTGCAGACCGGCCCCGCAGGGCCTTTCGACCTTGAATGGAACACCTTTCCACCGCAGAACACCGCGACGGCAAGCGGACTCGCGGCAGGCAGCTACAGCGTGCTCATCACCGATCAGCTGGGCTGCGACACCACGCTCTCCTTCACCCTGGCCGAACCGGCACCCGTGACCGTGCAGGTGACCGGTGGAACGCCGGTGTGTGCCAATGTCACTGCCTTGGCCACCGCGCTCGCCAGTGGCGGAACGGGCGCACAGGTCATCACCTGGAATACCGGGGCTAACGGTGCGGCCATCACCTATGCGTTCGCCAACAGCGGCCCGTTGGTTGCTACCGCCACCGATGCCAACGGCTGCAGCGCAAGCGACACGCTCGTGGTGGTCGTGGAAGAAGCCCCGACCGCGGGCTTTATCGCAAGTGCCGACACCGTATGCGTAGGTGCGTCGATCGTCTTCACCGCCAATGCTCCCGGAGCCAGCTCGTTGACCTGGACCTTGGGCTCAGCCGGAACATCGAGCGCTTCTTCGCCGACTGCCCTCTTTTCTGAGCCAGGCACTGAAGTGATCACGTTGGAGGCCTTCGGGCCCAATGGCTGCGCCTCCACGCCGGTCAGCGACAGCGTGCGTGTAGCCCCCCTGCCAGACCTTCAGTTGCTCGCCGAACCACTGCCCTGCGAACGCGCCATTGCCGTGGAACTGCTCGCCACCGCAGCGGACCAATGTGTGTTATGGCTCAACGATGTGCTGGTGGATAGTTCCTGCGCACGCACCCTCGAACTTCCCGTGGCGCAGGAGGGCACCTACCGTATTCGGCTCACCGCAAGCAACACCTCCGGTTGCGCGGACAGCATCACGGTGGACGTCACCTTCAGCGAAGCGTTGGGACTGTTCGTCCCCAACGTGTTCACGCCCGACGGCGACGGCATCAATGACACCTTCACCACACTGGCACCCTCAGGAGCAGCAGAAAGCACGTTGCGCATCTTCAACCGCTGGGGCCAGGAGATCTTCGTCACTTCCGACATGAGCGTTGGCTGGAACGGTACTTCAGCTGGCGAGCCCGTGCCCGATGGGGTGTACATCTACCAACTCCTTGCCCCCGACCCCTGCGAAACCACTGGACTACGCACGTTGCGCGGCCATGTCATAGTGCTTCGCTGAGCAGCGCGATCGACCTGCCAAGGCAACAGGTGAGCGTGTCGGATGCGCTTGATGACCGGGAACACTCGCCCCTTCAGGGCATATCTCACCGCGCGTGGCTCGTCCACGCAGCTCGCAAACGACCCGCACGTGCAAGCAACAGCTGGTGCTTGGTCTCCTCCGCTTCGGCCTTGGACCGAATGAGTGCGACAAGGCCCCGTTTCTCCGCAAGAGACCATTGTTCCAGGCCATCCACCAGGTCCAGCGGTAGCGCCCACAGGTACAAGGTCACACGTTGCTCCGCCGACCACTGCGCCAGATCGCCCAATGGCAACGTGTTCCCCAGTCGTTCCAGCGCAAAGCGCATCGCCCGTTCGCGATCGCCTTGGTACCGCTGCACCACATGCTGCTGCACCGCCATGGTGAGCGATGCGGTGTCGGTCAGGGGCGTTCCGTTGTCATCGACGATCAATTCCAATCCGTGTTCCACGAGCTCCTTCAGCAGCTTCAATGGCACTTGGTGGTCCTTGCGCGACGACAGTTTGCTGAACTCCCGTTCGGCCGCGCGTTGCAGGGCCTTCGTCACGGGCCGGAAACCCAACCGGTAGTAGAACCAGTAGGCGCCGCTCTTCAGGCCATCGGGGTTGTTGTGGCCCAATTGATAGTTCTCCGCCTCGAAGCGGCCCACACCGCAGCGCTGGCGATATAGGCGGAGCAGTTGCGCGAAGAACCATGCGCTCTCGCCACCGCGAAGGGCCGGGAACACGTTGATGCCCACCTTGCTGCGGCCAGGAAAGATCCAAGCGCCGCCGTAGGCCAACGGCACCCCATTGCGGAAGGCCATGAAGCCCACGTAGCTATCGAAGGGCAGGCGGTGCGCCACGTCCATGTGGAAGAACGCGATACGCAGCCCACGGCCCATGTCGAACAGCTCCACCGAACCGGCGAAAGTAACGGGATCGGTCTCGCGGTGCAATGTGGCGAGCACGGTGCGTGCAGTGTCGATCAGGGCCTGCTGCTGTCGCGCATTCAGCCGCACAGCAGCGGCCACCGGCTCGTTCACCACGGCCATCAGGTCAACGTCGCGCGTCAGGCCCTGAGGAAGGCAGTAGGGCGCTTGGGTCGGCGCACGGGCCAGGGACATGCCGCAGCCCTTGGCGTCTTCCACCTTTACGTACACCTGCATACGCGCCCAGAGATGTTCGCGAGTGCTTGCAGCGCAGCGCAGCGCGGACAACGCGTCCACCAAGCGCTGAAGCTGAAGTACGCGTGAAGGTCCATAGGCGTAGGTGAGCAGTTCCTGCACGTCCGCATACGACTGATCGACCGTTTCCCATTCCGCAGGCGAAAGCAAGAGCCTCAACAGTTCCCGGAACTCGTCCAGCGGGGCCTCCACGGAGAAGATCTCCACACGCTCGCCCCAGTGCTCCAGCATCCACCGTGTGAGGTGTAGCGTGAACGTGCTCTGCAACGGTGCATGTTCCAGTCCGCTGTTGATCAGCCCATAGCGCGTGCGCTCACTGCCATCGACCAGGGCTTTGCCAAGTGCGACGACACGCTCCAGTTCCCCTGTGGCCAGTGCATGCTCCTCCAGATCGGCCGGATGGGCCAACAAGAACAACAGCAGGTCATGCCACTCGCGCAGTGCCTTGGGTGAGCGGATGGGGCGACCGAGGACCGCCCGCAACAAAGCAGTTCGCTCCTCCCCTTGTGTACGCGCAAGTGTGCGGCGCAAGGCCAGGACCTCTTCTGTGCGCAGTTCGTGCATGCCGAAAGTTGCAGAGCCTTGTCACGAAATGATCGACACAAGGAAAGCCCTCATTATTCGCGACCGGCAATTCCCATGATACTTGGACCGATCAAGCCTTCGCTTCGGTGATCACCCGCATGCTCGGCTGCGGACCGGCCACCCCAGCGGCCTGCAGGGCCCAGAGCCCCTGCTCATAGACCTCGAAATAGACGGTCCAGTAATCCTCCGGCGCGGCGTACGGGCGCACGGCCAGTTGAACGCCCTCCAGGTTGAGCTGCACGATGTTCACGCTCGGAACGGGATCCTTCAGCACCTTCGGATGTGCGCTCATCACACCTACGAGCACCTCGCGTGCTTTGGGCAAGGAGGCGGCATAGTTGAGGCCGAACGTGAGGTCCACGCGGATCAGGCCCTCCTTGGTGTAGTTCACGATATTGCCGTTGGCGATGGGGCCGTTCGGCAGGATCGCCGTCTTGTTGTCGGGGGTGATCAGCACCGTGGTGAAGATCTGGATCTCCTTGACGTTGCCCAGCACGCCCTGCGTCTCGATGAGGTCGCCCACCTTGTAAGGTTTGAAGAGCAGGATGAGCGTGCCGCCGGCGAAGTTGGCCAACGTGCCCTGCAGAGCGAGGCCGATGGCCAGACCCGCAGCGCCGATGATGGCGATGAAGCTCGTGGTCTGCACACCGAGCATGCCGATGAAGGTGATCAGCAGAAGCACCCGCAACGACACCGTGACCAGGCTGTGCAGGAAGCGCTGCAGGGTGGGTTCCACGCCCCGCGCCAAGAGCACCTTGCCGAGCAGACGTGCCAAGCCCTTGATCAGCAGCGAACCGATCCACAGGACCAGCAGGGCGACGACCAGCTTCGGGGCAAAGTCGATCAATTGTTCCTTGAATCGCAGGGCCCAGCTTTCGGCCTGAGTTAATTGGGTTTCGACTTCGTTCATGGTCAGGGATAGGGTTGATGTCCGACGAAAGTAATTGCCGGAGCGATCAACTCCTTCGCCACGGACCGACCTGAAAAAGCAAAAGACCCGCCCCTTGCGGGGCAGGCCTTGTTGTTCGGTGGGGGGGCACCCTGCGCTTACCCTTGCTTGGCCAGTTGCACTTCGGCCAGGATGCGCACCTCGTCACTTACGAGCACTCCGCCCGCTTCCAAGGCAGCGTTCCAGGTGAGGCCGAACTCCTTGCGGTCGATCTTGCCGCTCAGGTTCAGGCCGGCCTTGGTGTTGCCCCAAGGGTCCTTCGCCTGTCCGCTCCATTCCACATCCAGGGTCACCGGCTTGGTCACGTCCTTGATGGTGAGGTCGCCCGTCACCTTCCAGTCGTTGCCACTGCCCTCGATACGCGTGCTCTTAAAGCGGAGCTTCGGGAACTTCTCGCTGTCGAAGAAGTCGCCGCTGCGCAGGTGTCCATCGCGCTTCTCGTCGTTGGTGAAGATGCTGGCCGTGTTGGCCCAGAAGCTCACCTGGGCGTTGTTCAGGTCATCGCCTTCCAGTTCCACCTCCGCGCTGAAATCCTTGAAGGTACCGGTCACAGTGGTGATCATCAGGTGCTTCACCTTGAACTGGATCTCGCTGTGGCTGGGGTCAATGGCCCACTTGGTGGTTGTTGCGGTTGCTGTTCCCATGTTGGTTGAGTTTAAGTGTGCGAGAGGGAAAGGGTGAGAGAGTGCCAGGGTTCCAGAGCGTCAGGGGGGCATTCGCCTTAGCACGCTCTCACCCTTGCACCCTTCCCCTTCATGACAATTCCATCGGCACATCCTGCAGCAGGATCTCCGCGCCTTGGGGGCCGGCCTCTACAGTGAGGCTGTCGGTGTCCCACACGCCCAAGGCATCGCGCTTGCCGAGCTGCTGGCCGTTGATGGTGGCGCTGCCCTCCATAACGAAGGCATACACGCCGTTGCCTTTGCGCTTCACGTTGTAGGTGGTCTTCTTGCCCGCATCCCAGTTGCCGATATGGAACCAGGCATCCTGGTGGATCCACACGCCAGCGTCATCGGGCTTCGGTGAGAGCACCTGCTGCCAGTTGTTGATGCGGTCCTTAGGGTCCAGCGTCATCTGCTGGTAGCGGGGCGTCACCTGGCGCTTCTTGGGGAAGAGCCAGATCTGCAGCGTGTTGGCATCCTTGTCGTTGTAAGGATTGAACTCGCTGTGCAGGATGCCCGTGCCTGCGCTCATCACCTGCACATCGCCGGCGTTGATGATGCTGGTGTTGCCCATGCTGTCCTTGTGCTGCAGCGCGCCCTTCAGGGGGATCGTGATGATCTCCATGTTGTCGTGCGGGTGCGTGCCGAAGCCCTTGCCTGCGGCGATGATGTCGTCGTTCATCACGCGCAGCACACCGAAGTGCATGCGGGTGGGATCGTACCAGTTGGCGAAGCTGAAGCTGAAGTTGGCCTTCAGCCAGCCGTGATCGGCGGTGCCACGCTCACTGGCGCGGTGCAGTACCATGTTTTCCATGCGTTCGGGAGGTGTTGGCGGGAGGTGGTCGAAGCCTACGGGGTCCAGGGGCTTCAGTTCGTCGATGTCGTTCCGGAGCACACTGGCAGCAGCTGCGCCACTTACCAGGACGCTGGTTCCCAGAAGGCTTTTGCGGAGGAAGTCTTTTCTGTCCATGGGTCTGTTGTGTGAGCTTCGGGTACAAATATATACCATGGAAAATAAATCCACGGAAACAGGATAGACATTCCTTGAAGGCCACGCCGTGCTGAGGGCCGTCAGTTCGCACCGTGCGCCCTTTCCCACCTTTGCCACCATGAAGAACGTGGCTTGGATATCAGCAGAGGAGGCGGTGCGCTTGGTGAATTCCAGGGATCGGGTCTTCATCCATGGTAGTGCCGCCACTCCGGTACGACTCGTGCGCGCCCTGCTGGACCGCCACACGGAACTGCACGATGTGGAGCTGGTGAGCATAAGCACCTTCGGCGAACTCGGCTTCGAACGGCCCGAGGTGCAGCGCGCCTTCTTCCTCAACGCCCTCTTCGTGTCGGCAAACATGCGCTCCACCGTTGATGGTCCACGGGGCGATTACATCCCGGTGTTCCTGAGCGAGATCCCCCGCCTCTTCGAGCAGGGCGTCCTTCCGGTGGATGTGGCCCTGGTGCATGTCTCCCCGCCGGACCGCCATGGTTTTTGTTCGTTGGGCGTATCCGTTGATGTGGCCCGCTCGGCGGTGCGCAACGCCCGGACAGTGATCGCCCAGGTGAACCCCAACATGCCGCGTACACTGGGCGACGGGCAGGTGCACGTCTCCCGCCTTGCGGCCATGGTACAGGTGGATGATGCCCTGCCCGAGGTGGACTATGCGGGCGCCATCGGACCCACCGAGGAGCGCATTGCCCGCTACATCAGCGAGATGGTGGATGATGGCGCCACCCTGCAGATGGGCATCGGTGCGATCCCGGATGCCATCCTGCGCGGGCTGGGCGGTCACAAGGACCTCGGGGTGCATACCGAGATGTGCTCCAACGGCATCATCGACCTTGTGGAGCGCGGCGTCATCACCAACAAGTTCAAGAAGAAACAGCGGGGCAAGATCGCGACGGCCTTCGCCTTCGGCACCCGGCGTCTCTACGACCTGGTGGATGACAACCCCTTCTTCGCATTCCTCGATGCCCAGTACGTGAACGATACGAAGGTGATCCGCGAGAACCCCAAGGTGGTGGCCGTGAACAGCGCCATCGAGGTGGACCTTACCGGCCAGGTGTGCGCCGACAGCATCGGCACCTACCAGTTCAGCGGCGTGGGCGGGCAGATGGACTTCATACGTGGTGCCGCCCTGAGCGAAGGGGGCAAGCCGATCATCGCCCTGTGCTCCACCACCAACAAGGGCCAGAGCAAGATCGTGCCCTTCCTCAAGGAGGGAGCCGGCGTGGTGACCACCCGAGCCCACGTGCACTACGTGGTGACCGAGCATGGCGTGGCCTATCTCTACGGCAAGAATCTGCAACAGCGGGCCAGGGCCCTGATCGGCATCGCAGCACCGGAGCACCAAGAGGAACTGGAAAGGGCGTACAGGGAGCGGTTCGAGCGCAGCACCTGAGCGACAGCACCCCCCTACCGCAGCAGCGTCAGCGATCCCGTGAAGCGGTAGCTCCGGCCATCGCCCCCCTGCGCCTCCAGCACAAAATAGTAAGTGCCGCTGGGTGTCAGCTCGCCGGCATCGGTGCGCCCGTCCCAGGACTGGTCTGGTGCACGCAACTGGGCCACCTGTTGCCCCCATCGGTTGAAGATCTGCGCATCGAGGCTGGAAAGGCCCACCGACCTCACGCCCCAGGTGTCGTTCTGGCCATCACCATTGGGGCTGAACACGTTGGGCACGAAGATGTCGCTCACCACCACGGGGCTGTTCACCACCACCAGCAGGGTATCGCTATCGCTGCAGCCGTTGGCCGTTGCGGTCATCACCACGGTGTAGATGCCGGGGTCGGTATAGACATGATCCGTGGTCGCACCGGTAAAGGCGGTGCCATCGCCCAGGTCCCATTGGAACGCGGCATCCGGAGGCGTCGACGTGTTGGTGAACAGCACCTCCAGGGGCGGATCGCCCACAAGTGGATCGCCACCGATGTCGGCCACCACGGTGGTCTCCACAACGGTGATCGAGGCATTGTCCGTACCACAACCGCTCACTTCCACGGTGTAGGTGCCTCCGGCCGTGACCGTGATGCTTGGCGTGGTGGCCCCGGTGCTCCACAGGTATGCGGTGCCGCCGCTGGCGGTGAGCACAACGGGGGCGCCGGTGCATAGCGCATCAGGTCCGCTGATCTCCGCCTGGGTGGGCACCGGCTGGATGGTGGTGCTGGCCGAGGCCGTGCAGCCGTTGGCATCCGTTATGGTGACCTGGTAGCTGCCTTCCGCAAGGCCGGTGGCGGTGAGGGCCGTGCCCCCCGCAGGCGACCACAACTGCGTGTAGGGCGCGGTACCCCCGGAGGCCTGCACGGTGGCCGTGCCATCGGCGCCGCCGCAGGTGGTGGGCGTGGTGCCAGTGATGGTGGCCGACAGGGGTGGAGGCTGCGTGATCAGTACCTGGAAGCTGCCCGTGCAACCCTCGGCATCGGTGGCTGTCACCGTGTAATTGCCCGCGACCAGACCGCTCTGCTGCGGTCCTTGCAGGGCGCCGGGCGACCAGGTGAACGTGTAGGGCCCGGCGCCACCGGTGGCCTGTACCGTGGCGCTGCCGGTGCTGGCTCCATGACAGGCCACGTTGGTGCTTTGCACCAAGGTCACGATGATGTCCGGGCAGTTCGGGCAAGGCGCCAGGCCGGCGGGAGAGGCGATCTCCAGGGTGCTGCCCGCAGCATCCACCACCCGCACCGGCAAAGTCGCGGGCGGGAGGATGCTGGCGCCGGTGGCGAAGGTGGTCCAGGTGGTGACGTTCACCGCGCAGCCCGGAGGGAGGAAGCAGGCGAAGAGGCAGGCGCTGCAATCCTGCGTGGTGGTCTGCTGCTGCCAGGTGTACGGCGCCAGCCCGTTGCTCACGTTCCAGCTGCCGTCGGCACCGATGCACACCTCCATGGGTGCGCAGTTGCTCACGGCGATGACCACCGTGTCGCTGCCGCAGGGCAGGGTGTGCACCACGCTGTGCAGGCCGGGGCCCGCGAGTGCCGGGTCGAAGGCGCCGGCGTTGGGGGCACTGATGCCGGGGCCGCTCCAGGTGCCGCCGGGCGTGGCGGGCTGCAGCAGCACCGGCGCATCGGTGGTGCACAGCGGGGCCACGGGGGCGAACTCGGCGTTGCAGCAGGGCTGCGGCACCACGCTCACATCATCCACGAAGTAGTACGCGTAGGGGTTGAGGGCGGCCTCGTTCGCGCAGTTGTACGTGGTGGTGGCGTCAGCCCGGAAATTGCCGATGGTGATGTACTGCTCGCCGCCGGTGGCGGTGTAGTTCCACTGCAGGCGCTGCCATTCTTCGGTATCGGTCACCTCCGGTCCGCTGTATTCCAATTGGGGCGTCACCGGCAGCACCGAAGAACCGCCGATGGTGGCGCAGCTCACGTTGAGCGGGACAGAGGAGAAGTGTACCCCGATGTTGGGCGAGGAGAACTTCACATTGTCCGCAAGGCTCACATGGAACTCCACACAGTAGGTCTGACCGGCCACCATGGGCTGGGTGAGGCTGCCGTGGAGGTATTCGCGCCACCCGCTGCCGAAGAGGGTCTGGCAGCCCAGCAGGGCAAAGCCTTCGTATACGATGATGCCTGCATACCCATCACCGGTGCGCGCCGGCTGGCTGCCCAGGATGTTGTTGGGCACCCCGACCCCGAATGCGCCAAAAGGGCTGCACGCATTATAGAGATCGGAGGTGGAGCAGGTGTCGCCCACCAGGTTCAGGAACGGATCGCGCCAGGGGGCGGCCTTGTCCAGTTCGCTCGGGCCCAGTGGGCAGGAGGTCACGGTCTCGAAGCTGGGGTTCACCACCAGGTTCTGCGCCCCTGCGAACAGGGGGAGGACCAGCGCGACCAGCGGTAGCAGGCGGAAAGGGGTGTTCATCGGTCGGAAAAGCCGTTCGTAGCCTTCCAAATGTAAACGAAAGGCCGTCGCGACCGCATGCCTTGTGGGCCGCCCCGGAACAGGACGGTGGACGACCTGCCAGCCTGCGGTTCCGTATCCTTGATGCATGAAACGCTACACCGCCTCCCGCCTCACGGCCGGGAACCGGCTCTTCCCTGCGCAGTTGGTGATCGACGACATGGGCGTGACCCTGCGCCAGCCCTCGCTGTTCAGCGGGAAGGAGACCTCCATTCCCTACACACGCATCGCGTCGGTGAACATCAGCTGCCCGGCGGTGGGCTATTCCAGCATCCACATCCACACCACGGGCGAGGGGATGATCAACGTGCACGGCTTCCTGCGCAGGGAGGTGGAAGAGATGAAGCGGACGCTGCTGGCCCGCATCAACGAGACCGAGCGGTGAGGCTCCCGGCAGGGCGTGCGACCCCGCGTGAGCGGGCGTAGCGGCAGCCGACCGCAGGAGAAGCGATGGTGCCGCCCGAGCGAGGAGGCTGCGACGCAGGAGCAGACCCCGGAGCCGGTGCGGCACCCGCTGAGCCAAGGACGCTAAAGCGCAGCACGCGACGGCGCCTGCCACCTACGTTCTCCCAACGGTAAAGGCTCCAGGCGCCGGCACGCCCCTCACTTCGCCCTGTGCGTGATGACCGCACCTATCGCGAAGACCAGATGATCGGTCGATCAGACCATAGGCGCCGGCCTTATCGTTCTCCGGCCATGTCGCGATCCCGATGCGCCCCTCGTGCAGCACAGGCCGACACTCGGTCCATCTCATTGCCCGATCTTCTGATCCACACGTCCCCTGAACCTTCCCCCCGTTACATTTGTTCTTCCCCATGTCACCAGACCGAACGTCCATGAGCCAGCCCACGCCCTCCTACCCGCTCCTGGAGCGCATCACGCTTCCGGCCGACCTGCGTGCCCTGCCTGAGGAGCAACTGCAGCAGGTCTGCACCGAGCTGCGCGACTTCATCATCGACGTGGTGAGCGTGAAGGGTGGCCACTTCGGCGCCAGCCTCGGCGTGGTGGAACTGACCGTGGCCCTGCACTACGTGTTCAACACCCCCTACGACCAGCTGGTGTGGGATGTGGGTCACCAGGCCTACGGGCACAAGATCCTCACCGGCCGCCGCGAGGTGTTCCATACCAACCGCATCTACAAGGGCCTCAGCGGCTTCCCCAAGCGCAGCGAGAGCACCTACGACACCTTCGGCGTGGGGCATAGCAGCACCAGCATCGGTGGCGCGCTGGGCATGGCCGTGGCCAGCAGGCTGAAAGGTGAGCAGGACCGCCAGTGCGTGGCCATCATCGGCGATGGTGCCATGACCGCCGGCCAGGCCTTCGAAGCGCTGAACCATGCGGGCGGCGCCGGCACGGACATGCTGGTGGTGCTCAACGACAACTGCATGAGCATCGACCCGAACGTGGGCGCGCTCAAGGAATATCTGACCGACATCGCCACCAGCCACACCTACAACAAGGTGAAGGACGAGGTGTGGAACCTGCTGGGCAAGGTGAGCAAGTTCGGCCCCAACGCGCAGGCCATCGTGCAGAAGGTGGAGCATGCCGTGAAGGGCGCACTGCTCAAGCAGAGCAACCTCTTCGAAAGCCTCAACTTCCGCTACTTCGGCCCGGTGGACGGACACGATGTGGACCACCTGGTGAAGGTGCTGAAGGACCTGCGCGACATCCCCGGTCCGAAGATCCTGCACACGATCACCAAGAAGGGTAAGGGCTACGGACCTGCTGAAGCAGGCAGCCCCACGGTGTGGCACGCTCCGGGCCTCTTCAACAAGGAGACCGGCGAGATCATCAAGGTGGTGCCCAAGAGCCCGCAGCCACCGAAGTACCAGGACGTATTCGGCCACAGCATCGTGGAGCTGGCCGAGAAGAACCCGAAGATCGTAGGGGTGACCCCCGCCATGCCTTCGGGCTGCTCGCTCAACATCATGATGAAGGCCATGCCCGATCGCGCTTTTGACGTGGGCATCGCCGAGCAGCATGCCGTTACGTTCAGCGCCGGGATGGCCACGCAGGGCCTGGTGCCCTTCTGCAACATTTATAGCTCGTTCATGCAGCGGGCCTACGACCAGGTGGTGCACGATGTGGCGCTCCAGAACCTCAATGTGGTATTCTGCTTGGACCGCGGCGGTCTGGCCGGTGCCGACGGCCCCACACACCACGGCAACTTCGACTTCGCCTACTTCCGCTGCATCCCCAACATGGTGGTGAGCGCGCCGATGAACGAAGAGGAATTGCGCGACCTGATGTACACCGCCCAGCTGCCGGACCAAGGCCCCTTCAGCATCCGCTACCCGCGCGGCGAGGGCGTGATGACCGAGTGGAAGACGCCCTTCAAGGCGATCAAGGTGGGCACGGGCCGCAAGCTGCGCTCCGGCACCGACATCGCAGTGCTCAGCATCGGTCACATCGGCAACCTGGCCGCCAAGGGCATCGACGCACTGGAGGCAGAAGGCTACAGCGTGGCGCACTACGACATGCGATTCGTGAAGCCCATCGACGAGCTGCTGCTGCACGAAGTGTTCAGCAAGTTCAAGCACGTGGTCACCGTGGAGGACCACGGCCTGCAGGGTGGCATGGGCAGCGCAGTGCTGGAGTTCATGGGCGACCACGGATACGCCGCCCACGTGAAGCGCCTGGCGATCCCCGACAAGTTCATCGAACACGGCACACAGGCGGAACTCTACCGCGAATGCGGCATCGATGCCATCGCGGTGGTGGAGGCGGTGAAGGAACTTCTTGGTGAGAAGGGTGCGAAGAAGGAGGTGAGGGTGAGCGCGTGAGTGGTGCGCTTTCCCCGTTGGTCATTCCTTTTTCACGTCCAACAGTTGAGATAGCTTTGCGTACTTAAGGTCTTTTTGGGCGGCCTTCGTGGAACCGTACCCCTCTGGACTAACCGCCCACCGATAGAGAGCTTCTCTGTATTCGAATTCCATCTTGGCAAGGGTTGCCCCACGCCTGAAATTGTAGGCTGAAGCGCTCGGTGCTGACCCTGAGGTTCTGTTGAATCTTTCGAAGCCGCGCTTCGCATAGCCAAATGGATCCTTGTCCTCGTTGATCAAAGCCTGCTGCAGGAGGACCGCGATCTTCTCGAGATCTCGATAGTTCCCTGCCAATGGCAAGCTGTCGAGCCATGTATTGAAAGCTGAGGCATCGACCGGGATGGACTGCTTGAAGAGCATGTTCTTCCAGACAGTAGCGAAGGCTGCTGAGGGTTTCACCTCTTGCTCTTGCACCGAAGGCAGATACAATCCGAGCTGATTGATGCGGTCGAAGAGGTCCGGCAGAAGCATCTTCTCCAACTCCTCAACAGTCCTATTGGAAGCGAAGACGGGTTGAAAGCGCGCGAATTCTTCGCTATCCGACCCTACCCGGCGGAAGCGATACCATCCGTGCGTGCCCTTGTGATTAACTGTTTGCAGGGCCGTCATGAGCTTCTCCTGCACCCGCTTATTGAGGTTGTGGATCTCATCGAAGAAGAGCATGCCGGATTTGTTTGCTTCATGGAACAAGCCGGACTTATTGGAGACCGCCCCTGTGAACGCACCTTTTACGTGACCGAATAGCTCACTGAGCGCCATGGTGTCCCCTTCGACACTTGCACAGTTGAAGTATGTGGGTGGTCCTTTTAGCACCTTTTCACCGACCTCGTTGATCATCTTGGACTTCCCGATACCACGGGCTCCGAGCACTAGGACTGAGAATCGGCCGGGGTTCTTGAAGAAGCTCTCCAGTTCGGCTTCTATTTTGTTAATGGGCATGATGTAAATATATCGTAGTGATGATAATATCATCTCGATAGATTTTCCGCCAAATGGCATAAGCCGCTCAAATCCAACAGACTATCTATGGCTCACGTGTTGGACGAAAGGTCTTGGCACGGCTTTGCTAATAGGAGGGTGCAACAAGTTCCCCAGCCCATGCAACCCCACATCATCGTCCCCAGCCTGCACGCCGTGCAACGAGCCTACGAGCGTGGTATCACCACACCCATGATCCAAGACACCCTTCGGTGGGGGAAGAAACTCCACCGCCAAGGGCTGCGCTTCTTCGTCATGCTTCGCTGCTGCATCCCACCCGGCTTGGATGAACGCTATGCGAAGCAATTGGTGAATGTGACCGTGGTGCTCGGCGGTGATGAGACCATCGTCACGGTGTACCGCAACCCGAAGGCTATAGCCCACATCAAGCGCAAACCCAAGCGACTCCTATGAGGATCCTCAAGATCATCCATGGCTACCCTCCACTGTATAGCGCAGGGTCGGAGGTCTACAGCCAGAGCACCTGTGACCAGCTCGCGAAACATCACGAGGTGCTGGTGTTCACCCGCGAGGAGAATCCTTTCGCGCCAGACTTTTCGTTGCGGCGCGTAAAGGGGGAGAGCGGACCCAAGCGCGTCCTGGTGAACATGCCGCGCGGCAAGGATGGGTATCGCCACAAGGAGTTGGACGAGCGCTTCGCCGAGGTGCTCCGTTCGTTCGGTCCGGATGTGGCGCACATTAGCCATCTCAATCATCTGTCCACCGGCATCGTGGATGTGCTCAAGGAGGCTGGCATTCCCATCGTGTTCACCCTGCACGACTTCTGGCTGATGTGCCCGCGCGGGCAGTTCTTGCAGCGCAATTTCGGAGGAGGTGTGGTGCATGCCCTGTGCGATGGCCAGGAGGACCGCAAGTGCGCCACATCGTGTTACGCATCCCTGATGTCCGGTGAAGAAGGCCAACATGAGCGTGACGAAGACTATTGGACAGCATGGATCCACCAGCGCATGCGCGCGTCCAAGCGCCTCTCTGAAAGCGTGGACCGGTTCATCGCCCCATCGCGCTACCTTATGGATCGCTTCATCCGCGACTTCGGACTGCCCGCTGAGAAGGTCATGCACCTGGACTATGGCTTTCCGGTCCACTACCTGACGCCATCAGTGAAACGCACACCATCCGACAAGTACCGCTTCGGCTACATCGGCACGCACATCCCGGCAAAAGGGGTCAACCTGCTTCTTGAAGCATTCGATGGGTTGGGCGATGCGGCCGAGTTACACATTTGGGGCGCCAAGGATGAGCAAAGCACCCGAGCGTTGCGGAGCATGGCGGACGGCAAAGTCGGAATCCACTTCCATGGTCCGTATGTCAATCACAACCTGGCCAACGAGGTTTTCGCAGTAGTGGACTGCATTGTGGTGCCGTCCATCTGGATGGAGAACTCACCCTTGGTGATCCACGAGGCCCAGGCCTGTCATATCCCCGTGATCACAGCGAACGCCGGGGGTATGGCCGAGTATGTAGCGCACCAGGTGAACGGTCTGCTTTTCCAGCATCGCTCGGCGGTCGACCTGCGCCATTGGATGCGCTGGGCGGTGGAGCATCCACATACCATGAAGCAACTCGGCGAGCGCGGCTATCTCCATGTGGCTGACGGTGCCATTCCGGACATCGAAGAGCACTGCAAGGCACTCGAAAACATGTACACCAACCTCATTAGCAGACCATGAGCACATTCTGGCGGATCACCCTGGATACTAATCCAGAGGATTGCAACCTGAGCTGCACCATGTGCGAAGAGCACAGTGAGTTCAGCGATTTCATGCAACGCTTGTACGAGCGCACAGGCGTCAAGCGACGGCGCATGCCTTTCGACATGGTGCAGAAGGTGATGGAGCAGGCCGCTGCAATGGGTGTGCGTGAGATCATCCCGTCCACCATGGGCGAACCACTTCTCTACCGGCAGATGGATGAGCTGCTGGAGTTGGCCAAGGAGCTTGGCATGAAGGTGAATCTGACCACCAATGGCACCTTTCCGAAGCGCTCTGTGGAGGATTGGGCGGAGCGCATCGTGCCGGTCACTTCGGATGTGAAGATCTCGTGGAACGGCGCTACCAAGGAAACGACGGAAGCTGTGATGAAGGGCCTGAAGTTCGAGCAGGCCATCGCCAATGTGGAGCGCTTCATAGCGGTACGTGATGCACACCATGCAGCTACAGGGCACTACTGCCGGGTGACCTTCCAGCTTACCTTCATGCAGAACAATATGCACGAGTTGCCGGATATCATCGCGCTCGCTGCAAGGCTTGGTGTGGATCGTGTGAAGGGCCATCATCTCTGGGCACATTTCGAGGAGATCCAGCACCTGAACTTCAAGGCATCCGCCCAGACGATCGATCGTTGGAACGACATCGTGGATCTGGCCGTGGCCGCTGCCGCGAAACACCCGAGGCACGATGGAACACCTGTCCTGCTGGAGAATATCACTCCCCTGTTGCCACAGAATGGCCATGCGGTTCCCCACACCCACGAGTGCCCTTTCCTGGGCAAAGAGCTTTGGGTTTCTGCTACGGGCGACATCTCTCCCTGCTGCGCGCCGGACGACCTGCGGCGATCGCTGGGAGACTTCGGCAATGTGAGCGAACGGAGCCTAGCCGAGGTGGTGGCCGATGAAGCATACCAAGACCTGATGCGGGACTACCGCGACCGGCCGCTTTGTAGCACCTGCAACATGCGCAAGCCATGCTGAAAGTGCTGCTATTCGGCAATCTGGGGTCCGGCAAAAGCCATCTGGCCGAGCGGTTCATACAGCGCCACCCGATCTACGAACACGTTGCCATTGATGCCTTCCGAAGGACCCACGGCGATGGAACCATGGCCGGGGAGCGCACCGCCAAGGAATGCTTCATCCTCAGCGTCCTTCCCGGTATGCCACAACTCATCGAAGCCACTGGACTTGGCGAGACCGGAGTGCTCTTGGCGGAACGACTGGATGCCATGGAAGAGCACATGCTCATCGTGCTCCTGACCACTCCGCTTGAACGCTGTTTGACCCGACTCGAGCAGAGGATCTGGGACGTGCCTTATCCCGCACCTCCAGAGGAAGCCTTGGAGCTTGCCCGGAGGACCGATGCGTTCATAAAGGCGGGAGAAGTGGAAATGATCTGGGACAGGGCGGGGAGGACGCAACTGATCAAAGGGGATTGCTCCGATGAGCGATCCATGAACGAACTGCTGGAACGAATGGAACACCACCTGCTGAAATGAAACACCACAAGATCATCACCCAAGTCGAACAACGTATCGCCGCATTGGACGGTATCGAGGCCGCCGTGCTCTATGGTTCGGTAGCAAGGGGCGAAGCGACCCCGAACTCGGACATCGACCTTGGCATCATCGTCAATGATCGGTTCGATCGGGATGCGTTGATCGAGGCCTTTAAGGGCATGGAGCTTCAACCGGACCATGTGATGCCGGTATCGATGCGCAACAAGGTCGTTGCCTATTTCCAGGATATGCGCATCAAATTGGAGGTGGCACTTCATCATGACCTGGCATCCTTTGGCCGCGACCTCTCAGGCTCGGTCATTCCGGAGCACCTGCTGCCCAATGCTGTGCTGCTGGACCGAACAGGCACTCTGGTGCAGCGCATCCTCGACATGAACGGCTCGGGATACAAGCCCTACTCCGTAGAGGAACTCGTGCAGAAGTTCATCTACGAGTTCGACAATCTGTCCACCTTCCACCGCCGGAGCGACGGTTACCGGGCACTCTACTTTCATCAGATCGCGCTGCATTGCCTGGTGCAACTGATGAACATGCGCAGTAACGGCGACCGGTTCCAGTTCCTGCCCCGCAACCTGTTGGTGAACATCAAGGACAAGGAGCAGCTGCGCCGCATTTACGAGCTGAACGGATCCATGTATCTGCCGGACATGAACCGCAAGAAGCGCGCGCTGCTGGACATGCTCTATGCCACGCTCGCAGAGTTGGCTTATCCTGAGTTGGATGAAGTACGCTTGGTGTTGGAACGCATCTACGACAGGGACCGGCATTGGAACCTGCGTAGTGTAGGTACGCATGGCCCCATGATACGTTGGCCGAATCTGTTGCGAAGCAGCCTGCCCGCGATCATGCAGCCGGACGTATTGAGTGATCTGCTGGAGCGGAATGCAGTACACACCATCATCGACCTGCGCGCACCTCGTGAACTGGAAGAGCATCCATACGCAGAGGATGCAATATCCAATGTGCGGTATGTGCATGCGCCGTTCGACCCGTGGGCCCAACCCGATTGGTTCAAGGAGCCGGAATTCCAGCAGGGCGAGCACCAGGAGATCGCGTACCGCTTCTTTGCATTGGGCTGTCGACAGAGCATCAAGGACATCGTGGACGCGCTCATCGATGTTCCCGAGGACATGGGCGCCATCATCCATTGCCATGCGGGGAAGGACCGGACCGGCATTGTCTGCACCTTGCTTCACCTGTTGGTCGGCGCTGAAATGGAAGATGTGATGACCGACTACCTCGCCAGCGAATCGGACACCTATGCGCACAACCTGCAAGTGGTGCTCGATGTCATTGAACGCCAAGGGGGCATCCGGGCATACCTCGGCAACTGTGGTCTGAGCGATGCCCAGATCGATCGACTTCAACAACGCCTGAGCCATGGCTGAGCGACCTGAGCAACTCTTCACCGGATACTGGCGCTACCTGGCCGTCCGGGCCGCCTGCAAACTGGACCTGTTCGAGCATATCGCTGCAGGGGTGCGCACTGTGCCGGGCCTTTGTGCTGCCATTTCCTGCGATCAGCGCTCCCTGGATAGCCTTGTTGGTGCGCTGGTCCATGAAGAATACCTGTTGCATAGCGAGGAGGGCCTGCGGCTATCTCTGGAAGCCCAGCGGCTTTGTGCTGGCCATCCTACTAGCGTGAAACATGCCTGCCTGCTGTGGGGTGCAGAGCACATGGATGCCTGGCAACACCTTGACGAAAGCATCCGATCGGGACAGCCGGTTTTCACGAAGCTGTTCGGCGACACCTTCTTCCGCTACTTGGACGGGCATCCAGAACGGGCCGTGGAGTATCACAGGGCCATGTTCGAATACGCGCGGCAGGACTATGCGGGGATCGGTGAGGTCTTGGACCTATCAGCACACCGGTCGGTCATGGATGTTGGAGGTGGCAATGGGGCGCTGGTCGGGTGCTTGAGGGCAGGTCATCCGGGGGTGTCCTTCCGAATCTTCGACATCCAGGACCACCGCACAGATCATTCGCGGGATATTCTGTTCATCCAAGGCGACTTCTTCAACGCGGTTCCTGAAGGTTCGGATGCCTTGCTACTCAGCAGGGTGATCCATGATTGGGATGATGCGCAGGCGTTGCAAATACTCCGGAATTGTCACTCCGCACTACCTCGGGAGGGGGCCCTTTTCCTCATCGAGAACGACCTGTCAATGCTCGCCGACGGTGGACATCTGCTGTCGCTGAACATGCTGGCCACCTGCGGTAGTCGGGAGCGCAGCGTGCAGGAATATCAACAACTGCTGGAAGGCTCCGGATTCCGGGTCCAAGGTCTTGTCCACCATGGAAATCAGGCGATCATCAAAACTGTACGCGCATGAACTGGCATGATATCAAACCCTCCTTGGACGGTGCGCACTTCCTTCTCGGGGGACAACCGATCTGGATCGACCGCTTCATGGCCGTTATGTCCTTCCATGCTCCTGGCGTGGCACCCGTACAGGATGTTTCCGGTTGGTACCACATTGATGCAGAAGGTTGTCCCTTGTACAAAGCGCGCTACCACAAGGCCTATGGCTTCTATTGTGACCGTGCAGCGGTCAAGGACAAGACAGGTTGGTTCCACATCGACCTTAACGGCGATGCGTGCTATCCTGAGCGCTACGCGTGGTGCGGCAATTTCCAAGAGAATTGCTGCGCTGTACGGTCATCGGATGGATACCATCATATCGATCCGTTAGGCCGGGCGCTGTATGCGGAACGCTGGCAATACGCTGGGGATGCGCGGGATGGGGTCATTTGTGTGCAAAGCGCCGGAGAGGCCTTCCACATCCGCAAGGATGGGAGCAAGCTGTACCCGGCGACCCATCGTTTCGTGCATGTGTTCCACAAGGGCTTCGCCGTTGCGTTAGACACGTTGGGTTGGTGCCATATCGACCGATCGGGACAACCCATCCATGCGCATCGCTTCCAGTACTTGGAGCCGTTCTACAATGGTGTGGCGGTAGCGATCGATGGGGAGGGTCGGAACGTGATGGTCAATGAGGTGGGTGAGGTGACCTTGTTGGGATAGGGCTACGCCGCCCACGTGAAGCGCCTGGCGATCCCCGACAAGTTCATCGAACACGGCACACAGGCGGAACTCTACCGCGAATGCGGCATCGATGCCATCGCGGTGGTGGAGGCGGTGAAGGAGATGGTGGGGGCCTCTGCTGTTGGCTTCGGCCGGGCTGCGGGTAAGAGGGGATGATCCGTCACTGCCCTTCTCATTAGTGCTTCGTTAACGATGGACGCCTGCTTCAAGGAGCAATAAGCGACTATTTCTGGGCTTGTATTCACCGTATATGCGTATATATGGTGACACGGATTCAACTCATAAACGCAATCGGATAGACTGACAGGAGAGCTGATGATTTCTTCAGGAGGAGGAGAGGCTTTTACCCCTCGATCCCCGCTGAATGGAGGATGCGGCCTACCCTTGTTCTGGGGTCCAATCCGTTGCAAGAATGAGCCACATCACCGATGAGCAAAGGTGCATCATACAACGCATGAAGAAGGCCGGTCATCAGCAGAAGCGGATCGCCGAGGCCATTGGCAAGTCCGAGTCGGCGGTGAGCCGCGAGATCAGGCGCAACTGCGACCAGCGCAGCGGCGCGTAGAACGCTGACCTGGCTGCCCGCAAGAGCGCGCAGCGCAAGAAGGACAAGCCCAAGGCGGTGCGCTTCACCGCTGCCATTCGCGCTAAGGTGGAACGGCAACTGGCCCAGAAGCTCAGCCCGGAGCAGATCGTGGGCGTTGCCGTGCGCGCGGGCCGCGACATGGTCTCCCATGAGCGCATCTATCAGCATATCTGGCAGAACAAGAAGTGCGGCGGCCACCTGCACGAGCGCCTGAGCACGCGCGGTAAGCCCTACCGCAAGCGAGGCGCGGCCAAGGACAGCAGAGGCATCATCAAAGACCGGGTGGGCATCAATCAGCGGCCCACAGTGGTTGAGAGGCGCAAGCGGTTCGGCGACCTGGAGATGGACACGATCATAGGTCGCAAGCACAAGGGCGCCATCGTCACGATCAACGACCGCGCCAGCGGGATTCTATTGATGCGCAAGGTGCCCCGCAAGGAATCTGGTCTGGTGGCCCAGGCCGCTATCGAAGCGCTGCGCCCTTGGAAACCGCTGCTGCACAGGGCCACCAGCGACAACGGGAAGAAGTTCGCCGATCATCAGCTCATCGCCCGCAAGCTCCAGTTGGACTTCTTCTTCGCCAAGCCCTACCATAGCTGTGAGCGCGGCTCCAACGAGAACCTCAACGGCCTCATCCGCCAGTACATCCCCAAGCAGACCGATTTCGACACCCTCACCGATGAGTTCATCCAGTACGTCCAAGACCAGATCAACAGCCGACCAAGGAAACACTTCATCTTCGACACCCCGAGCAACGAGTTCAACCGACTAACCCGATGACCCAGCGATTGCGTTTATGAGTTGAATCCGCCGGTATCAGCCTGAAGTGACCAGTCGGAAATGGGTAGTGATGCTCCTAAGGCCATTGCGAAAATGGTTGCGGTGATGAGGCAGGTTCCCCGATCGGGTCAACGCTGGACGCAGGAAAGTGGACCACTGGATCCCATTTGGTTCGTTGCCCTCTGCTGGCTGACCCCGCCATCCCTTACGCCATGACTGCAAAACGCCGACACCTCTTTGTATTTCCGCGGAAGTGAGACGATGTGCTGTTGGGACGAGGTACCACCACCGAGTATCCTAGCTTTGCACCGAATAATGGATGCGGAGCACTCCGCCTAAGCGGGCACTCGGTTCATGGCTGAACTCATCGATACACTGCGCAACTTCGCACCATGGTCGGAGGCCGAGGCCGGAGCACTTCAAGGTCATTTCAAGGCAGTTACCGTGAAGAAGGGACAGACCCTCCTGCAGAAGGGCGACTTGTGCGACGGGATCTTCTTTATCCGAAACGGCGGGCTTCGCACATGGTTCTATGACAACAAGGGGCGCGAGGTAACGCGTTACATCGGACTACCGGGGTATTTCTGCACAACGTTGGACAGCTTCATAGAAGGTTCCGCTTGCAAAGAGAACGTCGAAGCCTTCGCCGCCAGCGAGCTCCTTTTGTTGCACCGGGACATGCACTTGGAACTTCGGCGGGGCAACCCGAAGTGGGAACGGGCTTACGTGCAGTTGATGGAATTCGGTTATGTGCTCACCACCTGGAGGCTCATCAGCACCCTGAGCCTGAGTGCCGAGGAGCGTTTCGAGGATCTGCGCGCCAGAGCCCCGCATCTCCTGCGCGAAGTGCCGGACCGCATCATTGCCAGCTATCTGGGCATGGCACCAGAGTACCTAAGCCGGTTGAAGGCCAAGGCGCTCCGCGTGAAGTCTTGACATTTTGCAAGGGCTCGGACAAGGGCAAGCCGCTAGCCTTGCATCATGGCTGCGCTGCTCACCACCATCGCCAGGACCTTTCTAGCGAAGGGGCGTTTGGTCTCCGTTCAGCCGTTGAACGCGGTAGCAACGCATATCGTGCTTTGCCCCGAGCATAGGGGCCTCTGCAACGTTCGGGCTGGTTCGCAACTCGGGATCTGGACGCACGAATACGGCACAGGCGTGGGTGATGCTCGGCGCACCTATAGCGTATGGCAGTGCGACAGGCACAGCGGTGATCTCCATTTAGCCCTTTGCCACCTCTCCGAAGGTCCTGGTCAACATTGGGCGCGAAATGTCGTTGCTGGAGATGAGGTGCTCTTCTCCAAACCGGAAGTGAAGTTCGGCTTGGCGGATGCAGCGCTGCCGGCGGTCTATATCGGTGATACGTGCGCACAGTATCATCTCTATGCGCTCCGTCGTGGGTTGCTTGCCAGCGCACCCGGTTCCGGCATTGTTCACGCCGATGCGCCTGACCACGTTTTCTCGGACCATGAGGGGTCAACGCCTTTCGCCACGCTGGTGCAACCCGAATGGGTGGTTGACGCGTTGATCGACCGGATCGAGCACCTCGGCACGACGCGGCACGCCAACACTGTATTGCACATCACCGGTGAAGCAGGTGTCGTCAAGGCCCTGCACGATCACCTCTATCGCAACCTCGGCATACCCCAGGCACGGATAACAGCCAAGGCGTTCTGGAAACCAGGCAGGACGCGTATGGAATAATGACGAACTCAACACTCATTCCGCTACAACAAAAGATGGTACGATCGAAGAGAACTTTCCTGCGCGTGGTCCTGCTCACTGCGGCTTCATTCGGCTACGGTCGTAGCTATGGACAAAGCGAACGGGTATCGCTGAGTGGCACCATTCGCGACGGAAAGAGCGGTGAAGAATTGCTTGGCGCAGCGATCCGTATCAGCACAGAGCCTTTGCAGGGTGCGGTGGCGAACGAGTACGGCTTCTATTCACTCACGGTGGCCCCAGGAACCTACAAGGTCATGGTCTCTTTCGTAGGCTACACGTCTTTCGATAGCACGGTCGTGCTGCGAGGCGATACACGCCTGGATGTCAGGATGCAGCCTGGCGTAGAGCTGAAGGAGTTCACCGTGGTGAAGGATCGGGTGAAACGCGACCTGGCCAAACCCGAAATGGGTGTGGAGCGCATGGACATGGGCACCTTGGAGCGCATACCCGTGATCCTTGGAGAACGGGATGTGATCAAAGCATTACAAACCCTCCCGGGCGTAAAGAGCGGTGGAGACGGAAGCGCTGGCTTCTTTGTACGTGGAGGTTCGGCTGATCAGAATCTGGTGCAATTGGATGAGGCGCCGGTGTACAACCCGAGCCATCTGTTGGGCTTCTTCAGCACCTTCAACACCAATGCGATCAAGGATGTGCAACTCTACAAGGGCAGCATTCCGGCCGAGTTCGGTGGTCGCCTCTCCTCGGTGCTCGATATCAAGATGAAGGAAGGCAACGAGCGTGAGTTCGGTGGCAAAGCGAGCATCGGTCTGATCAGCTCCAACCTGATGCTGGAAGGCCCATTGAAGAAAGATCGGTCATCCTTTCTGATAGCAGGCCGGCGAACATATGCCGACCTCTTCCTGAAGCTCTCATCTGATACCGCGCTTCGGCAGAACAAGCTCTACTTCTATGATCTGAACGCCAAGGTGAACTACAAACTCGGCGAGAAGGACCGGCTCTACCTCAGCGGCTACTTCGGGCGCGACTTACTGGGCTTCGGCAATACGTTCGGTATCGACTGGGGCAACCTCACCGGCACGTTGCGTTGGAACCACGTGTATGGAAGTAAGTGGTTCAGCAACACCTCCCTGATCTATTCGGATTACGACTATGGCGTGAAGATCAAGAACGGGGCCTCCGATGTGAGTGTGACCAGTTCCATCCGCGACGTGAACCTCTCCTACGAGTTGAGCTACTATCAGAAGCCCGGCTCCCGGTTCCGTTTCGGCTTCAATTCGATCCACCACACGATCACACCCGGCCGCGTAAGTCCCGTGAGCGACGGCACTGTTGTCCCACAAGACCGTAACGGCTGGGAGAACGCGGTCTTCGGGTCGTGGGAGAAGACCGTATCAGACCGGCTGACCATCTACCTCGGTCTTCGGGGGTCCTCGTGGTCTGTGCTCGGCAAGGGCGATTTCTATACGTTCGATAGCGAAGGGAGGACCTTGGATACCCTTCGCTACGGAGCTGGCACGTTCGTGAAGACCTACGTGAACGCGGAGCCACGCGCATCGCTCAGCTACCAATTGAGCAAGAACACCTCGTTGAAAGGCGCCTATGTGCGCACCACACAGAACCTCCACCTATTAAGCAACAACACGGCGGGCAACCCGACGGACCGCTGGATGCCGAACTCGAACAACGTGAGGCCGGAGATCGGTGATCAGGTCTCCGCCGGAGTATTCCGCGACATCGCGTATGGCGAGGAGGTTGTGGAGGTGAGCATCGAGAGCTACTACAAATGGATGCAGAACCAGATCGACTACCGAGATGGTGCGAACCTGCTGGTGAACGAAGCGATAGAAGGCGAACTGCTCTTCGGCAAAGGCCGCGCTTATGGGGTGGAGCTTTTGGTGCGCAAACGAACGGGGCGCTTCTCCGGTTGGCTCTCCTACACGTGGAGTCGAACGGAACGCTCCATCCAGGCCATCGAGGACGGCAGGTGGTACCCGGCTCGCCAGGATCGTATCCATGATGTTTCCATCGTGGGCATGTACGACCTGAACGAGCGCTGGAACTTCTCTGCGCTATGGACCTACAACACCGGAGCGCCGATCACCATCCCCTCAGGCAAGTACATCGTGGATGAACAGGTGTTCACGGCCTACTCGGAACGCAATGGCGGCAGGATGCCCGCCTATCATAGATTGGACCTGTCCGCTACGCTGAAGAAGCGAAAAGAGGCCAAGTATGCGGGCAGTTGGGTCTTCTCCGTCTTCAACGCCTACGGCCGTATGAACCCGTACAGCATCCGTTTCGAGGTGGATGAGAAGGACCCCACTCGCACCAACGCGGTACAAACGAGTTTGTTCCGTTGGGTCCCCTCGGTCAGCTACAACATCAACTTTTAAGCGATGCGCAACAGACCTCATCTCCTTCTGGCTTCATCAGCAGCCATCATACTGCTCAGCGGATGCGAAAAAGTCATCGACATGAACTACGATACCGTACCTCCCGAACTAGTCATCGAGGCCACTGTGGAGGAGGGTGCCGGCCCTCATTTGGCCCGCGTATCCTGGACCGTGCGCTACGACTTGGTCAACGAGTTCCCGGTGGTGACCGACGCAGCGATAATGCTCACCGACGTAACCGAAGGTGTATCGGCCATGATGACCCACATCGGGAACGGGGAGTATGGGTTGAACTCGGACATAACGGGCGTGCCGGGCCATACCTATCGCTTGGATGTAAGTGTGGGCGGGAAAACCTACCAAGCCGAGTCGGTCATGCCTCGACCTGTAGTGCTTGATAGTGTGTCAGTGGATATCGTAGCAGCCGGCGGCGAAAGCGAGGGTACGCTCACACCCCACTTCAAGGATCCCGCAGGGGCGGGTGATCGATACAGGCTGCGAGTAGAAGCCAATGACGAGGTCTGGCCGGTGATCATCACTTACGACGATGTCCTCACCGATGGGCAAACCAACTCGATCCCATTCACCAGTGAGGAAGAGCTGTTCAGCGGGGACAGTTTGGAGGTGGAGTTGATCTGCGTGGACCGGGATGTGTACCGCTACTTCTACGCGTTGGAAGTGAGCCAGGACCAAGGTCCGCTCGGCTCGGTCGCACCTGCCGATCCACCCTCCAACCTGAGTAATGGCGCATTGGGCTTCTTCTCGGCACAGATGAGGTCTTCCGTGTCCCTGGTGGTGCCCTGAACACGTGTGCCAGGATACAGCCGGCCCTGATCGATCTGCAGAACGGCCCCAGTAGCGGGACTGAGCTATCGTCCGAGCCCCAACTCACTTCTCGCATCAATAGACTTCTTCCAATGCCAGCCCTCAGCAGCCCGGCAACCAGCCCAATACGGCCGGTGGTCCGTTGAAGAGCACAGGGCTTACGTACTGACGGACTCCGAACGCGGCCGCCACGAACATCACGGGCTTCTCCGCGATCCCCAACGGTGGCCGCAACCCGGAAGGGCGGTTCTCCTTCAGTTATGATGCGGCTGCGAGCTACTGGTTATCCACCCTGGCAGGCCCCGGCATGGGGTTCTTCCTCGAACTGGCCTATCCGCAGGACATGGCGGTCCGGAACGCCTACTTCGCTGATTATGCCGCTTGCATACGCTGTGTCGTCGATGTGAGCACGCTGGACATCAGCGACCTTAACGTTCCGGACATGGACATCCACCCGAATCCGACGAACGGGTCCATTGTGGTGCAGGCCGGCTCATCAATGCTCGGTGAGCGTTACGAGATCGTCGATCTCATGGGCCGCTCGATCCTTCAGGGCACGCTCGTTTCCACCCAGGCGACGATCTCGCTGGAGCAGTTCCCGGCCGGGATGTATCTCATGCGCTTCCCGGAGCGGAAAGGACCCGCGATGAAGATCGTGAAGGAGTAGGTCCTGCGGGGCCGCCTTCGTTGTTGGTGTGATGGCACACCAGTTCCAGCAAGGTCTACGGGACATGCATCCGGACCCCATCCGAACGGCCCATGGACCATCACGGCCGTTCGTCACGATGCGGATGCCATCCACGGCGTGCGCGATTACTTTCGGGTCATGGACATTCGCACCGTGCTGCACGACGCCGGGCTGGCGAGCGAGCTCCGCGTGTCCACCGTGATCGGTGCGGAGCTGCCGCTGAACTATGCGGCGCTGTCGATCAAGCACGTGATCCAGGGGGAGGAGCGCTACCGGGTGCGGGGCCGCCTGCGCACCGTACGTGCCGGCGAGCACCTGCTGATCCAGGGCGGTGGCGCGGGCGAGGTGATCATCGGCCCGCACGAGGCCCGCGGCATCTGCGTGGACATCGGGGCGCCGATGCTGGCCGAGGTGGTGCGGCACCATGCGCAGTTCGATGACCACGTGGAGCAGCGCCTGCTGCAGGCCGACTACTTCGATGGCGAGCGCGCGCCCCTGGGCCGGCGCACCACGGCGGTGCTCACCGCACTGGCCGTTGGCGCCACCGCGCTGGACGCATCGCTCTTCCACGGCCTTGCCGAGGCGGTGCTGCTGGACCGGCTCGACTGGCACGGCCTTGCCCAGCGGCTCCGGGCCCGCAAGCAGGGCACGCAGCGCGAGACCGTGCGCAAGCTGCTCCTGGCCAGGGCGGCCTTCGATCGCGACCCGCTGGCCTTCCCCACCGCCCGGGAGCTGGCCGTGGCGCATGGCTTCTCCGAGTTCCACTTCAGCCGGGCCTTTGCCGCGGTGTTCGCCCTTTCACCCTATGCGTACATGCTGCAGCAGAGGCTTGATGAGGCGCACCGCCTTCTGGTGCTGGGTGGACGTCCCGTGGCGGAGGTGGCGCTGGACTCCGGCTTCAACGATGCGGCCACCTTCAGCCGCGCCTTCAAGCGGCAACATGGGCGGCCGCCCTCGTCGTTCATTGATCGGGCAAGGATGGTCAAGTGATGAGCACGGCTGCGGCCGGAGCTTTGAGGCAAAGCCATAGCTGCCATGCCGCGTGCCCTTGTCCTGTTGCTGTCGTTCCACCTCTGCTTTGCGGCCCTTGCGCAGAAGGCCGGCCCCGAGCGCACGGACCCGCTGCAGCGCAAGGCGTGGTTGGGCATGCGTCCCCTGGCCCTCACGGACAGCCTGCGCCAGGTGTCGGGTTGCAGCGGGTGCGAAGGCGCATACATCGCGGAGGTGCGCCCGGCATCCACGGCGGCCGTGTTGGAGCTGCGCGCTGGTGACGTGCTCACCGCCATCAATGGACGGCCGATCAGCGGGCCCGGCAGCCTAGTGCCAGCGGTGGCCGAGGCGCGGGCCGGTGATGCGGTCACCATCGCATACATCCGCAGCGGCAGGATGCGCACGGCCAAGGGCCGTTTCGTGGGGCGCGCATACGAGACCGACCCCCATGCCGAGGTGATCTACGATGCGGTCCCCTATCGCGGTGGGAAATTGCGCGCCATCATCAACAAACCAAGGCAGCAAGGCCGCATGAAGGCGCTGCTCTTCATCCCAGGCTACACCTGCACCTCGCAGGACGGTTGGAGCGCGGACCATCCGTACGCCCGCATCGTGCATGCATTCAGCCAGGCGGGCTACGTGGTGCTGCGGGTGGAGAAGACGGGGCTGGGCGATAGTGAAGGCACGCCCCCCTGCGAGGACTGCGACCTGTACGGCGAGGTGGAGAGCTTCACGGCGGGCCTGCGCAAGGTGAAGTCGCTGCCGTACGTGGACAGCACGCAGGTGTTCATCTTCGGCCACAGCATGGGCGGTGTGGTGGGCCCCATGATCGCCGCCACCGAGCGGGTGAAGGGCCTGATGGTCTACGGCACCACGGCGAAGAGCTGGTACGAATACCAGATCGAGATGAACCGCCTGCAGGGCATGCTGGCGAAGCCGGACCCGATGGCCTTCGAGGCCGATTGCCGCACACAGGCCGGGTTGGCCTACGAGTATTACATCCGCAAGCGCTCGCTGGCCGACATCGCCACCGACCCGCGCAGTGATACGCTGTTGCGCACCTATTGGGAGTGGGATGGCGGCAGCCGCATCTTTTCCCGCAACCAGGAGTACTGGCGCCAGATCCAGGATGTGGACCTGCTGGGTGCGTGGCGTGATGCGGCCACGCGCGTACTGGTGCTCTTCGGCGGCACCGACTTCCAAGCCTTCAGCCGCGCCGATCATGAGCAGATCGTCTACACGGTGAACCACCATGCGCCGGGCACGGCCACGCTGCGGGTGTTCCCCGGAACGGACCACTTCATGGCGGTGACGGGCACCATGCAGGAGAGCTACGACCTGTTCACGCGCGGCGAGATCCCCAAGCTGTTCGAACTATTCGATCACGAGGTGCCCAAGGCGGCGATGGAATGGGCGGAGGGCCTGTAAGGATGCCCTTGGGTGGTCGTCCTGCGAGGCGGGCCTGAGGGGGCGGGCTGTGGGTGGCATGCGGTGCATTTTTCACCCTGCGTGTAACCTTTCGCCCGGTACCTCGACATACCTCCTTGCAACGCGATCCATCCATGGCATCAACAGAGGACCAACGGGCCGCCTTCATGCGGGCCTACCAAGGCTGCCACGACCGCTTCGCCCGCTACTGCTCGGCCCTGGCGCATGGGCGGATGGACGCCGAGGACCTGATGCAGGACGTGCTGCTCTCCGCCTTCCATCACTTCGAGCGCATCGAGAAGCCCGATGAGCTGCTGCACTACCTGCTGCGGGCGGCGAAGAACCGCTCCATCAGCGCCTGGCGCGTGCGGCGAAGGAACGCCGATGTGGAGGAGCGGCAGCTGGCGCGGCTGGAAGCGGGCGGCGTGAGCGCCGAGGTCCGCGTGGATGTACAGCTGCTGTACGGGGCCCTGGACAAGCTGCCCGCCGACCAGCGCGAGGCGCTGGTGCTCTTCGAGGTAACCGGCCTGCCCATGGCCGAGATCGCGGTGGTGCAGGGAAGCACCGAGGGCGCCGTGAAGACGCGCGTGAGCCGCGCCCGCAGCGCCCTGCGCGAACTGCTCGCCGACCGGCCTGCCCTGTCCGCACCCGCCCGCACACGCGCCCTGCTCACCCTCATCACCCTGCTGCCATGAGCACCCCTGAACCCCGCATGCCGGAACTGGCGGTGCTCCGTGAGCTTCCGCCCGAGGTGAGCCTTGCCCAGGTGGAGCAGTGGGTGGCCCTGTTCCCCGCAGCACCCCCGCCCAAACCCTGGTACCGCAACATCAACTTCAACACCATCATCATGACCACTGCAACCACACTTCTCCTCGGTGGACTGCTCTACTTCCTGCGCCCCGGCCCCACCACGCCGCCATCCGTATCACAGGCCATACCGCCCGCAGCGCAGGCCATTGAAAGCGACCCGGCACCTCCTGCTGTCATTGAGCCAGCGGCATCACTGACGCCTGCCACCGCACCGTCCGCGCAGGTCAGCCCTGTGCTTACTGCGGACCCGGTACCCGATGCGCCGCTCGTTGCGGTGGATCCCGCCCCAGCTGCATCAAGGCCGGTGCAGGTGCCTGGACCTTCAGCCGGACCTTCCCCTGCGCCTTCAGCCACGCCCCCCACCGCACCGACGCAATTCACGGCTGCGGCCCCGACCTCGGAAACGGAGCGGCGCTTCGACCTGACCGGGTTCGAGAAGGTGACGCTGTTGGGCTCCCTCCACGTGGAATTCTACCAAGGTCCCTTCTCGGTGGTGGCCATCGGCCCGACCGATGAACTGCCATACGTGGAGGCCACCGTGAAGGGCGGCACCCTCACCATCAGGCAGAAGGACCACCGCGAGGTCCAGGCAGAAGGCCACCCCAAGCGTCGAACAAGGGTGTGGCTCGGACCGGTGACCATCGCCAAGATCCCGGGAGGGTCCAGCTTTTCCACGCGGGTCGTGGTGCATCTGCCGAACCTCAGCGGGCTTGTCTTGAGCGGATCGGGTGATGCGCTCCTGGGCCGCTTTACCGGGCCCGGAGCGATGGAGCTCAGCGTGCAGGGCTCCGGCGATATCGAGGCCTTGGCGCTGCAGGACCTTTCCGCCTTGCGGCTTGACATGCAGGGTTCCGGCCGGATCATGTGCCGCCATGCGGAGGTGAAAGGGAGGACCGATCTGGACCTGGCCGGCAGCGGCGATATCGTTGTTGCCGGCAGCACCACGCAGCTGGACGTGTCGCTGACAGGCTCCGGCGATGTGGACGCCGGCAACTTCGTCGCATCGCATGGGAATGCCTCGCTGGTCGGGTCCGGCAATGCTGCGGTCCACTATACCTCGGCTCAAGTGACCACCACGGTGGTGGGCAGCGGCAACCTGAAGCGCGTGCGGCCTTCGCACGGGAAGGAATGATGCGTCGGTGGGCCACCCATCCCGATCTGCCCACCGTGCTCGCGGTGTGCTGCGCGCTGTCCCTGGCCTCGTGCGGGCTCTTCCTTCAGGAAGCCGGCCTGAAGAACTACAGGCTGGACGAGCGCGTGCAGGAGAAGGGCCTGAACGACCATCAAGCTGACTTCGTGCACCTCGCACGGTTGCTCGAGATCGGTTTCCCGCAGCTGGACAGCGTTTTCCCGAAGCACGAGCGGGAGCGGGAGCAGCGGGACATCCTCGCGGCACTCGCCCGGGAGGACGACCCGGTCAGCTTTCTCCTCCGGACGCGCAGGTACCTCTCGCACCTGCACAACCAGCACACCAGCATCAACCTGAAGAACGGCTTTGGCCGTACGCGCTATCCGTTCGCGGTCTTCATCTCCCGCGATCAATGGTTCCTGCTCAACATCACCAGGCAGCAGGACAGCCTCCACATCGGCAAGCGGATCGTATCGATGAACGGCATGCCGATCGACATAGTGGATGAGCGGTTGAGAGCGTACACGTTCGCGGAGAACAAGATCAACCAGCAGTATGAGGTGCGCAGCATGGCCCTGTACAACCAGCCACCCTATCTCAGGGCCGCCGGTGTATTGCGCGAAGGCGACGAGCAGCTCGTGCTGGGCCTTGAGGGCGGGGAGGAGCTGCGGTTATCACCGGTGGCGAATGCCGGTGAGGCTGCGCTCCGCACGATCACCTTCCCAGATCATCCCCTGACCAAGGTCCAGGCCGACAAGCCCTATCTCTACAAGGTGGATACCGCGCTGCGGATGGGCTATCTGCAATTCAACCACTGCCACGACAGCATCGATGTGATCGAGGGCATGCAGAGCTATGTGAAGCCCTGGCTCCAGCCGATGGCCAGGGCCTATCTGCAGGGGCAATTCCGCAAGGAAAAGCCGTCCCCCAGGCTCAACGGATACTATCTGCCGGAACACCCCACCTTCAAGCGGTTCCTTTGGGAGATGGTGGACAGCTTGAACGCGAACGGGGTGGAGGACCTGGTGATCGACCTGCGGAGCAATCCCGGTGGTAACCTTATTCTGGGCAAGCAGTTGCTGTATTTCCTCACGGACCGGGAGGGTCTGGAGGGGTTCAAGGAATATGCCTTCACCTCCGACATCTTCAAGCGATACTTCACCGAGGAATACGAGGCGCTCGAGAAGGACCATGGGGGAAGCGTTCCACAGGGGCAGCTGGTGCGCATGGACCGCGGCGCGGGGCTGTTCGCCGAGGTCACCGACCCGGCATCGCCGTACCACGTACCACCGCACCGGCCTGTGTTCAAGGGAAGGGTGTACCTGCTGGCCAACTACAGGACCGGAAGCGCCGCCGCCATGCTCACCACGCTGTTCCAGGACAATGGGTTCGGCAAGGTGATCGGGACGAGCGTGGGGAACAACCCCACGGGCGCCACCATCTGGACACCGATGGAGCTTCCGCGGACAAAGGCCCGGATCTCCATTGCAACCGCCTACCTCGTGCGGCCGAAGGAGGACCGTGGGAAGGAGCAGGTGCCGGACATCTGGGCGGAGTACACGGTGGATGATCTGGTCAGGGGGGTGGATCCCTTTCTGGAAGCCGCGAAGGAGGAGATACGGGCAGCACGCCAGCACTGATGGCCGATGGACCGCAGAAGCCCACTCATCATGGTTCTTGTCCCGAGGCCTCGGGAGCGAGCCGAAGGAGTCCTCAAGGCAGCCTGGGCGCGAAACCTGCCCTCCGGGAGGCGGCCCGCGCGGCCGGACGTATCGCTGACAGGCTCTGGCTTTGTGCAAGCAGGAGGGTTCTCCGCGGAGCGAGGCAGCACCGAGGTGATCGGATCCGTCGATGCCAAGGTCAACTGCACTACTGAGCAAGTGTCCACCAAGGTGGTGGGCAGCGTCAACCTGAACTGCAAGGGCAAGCAATGAACACGACCGAAGCATATGGCCCTGATCAAGGTCGGTTGCAAATGGCTCTTGAACCATGGGTCACCGATACCTCATGTGCGACGGCCCATCCATCAACACGGAAAGAACCGGGAAATTCCCGCATCGCCTCCCCTGTAACTCCCCGGCCGTACATCCGTCATACAACCGGTCATCGCGCCCAACCGACCGCCGGTGTGATCCGGAGAGGGCCGAGCACTTCCTTCCCCATCTTGCACACTGCAAACCCACCCCGCATGGAACTCCTCATCAACGGCCTCAGCAAGACCTACGGCAACGGCGTGAAGGCCCTGGACAACGTGAGCCTCACCATCCCCACCGGCATGTTCGGACTGCTGGGGCCCAACGGTGCCGGCAAGAGCACCCTGATGCGCATCCTGGCCACGCTGCAGGAGGCGGACAGCGGCACGGCCATGCTGGGCGGCATCGATGTGCTGAACGACAAGCAGGCCGTGCGCCAGGTGCTGGGCTATCTGCCGCAGGAGTTCGGGGTGTACCCGCGGGTGAGCGCCTACGAGATGCTGGACCACATCGCGCTGCTGAAAGGCGTGGTGGACAAGGGGCCGCGCAAGGAGCTGGTGGAGGCCCTCCTGCACCGGGTGAACCTGTGGGAGCACCGCAAGCGCCGTATCAGCGGCTTCAGCGGTGGCATGAAGCAGCGCTTCGGCATCGCACAATCGCTGATCGGCGACCCGAAGCTGATCATCGTGGACGAGCCCACCGCCGGCCTGGACCCCGGTGAGCGCAACCGCTTCTACAACCTGCTCACCGAGATCGGCGAGAACGTGGTGGTGATCCTCAGCACCCACATCGTGCAGGACGTGCAGGAGCTGTGCCGCAACATGGCCATCATTAACAAGGGCAGGCTGCTCTATGCCGGAGCGCCGAACGATGCGCTCGCGGCCATGAAAGGCAAGGTGTGGGAGAAGGCCATTGGCAAGCATGAGCTGGAGCAGTATGCCACCACGCACGACCTGATCAGCAACAAGCTGGTGGCCGGCACACCGATCATCCATGTGATGAGCGATGCCAAACCGGCCGATGGCTTCATCAGCGCCGAGCCCAGCCTGGAGGACGTGTTCTTCGGGGCGATCCACCGCAGCAACCGCGAAACCGTAGCCGCATGACCCTCCGCTTCTTCCTCTTCGAGGTGCGCTACTGGCTGCGTCAGCCCATGGCGTACATCTTCATCGCCCTCATCGCCTTCCTCACGGGGGCGGCCGTGGTGAGCGACAACGTGCAGATCGGCATGGCTGTGGGCAACGTGCTGAAGAACGCGCCCTACCTCCTGTACCTGTGGTACGCCACCTGGAGCGCCCTGGGCCTGCTGCTCGTCACCGCCTTCGTGAACGCCACGGCCATCCGCGACTTCACGAGCAACACCGCACAGATCGTCTTCAGCACACCGGTCTCGAAGGCCAGCTACCTCATCGGCAAGTTCCTGGGCAGCACCTTCGTGGCCCTCCTGCCCATGCTGGGTGTGAGCATCGGCTTCGTGGTGGGCAGCATGTGGCCCGGCATCGACGAGGTGCGCATCGGTCCCAACCAGTTCGCCCACCACCTGCAGGCCGTCCTGCTCTTCGCGATACCCAACGTCCTCTTCTCCGCCAGCATCATTTTCGCCGTGAGCGTGCTGCTGCGCAACACCATGGCGGCCTTCATCACCGCCATCGCGCTGCTGGTGGGCTTCAGCATTGCCGGTGCCTTCACAAGCGACCTGGAGAACGAGTGGATCGGGGTGATGACGGACCCCTTCGGTGGCACCGCCTTCCAGGTGGCCACCAAGTACTGGACCGTGGAGGACAAGAACACACTGGTGCTGCCCGCCACGGGCATGATGCTGTGGAACCGCATCCTGTGGATCGCCGTGAGCATCGGCGTGTTCCTCTTCGGCTACTTGCGCTTCTCCTTCACGGAACGCGTGCAGAAGGCCAAGGCCTTGGAGGCCGATGCCAACCGAAAGACCACCTTTGCTCAAGTAGCCCTACCCAAGGTGGCCCAGCGTTTCGATGCCGGAGCGCGCCGCAGCTGGTTCACCTCCCTTTACCTCACGGACGTGAAGGGCATCCTGAAGAGCACCCCGTTCATCCTGATCATGTCGCTCGGGCTGGTGCAGCTTTTCGTGTCGCTGGGCTTCGTCACCGAGCTGTATGGCAACAAGACGTACCCGGTCACCTACAACGTGGCTGATGTGATCCAGGGCGGCCTGTTCATGTACCTGATCATCATTGTCACCTTCTACGCCGGGCAGCTCATCTGGAAGGAACGAGAGCCGCGCATCGATGGCATCACCAACGCTTTGCCCACCTCCACTGGCGCCGGGCTGCTGGCCAAGTTCGCCGCATTGACCACCGTGATCTTTGTGGTGATGTGCTTCGCCGCACTGGCAGGCATCGTCACCCAACTGCTGAACGGATACACCCGCATCCAGCCCGATCTGTACCTCAGCTATCTCATCATCCCAGCCACACTGGGCTTCGCATTCTTCACCGCCCTTGCGATGTTGGTGCATGTGCTGGTGAACAACAAGTACCTCGGCTACTTCATGTTCATCCTGCTGGTCGTGCTGAACACCTTCGGGTGGAGCGCGCTGGACGTGGAGTCCAACCTCGTACAGCTGAACGGTTCCTCCGGCCTGACCTACTCGGACATGAGCGGCTTCGGGCCCTTCCTGCCGGGATGGATCTTCTTCCGCGTGTATTGGATGATCTTCGCAGCCATCCTGCTCTACGCCAGCTGGCTCTTCCTAGTGCGGGGCAACGACACGGCGTGGCGGTGGCGGTGGCACCACGCGAAGCAGCGCTTCGCCAGCACGCGCGTACCGGCCATCGGCCTGGTGGTGCTCTTTGCGGCCCTGGCCGGCTGGGGCTATTACAACACCAAGGTGCTCAATGAATACACCACCAGCGAGGAACGGGAAAAGCAGCAGGTGGACTATGAGCGCACCTACAAGCGCTACGAGGGCATGCACCAGCCGCATTACACGGCGGTGGATTTCACCATCGACCTGGAACCCGAAAAGCGTGCCCTGATGTATACAGCCGACATCACCCTGCGCAACAAGGGTGACCGTGCCATCGATACGTTGTGGTTGAGCCTGCCCGATCGCATGCACCGGAACCCATCAGGGTTGCAAGTGGACATCCCAGGTGCCACCGTGTTGCTCGATGACGAGGACATGAAGCAACGCATGTACCGCCTCACCCCGCCCCTCGCGCCCGGCGCCGACCTGCGCCTCAGTGTGCGCGGCGGCTACGCGGCCAAGGGCTTCGAGAACAACGTGTCCTTCACCGGCATCGTTCAGAACGGCAGCTTCTTCAACAACATGGACCTCCTGCCCGGCATCGGATACCAGAGCGACTTCGAGCTTACCGACAAGAACGACCGCCGCGAATACGACCTGCCACCCAACCGTCGGACGCCCTTGCTGAGCGAGGCCCCTGAGGACCGCATGCAGAACTACCTGCTTCGCCACAGCGACTGGGTGGAGGTGGGCACCACCATCAGTACCGCACCCGACCAGATCGCCATCGCGCCAGGCAGCCTGGTGAAGGAATGGAGCGAGAACGGCCGGCGCTACTTCCGCTACGTGGTGGACCACCCCTCACTGAACTTCTACAGCTTCATGAGCGCCCGCTACGAGGTGGCACGCGAGAAGCTCGGCGACCCTTCGACGGGCTCTGGACAGAGCGTGGACATCGAGGTCTACTACCACAAGGACCATGGCGTGAACGTGCCGCGCATGCTCAGCAGCCTGAAGAAGACCATCGCTTACGCCGGAAAGAACTTCGCTCCTTACCGACACAAACAGGCGCGCATCATCGAGTTCCCGCGATACGCCACCTTCGCCCAGGCCTTCCCCGGCACCATGCCGTACAGCGAGGCCATCGGCTTCATCACCGATCTGCGCGAGCCGGAGGACATCGATCCCGTGTTCTATGTGGTGGCGCACGAGGTGGGCCACCAGTGGTGGGCGCACCAGGTGATCGGTGCCGTGATGCAGGGCGCAACGCTGCTGAGCGAGAGCATGGCGCAGTACACCGCGCTGATGGTGATGGAGCGGGAGTACGGTAGGCCGCACATGCGGAAGTTCATGAAGTACGAGGCCGACAAGTACCAGAACGCGCGTGGCTCTGAAGCGATCGGCGAGTCGCCGCTGCTCACCGTGGAGAACCAGAGCTACATCCACTACAACAAGGGCAGTGTGATGCTTTATGGCCTGCGCGAGTTCCTCGGCGAGGATGCGTTGAACCGGGCCTTCAGCCATATGGTGGACAGCTTCGGATACGCCGAACCGCCTTATCCCACCTCGCTGGACATGTACCGTGCCATGCGCGCCGTAACGCCGGACAGCCTGCTGTACCTGCTCGATGACAACATCACACGCATCACCCTCTACAACAATGGCGTGCAGGAGGTCACGGCACGCATGGAGGCCGACAGCAGCTGGACCGTGGACGTGCTGATCACCGCCGCCAAGATGTACAGCGATTCCCTGGGCGTGGAGACCGAAGCACCGATGGACGACTGGATCGATGTGGCCGTGATGCCCAAAATGCGCTTCGGGAAGGACAAGGAGATGAGCGACATCCCCCTGGCGCGCCAACGGCTGAAGCTGCGCACCGGCGAGAACCGCCTCAGCTTCCGCGTATCGGAGCAGCCCGGCGCCGTGGAGATCGATCCGGACCACCTGTTCTTCGATCGCTTGCCGGCGGATAACAGGAAGAAAGTCGAATGATCAATGTCCAACTCTCAATTTCCAATGTCCAAGTGTCGCCCGCGGGCGCTTGGACATTGGTCATTGGACATTGCTCATTGGGTATTCGAACGCTATCCCAAGCGAACTACCGTACCAGCTTCACCACCATTCCTTTTTCCGTTCGCAGAAGGTAGCTCGCCGGTGCCAGCCCACTTGTCGGGATCGTGGAGCGTCCTCCCGCAGCCGACCCTTGCCAGACCAACCGTCCCAATGCATCGCGGAGCTCCAGCGGATCTCCGGGGCTGAGACCCTCCACGTACAGCACCTCCCCCATCGGATTCGGCCAGGCACGAAGTCCATTGCTGCGCTCCACGCCGATCACTGTCGTGGTGATCACCTGCACCGTGTCCGTGCTCCACTGGCATCCGAAGGCATCGGTTACAAGCGCATGGTACGCACCGTTCACTTGCGCCACAACGGATGGACCATCGCTGCTCAACGGGACGTCAGCCAGGAACCATTGCCAGGCAACGCCCTCCTCGACCCAAAGTGAATCACCGTTCACCTGAACGGCATAGGACGGATCGGGTCGCTCAGCCACGATGATGGTGGCGCTGCGCACCGCACCGTTCGCATCGAACACCTCGACACTGTAGGAGCCCGCGCAGAGTCCTGAGATCACCGGCGTTGTCGAACCCGTGCTCCAGAGGTAGCTGAAGGGCGTCTCCCCAGTGGCGAATACCTGCGCGATACCATCGCAGTCTCCCGGACAGATCGGCGCGCTGTACTCGCTCGCATCGAAGGTGGTATCGACACCGGCGATCAGCATCGCATCGCCATTGCCGACATCATCGATGGTGGTGCTGCCATACGTGATCACCCCCCAGTAATACCCGCCGAAGTAGACCTGGTTCGGGGCGGTGGCCTGCCGGTGGATGCACAACGGAATGTCCCGCTGGAAGCCGCTGGGGCGTGAAGCCCACACCACGCCGCCGTCGCCATCCAGCTTCGCGATCAGCATGTCCTCACCACCCAGGGCCGTGAACGGCGTGCCAAGGAAGTCGATGGTCTGGTTGAATTGCGCGGCCACCAGCACATTCCCCATTCCATCCGCGTCCACGTCCCAAGCCAGATCGCGCTGGGTGGAACCGGTGCTCCGCGCCCACTGCAGCGTGCCTTCGCGGTCCAGCTTCATCACCAGGATGTCGTCGTTGCTGCTCACGGAACTGAGCGTATCGTCCGGCAGGAACAGGTTGCCCCAAAGGCGCGCTGCCACAAAGATGTTGCCCAGCGTATCGGCACTGATGCCCATTCCTTCGTGGTCACCCGTGCCATAGCTGCGCGCCCACACCCCGTTGCCATCCAGGTCGGTGGCCAGCACGTAGAGGTAGGCTCCGCTGGCTGCAGGTGTCAGAGCCAATGCATCATAACTCGCCGCCGAAGCACCGATCTGTCCGGTGACGAACAGTCGATCGCCGCTCACACTGATCGCGCGGCAGCACTTACTCTGTCCGTTCCCTTGGCTGGCACGCGCCCACTGTACGGTGCCGGTGCTGTCGTAGCGCGCGATCACCAACTGGCGGAAGTTGCCCGCGTTGGGGATGCTGATGCCGTCGAACCCGATGGTGGTTCCGCCGCTGAAGCCCGCGATGAACACCGCTCCATCCGCCGATACAGCCACGCCGCGGGCCTCATCGCTGCTTCCGCTGCTGCCCGCACGCCGTGCCCACAGACAGGTACCCGCCGTGTCGTAACGCGCCAGGAAGATGTCGTCGACACCCAGGCTGTTCAGCGTGACACCACCACCGAAGTCAGCGTTCCCGTTATAGCTGCCCGTCACATAGATGCGGTCCTCCGCGTCGATCGCCACACCATAGGCCCACGCATCGTTGAAGCCCACCGTGATCGCGCTGCGCAGCGGCCTATGTGCAGGTGCGGGGGCATAAGGGTACGAAGAGCGCGATCGCCTGAGGCTCATCTATCCCTCACACAACGGCACGAGAACCCGTCCTGCGGTTCGCTGCTGTTCCAATAAAGGTCCGCATTGTAGGTGGCCAGGAATCGGAACACCGCCTTGTCCGGTCCATCCGGGGTGGAGCTCCAGTAGTATCCGTATGCCCCTTCAAAGAGGTACTCGCCGTAGTTGGAGCGAGCCCCACCCGGTCGTCCGTTGAAGCCACTGGCATTGGTGGCACCGGTATTGGGCCCTCCCCAGAAGAGTGTGTCCTTGAGGACTCCACCTGCAAGGCTGTCCCCGCCCAGCGCGAAGGCCAGTGCCTCCCAGTCGGCCGCAGTGGGTACACGCCATCCTTGGGGACAAAGACCCCTGGGATCGGTGACCGCGTACCAGTTGTAGAGGCGGCCATATCGTGCGAACACGTTGGGATCGCTGCGGTATACGGCCTGTGCACCGGACCGGATGTAGCGCCAGTCGCCCTGCTGCGGAAGTTCGGGGATGGTGTCACCGTTCCGGTACAGTTCCGTACGCAGGTTCTCAGCGAACCACCATTGGTCGCCGATGAGGACCACCGGGTAGGCATGTCCGTGGTAGACCATTGGAGGTTGCCGTACCTGTGCCACGAGGTCAGTCGCTGGGGGCATGGATGCCAGAAGGAACATGATGCGCCACATGTTCCTTCCCGTAGCGGATCGCGTGCCGATCGTATCCGGCAAGGATGGCCTGATGCACCTTGGACCAAGGAATGGACCAGGGCATCGTCTCATGCGAACAAGGACGGACATTGTCCAGCGTCTAAGCCAAACGGCAAACCATCGCGGGAAATGGCCTGGTGCCGGGGTTGCCCCCCTGAGCAGTTCAACGCTTCTGCAACCGCGCGTTGCCCAATGTGCCATCGGTACCGATCCAGGTCAGCGTATAGTGGCCGCTGGGCACATCGTTCATCTCCAGCGTCAGTCGGCGGGTCTGGGGCGAATTGAACTCAACGGGCCATTGCTTGCGCACCTGGCCACTGCCATCCACCAGCTGTAGCACGGTGCGGTCCGCCTTGGTGGCGGGCAGGTCGATGTAGGTGACGTCATCACAAGGATCAGGGAAGGCGCGCAGGGCGATCGGGCGGAAAACGCTTGCGGGGTCGTCCTGCCAGGAGCCGTCCAACCAACGCAGGGTGTGCGCTGGCTCCCATCCGGTGCGCTCAATAACGACCAGCAACGGCATCGGCGTCCGGTCGGAGTACCATGCCAGGCGTACTTCACTGAGAAGCACCTGGTCGGGGTCGTTGCGCGGGGTTACGCGCAGTTCATGCCTTACGCGCAGCACGTCCTTCACCACCCCGTAGGGCATCACCAGCGTTCCCCAAGCATCGGCACGGGCGGAGATCGTGGTCACGCGAAGGTCGATCCGGCCCGCACCGGTAACGACCGCGAGCCCCGTGTCGCGCCAAGCTGAATACAGCCCACAAGGCAGGTCCAGGATGGCCAGCGGTGGGTCGAAACGCACCAAGGCGTTCTCGGTATAAGTGCCCAACCAGAACAAGGCCGTATCTCCGCGCTGGTAATAAGCGGTAGGCTCGCCGGGCACCTGCAAGACCAGTGCTGCGGTCGGGAATGCCCCCGCACCCGGCGCAATATCGGTGGTGGTCCATCGGTAGGCCACAAGCGAGCCGTTCGGCAGGCCGCTCAGGTCCCATTTGGCGTTCTCGCCGCCCGGTAACGGCATCGTCACCCACGGCACATCGTGATAACCATACACCGTGCCGGCCGTGGCCACGGCCCGTTCACCGATCACCGGCTGCGCCGAGAGCATCAAAGCGATACCCGTGAACAACAGCACCAAGGCGTACTTCATAACACCAAGCTACAACGTTCGTTGCACGCACGGTCCAATTGGAAAGAACAGGCACATTCGCCCATGTAACAAGGTCCATGCTCAATCGAACCGCCGATCCTCGGACCGATAACGCTTGCGGCCCATGAAGCGCACGGCCTTCACACGGTCGTCCATACGCATGCGGTTCACACTGAGGGGCTGTGCACTGTAGTCCCAATTGAAAAAGAAGCGCCCGTCGAAGAGCGCGCCGCCTTCCTTGGGCACCCATGCCGTGTAGCCCATGCGCCATTCGTCCTTCTTGGCATCCTTTGCCTTCAGCGCAAAGAAGTACATGTGCGTGACCCCGAGCTTGCCGTCCACCGCACGATGCTCCAGGTACCGCACGCTATCCCCTTCTTCCAGGTAGCGGTTGGCGAACAGGAAGGCCCGGGCCAGTGCCAACGTATCGCTGGCTGTGCTATCCAACAGTGCGGCAGCACCCACGTGCCTCAAACGCACCTGTGTCCAGTACCGCGTGTTGTCACGCGATTGGTACTTGGCGAACACGGACCTGTCCACTGGCCGGCCCGCACGTTGTAAGAGGCAGGCGGCCTCTATCACCAATCGGTCGTTGCTGCACGCCAGCACTTTGTTGAACCAGCCCTGCACCTCCGGTCGGTTGGCATGGAAGGGCAACAGGATCCGAGCGAACGACAGCACCAGCGGGCTGCCAGGCACCAGCAGGTCGTTATCGGGCGCGGGCTCCTTGCTCACATTACGCTCCAGCACGCGGTTCTGGTTGCGGCGCGGTACATAAGGGAGCATGGCCCCTTCGGAGGTGTAACTGTCATTGGTACCCGTGGTGCGTTTGTTCTGGCTCAGTGCCCGCTTCAGTTCAATGGTGGCCTCAGTAACGAGTATCGGCACCTCGTTCTCGTACACGGCGGGCTTCACCAACCCTTCGGCCACACAAGCGGCCAGCAGGTTGTACACCGGCATTCGATACTCCGGAAAACGCGCCAGGTCCAGCACGCGGGGGAACAGCGCAGCGGCCACAGCGAGCGTATCGAACCAAGGCCCGAACACATTGCGCATCTCGTTCTCGTCCTTCACCAACGGGGTCTCCACGTAGATCAACCGGGCGAACAGGTCCGCCGCCTCCCGGGTGCGCTGACCGGATAGTGCGCGCAGCACGGCGATCTGCAATTGCGCGGTATCGCCCGCCGCCAGATAGGCCCGTTCCAGAAAAGGCAATACGCGTTCGTTCTTCACCGCACCGCATTCACGCAACATGGCCGCACGTTCCTTCAGCTCCTCCTTGCGCCAGGCCGTGCCTTCAAAATGCTGTATCAGCACATCAGCGTCCGCGTCCCGGAAGATGATCACGCTGAGCGAGGCCTTGGCGCGGTCCTTCGCCTTCTTCTCCTCGCTGGAGAGGTCGCCGAGGTACAGGGCGGCCTTGCTGTCCAGCACGGGCAACCTGAACACCGTATCGGCGGGCAGGAACGTATCGAACACCATACGCTGCCACATGCTGGGGCCGAGCACGGTGTCCACGGTGGTCAACAACGTGTGGCGCGCACCCTCCTTCAGCACCATGCGCACCATGATCGCACGGCGTGTGGTACTGTCGGCAAGCATGACATCGCACGCCTGCAACCCATGATGCTCGAACACACGTCGGTGCCGCTCCGCCATACCGTTGCGGTCCATCAGATCGCGCACGCGGAGGTCCCAGTAGGTGTTCATGTCCTTTACCGAAAAGTACAGGTGGTGCACGAGCAGCTCCACACGCACGGCCTCCGGCGCTTCGCGGGCGATCACCACGTCATTGTATCGTTCGGTGCCGTAAGGATCGGGCTCGTCCTTCTTCACCGGACGGTACATACTGGTGCGCTTCACTTTCTGGAAGGCCTCCCCGAAGGAAGCGGCCACGTTGTCCGCAGAAACGCGATAGGCCACACGCGGGTCGCTGAACTCCGCACCCTCGGCAGAAGAAGGGAGGTCGCGCAGGGTGAAGGAGGTGAAGAACTGCCGGGCCGCCGGCGCAGGCGCCGTGCTGATGAGCTCGTAGTAGTGTGTGCCGCGCACCAGCCATTGGGCATGCAGTGTATCACCACCGGCCCGCACAAAGCTTGCGGAAAGTGCGGGCAGGCCGCAGGGCGCTTCGGCATTGAAAGGAAGCGCCGTTGTCTTCAGGACCTCGGCCAGGTTATCCCGGAAGCGGGCCAGCTCGAACGTGTCGCTCTCCAAATACAACATATCGTTGTATGCCCCGCTCCGCAATTGGTGCAGGCTGCCACTGGCGTCGGTACCGCGCGCCTCCACATGGCGAAAAGGCACAGCGCCAAAGGAAAGTGCCAGGGTGGGTCGGGAGATCCGCACCGAGGTGCCCGCCGGCATGCGCACACTACAGCCCGGCAGCTCCACCGGACCCGGTACGCCATTGTTCCCATTGCGTTTCACCAGTCTGAAGGAGGCCATCAACCGGTCCGTATCCTTCACCACCCGTGCGTCATCACGGCACACGGATCGCACCACGATCACTTCCGAAGGTGCCACAACGATGCGGTAGTTCATACGCTCGCCGCGCACCGACGTGGCCGTGACCACATGCGCCGGGAAGCCCGAGGGGTCCACCACTTCCTTGCGTGTGATGGTGCGGCCCGGGATGGCCTCGAAGAGCGCACTATCGATACGCGCCATGATGCTCCGGGCATCGCGACCCAACACCTCGGCGCCCGTGGGTATGCGGCTGATGGAGACAAAGGTGCCGTTCACCTGATCGGTGCACAGCGTGCCCAACCACGGCTCCAGGCTCTCGGGTACTTCGTGCGCCACGCCGGGCAGGTCCATGGTCATTAGCGAATCACTGCTCCACCACGCGCGTACCGTGGGGGGCAGGTACATGTCATCGATGCGCTGCTTGCGTGCCGTTGATCGCGAGCTGGACCTGGACAATACCGGCGAGACCGTGTACCCACGCGCACGGAACAGCTCGATCATCCCATTGGGGCCGGGCAGGTGCATGGCCCCCACGCCCGAGAACACGGTCTTCGTGGCCATCACCGCGACCATGGCCTCCACCATGTTGTGGTTGCGTTCGTCGATGAAGAAGTGCCTGTACCGGCTGTTGCTCTGCAGGTCGAAGAGCGTGTCGATGGCCGCCAGATCGTGCTGGCGATAGGCCTCCTCCATGCGCTGCCACATGCTGCGTCCGTCCTTGCGCATGCGTTCGGCCGCAATGCGCCTGCGCTCTTCCTCGGCAGGGTCCTCGTCATCCTCCTCGCTCATGTTCGCCATCATGCTGAGCGACACCACGTCGTCCATGCGCTCCAGTCCGATGGTCTGCTTACCCAGCTTGCGCGCGGCCTGGTACAGGAACATGTCCAAGAAGGTGGACTCGGCATAGTCCAGGTCCACTTCCTCATTGCGGAACATCAGGTGGTCCACCAGATCGGGACGTCGGGTACACGCGGCCAACAGGCTTTCCCGGTCCAAGGCATCCAGCCGGAACAGCTCGCGGTACAGGTCGCCGCTGGAATTGGGCCGCTCCAACCCTTCGGCCAGGCGGTACAGGTCCGAGGTGAGCATTTCGTTGAGCCACGTGTCCGGGTCCAGTTCGGTGGCCACCACCTGACTGCGGTCCAATGCCACGAAGAAGGAGTCCGTGAGGTTGAAGGCCACACGCGCGCTCACGTGCATGGTGCCATAGAGATAGGATGGCTGTTTCAGCCCGTTGCCACTGATGCGCCACAGCAGCGTGCGCTCGTCCCGTTCCTGAGCGGTGCTCGATAGGGTGAATAGGAAGAACAGGAAAAGGGAGAGGGCCTTTTTCATGATGGACAATTGCGCCTTGCATGCCCAACGCCAACGATGCGCCAGGTGTTGCAATATCGGCCATTTGCGCGCTCGGCCTTCCAGCGCCCAGAACCGGACGCCCGGTGCCAACTGCGATCAGCACTTGCTACCGACCAATACTTGGCGACCATTCCACATCCCCGGGGCCACGCTCCACAGGCTGTGCACCACGGACCAGCACGACCCCTGCAGTATCCCTTCCTGCCAGCAGCAAGGCCTCGGCGAAGCCATTGCGGAACACGAACGCACCGTTCACGTGGTCCGGCAGATCGTGTACGAGCAACCTGGCGTTGGGTGGCGGAGCAGGCAGGTCGGCGATGACCTGCGCGGACAATCGGTAGGCCTCCTGCCACGACCGTTGTCCCTGCCAGAGGAAGTGCACCGAGACCATCAGCACCGCCGCGAACACCACATAGCGCACCACCATGTTCCCGAACTGCAACACCGCGAAAGCGACCAACAGCGCCAGGAACACCGAGGGCATGTAGAGGAACCGGTCGCTCTCCATGGTGCGCGTGCTCACACCGCCCAGCACGGCCAACAGGCAGGTCACTGCGAGGGACCAGAGCAGCGCCTCCACCGGCTCCATGCAACCCGGACTGCGGCGCGAACGCCGACCCCATGTGATGGTCACCACCAATGCCATGGCCAGCAGCAGCGCGAACCGCCACAGCTGATCGCCGGGTTCCGCGGAAGGTGGGAGGAACAAACGACCGGCCACTTTGGGGATGTTCAGCACATAGTTCCACGGGCCATGGCCAAAGAACCCTGCGCCATAGCTGCCTGCGGCCATATCTGCCTTCCAGGGACGCACTGCAACGTGTAACACCAAGGCGGTGCCCCAGGCCAGGACCCACTTGCCGAACCTCGGCCATGCTACCGGACGGCGAGCGGCCACCAAAGGGAATAGCAGCACGGGCAGCAACAAGGCGCTCTCGTAGCACAAGGCGCCCAGGAAGAAGGCACCAGCCGAAACCCAGGCACGACGCCGCTCCGGCCACGCCGAGCCCAACACCACCAAGGCCAGCAGACCGAAGAACGCGGCCAACGCCGATTCGCGGCCCACTACCCAGATCACCGATTCGAGGTGGAAGGGATACACCAGGAAGAGCAGCGCGGCCATCCATGCCACCACCGGTCCGTGCAATGCGGATAACCACTGGCGCGCCAGCAGCAGCACCAGCCAGGCGTTCACCCCATGCAGGGCCACGTTAAAGGCATGATAGCCCAGGCCGCCAGGCCCGTGGAGCGCATGTCCCCAGGCGATGCTGAGGTCGGACAGCGGTCGGAAGAAGCCCGTGCGCCAAGGCTGGCCCAGCACCCCGGTGCGCCACACGGCCACGTGGTCGTCGCTCAGCAACCCGATACCCAGTGTGGGCCAGAACAGCGCGAAGGCGGCCATCATCAACACCACCGGTTCCCACCAGCGCTTGCGGAAATAGGGTCCAAGGGCCATCGGTGCCAAAGCTAGCCGCCCGCACGGCGTAAGTTCGCCCCGATGCCCCGTCGCGCACTGTTCGTGGTCCTTGCCGCCTTCGGGCTCAGCGTCGCAGTGCGCGCGCCCCTGCTGAACAGGCCCCTGAGCGCCCACCACGAGTTCTGCACGGCCATCACGTTGATCACCCTGCACAACTGGTGGACCGATGGCATGGCCGCGCATGCGGGCGCTCCCACTGGCGTGTTCGTGAACGAGGCCCGCACCATGCTGCCGCCCGGGCAGTACGATGCCAATGCGCAGGCCCTGGCGCTCTACTACTTCTCGCACCCTCCCCTGGCCTTCGACCTGCCTTACGCGCTCTTCGTGCTCACGGGCACACCGCCCAATGCGCTCGGGCTCGAACTGTTCAATGTGTTCTTCCACCTCGTCACCGCGCTGTGCCTCTTTGGTGCTTTGCACGAATTCGCGAGGAAAGGTTCGCGGGCTCCGCTCTATGCGGCCCTGCTCTACCTCTTCATGCCGGCGCCGCTCTGGTTCCACAGCAACGCGTACATGGGCGACCTCTTCGTGCAGAACACCTGGGCCATCCATGTGCTTGCGGCCATGGTCTACTTCCACCGCGGCGACCCCACCGACCGGCTGCGCCTGGCGCTCTTCGGCCTCACGCTCTTCCTCACCGTGTACACCAGCTGGTTGGGGGTGTTCGCTGGTGCGGCGAGCGGTGCGCTGGCCCTTTGGCTCGTTTGGCGTGGTCAGGACCGCCGCTGGCTACGTCTTCTTCCGGTCGTCGCTCTGGCCATTATCGCCGCGCTCGGCCTTACCGCGTGGCGCTACACGCAGCTCGTGGACCTCGATGCCTTGCTGGGCTATTTCGTGTCGCGCTTCGAGGTGCGTGGCACCACGGGTACGGGCGTGGACCTCGGTGAGGCGCTTCGCACACTCCTGTTCGTGAACTACCGCATCAGCTACCTGCCTGTGATCGTGCTGCTGCTGGGCCTGTTGGTCTGGCGGAAGAAGAGTTCGCGAGATCGTTCACCTGTGTTGGACCACGGGACCATGCTGTTCGTGGTGCTCACCGGACTGCCCGTGCTGCTGGACCATGCCGTGCTGCTCCCCTATGCCGAGCACGATTTCGCTGCGTTGAAAGGCGGACTGCTCCTCTGTGGACTTGGTGGGCTACTACTGGACCGCCTACCCACGCGACCAGCGAACACCCTGCTGGCAGCGACCTGTGTGGCCGGTGTGCTGTATTTCTATCGCACCAACCCCCTGCCCGGACACGATGGCGGTCGCTCTGCGGTTGAGCGCGACCTGGGCGAGGCGATGGGGCGCGAGGCTCGGCCGTATGAGATCATCTTCTTCGAAGGCCCGGCCCCGGAACCGCAGGTGCTGTGGTACGCCAAACGCCACGTGGTGCAGGTGAACACCAGCGCCGAGGCCATGCACTTCCTGCGCGAACGCGGGTTGCACAAAGGCATCATCTACCGCCAGACGCCCGAGGGCCTCCAGCACGAACGGGTGGAGGTCCCTTCGTAGGCAATTAGCCGTCAGGAAGAGTCGACCGTGCGGAACCTCTCGTTCCGCATCAGTTGCTGGTGAAAGGGGACGGTGCTGCCCACGCCCTCGATCACATACGCGCTCTTTGCACGCTCCATCGGGTCCCTCCAACAGGTGGTAGATCGTGCTCGAAGGACCGTACTTCGCCATCACCTCATCGAGCCATGCGGGATCCTTCAGAGCGGGGCGGTCATGGATGAACGTGGCTGGCAAGCAACGTTAGTGACCTAAGACGCCCTAAGTTGGAGCGTGCCGCGCAGTCCGGGTGGCGCACATCACCAACAGCAGTACGCACACGTACAGCGGAGTTGTCCGTGAGTGATCACGGAGGATGCGAACAAGGAATCCAGGACGAAGTGTGACCGATCGGAGCGAGTGCACGACCCAAGTTCCGGTCAGCACATCAGCGAAGAACTACTTCGGCTTGGTGAAGTAGCCGAAATCCGCTGTGCCGAATCCGTACTTGTTCACACCTGAGCCCGGCATGCCGCCACGGTAGAAATAGCAAGCTCCGGTCTTGCAATTCATCACCGCCCGCTCGTTCGTCAGCGCTTCCCCTTTGAGCGGGGTAGCGCAATCATCGGCCATGGCGATGCAGACATTGGCATCGACCCCGGTGCGGATCATCTCATAGAGAACCTCCAATGTGACGATCTCCACGTTGCCCTTGTACACCTTGGCGATATCCTCGAGCGAGGCGTTCACGTGGGCGTTGGCGATGTACAAGGTCGTGTTCTTCAACGCGGTGATGCCGGCCAAATACTCGGCTTTCGAATCCTCAAAGTATTCATCATGCGGCTTGTCCATGAAGGCGCCGGCATATTGATGGCCCCATAGGAGGTTGCGCACGGCAATGGCAGCGATGACATCCGGCGGGTGGCACATGAGCGTTTCGATGTTCAAGCTGTTGCACGGACCGCTTTGGTCGTACATCCCGAACCAGATCGACTTGTTGATCGTGTACGTGGAGCCGGACCCGAGCTCGGTCTCCTTCACCTGAATGTTGAAGCAATGCGCTCCGGGATTCGACTTGTACAATTGTTCGAGATCCTGCTCACCGGTGACAATACGCAGCTTAACACCATTCGGCAAGTTGCGCTGCAATTCAGCGGCAAAGGCCTCGTTCAGTTCTGGGCGATCCGTGTGTGCCCAGTAGATGAAGTCCTTGTAGGTGTAGCTATCGCTTGCCTTGTTCTCGGCGTGGATGCTGACCCGCCCTTTCCAAAGGGCCTTCACATCGCTGTACGTGTTGTAGTAAGGATTCTGGGCCTGAGCGATCGACATCGCGGCAAAGGCCAATGAAGAGACGATCGCACGCATGCTTGTGTTGTGCTGTTCGGTGCAGGCTACGGCTTCTTGATCTCGAAGTCCTCCAGGAACTTAGTGGTGAAGTCGCCGGCGCGGAACTTCTCGTTCTGCATCAGCTGCAGGTGGAAGGGGATCGTGGTGTGAACGCCTTCGATCACGTACTCGCTCAGGGCCCGTTCCATCTTGGTAATGGCCTCCTCCCGCGTCTGTGCGCTCACGATCAGCTTGCCGATCATGCTGTCGTAGTTCGGCGGAATGGTGTAGCCCGCATACACGTGGGTATCCACCCGCACGCCATGGCCACCGGGGCTGTGGTAGCTGGTGATCTTGCCCGGCGTGGGACGGAAGTTGTTGAAGGGGTCCTCCGCGTTGATGCGGCACTGGATGCTGTGGCGCGTGGGCTCGTAGTTGAGGCCACTGATGGGGATGCCGGCAGCGATCTTGATCTGCTCGCGGATCAGGTCGTAGTCGATCACTTCCTCGGTGATCGTGTGTTCCACCTGGATCCGCGTGTTCATCTCCATGAAGTAGAAGTTCCGGTCCTTGTCCACCAGGAACTCCACGGTGCCCACGCCCTCGTAGTTCACGCTGGCGGCGGCCTTGATCGCGGCCTCGCCCATCTTCTTGCGCAGGGCCTTGGTCATGAAGGGCGAAGGTGTCTCCTCCACGAGCTTCTGGTGTCGGCGCTGGATGCTGCAGTCGCGCTCGCTCATGTGGCAGAAGGTGCCGTACTGGTCACCCGCGATCTGGATCTCGATGTGGCGCGGCTCCAGGATGTACTTTTCCATGTACATGCCCGGGTTCCCGAACGCTGCACCGGCCTCCTGGCTGGCCTTCTCGAAAGCTTCCTGGAACTCCTCCTCCTTCCATACCAGGCGCATGCCTTTGCCACCACCACCGGCAGTGGCCTTCAGGATCACAGGGTACCCGATGCGCTTGGCCTCTTTCTTGGCCAGCGCGATGTCCGTGACAAGGCCTTCGGTGCCCGGAACAACAGGCACCCCGGCCGCGATCATGGTCGCTTTGGCGGTGGCCTTGTCGCCCATGGCCTCGATCTGCTCCGGTGTGGCGCCGATGAACTTGATGCCGTGCTGCTGGCACAGCTTGCTGAACTTGGCGTTCTCGCTCAGGAAGCCGTAGCCCGGGTGAATGGCGTCCGCATTGGTGATCTCCGCAGCAGCGATGATGCGCACCATGTTGAGGTAGCTGTCCTTGCTGGGGGGTGGGCCGATGCACACGGCCTCATCCGCGAAGCGGACATGCAGGCTTTCCTTGTCGGCGGTGGAATACACGGCCACCGTCTTGATGCCCATCTCGCGGCAGGTGCGGATCACGCGCAGGGCGATCTCGCCGCGGTTGGCTATGAGGATCTTGTTGAACATGGAGGGCTCAGGGGATTAAACGCGGAGGCGCTAAGAACGCGGAGTTCCGCAGAGAGGGGTTGACACGAGGGTCTGAAGCGATGGCATGAGGCTCTTCGATCCGCGCCTTGGTGGCAGGGTGAACTCCGCGTTCCTCTGCGCCCCTCCGCGCCTCTGCGTTGGAAACTAGGACGGATCGACCAGGAACAACGGCTGATCGTACTCCACCGGCTTGGCGTCGTCCACCAGCACCTTCACGATCTTGCCGCTCACCTCGCTCTCGATCTCGTTGAAGAGCTTCATGGCCTCGATGATGCAGATCTTGCTGCCGGGCTTGATCTCGTCGCCCACGTTCACGAAAACGGGCTTGCCGGGACCCGCGGCGCGGTAGAAGGTGCCGATCATGGGGGCCTTGATCGTGATGTACTTGCTGTCGGCGGCGGGTGCCGGTGCGGCGGGCGGTGCGGGCGCCGGGGCTGCGGCGGGTGCCGGTGCGGCGGGCATCGGCGGCGCGTAGGCGGGAGCCGGTGCCGCGATCACCTGCACGGGGGCGGCGGCCTCCTTCTTCCCTGCAGGCGTCTTGATGGTGATCTTGAAGTCCTTCTGCTCGATCTCCACCTCGCTCACGCCGCTCTTGGCGACGAACTTAATGATCTACTGAATTTGTGCTAGGTTCATGTCGTTATCTATTGATTGTTCAATGACCGCATTGCGGCCTGTTTTTGTTTTAGAAGTTT
>JBKDXR010000017.1:0-59062 GCA_046306055.1 Flavobacteriales bacterium
TTCCATACGGTGGGCGGTGGCATCACCAACGCAGCACCGATATCCTCCACGGCGTCCAGCATCGCATCCGCCGAAAGGCGCACGCCACCGGTGACCTGTTCCAGTTCGTCATAGCGCCGCTCTACGAGCAGCTTCATGACGTGCTTGGCGACGAGGGTAAGGTCGTTGGGGCTCATGGTCGTGTAATGGATTAGGGTCAACCAAGTGAAATGGCGCTGATATCATGTGGTGCCCGTACGGTCAGCGAGATCATTTGCGCCGGACCTGCGTTCTGTACGAGTGGTTTTTCGTCCATGCTGAACCACAACGCGAAGATGGTCATGAACAAGGCCCCGGCCACTAAAAGGCCAACAAGCACTGTGGCGAGCAGGTTGAACCTTTTGGTGCTTCGTACTGAACGGATGAGGCCGATCACTTGAAGGGCCAGCATACCAAGCAGTGCAGCTTGGAACGCGCCTTCGCTAAGGTCAGAGGTCAACCAGTATCCCAGAAGGAATACAACGGCTGGAATGGACACACCAATGAACACGACCCAAACCGCTGCTTCCAGTGAGGAAGGGGCCGGTCCGCGTTGATCGAATGGCCCTTCCTTGATCACCATTTCCTGCTCGACCATGATCTGCTTCGGTCGTAGTTCTGGTGAGCCGAGCAGACCTAGTTCGCCACCTCGCTCATGAACTTGATCCGCATCATGCGCAGTTCCTCCTCGCTGAAGTCGCCGTCGAACTCCTGGTGGGCGTTCTCAATGTCGTCGGTCTCCGCATCACGGAAGTAGTCCATGATCTCCTGCTGCGACTCGGCCTCCAGCATGTCGTTCAGCTGGTAATTGATGTCCAGCTTGGTGCCGCTCATCACGATGCTCTCCAGTTCGGTGAGCAGGTCGTTCAGGCTGAGGTTGCGCGACTTGGCAATGGCCTCCAGCGGCAGACGCTTATCGATGTTCTGGATGATGTGGACCTTGTTGCCGCTCTTGTTCACCACCGATCGCACGGTGACCTCCTCGGCCCGTTCGATGTCGTTCTCTTCCACATAGCGTGCGATGAGCTCCACGAAGGGCTTGCCGAACTTCTGTGCCTTGCCGGGCCCCACACCGCTCACCTGCGTCAGCTCGTCGATGGTAATGGGGTAGCGCATGGTCATCTCCTCCAGTGAGGGATCGCCGAAGAGCACCCAGGGCTGCAGCTTCAGTTTCTGGGCCTGGCCGCGGCGCAGGTCCTTCAGCATGGCCATCAGCTTCTCGTCGGCCGCGGCACCGGCGCGTGCTATGGGTTCGTCGTCCGCGCCTTCGTAGTCGCTGTAATCGCGCTCCTTCACGAACTTGATGGACACCGGCTTGGCCAGGAACTTCTTGCCCGCTTCAGTGAGGCTGAGGTTGCCGTAGGTCTCAATGTCCTTGTGCAGGAAGCCGCCCACGTTGGCCTGGCGCACCACGGCCATCCAATGGTGTCCGTCCTTGTCGGCGCCTTCGCCGTAGACCTTCAGCTTGTCGCCTTTGTAGTTCTTGATCTCGCTCGTTTCCGTTCCGGTGATCAGGTCGCAGATGAACTTGGCGCGGTGACGTTCCTTGCTCTCCTTCACGGCCTTCAGCACCAGGGCCAGGTCCTCCTTGCCCTCGAACTGTTCCTTCGGATTGGCGCAGTTGTCGCAGCCCTTGTTGCATTCGGCCGCATCGAAGTGCTCGCCGAAGTAGTGCAACAGGTATTTGCGGCGGCACATGCTGGTCTCGGCGAAGCTCACCGTATCGGCCAGCAGTTGTTTGCCGATCTCCTGCTCGGCCACGGGCTTGCCCTGCAGGAACTTCTCCAGCTTCTCGATGTCCTTGTAGCTGTAGAAGGCCACACACTTGCCTTCGCCGCCGTCACGTCCCGCACGTCCCGTCTCCTGGTAGTAGCTCTCCAGGCTCTTCGGGATGTCGTGGTGGATCACGAAACGCACATCGGGCTTGTCGATGCCCATGCCGAAGGCGATGGTGGCCACGATCACATCCACCTCCTCCATGAGGAACTGGTCCTGGTGACTGGCGCGCTGGTTGGCATCCATGCCGGCGTGGTAGGGCAGTGCCTTGATGCCGTTCACGTTCAGCATCTCGGCCATTTCCTCCACCTTCTTCCGGCTGAGGCAGTAAATGATGCCGCTGCGACCGGAGTGCTGTTTGATGAAGCGGATGATCTCGCGGCCCACGTCCTTCTTGGGGCGGATCTCGTAGTACAGGTTGGGGCGATTGAAGCTGGCCTTGTACGTCTTGGCGTCCGGAATGTCGAGGTTCTTCAGGATGTCCTCCTGCACCTTTTCCGTGGCCGTGGCGGTCAGCGCGATCACGGGCACCCGCTTGATCTCATCGAAGATGGTGCGCAGGCGGCGGTACTCGGGGCGGAAGTCGTGGCCCCACTCGCTGATGCAGTGCGCCTCGTCAATGGCGAAGAAGCTGATCTTGATGTCGGTGAGGAACTCCACGTTCTCCCGCTTCGTGAGCGATTCGGGGGCCACGTACAGGATCTTTGTCCGGCCGTCCTTGATGTCCTTGCGGACCTTCAAGGTCTCGTTGCGCGTGAGGGAACTGTTCAGGAAGTGCGCCACGCCGTCCTCATCGCTGAAGCCGCGCAAGGCGTCCACCTGGTTCTTCATCAACGCGATGAGCGGGCTCACCACGATGGCGGTGCCTTCCATCATGAGCGCGGGCAGCTGGTAGCACATGCTCTTGCCTCCGCCGGTGGGCATGATCACAAAAGTGTTCTGGCCATCCAGAACGCTCTGGATGATGGACTCTTGTTCGCCCTTGAAGGTGTTGAAACCGAAAAATTGCTCGAGGGCTTCCCGAGGGGTCAGGTCTACGTGGATCATTGCTTCTCACTGGGGACCGGAGCAGGCCCCTTTTTTGAACGCTGAAAGGTACGGAAACCGAAGGGTTCGCGGAGCGCGTTTTTCCCACAGGTTTCAACGGGTCGGACCGCATCTCGTTGCCAGCACCTCCCTCGTTGATAAGTGCGGTATCGTGGCCCTTTTCGGGGGAGGTGCCCCGCTATCTTTGGCACTTTCCGGTCCCCTGCCGTGGCCCGACCTACACCTACCGAAATGACCTTTTTGGAGCACCTGGAGGAGCTCCGCTGGACCATCGTACGGTCCAGTATCGCCGTGGTCGTCGGCATGATCGCCGCTTTCATCGCCAAGGATGTTGTGTTCGACGGCATCGTGCTTGCGCCCAAGTCGGCCGGGTTCATCACCTACCGGGCCTTTTGTGCCCTTGGGCGTCTCGTGGGTATGGGCGATGCGCTCTGCGTTTCAGACCTGCCCTTCGTTCTGCAGAACATCAGCATGAGCGGACAGTTCTTCACACACCTCATGGTCTCCTTCGTGGCGGGTTTCATTCTTGCATTCCCATACGTGCTGTGGGAGGTCTGGCGGTTCATTGCGCCAGGACTTCACCCGTCCGAGCGTCGTTCGTTGCGCGGAGTGGTGGTCTTCGCCACCTTCCTCTTCCTGATGGGCGTTGCCTTCGGTTATTTCCTGCTGGCTCCGCTGAGCATCCAGTTCTTCGGCTCCTACCAGGTGAGCGGCGCGGTGCAGAACGCCGTTGCCCTGGACAGCTACATCTCCATGGTGACCTCCGTGACCATGTGGACCGGTGTGTTGTTCGAACTGCCCATCGTGGTGTTGTTCCTCACACGCGCAGGACTGCTCACTCCGGCGTTCATGCGGACTTACCGCAAGCACGCCTTCGTGATCGTGCTGGTCGCTGCGGCCATCATCACGCCACCCGATGTGGTGAGCCAATTGGTGGTCGCAGGCCCGCTCATGCTCCTGTATGAGGCCAGCATCCTGCTATCGGCCAGCACCCTGCGGCGCATGGAGCGTGCTGCTGCCAACACCCTGCCAGCCCGAGGGAGCGCATGAGGTCGCCGATCGGCATAGCGCGCATAGCCCTGGGCCTGCCCCTGTTGTTGCTGGTCGCCGCGGTGAATGCACAAAGCACACGGGTGAGTGGCCGCATTACGGACGCCACCACCGGGGAGCCACTGCCGTTCGTGAACATCAGCTTCGTGGACAGCCGCATCGGCACCACCAGCGACATCAATGGCAACTACAGCATCGAGACCTACTACGCCACCGATTCGCTGCGTGTGTCGTTCGTGGGGTTCATGCCCCGCTCCGTGGCCGTTAGGAAGGACCGTGCCCAGGTGATCGACATTGCCATGCAACCCAGTAATGTGCAGCTGGCCGAGGTGGTGATCCGCCCGCCGGACGAGAACCCCGCGTTCGCCGTATTGCGCCGCGTGATCGCACACAAGCCGGCCAACAACCGTGAGAAGCTCGCGGCCTACGAGTACCAGGCCTACAACAAGATCGAGTTCGACCTGAACAACATCACCGAGGAGTTCACGCAGAAGAAGCTCTTCAAGCCCTTCGCGTTCATCTTCGACAACATCGACAGCACGGGGGCCAAGCCCTACCTGCCCATCTTCATGACGGAGACCCTGTCCGAGGTGTATTACCGCCAGAAGCCAAAGACGCAGCGTGAGCTGATCAAGGGCACCAAGGTGAGCGGCATCGAGAACGAGAGCGTGTCGCAGTTCATGGGCGACATGTACCAGAACATCAACATCTACGACAACTTCCTCGTGATCTTCGGGAGGAACTTCGTGAGCCCCATCGCCGATGGCGGAAAGGGCTTCTACGACTACTACCTCACGGATAGCGCCTTCGTTGGCAAGTACTGGTGCTATAAGTTGGAGTTCAAGCCCAAGCGTCCACAGGAACTGGCCTTTGCCGGCGAGATGTGGATCAACGATACAACCTATGCCGTGCGCAGGATCGAAGCGGGCATTCCGGCCGGTGCCAATCTCAACTTCGTGCAAGGCTTCTGGGTGCGGCAGGAATATGATCAGGTGCAGAACGAAGTGTGGATGCTTACGCGTGATGAGCTGGTCGCCGATCTCAACGTGATCCGCGATACGGGCAAGCCCAACACGAACGCGGTGCAGGGTTTTTATGGAAGGCGTACCGCGAGCTATCGCGATTTCGTGGTGAACCGCCCTCGGGAAGAGGCTTTCTATACGGGTGCGGAGGAGGTGCTGATGGCCCTGGACCCCGCGAGTGAGCAGGAGGCTTATTGGGAGCAGAACCGCCACATGGCCCTCTCCGAGAAGGAGGCCAGGATCTACCACATGGTGGACACCATGAAGACCATTCCGCGGTTCCGTACCTACATCGATATCGTGCAGACGGTGGTGACGGGGTATTACCCGATGGGCGACATCGAACTGGGGCCTTACTTCACCACTTACAGCTTCAACGCGGTGGAAGGTAATCGCTTCCGCATGGGGGCCCGCACCAGCAGCCAGTGGAGCAAGCGGGTGGAACTGGAAGGCTACACCGCCTACGGAACCAAGGACGAGGAGTTCAAGTTCGGCTTCGGCGGAAAGTTCATGGTGTCTCGCTCGCCAAGGATCATTGCCGGGGCCTACTTCAAGCGGGATATCGAGCAGCTCGGCCAGAGCGTGGGCGCCTTCCGGGAGGACAACATCCTTTCTTCGCTGTTCAGGCGCCTGCCCAATGACAAGCTGACCCTGGTGGACGACTACTACACGTTTCTGGAGCGCGAATGGTTCATGGGGTTCAGTAACACCATCGCGTTCCGTCACCGCACCATGTTCCCCCGGGGCAGTCTGTCCTACGTGACCTACACCGATGCACAGGAGCCCGAGGTCATCAACAGCATCACCACCACCGAGGTGATGCTGAACACCTATTTCGCCTACAAGGAGAAGTACGTGAGCGGCGACTTTTCGCGCGTGAGCCTCGGTACGCCCTACCCCGTCCTACAGGTCCACCTGGTGCATGGATTCAAGGGCGTGCTCGATGGCGACTACGATTACACCAAAATGATCGTGCGTGTGCAGCAGCGCATTCAGCTCGGTGCATTGGGCTTCCTGCGTTACACCGTTACGGGTGGCAAGGTCTGGGGCACGCTGCCTTATCCTTTGCTGTTGATCAACGCGGGTAACGAGACCTTCTATTACGACGACATCGCGTTCAACACGATGAATTTCTTCGAGTTCATCAACGACCGAAGTGCCACCCTGTTCCTCGAGCATCATTTCGATGGGCTTTTCTTCAACCGCGTTCCGTTGTTCCGCCGGTTGAAGTGGCGGGAGGTGGTGGGATTCAAGACGGCCGTGGGCAGCCTGGACCCAAAGCAGCGGGAGGAAATGGAACTGCTGCCCTTCATGTACGACCTGAGCGAGGGCCCGTTTGCCGAACTTTCGCTGGGCGTGGAGAACATCCTGAAGATCCTGCGTGTGGATGCCGTTCGGAGGCTCACCTACCTGGACCATCCCAATACGAAGGCCTGGGCCTTACGTTTGAAGCTCAACATTACCTTCTGATCACGTGCTGAGGGCCGACAACATCTTCAAGCAGTACAAGCGCCGCACCGTCGTGAACGGCGTGAGCGTGGAAGTGCGCGAAGGCGAGATCGTGGGCCTGCTGGGCCCGAACGGCGCTGGCAAGACCACCAGCTTCTACATGATCGTGGGCCTGATCAAGCCCAACCAGGGCCATATCTACCTGGACAACGAGGAGATCACCGACCTGGCCATGTACCGCCGGGCCAAGAAGGGAATCGGCTACTTGCCTCAGGAGGCCAGCGTGTTCCGCAAGTTGAGCGTGGAGGACAACATCCGCGCGATCCTGGAGATGACCGGGAAGAGCAAGGCCGAACAGGCGCGCAAGTTGGAGGAACTGTTGGACGAGTTCAGCCTGCAGCACGTGCGCAAGAACATGGGCGATGTGCTGAGCGGTGGCGAACGACGCAGGACCGAGATCGCCCGGGCACTGGCCAACGAACCGCGCTTCATCCTGCTCGATGAGCCCTTCGCCGGTGTGGACCCCATTGCCGTGGAGGACATCCAGAGCATTGTTTACAAACTGAAGGCGAAGAACATCGGCATCCTGATCACCGACCACAATGTGCAGGAGACGCTGAGCATTACCGACCGGGCCTACCTGCTGTTCGAGGGCAAGATCCTGAAGCAGGGCACCGCCGATGAGCTGGCCGCCGACGAGACCGTGCGGCGCGTGTACCTCGGGAAGAACTTTGAGCTGCGGCGGAAGGTCTAGCGCATTCAGCCTCAGTGTACCGGGCCGACATTGCCATTACCGCTGCGGGTCGACCTCCGGGCGCACCCATGGAACCGCTTGGATCGGTCGACCCAATGGGTCGACGCTACCGGTGCAACAGGCACCCGTAGCAGAAACTGTTATGCCAGTTCTTCGATGGAGAAGCTGTACTTCTCCATGATCTGGTTGGCAAGCAGCTTCTTGCAGGCCTCGTCCACCTTGGCCTCGGCGGTCTTCTTGTCGGCGGCCTCCACGTGCAGGGTGATGTGTTTGCCGATACGAACCCCGGTGATCTCCGGCAGGCCCAGATTGCCCATAGCGCCGGTCACGGCCTTGCCCTGGGGGTCCAGCAGGTTATCGTGGGGCATCACATCGATGGAGGCGCGGAAGGTCTTCATGGGGTACGGTTCACCGCAGGGACGCGGAGGCGCAAAGGTCGCAAGATTTCAGAATGGATGACCAGTAACATGGTCGGCATCGTGATGCTGTTCATTCAACGCACCTGTAGCGTCGACCCTCAGGGTCGACCACCTGCGGCGTGTGGGTCGGCACCAACTATTGAATTGGATCACACCCCTTTCGGGAACACCCGCCCCCACAACGGGCTGAGGACGTAAAGCACCAGGATCAACGGCACGGCCAGGATGCCATAGAGCACTGCCAGCACCGCCCCGATGCCTCCCAGCAGATAAATGACCTGGTTGCCCTGCCAGCGGAAGTGCTTGAACTTCAGGGAGGGGAGGGGGAGCTCGGAGAGCATGAGGATGGCCATTCCGACACAGGCGATCAGCAGTGTGGTGGACGACTTCAGTAGGCTGACCATCAGGCCGGCAAGCATTTCATGGCCAGGTCCCGGATGCACGGCCACGTTCAAGCTGACGAGGACCATCGAAACCCAGAAAAGGCCATTGGCAGGAGTGGGCAGACCGAGGAAGCCACTGGTCTGTCGGGTGTCCACGTTGAACTTGGCCAAGCGCCAACACGATGCGATGGCCAGCACGATCGCGGAAGTGAAGACAGGCCAGATCAACAACTCCAGCGGGGCGGGAAGGGCTGAAAGGGGCGGATAGATCGTCCAATGCCAGCCAGGATAGATCGCCGAATGCCAGCCAGGTCCGGATGGTTCCAGTGCGGTCAGGAAGAGCGTAAAGGCTGGCGCCACCCCGAATGTCACCATGTCCGCCAGGCTGTCCAAATGCGCACCCAGCGGCGAGCCGCCACCCAGCGCCCGGGCGGCCAGTCCATCGAACACATCGAACACCGCCCCGGCGAACACCAGCCAACACGCCAGTGTTAACTGTCCTTGGGAGGCCAATAGGATGGAGCCCGTGCCGCACGCTAGGTTCGCAGTGGTCAGCAGGTCCGGAAGGCGGGGCAGGCGGGCCATAATTCTTGAAATGACAGGGCCGAAGCCGTTGCGGGGCCGAAGTTGGGATAAATTCGGGGCAATAACAGAGGCCACCAGGAGTTAGAAGCTGCGTCAATAGCATGAACGAATGAAGACCGTGAGCGTGAAGGGAATGCGCAGCCTGTGGGCCGTGTTGATGGCCGCTATGTCCTGTGGGACGGTACTTGCACAGGATGCGCCCAAGTACAGCAACGAGTTCCTGGCCATCGGTGTGGGGGCGCGTGCCTTGGGCATGGGCAGTGCCTACACGGCCGTGGTGAACGACGTGACCAGCGGCTACTGGAACCCGGCCGGCTTGCTGGGCGTTCGCAGCGACCTGCAGGTGGGGGCCATGCACAGCGAATATTTCGCAGGCATCGCCAAGTACGACTACATCGGTCTGGCCAAACCCATCGACTCGCTCAGCTCCATCGGGTTCACCTTCGTGCGTTTCGGTATCGACAACATCCCGAACACCATCGATCTCATCGATCCCTCGGGGAACATCGACTACGATCGGATCACCTCCTTCAGTTCCGCCGATCATGCGTTCATCATCAGCTATGCGCGGAAGTTGAGCGTGCCCGGTCTTCAGTTGGGAGGCAATGCCAAGGTGATCTATCGGAAAGTGGGCAGTTTCGCCACGGCCTGGGGCTTCGGCCTCGATGCTGGTGCCACCTACGAACGCGACCGGTGGCGCTTTTCCGCTGTGGCCCGCGACATCACCGGCACTTTCAACGCGTGGAACTACACACTGGACCAGCGCACCGTCGATGTGTTCCAGCAGACCGGCAACGATATCCCCGTGAACAGTGTGGAGGTGACCCTGCCTCGCCTGATGCTGGGTGCCGCCCGTCAATTCAAGTTCGGACAGAAGTTCGACCTCATCGCCGCATTGGACCTTGAGAACACCTTCGATGGCCGTCGCAATACGCTCATCCAGACGGACTTCGTTAGCATCGATCCGCGGTTGGGCATCGAGCTGGGTTATGCAGGTATCGTCTATGTGCGGACCGGTATCGCCAACATGCAGTATGTCACGGACATCAACGACTCACGTGCTTTGACCGTGCAGCCCAACATCGGTCTGGGCCTGAAGATCAAGAGCGTTTCACTGGACTACGCCCTCACCGATATCGGCGATAATAGCGTGGCCCTGTACTCCAACATCTTCTCCCTGAAGTTCGATCTCTTCAAGAAACCGTCCTCATGATCAGAGCGGCACTCTTCGTCCTGGTATTCCTGAACGCCGCCGTTGGCCTTGCCCAAGGCACCTACGGCAACGAGTGGGTCGATCATGATCGGCAGTACTGGCGCTTCAATATCCACCGGGATGGGATCTACCGCATTGACTCGGCCGCGCTTGCCGCAGCAGGCTTTCCAGTGACCTCGGTCGATCCACGGGACCTGATGCTCTTTGCGCGCGAACAGCAGGTGCCGCTCTTCATCTCGGGTGGTTCCGATGGCGTGTTCAACGCCGGCGACTTCATCGAGTTCATCGGTCGTCGCAACGATGGTTGGCTGGACTCGCAGATGTTCCCGCTGCCGTCCCAGAACCCCAACCCGTACTACAGCATCCACAACGATACCATCCGCTATTTCCTGACCTGGGACCCTGTGGCGCCCAAGTCGAGAGTGACCGCATATGACGCCGCGGGGATCGAGGAGGAAGTGCCGCTTCCATGGGTATGGGGCCAGGGAGTGCGCTCCTACACCGACTACTACTGGCAGGGCATGTTGGACCACTCGTACTGGACCCAGCTGAACGTGGTGGCCACCAGTGGCCTGATGGTGAACGGCGAGGGATGGGGTGGACCCTTCCTGGTCTCTGATGGGGCCGATGGCGAGATGAACGCAGTGGTCTCCCTACCAGGCGTGTACAATAGCGCCAATGCTCCTCCTGCCCGAGTGTTCACCCATAGTTCGGCGCAGAACAGTGTGGGCTTTGGCACGTACGATGATCACCATTTGCAAGTGATGTACGGACCGGGTTTCGCCACGCTGGCCTTCGACACCATCTTCAGTGGCTCACAGGTCATTAACGGGCGCTTCCTCGTACCCCATACGGACATCAACAATGGCTCAGGCCAGTTCAACCTGAGGTTCAAGGTGCCGCACGACCTCGATGGTCCAGGGCAGATCGGGTCGATCAATCCGAGCTACCGTGAGTTCCAGACCGTGCATGCGCTGAAGGTGCACTACGCCCGGGTGCCCGCTCTGGAGGCCACAGCCCCCATTGAGCTTTGGACGCCATCCTCTGCGAACGACCAGCCTGCCCGTCTGGCCTTTCAAGCCACGTGGGAAGCACCTGTGATCTACGCCTTCGGCGATTCCGTTCGCCGGGTAGTGGGTGTGAACATCGGTGGCCAGTGGAACGCCATGGTGCCCTCGAACACCTCGGTGGACAGCACCTATCTGTATGCGTTGGGCCAAGGCAACATCACCTCAGTGACCATCCTGAGCCCTGTGAACGGCACCGGTTACTTTACCGATTACAGTGATCAAGCGGCGGATTCGGCCATGCTGATCGTTACCCATGCCTCGCTGATGGACGGTGCGCAGCAGTACAAGGACTATCGGCGCACCAATCCTTACAACCGCTATCCGACCGTACTGGCCGATGTGAACGAGCTCTACGACCAGTTCGGAGGCGGTGTGCCGAAGCATCCATTTGCCATCCGGCGCTTCGCGAACTTCGCCTTGCAGACCTTCCCGTCCGACCCTCGCGGCCTGTTCCTGGTGGGTAAATCGGTGAACACCTCGCCCCGTCTGGGCGACCCCGATGGCACGCGGCCCGACATCAATGGCGGCTATGCGCGCTGCCTGGTGCCCACCTATGGCGCGCCCAACTGTGACCAGTGCTTCACCATCGGCCTCCGGTTCGATCCGCGCAGGATGGAGATCCCGGTGGGCCGGTTGAGCGCCAACACTGTGCAGGATGTGTTGGAATACCTCGCCAAGGTGCAGGCCACGGAGGCCGAACAACCTGCTGCCTGGATGAAGAACATCATGCACTTCGGTGGGGGCTTCACGGAGAATGAGCAGACCCTGTTGGCGAACTACCTGCGCTCCTATGAGGTGACGGCCACCGACACCTCTTTCGGTGGTAATGTCCATACGTTCCTGCGCAATTCCTCGGAGGTGCTGGAGCAGGCGCCGGCCGCAGCGGTCGAGCAGCTTATCGAGCAGGAGGGTGTTACGCTCATGACCTTCTTCGCGCACGCCTATTCGAGCAACTTCGATATTACCATCGATGACCCGGCCAACTACGAGTGGAACGGTAAACACCCCATGGTGATCGCCAACTCGTGCTACATAGGCAACATTCACCAGAACGGATCGCTCAGCGCCAGTGAGAACTGGGTAGGCCTTGATAATGCTGGTCCCAATGCTTTCCTGGCATCGGTCAAGCAGGGTGTTCCTGCCCTGTTGCATGATTACACCAGTCGCTTCTACCGCAGCTTCGGTCAGGTCAATTACGGCGGCACCATTGGCGACCATATGCGCTACGCGGCGTTCAGCATGCTGTCCAACAACAGCAACCTGCCGGCCTTGTTCCATGTCCACACGTTCACGCTGCAAGGCGATCCCTTGCTGAAGCTCAATTCACCACCGGAGCCCGACTTCGTGGTGCGCGACCAGGACATCCTCTTTGTCCCGGAGTATGTGAACGCCGATGTGGACACCTTCCAAGTGAAGGTGGCGATCACCAACATCGGCAGGGCCACCAATGCCACCATGTCGGTGGCCTTGGACCGTGCGAACCCGAACCTCTCACCGCCCACGCAGGGGTATCTCACCACCGCGTCCAACATGCACTTCAGGGATACCGTGGTGTTCCAAGTGCCCACCAAGGCGTTCGCAGGTGGGGCGGGCACCAATGTGTTCCAGGCCAGGGTTGACATGGACCCCAATGCGATCATCGAGCTTCAGGAGTCCACGAACAATGTGGGCAATACGGCCATCTTCATCAGCAGCGGGGACATTATTCCGGTGTTCCCATACAACTACGCCATCATTCCCGATCCCGCGCCAGTACTAAAGGCCAGCACGGGCGATCCGTTGGCACCGGCAAGGACCTATGTCTTCCAGATCGATACCACGGACAGGTTCAACAGCCCTGTGCGAGAGTCGGCCACGGTCACCGCACCCGGAGGCGTGGTCACCTGGCAGCCCACGTCCATCTTCGGATTGAACGCCTTGCGCGATAGCACCGTCTTCTATTGGCGTTGCAGCATCGACAGCACCGGCAACCAGGGCTACAACTGGTACGAGCGGTCCTTCCAGTACATTCCGGAGCGCGATGGGTGGGGACAGTCGCACTTCTTCCAATTCAAGGACAATACGTACAGCGGCATCCTGTTCGATCGCCCGGAACGTGATTTCGATTACTCCGGAGGGGTGCGGCAGATAAGGGCGAGCGTTTCGGGTAATAACCCGTTCGGCGACACGGGCTACGACATCGACCTCACCGCCATTGATTACAGCGGTTGCGGTCCCTGGCCGGGCTGGCATGTGGCCGTGATCGACCCGGTTACCATGGAGCCGTGGGGAACGCATTTCATCGCGGGTAATGGGGCCGAGTTCAACCCGCAGAACGAGTTCGGCAACGCGAACAACCTTTCGTTGTGCAGGCCCCGTGTGCAGAAGTACTTCACCTTCTTCACCAACCAACCGGCGCAGTTGGCAGGTATGCAGGACATGATCGCCAACCGCGTACCTGATGGACACCACATGCTGTTCTATACGTGGTTGTACCTGGACAAGGACGGCATGACCGTGAACGGGCCGGGGCTGATCCCTGCCATGGAGGAGCTCGGTATGCCCGACCTTGACAACCTGCCCGACAGTGTGCCCTACATCTTCTATGTGCGCAAGGGATTCCCGGAGACCTTCAGCGATACCGTGGCCAGCAGCATCAATGAGCTACTGACCTTCAGTGCGGACATGGTGCTGCTCGCGGACCAGGGACTCATCACCACGGTGGATGCCGGGCCTGCCTCGGAGTGGCAGGCGTTGTACTGGGATGAAACGCCGCGCAACGAGCAGGACAGCACACGGATCATCCTGCAGGGGATCACCCCGTTCGGACAGGTCGTCGATCTGTTCAACCTGCCCTCCACGCTCGATTCCGTCACCTACCTCAGCACCGTGGCCGGTGCGCAGCAGTACCCTCGCTTGCGGATCCGGGGCCATTTCTTCGACCAGGGCGTAGCTGTGCCGGAGCCTGCGCAGTTGAAGCGCTGGCAGTTTTTATGCGCACCTGCTCCGGAGTGTGCCATTGATCCGGGCGCAGGTTATCTGCAGGCGCTCGATGGATGGTTCCAGGGCCAGGAGGCCTCGGTGGCCGTGGCCGTGCGCAACATCGGCGCGGTGGACATGGACAGCCTGTTGATGACCGCCTGGGTGGTGGACCGCTCCAATGTGCGGCATCGCATCCACTACAAGGTGAACGCTCCGCTCCCGGTGGGTGCCGTGTTGATCGATACGGTGCGCTTCAATACACAGCCGTTCGGCGGTCCCAATACACTGATCCTCGAGGCGAACCCGATCGATACCGTTACCGGCCTCTACCACCAGTTGGAACAATACCACTTCAACAACATCGCCCAATGGCGCTTCAATGTGGAAGTGGACCGTGAGAACCCGCTGGTGGACGTTACGTTCGATGGTGTGCATATCCTCGACGGCGACATTGTCTCCTCCAGGCCGGAGATCCAGGTGAGCCTGAACGACGAGAACACGGTGTTGTTGCTCGATTCGCCTTCGGATACCGCCTTGTTCAAGATCTTCCTGCGCAGCCCGGACAATGTGGTGAAGCGCATCTTCTTCCGCGACGGAACGGGCAATGAAGTGATGCAGTTCGTTCCGGCCAATGGACCCGCGAACGAGTCGAACATCCTCTATCGCCCCAACTTCCCGGTGGATGGCAAGTACCAGCTCATTGTGCAGGCCACGGACCGCAGCAGCAACCGATCGGGTGATCACGACCTGAAGGTGAACTTCGAAGTGGTGAACAAGCCCACGATCACCGAGGTGCTGAACTACCCGAACCCGTTCACCACCAGCACGCGCTTCGTGTTCACCGTCACGGGCACCGAACCGCCCACCAACATGAGGATCCAGATCATGACCGTGACCGGCAAGGTGGTGCGCGAGGTGAAGATGCATGAGATCGGGCCTGTGCGCGTGGGCCGGAACATGACGGAGTTCGCGTGGGACGGTACCGACGAGTTCGGCGACCGGTTGGCGCGTGGCGTCTATCTGTACCGTGTGATCGCTCAGTTGAACGGGCAGGACCTTGAGGTCCGCGAGACCAAGGCGTCCGAGTACTTCACGAAGGGCATCGGCAAGATGTACCTGTTGCGATAGGCCCCGCCTACTTTCGTGGCCTTCGCGATCCCGGGAATGGAACGACTCCGCATTGCTGCATGGTCCGCGCTAAGCGGTCTGTTGTGGGCCCTCGCATGGCCAGGCATCGGTGGCTTTCCGGTGCTCGCCTTCGTGGCATGGCTGCCCTTGTTCCATGCCGAGCGCCTGCACGAACAGCGCACGGCTTTGCGCGAACGTGCGTTCGTTCCGTATGCGTTGATCGGCCTCTTCATCTGGAACGCGTTGACCTCATGGTGGTTCTTCATGGTCAGCGAACCGCTTTCGACACGAATGGTGAGCGGCCTTGCGCCCATGGTAGTGAACACGCTGCTGATGACCTTGCCTTGGTGGATGAGGCGTTTGGTGCGTAAATGGTCAGGCGCACGAATGGCAGGATGGGCCTTTGTGGCCTTCTGGATGGCCTTTGAACGGCTGCATCACGAATGGGACCTGCAATGGCCCTGGTTCTCGCTGGGCAACGTGTTCGCCGAACACCCCTTGTGGATCCAATGGTACGAGTGGACCGGTATGATGGGTGGCACCCTCTGGGTGTTGCTCGTGAACCTGCTGTTCGATCGTGTCGTTCAGGTCTGGAGAACACGATCTGTGACCGACAGAACGTTGCGGCTGACTGTTCCCATGGCATTGATCCTAGGCCCGATCGCGCTCGGTCCATGGAGGTTCAACCACTATCGCCACGATCGCGGTGTTCCGGTGGAAGTGGTGGTGGTGCAGCCCAACGTGGACCCCTATAGCGAGAAGTTCGGGGGTGTTGATCCGCTCGACCAACTGGAGCGCATGTTGCAGCTGGCGGAGCAAGTGGTCACGGACACCACGGTGCTGCTGGTGTTCCCCGAAACTGCATTACAAGAGAACGCGACGGTCGATCTCCATGGCGGTCGACCTGTGCTGAACGGATTGTGGGAGAATGACCTGGAGCGATCGCGCAGCGCTCAACGGATACGCGCATTTCAACGGGAGCACCCGCGTTTGTCCGTGCTTTCGGGCATGTCCTCGGCCCATCTTTTCCCTCCGGATGCCTCGGATCTCCCGGTCACGGCAAGGCCCATCGGTGGCACCTCCCTGTATTATGAAGCCTATAACGCGGCCTTGTACTTGGTGCCCGATACGGCCGAACAGCACTACCACAAATCGAAGCTGGTCGCCGGTGTGGAGCTCATGCCGTTCGAGTCGGTCCTGGGATCGCTGAGCAAGCTCTCGTTGGACCTTGGTGGCACCACCGGTTCGCTGGGGCAGCAAGAGGAGCGTGCCGTACTGCGCTATGGCAGGGCCGGCCTTCGGATCGTACCCGCCATCTGCTACGAATCGGTGTTCGGTGAGCATGTGGCGGCGCATGTGCGCAACGGTGGCAACCTCATCGCCATCATGACCAACGACGGCTGGTGGGACGATTCACCCGGCTATCGGCAGCACCTGTCGTTCGCGAGCATCCGGGCCATCGAGACGCGCCGTTCGATCGTTCGTTCGGCCAATACCGGCATCTCGTGCATCGTGGATCAGCGTGGCGTCATCCATTATCGTACCGGGTGGTGGCAGCCTGCCGCCTTTCGGGCAACCGTTCATCTGAATGAGGACACAACGTTCTTCGTCCGCCACGGCGACCTGCTGGGACGTCTGGCCGTGATCGTTGCGTTGATCGTCGTGGCGGTGGCTGCTGGCCGCTATCGCAGGCGGTCGGTCTGATCGGGCCGCTCCTTGCCGGTCAGGTATCTTGGCACCGTGCGAAAGTCGATCACATTGGGTCATGGCATCCCGTTCATTCCCGAGTTCTTGCGGGATGAGGAGCACTTCCTGTTCCGCCGCATGGCCGATCGGGACCGTGCGCTGTTGTTCATTGGTTCGGTCAGTGACCGCGATGCCCCGGACTTCAGTGAAGGACCCATGATCAAGGATTGGACCTATGGCCATCTCGCTTACGAGTGGAAGGAGCATACGCACGGGCAGGTATCCAGGCATGTCGGTCCGCAGCATCTGGAACCTTCCCAATGGCGTGTTCCGCAGTGGGTGATCGAATGGCAGGGTGGGGAGGCCTTTCTGCATGCTCGCGAGCAGGACCTGCAAGCGGCCGAAGCCATCGTGCCTCTCTTGGCCCATGGGGTCCAGGACAAGGCGGTCGGGCCGATGCCCGGTTGGACGTGCAGCACGACCCGCGAGCGCTATTTGGAACAGGCCCACAAGTTGCTCAGGCACATCCATCGTGGCGATATCTACGAAGTGAACTACTGCACCGAACGCCATGCTGCTTGGCCGGAACTTGATCCCTATTCGGGCTTCATGCGCTTGCTCAAGGGCGCCGATGCGCCGTTCGCTGCGTTCTATCGCCTTGGGGAGCGCTTTGCTATTTGCGCCAGCCCGGAGCGATTCCTGTCCTTCGTTGGTGATCGGTGCACGGGTGAGCCCATGAAAGGCACGCGACGTCGCGGAGCGAACGTGGAGGAGGATGCGCGGTTGTGTAACGAGCTCGCGATCGACGCCAAGGAGCGCAGCGAGAACATCATGGCGCTGGATGTGATGCGCAACGACCTTTCACGCATGGCACGCAGTGGAAGCGTTGTGGTGGAGGGTCTGTGCGAAGTGCGAAGCTATCCGCGTGTGCACCAGATGGTCAGCACGGTGGCGGCCCGCATCAGGCCTGGACATGCACCGTTCGATATGGTGCGTGTCGCATTCCCCATGGCCAGCATGACCGGCGCGCCGAAGATCAGTGCCATGAAGCTCATCGACGAGGCCGAGGACCAGGCACGTGGACTGTACAGTGGGTCCTTGGGCTTCTTCGCGCCCGATGGTACGGGTGACCTGAACGTGGTGATCCGCACGCTGCTTTTTGACAGGACCACGGGCGTTGCCTCGCTTTCCACGGGCAGTGCGCTCACGGCACAGTGCGACCCGGAACAGGAGTGGGAGGAGTGCGAGGTGAAGGCACGTTCCGTACTTGAAGCACTGGCCCATGCGTGAACGGGTGGAACGCACATTGAGGTCCCATGCCTTGCTGGAGCCCGGGGCTGCCACGTGGGTGGCGGTGAGCGGCGGGGTGGACAGCATGGTGCTGTTGCATGTGCTCAACACACTGGGGCATCCGCTGAAGGCCGTACACATCGATCATGGTCTGCGCGGCGGGGAGAGTGATGCCGATGCGGAACTGGTCCGGTCGTTCTGTGAAGCCCTCAACGTGCCATTGGTGCTGGAACGGGTGGATGTGAAGGCCCTCGCAGCCTCCTCCGGGTCTTCCACACAGATGGCGGCCCGATCGCTGCGGTATGAAGTGTTCCAGCATTGTGTTGACCAAGGCCCGGCGGTATTGGCCATGGCCCATCATGCCGATGATGCGGTGGAGACCTTTTTCATTCACGCCATGCAGGGCATGGGCATGCGCGGGAGGGCGGGCATCCCCCTGCGTAGCGGACCGTTCATCCGGCCGTTCCTTGAGGTGGACCGTGCGTCGATACTGGACTACGCGCACCGGCATGCCGTGCCCTTCCGGGAGGATGCCAGCAATCGTGATCCGGTCTACCTGCGGAGCCGCGTGCGTCATGAACTGCTTCCATTTCTGGAGAGCATGCGTGCAGGAAGTGTCTCGGTGCTGAAGCGTGACATGGTGCTTGCCCGTGAAATGGACCGTGCCGTTCAATGCCACCTGGCATCGGTCGTAGGCCCTTTGATGCCCGATGCGTTCGGGGCATTGCACGTGGCGCGGAACATCATTCTGGGCTCCGGGATGCCGCACCTCGTACTGCAACATGTGTTGCACGGTCTGGGCCTGCACCCCGATCGCATGGAGGACATACTGCATGCGTTGGAGGACGGTCATGTCGGGGCCCGTTTTCCGGCGGGAACGCGGGAGGTCTTCGTGGACCGCGATGGTCTGGTGATCGCCCCGGTGCAACAAGAGCTCCCGATCTGGACGATCCCGACGTGGACTGACATGCCCGTCGAGTTGCCGCTGCGCGTGATCGATAAGGCCAGTTCACCTGGGCCGGCCGCGTTTGATCGGCAGGTGGCGCACGTGCGGCAGGAAGCGCTCCGGTTCCCGCTTGTCCTCCGTCCATGGCAGTTGGGTGATCGTATGCGGCCAGCAGGTCTTGGTGGGAGCAAGCTCGTCAGCGATATCCTGGTGGATGCCAAGGTCCCGCTCCATCGCAAACGGAACGCCTATGTTCTGATAAGCGGCGATCGCATCATCTGGCTGTGCGGTTTACGGCTTGCGGAAGGTGCTGCGGCTGATCCTGGAGGGGCGGGAGCCATATCGCTCGAATGGCTCGGCGGAGCGTTGGTGTCCTGATCGGGTCCGGCCAGTAGCATCATTCCGGTGGTTTTGGTATTACCTTCAGGGACCCCCAACTCCCTGACCATGCACTTCAACGGAGCCACCATCATTCCCAAAGAGCACATCCCTGCGTTGCGTTTCCCCCGTCAACCCGTGCATTTGAGCGACGATCAGCGCAGTTCCATCCTGCATGGATTACAACATGCCATGCGTTTGGGCAATGCCGAGCGGGGCAAATGCCGCATCGTTTTCCAGGACGATGAGGGCCTCAAGGCCGTGGAGACCACCATCTGGACCTACGATCCTACGAACATCGTGCTCAAGTACGGGACCACCATCCCGGTTTCGCGGGTGGTCAGTATTGACATTCCTTAACATCGACGGGACTTAGTAGGATCGCAAGGATCCGTTCAAGCACCGGGTCGGCAAGGCCGGTGGTGGGTTAGTTTTGGCCTGCCCATGATCTACAGTGCGCTACTTTCCCTCTGGTTGTCCATGGCCTTGACCGGCTCACCGGCCCAATGGTCGTTCTCGGCCGTGCAGCGCACCGATGGTTTAGTTGAGCTGCGTTGCCAGGCCACCTTGGAAGAAGGTTGGCACTTGTATGCGACCACACTGCCTTCGGACCAAGGGCCCATCGCGACCACCATTCAACTGAAGGACCCGGAAGCGTTCACGCTGGTTTCCCTGCAGGAGCCTCCTCCCGTCCAGGAGTATGACCCCAACTTCGCCATGGTCGTTCGGCATCATTCAGGTTCGCCACGCTTTGTGCTGGTGCTGAAGCCGAACACCAAGGGCCCTTTGGTGGTGGAAGGTGAAGTGGAATACATGTTATGCAACGACAAGACCTGCCTGCCTCCGGTCGGTGTGCCGTTCAAGGTGGTCGTTGATACCGAACCCAAGAAGTGATGAAGGAACGTGTTTACGCGGCCCTGCTGGGCGTGATGTTGGTGCTGTCCTTGTTCGCACAGCCTGGTGGCCAGAGCGCGACTCCCGAACCCGTGAAGTGGACCATCACCACCGCCGATGCGGGCAATGGCCAATGGGACGTGGTGTTCCATGCCGTCATTGAGGAAGGATGGTCCGTGTATTCGCAGGAGAACTACGGCGATATGGGTCCCTGGCCCACCTCCATTCGAGTTGATTCCGTCGCCGGTGTAACGGTGCTGGGCCAGGCCTCCGAGACAGGAAAGAAGGTGATCGATGGGCACGACCCCGTGTTCGACATGACCGTGAAGAAGTTCAAAGGCGGAGCCACCTTCACGCAACGCATTTCGGTCGTGGATCCCGCTACGCCCATCACGGGCTTCTTCGAGTACATGACCTGCGATGATGAGATGTGCCTGCCGCCCGCCACGGTCTATTTCATCCTGGGTCTGGCCTCCGGCACCTACGAGCTCGGCGATGTATCGTTCGACCCCAACGACCCCAAGTTCGCTGGGATCGCCACGAAGAGCGATGCGTCCGAATTAAAGCTTGCAGGGGTGGACCTGGAAAATCCCGTGGTGCGCGACGAGGGCAAGCGTACCGAGGACCGCAACTCCCTGTTGTGGATCTTCATGCTCGGCTTCATCGGCGGACTGGTCGCACTGCTCACCCCGTGCGTATTCCCCATGATCCCGCTCACGGTGAGCTTCTTCACCAAGAGCAGCACCGATCGCGCCACCGGCCTCAAGAACGCGCTCACGTATGGCGGCTTCATCCTGCTGATCTACCTGCTCTTCAGCCTGCCCTTCCACCTGTTGGGCAGCGTGAACCCCGAGATCTTCAACGAGATCAGCACCAATCCCTGGCTCAACCTCTTCTTCTTCGTCATCTTCATCGTCTTCTCCATCTCGTTCTTCGGCTACTTCGAGATCACGCTGCCCAGTAGCTGGGTGAACAAAATGGACGCCAATGCCAGCAAGTTCGGCGGCCTCATTGGCACCTTCTTCATGGCGCTCACGCTTGCGCTGGTCTCCTTTAGCTGCACCGGTCCCATCCTGGGCTCTCTGCTTGCGGGTGCGCTTACGGCCGATGGCGGTGCGTGGCAGCTGACCGCTGGCATGGGCGGCTTTGGCTTCGCACTGGCACTGCCCTTCGGCCTCTTCGCGCTCTTCCCCGGATGGCTCAACAGCCTTCCTCGCAGCGGCAGCTGGCTGAACAGCGTGAAGGTGGTGCTCGGCTTCGTGGAGGTGGCCCTGGCCTTCAAGTTCCTCAGCATGGCCGATCTGGTGATGAAGTGGGGCCTGGTGCCCTACGAGCTCTTCCTCGCCATATGGGTGATCTGCGGCATCGGCATCGTGCTCTATCTCTTCGGCAAGATCCGGTTCCCGCACGATGGTCCGGTGAAGAAGTACTCCCCTTCGCGCGTGTTCTTCATTGCCGTCTTCGGTGCCCTCACCGTCTACATGGCATTTGGCTTCCGCTACAACGAAAAGGCGCAGACCTTCGCACCCGTGGGCTTGTTGAGCGGTATCTCGCCTTCTCCCGGTTACAGTTGGATCTTCCCCACCGAATGCCCCGCCGGACTGACCTGCTACCATGATCTGGAAAGTGGCATGGCCGAAGCGAAACGCACCGGCAAGCCCCTGTTGGTCGACTTCACGGGCTATGGCTGCGCCAATTGCCGCAAGATGGAGGACTATGTGTGGCCGGTCGCCGACATCAATCGGTTGATCGATCAGGAATACGTACTCGTTTCGCTGTACGTGGACGCCAAGGCCGAACTGCCCAAGGAGGAGCAGTTCATCTTCGAGACCAGCAATGGGAACAAGAAGCCCATCCTTACCGTGGGGAACAAGTGGGCCACCTTGCAGACCGAGAACTTCAAGAGCGCGACGCAGCCGCTGTACGCACTGCTGAGCCCCGACGGCAAACTGCTGACCGACCCCGTGGGTTACACGCCAGCGGTAGAGGATTACAAAGCCTTCCTGGAGCGCGGCCTCAAGGGCATGCAGGTGCTGGGGCAGCAGGCGGGCCGTTAAGGGTTTTGCCGGTCCGATATAGCCCGTGCCGATCTCGCGTGCTTGATTTTCCGTCGATCAATTGCCATATTGTGCGTCCGATCAATGACGGAATATTCGTCATGTCGGATGTGCCATGGAAGAGGAAGCCATATTTCCCGATGAAGCGATCGCCGCGCAGATCCATTGGATACGCGGGCAGAAGGTGATGTTAGCCCATGATCTCGCGAGGCTTTATGGTACACCCACCAAGCGGTTGAATGAACAGGTGAAGCGCAATGCGGACCGATTTCCGGAGGACTTCATGTTCCTTCTCACCGAAGAGGAGTGGAACAACTTGAGGTCGCAATTTGCGACCTCAAGTTCGTGGGGCGGCCGACGCTCTCCTCCCTATGCCTTCACAGAGCATGGTGTGCTGATGCTCTCCAGTGTGCTGAACAGCGAACGGGCCATCGCGGTGAATATCCGGATCGTGCGGGTGTTCGTGCGGTTGAACCGCTTGTTGCAGAACGACCTTGAGCTGCAATTGCGCCTGGAGCGGATGGAAGGCAGGCAGGACGCACAGGAGGTGGCCTTGCATGAGCTGTTCGAGGCCGTGAAACAGTTGATGGAGAAGCCTGCAATGGACCGCATGCGCATCGGCTACCGCGGGGGCGATCCCGTTTGATGCATCTTTGGAGGGATGAGCGACACCCGGATACGATCCCATTTCACCGAAGCGGCCGATGTGCTTCAGCGCTTCCTGGCCGATCCCGCCAACCTGGCCGCCGTGGAACAAGCTGCGGCCTTCATGAGCTATTGCCTGAAGCAGGGCGCCAAAGTGATCAGCTGCGGCAATGGAGGCAGCATGTGCGATGCCATGCACTTCGCCGAAGAGCTGACCGGCCGCTACCGCGACGACCGCGACCCCATCGCGGCCATCAGCATCAGCGATCCCAGCCACCTCACCTGCGTGGGCAACGATCACGGCTTCGAACAGGTGTTCGCGCGCTTTGTGCAGGCGCATGGTCGCGAGGGCGATGTGCTCCTTGCCATCAGCACCAGTGGCAACAGCCCCAATGTGCTGCGTGCCGCCGAGGTGGCGCGTGCCAGGCAGATGCACGTGATCGGCCTCACCGGCAAGGACGGCGGTAAACTGGCCGACCTGTGTACCGTGGAAGTGCGTGTGCCGCACCATGGCTATGCCGATCGCGTGCAGGAGGTGCACATCAAGATCATCCATGCCTTCATCGATCACATCGAGCGCGCCATGGCCGAACCGGCGCGAAAGGACCGTTACTGACAAGCCAGGTCGAATGAACCGGAAATGGACGGGCATGCACGGCAATGAGCGCTTACCAATGGAAGTTATTCACGTTCATCCCCGTCCATTACCGGTCGGTTCGGGCACTGAAGGGTTTCTTGTACGGTGATCAACACGTAACAGACTGATGCTCGTCAAGGTCTACGGAGCCGCCGTCTTCGGCATCAACGCCACCATCGTCACCGCCGAGGTGAACGTGGAGAACGGCGCCTACTTCTTTCTCGTGGGCCTGCCTGACAGTGCCGTGAAGGAGAGCCAGCAGCGCATGGACGCCGCCCTGCGCAACAACGGGCTCTATGCCCCGCGTGGCAAGGGCGTCACCATCAACCTCGCCCCGGCCGATATCCGCAAGGAAGGCACCGCCTACGACCTGCCTTTGGCCGTTGGGCTGCTCGCTGCCACCGACCAAGTGCCCGCCGAAATGCTCGAGCACTACCTGGTGATGGGCGAGCTCTCCCTCGACGGCGGTGTGCGTCCCATCAAAGGCGCGTTGCCCATTGCCATCGAGGCCAAGAAAGCCGGATTCAAAGGGGTCATCCTGCCCGCCGCCAATGCCCGCGAGGCCGCCATTGTGCACGGCCTCACCATCTACGGCGTGGAGCACCTGCGCGAAGTGGTGGACCTGCTGAAAGGCCAGCCCACCGTGCAGCCCACCGTGGTGGACATCGCCGCCGAGTTCGCTAACAGCAGCCAGAGCTATCCGGTCGACATCGCCGATGTGAAAGGACAGGAGAACATCAAGCGCGCCTTCGAGATCGCGGCGGCCGGTGGGCACAACATCATCCTCATCGGTCCGCCCGGCGCCGGCAAGACCATGCTGGCCAAGCGGCTGCCCACCATTCTGCCGCCGCTCACCATCGACGAAGCGCTGGAGACCACCAAGATCCATAGCGTGGCCGGCAAGCTGCGCAAAGAGGACAGCCTGCTCAGTGTGCGGCCTTATCGCTCGCCGCACCACACCATCAGTGATGTGGCGCTCGTGGGCGGTGGCTCCTTCCCGCAACCGGGCGAGATCAGCCTGGCGCACAACGGCGTGCTCTTCCTCGATGAGCTGCCCGAGTTCAAGCGGCAGGTGCTGGAGGTGCTGCGCCAACCCTTGGAGGACCGTCTGGTCACCATCAGCCGGGCACGCTTCACGGTCGAATATCCGGCCAGCTTCATGCTGGTGGCCGCCATGAACCCTTGCCCGTGCGGTTACTACAACCATCCCGATAAGGAGTGCGTGTGCGCCCCGGGCGTGGTGCAGAAGTACCTCAACAAGGTGAGCGGCCCCCTGCTGGACCGCATCGACATCCACATCGAGGTGACGCCCGTGCCCTTCAGCGAGCTGAGCGCCGAACGACCCACGGAGCGCAGTGCCGATATGCGTGAGCGCGTGATCGCGGCGCGGCGTGTGCAGCAGGAGCGCTACGCCGGACGCAACATCCACAGCAATGCCCAGATCGGCAGCAAGGAACTGCGCGAGATCTGCCGCATCGATGCCACTGGCAAAGCCCTCTTGGAAAAGGCCATGGACCGGCTCGGGCTGAGCGCACGGGCCTACGATCGCATCCTCAAGGTGGCGCGCACCATTGCCGATCTCGCCGGCAGCCCCGACATCCGCACCGAGCACCTGGCCGAGGCCATCCAGTACCGCAGTCTGGACCGCGAGGGCTGGGCAGCGTAAGCGTTCGTAACCCGGAGCGGGGCTTCCGCGTATCACGGGGCGAACCCACTTACGCCAACGGCACCGTGAAGCACATCGTATATCCTGCAACACTGTTCCTGAGCCTGTTCAGCATCGCGCTCGCCGCGAGCGCACAGGCCCAGCCGGCCGAGCGTCAGTACTTGAGCGAAGTGCTCGCGCTCACCACCAAGAAGAACGCGGCCTACTACAGGGTCATCTCCGGAAAGGAGGGTGAACTGTACATGGGCAAGACCTTCACGTTGGACGGCCGCGTGAAGGCCGAAGGTACCTACGCTGATGCCGCCCTTACCATTGAGCATGGCCACTTCACCTACTACCACCCCAACGGGAAGGTGGAAAGCCAGGGCCAGTACGTCATGGGCCTCAAGGCCGGTGTCTGGCAACGGTTCGATCAGTGGGGGCGACCCCTTGTGGAAAAGGTCTATGATCCCGAGGCCTTGGCCAACATCGTGTACACCCGTGCCCAGACCATGCCTGAGTTCCCCGGTGGCGAAAAGGCCCTTGTGCGCATGATCCGTGATCAGGTGAAGGTCCCCGAAGGCCGGCCTTTCAAAGGCCAGTTGACCGCCAGCTTCATTGTGGAGAAGAGCGGCGAGCTCACCGATGTGAAGGTGGTCGACGGTGCCGACGAGCAGTTCGGTCGCGAGGTGGTGCAGGCCATCAAGGCCACCTCTCCTTGGACACCCGGCGAAGAGCGCGGTGTTCCGGTGCGGGTGCAAGTGCGCCTACCCGTCCAGTTCTAGAACCCAATTACATACACCATAAAGCCGAAGGCCCTTGAGCGATCAAGGGCCTTTGGCGTAGGGGGAATTTGACGGACCTGTATTGATCGCACTCCAGCTGCGAACGGTATATGGCCACCATGATATCTGCACGTTAGGGTGGTTTGCATTGGTTGACTTGGCTGGCGGAAAGGTGCGTATACCACCGCGGCGATGAAATGCGGGGTGGTGCGGCCAGAACAAGCAGCCTTACTACCGTCCTAATATGAAAGCAAGGGATCACAAGAGGGCCAGGATCCCTTGCAGGACACCCTGGCGAGGTTCGGGGAAGTTCGGAATGATCCGGGCAGGCTCCTAGGTCGTTGCACCCGGTTCCTGGGTCAATAGCACCGTTGGTGTCTTACCGGTTTTCAGTGGGTACTTTTTTGATGAGGTTCGTTCTACACAAATGCGCATGTCCCCATGGAAGCCAGAATAAGTTCCCTATACGCGGTGCTTCTAGCGGTTGTCACAGCAACTGCTTCGGCACACGCGCAATTCACCTTCAACGTTCATTTGGACAGCTTGCATGCCGGATCGAACGGCACAGGGAATTCTGTGCGAGAGGTGCCTGGCGGTTCCTTGGTATTCGGCTGGCAGTATTCGGCCGATGAGCTTGAGGCCAGGCATATCTTCTTGCGCCGATTGGATCCTATGGGCCATGTCATATCCGAGTTGGAGTACACCGCAGGGGATGACCGACACTATGCAACGGGTGGTATGGACCCCATGGCCACCATGCCCGATGGGTCCTTTGTCGTTGCGGTGTCAGAAGGCTCGTCTTTCGGCGACAGTACATGGCTGTACCGGTACAACGAACTGGGCGAGCGCATTAGCAGGCAGTATATCATGAGCTTTCCTGCTGCGGATTCGACCCTGCATTCCTTTTACGACGTTACCACACTATCCGACGGTGGGTTCGCGCTTTGTGGCACCATTGACCACGCAACAAGCACCGCCCGCGCTCTGCTGGTTCGGCTCGGTGCCGACGGCTCCGTAACCACGGTTCAGGACTATGTGCATGCGCAAGCACTTGTGTGCGTGCGTGAGATGCCGGATGGTGGCTTGGTGGTCACGGGCTACAGGGGTCCAGGCCTTGACCGGAACGTGCTGTTCCGCACGGAGCCAGGCGGCGATATCCAATGGGTCCGGTATAGCGGTGGTCAAGGAGGTGGTGCGACCGGCTCAGTGCGCGTGGATGCGAACGGCGCAGTGATCAACTGGAACAGTGAACGGTCCGATGACATTCCTATCTATGAAGAGCGCATGGTGCTCACAAAGCGAACAAGCACAGGTAACTTACTATGGGAGCGTTCAACCGTTCAAGGATCCGACTGCATCGCATCTGACTTCGAGAAACTTCCGGATGGGGGTTTCATTGGCACAGGTATGAAGCAAGGCAAGGGTGTGCTTGTTCGATATGATCTTGAAGGGAGCATGCTTTGGACTAGGGAGTATACGGTGCTCAATGGTCAACACTCTTTCGGCGATGTTGAGCTGACTTCCGACGGTGGGTTCCTACTGACAGGGATGGCAGGGCGTTTCCCGCCCTTGGATCCGGACATTCAAACCAACTATGTCACCTGGGTAGTGAAGACCGACAGCGTCGGCTGCGTTGTACCCGGTTGTCAGAACGTGGGCATAGAAGAAGTGGCCCTTGGGCTTGACCAATACTTGAGCATTTCACCCAACCCGGTAGCTTCAGGGCAGCCGCTGCGCATCACGTTCGAGCCACCTGCGGAGTACATACCCCAAGGCCCACTGCGTGTGGCGGTGGTGGATGCCACAGGCCGCTTGGTGCTTGAGGAGCAGATGGGCGGTGCCACCCTGTACCTTTCCATGAACAAGCTCACGTCCGGCCTTTACTACCTGCACCTTACGGATGGCACCAGGTGGCTGGCAGGTGGTAAGGTCCTTGTGGAGTAGGACGAACAACAGTGGGCCTCGGTCGGATCGGAGTGCATGTTTCCGCAAGAGGGCCAGGGTCCCTTGCAGGAGATCCTGGCGAGGTGCGGAAGTAGGACGCGCATGGTCAACAGTCCGTAGGGCCAAGGGGTATGCCATTTCGAGTAGCAAGAACCAAGCGCAGGGCTCTGGTTTCAAGTGCGCCTACCGGTCCGGTTCAAGGACCCAACAATACACCATAAAGCCGAAGGCCCTTGAGCGATCAAGGGCCTTCGGTGTTCGTAAGGTAATGCGGATCCTCAGGCGTCCTTGCCGTGGCACTGCTTGTACTTCTTGCCACTGCCGCAGGGGCAGGGGTCGTTGCGGCCGGGGGCCTTCTCCACGCGCACCGGGGCCACTGGCTGGCGCGGTCCTTGGGGCGGCGGCATGGGGCCACGGCCTGGGGCGGGTTGGCCGGCACTGGGGCGCGGTGCAGGAGCTGAGCTGCGTCCTCCGCTGAACTGGGGTACCTCGGTGCGGCTGGTCTCCAGGCGCTGTTGCGGGGCGCGGGGCGCTTGGGCTTGCTGCACTTGCGGTTCGGCCGAGGGCAGGCCGGCCTTCGCCAGGAAGCCCACCACTTCGCCGTTGATACGCTCGATCATGGCCTTGAAGAGGTTGAAGCTCTCCAGCTTGTAGATCAGCAGCGGGTCCTTCTGTTCAATAGCGGCGTTCTGCACGCTGCGGCGCAGTTCGTCCATCTCGCGCAGGTGCTCCTTCCACTCGTTGTCGATGATGGCCAGTGTGATGTACTTCTCGATGCTGGCGCCCAGTTCACGGCCTTGGCTCTTGTAGCACTTCTGCAGGTTGGCCACCACCTGCATCGTCTTCAGGCCGTCCGTGATGGGCACTACGATGTTCTCGTACTGCTGGCCCTGGTTCAGGAACACGTCGGTGATCACCGGCATGGCCTGCGATGCCAGCTTGCCTCCATGGCGCTCGTAGGCCCCCATGGCCGCTTCGTACAGCTGCTCGGTCAGCTCCTCGGCCTTCAATTTCTTGAAGCCTTCGGCATCCACCGGGCTCTCGGTGCTCAGCTTGCGGAACACGTCCAATTGGAAGCCATCGAAATCGCCGGCCTCGTGGTGTTCGGCCACAATGCCCGCGCTCACTTCGTAGAACATGTTCAGGATGTCCAGCTTCAGGCGTTCGCCGAAGAGCGCGTGGTGGCGACGCTTGTAGATCACCGTGCGCTGGCTGTTCATCACGTCATCATACTCCAGCAGACGCTTACGGATGCCGAAGTTGTTCTCCTCCACCTTTTTCTGGGCGCGCTCGATGCTGCGCGTCACCATGCTGTGCTGGATCACCTCGCCCTCCTTCAGGCCCATGGTGTCCATGATCTTGGCAATGCGCTCGCTGTTGAACAGGCGCATCAGGTCGTCCTCGAGGCTCACGTAGAACTGGCTGCTGCCAGGGTCTCCCTGACGGCCTGCACGGCCGCGCAACTGACGGTCCACGCGGCGGCTCTCATGCTTCTCGGTGCCGATGATGGCCAGACCTCCGGCCTCTTTCACACCGGGGCCCAGCTTGATGTCCGTACCGCGGCCCGCCATGTTGGTGGCGATGGTCACCGTGCCGGGAAGACCGGCCTGTGCTACGATCTCCGCCTCGCGCTGGTGCTGTTTCGCGTTCAGTACGTTGTGGGGGACGTTGCGCATCTTGAGCATCTTGCTCATCAGCTCGCTCACCTCCACACTGGTGGTGCCCACCAGCACCGGGCGTCCGGCCTCACGCAGCGCCGAGATCTCGTCGATCACAGCGTTGTATTTCTCGCGCTTGGTCTTGAAGACCATGTCCTCGGCATCCTTCCGCACCACTGCACGGTTGGTGGGGATCACCATCACGTCCAGCTTGTAGATGTCCCACAGTTCCTGCGCTTCCGTTTCGGCCGTACCGGTCATGCCGGCCAGCTTGTGGTACATGCGGAAGTAGTTCTGCAGGGTGATGGTGGCATAGGTCTGCGTGGAGGCCTCCACTTTCACCTTCTCCTTGCTCTCAATGGCCTGGTGCAGTCCATCGCTGTAGCGGCGGCCTTCGAGGATGCGGCCGGTCTGCTCGTCCACGATCTTCACCTTGGCGTCCATCACCACGTACTCCACGTCCTTTTCGTACAGGGCGTAGGCGCGGATCAGCTGGTTCACCGTGTGGATGCGTTCGCTCTTGATCCCGAAGTCGCGCAGCAGTTCGTCCTTGCGCCGGGCCTTTTCCTCGGCACCGGCCCCGCTCTTCTCGATCTCGGCCATGGTGCCGCCCACGTCGGGCATGATGAAGAACGTAGGGTCGTTCACATCGCCACTGATCAGGTCCACGCCTTTCTCGGTGAGCTCGATGCCGTGCTGCTTTTCATCGATGGTGAAGTAGAGCTCGGCGTCCACCTTGGGCATCTCCTTGCCCTGATCGGCCAGGTAGTAGTTCTCGGTCTTCTGCAGGTGGGCGCGCACCCCGGTCTCGCTCAGGAACTTGATGATGGCGCTGTTCTTGGGCAGGCCACGGTGGGCACGGAGCAGGGCCATGCCGCCTTTCTCCAATTGTTCCTTGGTGGCGGTGCCATCGTTCAACCCTTTCAGGTTCTCCTTGGCCTCGGCCAACAGCTTTGTCACCAGTTGTTTCTGCGCGTTGTACAGGCGCTCCACGCGCGGCTTGTACTCATCGAACTGGTGGATCTCGCCTTTCGGGGTGGGACCGCTGATGATGAGCGGTGTGCGCGCATCGTCCACGAGCACGCTGTCCACTTCGTCCACAATGGCGAAGTGGTGCTTGCGCTGCACCAGAGCGGTGGGCGCATGCGCCATGTTGTCGCGCAGGTAGTCGAAGCCGAACTCGTTGTTGGTGCCGTAGGTGATGTCGGCCATGTAGGCGTTGCGGCGCTCGGGGCTGTTGGGCTGGTGCTTGTCGATGCAGTCCACCCGCATGCCGTGGAACTCGTGCAGTGGGCCCATCCATTCGGCATCGCGCTTGGCCAGGTAGTCGTTCACGGTCACCACATGCACGCCGCGACCGGGCAGGGCGTTCAGGAACACGGGCAGGGTGCTCACCAGGGTCTTCCCCTCACCGGTGCTCATCTCGGCGATCTTGCCCTTGTGCAGGGCCACACCACCGATCAGCTGCACATCGTAGTGCACCATGTCCCAGGTCACCGGCACACCGGCGGCCATCCAGGTGTTCTTCCACACGGCCTGGTCGCCTTCAATGCGCACGGCATCGGGGCGCTTGATGGCCAGTTCCTTGTCCAGCTCCGTGGCGGTGACGCGCAGTTCGCTGTTCTCCTTGAAGCGGCGGGCGGTCTCCTTCACCACGGCGAAAGCCTCGGGCAGGATCTCCAGCAGCACTTCCTCGATCAACTTCAGGCTTTGTTCCTGCAGCTTGTCCACTTCCTCGTAGCGCCGTTCCCGCTCGTGGATGTCCATCTGCGGATCGGCCTCGATCTCGGCGCGCAGGGCCTCTGCCTTTTCGTCGTTGGCCTTGGTGCGTGTCGCGATGCGGGCCTTCAGGGCCTGTGTCCGTTGACGCAGTTCGTTGTTGCTCAGTCCGGACAGCTTCGCGAACTCGACCTTGGTCTGTTCTACGAGCGGGGTCACTTCTTTGAGGTCACGTTGGGCCTTGTCGCCGAAAACTTTCTTGAGGGCCTTGGTCAGGGAACCGATCATGGTCGGGGAGGTGTGGAATGGTCGGCAGGCGGTTGCGGCCGTGCCGGTTTTTGGAAGGATGGCAAAGGTAGCGGCTGCGACTTAGCATAGACCGGGCCGCTCACGGGCATCTGCCATTGCGACAGGTGCGGCCCACAACGGCAAAGCCCCCTGGAGTGCAGGGGGCTTTGGTGCGATGCGGGTCGGTTCAGTACTCGTCCTCGTTGAAGAAGAAGTCCTCCTTCGATGGATAGTCCGGCCAGATGTCCTCGATGGTCTCGAAGACCTCTTCGTCGTCCTCAATGCCTTGCAGGTTCTCCACCACTTCCAGGGGAGCGCCGGTGCGCATGGCGAAATCGATCAGCTCGTCCTTGGTGGCGGGCCAGGGGGCGTCCTCCAGGTATGAGGCGAGTTCCAGTGTCCAGTACATGCTATATGGCCGTGTTAGGGTCCTTCAAATCGGCCGCAAATATAGCCGGATCGCCATGCGGCGAACGCAGATTTATCAACCGTTGGGAATAAGCGTGAGAAGGGGGGATGTCCATGTGTCAACCCCTTGGACGCCAAGGGATATCGGGCACGCCGTTCACTTTGCCCAAGTGGCGGGCCATCACGAAGAGCAGGTCAGAGAGCCGGTTGAGGTAGCGCACTACTGTTTCGGGGATGGCCTCGTGGGCCGCCAATTGCACCACGCGGCGCTCGGCCCTTCGGCACACCGTGCGGCAGATGTGGGCCTGTGATACCGCCGGGTGGCCGCCGGGCAGAATGAAGTTGCGCATGGGCTCCAGCTCGGCGTCCATGGCATCCATGTCCTTCTCCAGCTGCGCGATGTCATCCTCGCCCACGGCCGGCACCTTGTACCGCTCGGCCTCTTCCTCGGAGCCTGCGGCCAGTCGCGATCCGATGGAGAACAACGTTTGCTGGATGGCCATGATCCGCTCGCCATGTTGCACGCGGCTGAGGTCGCGCAGCATGCCCAGGTGGCTGTTCAGTTCGTCCACCGTGCCATAGGCCTCAATGCGCAGGTGGTCCTTGGATACCCGGGTGCCGCCCAGCAGACTGGTCTGGCCGCTGTCGCCGGTGCGCGTGTAGATCTTCATGGTGTGGTGTGGGCCACGAAGTAAGGAAGGAACCGTGTTCCGTGCCCGTTCAGTAGCGGAGAACGAAGTGCTCGGGCACTTGTTCGCGGCGAAGGAACACCAAGCCCATGTTGTACAGGTCGATGGTGACCGTAACACGCTCATGGGCCTTGATGGTCTCCCAGGCCTCTTCCATGCCGCGGCTCCAATGGATGTCGTCGAACACGAGCACTGTATCGTTGTGCGCCTTGGCAAGGCATTGTTCGAAGTAGTCCAAGGTGGGCTCCTTGGCGTGGTGGCCGTCGATGAACACCATATCCAGTCGTTCCATCCGCCCCAATGCCTCAGGCAGGCGCGTGCGGAAGCTGCCCAGCACGGGTTGGATGTTCCGTTGTTTCAGTTGCTCGAAGTGGTGCTGTGCAATGCGGCAGGTCTGCGGGCAGCCTTCAATGGTGGTCACCTGTCCATCTTCCGCACCCTTGGCCAGGTAGAGGGTGCTGATGCCGAAGGAGGTGCCGAGCTCGAGCACATGTTCCGCCTGGAAGTAGCGGGCCAGCCTGAACAGCAGTTGGGCCTGCCGGGGAGGTTTCATGGCCGAACGGGCAATGTCGGATACGCGACGCACCGGCAGGTCAAAGACCCGGGAGCCGGCGCCGAGGTCGTTCACGCGGATGGTTTGTTCACTTTCCAGCAGGTCCTCCCGCAGCTTTTCGATCGGGGCGAACTCCGGCAGTTCGTTGCTGGGTCGAAGCACTTGCGAGATCAGGTCGTAGACGAACGGGCTGTGCACGCCGTGCCGAGTGCGTGCCTTTACCAAGTGGCCCAGGTAGCTGCCCAATTGCCGGATCTGATCGCTCATTACACTACTACTGTTAAGGGCAAAAGTAGCCCGCATCATGGGCCGTGCGTCCGCTTCCACCATGGGTGGGCATCAACAGCCTGATGTTCGTCAGGTCCGCTCTGGTGACCGACATTGACTTTTGTCACGTGGAGAAAGTGACCATACCCCTGCTAACGTGCTATCACTGCGGCGATACGTGCCGTGATGAGCACCTCCGGTTCGATGAGAAGGATTTCTGCTGCCAGGGTTGCCGTGCGGTGTACGGCCTGTTGCAGGAGAGCGGCCTGTGCGACTATTACGAGCTGGCCGACAAGCCCGGCGTAAAGGAGGAGCGGGACACCACCGAACTGCGGCCCGAGCTCTTCGAGATCGCCGAGGTGCGCGACAAGTTGGTGGAGTACAGCGAGGATGGCATCACGCGGGTGACCCTGTCGGTGCCGCAGATGCACTGCAGCAGCTGCATCTGGTTGCTGGAGAACCTGCAGCGTATTGAACCGGCCATCATCCGGTCGCGGGTGCGCTTCTCGGAGAAGGAGTTGAGCATCACCTTCCACGAGGACCGTTTGAGCCTGCGTGGCCTGGTGGAACTGCTTCGCCGCATTGGTTATCCGCCGCTGCTGAACACCGACCGCGATAAGAAGGCCCGCCGTGGGCCGGGAGTGCCTCGTATCCTTTATGTGAAGCTGGGCATTGCCGCTTTCGCCTTCGGCAACATCATGCTCTTCAGCTTTCCCGAATACCTGGGTGCGGATGATGGTGATCACCTCCTATTGAAAGGCTTCCAGTACCTGAGCCTGGTGTTCTCGTTGCCGGTGCTCTTGTTCTCCAGTACCGATTTCTTCACCTCCGCGTGGGCGGGCATCCGGAACCGCCAGGTCAACATCGACCAGCCCATCGCCTTGGGCATTGTGGCCCTGTTCGCCCGCAGTGCAGCGGACGTGATCCTCAATATCGGGCCGGGGTACTTCGATTCATTGGCAGGCCTGGTGTTCTTCCTGCTGGTGGGACGTTGGTACCAGGCGTACACCTATCAAGCGCTCAGCTTCGACCGCGACCTCAGCGACTTCCTGCCGTTGGTGGTGATCCGTAAGAAAGGTGAAGTGGAGGAGGCGGTCGGCGTGGGGGACCTTGCGCAGGGTGACCGCATCGTGGTGCGCGATCAGGAACTGATACCCGTGGATAGTGTGCTGCGCGAGGGTATTGGCAACATCGACAACAGCTTCATCACCGGCGAGCCCTTACCGGTGCGGCGTGCGGTGGGCGATACGGTGCGTGCAGGTGGTCGCCAGCGTGGTGCGGCCATTGAGCTGGAGGTATTACGTCCGTTCCAGCAGAGCCATTTGAAACGCTTGTGGGAGGAGCATGCAGGCACTTCGGCGCAACGCAGGCCGGTCATGCCACGTATGATCGATGCCGTGGCACAGCGTTTCACGATCGCCGTGCTGCTGATCTCGGCCGCTGCGGGCATCTATTGGGCAGGCAAGGACGGGGCCATGGTGTGGCCGGTGGTCACAGCAGTGCTCATTGTCGCCTGTCCATGCGCCCTGGCGTTGAGCATGCCGTTCGCTTATGGCCACACCATGCGCCTGTTGGGCAAACGCGGCGTGTTCCTTCGCGATGCCGAGGTGGTGGAGCGCATGGCACAAGTGGATGCCGTGGTCTATGATAAGACAGGTACCCTCACGGCCCGAGAGGCTTACGAACTGCGTTTCGTGGGTGTGCCATTGACAAAGGATGAGGAGCAACGAGTTCGTTCGCTGGCCCGCAACAGTACACACCCCCTTAGTGCGGTGCTGTACAACGGCATCAAGGCCGAGGTGTGCGATGCCATTGAAGTGGAGGAGCAGGCTGGAATGGGCATCTCCGGTGCAGTGCGTGGGCTGTCCCTGCGGATCGGTTCGGCGCCATTCACGCAAGGTGAACAGGCCGAACTGGTGCCGGGTGAGGCACAGGTCCATGTGTCCATGGGTGGCATGCACCGCGGTTATTTCGTTGTGCGTAAGCGCGCGCGTTCGGGGATGGCGTCGGCCATTGAGGGTATGAAAGGCATGGCCTCCACGCACCTGCTCACCGGCGATTCGAACGTGGATGCGGAAGTGGCCGCTGCTTTTGGTACGGCCACCATGCGGGTGGGATGCACGCCGCCGGACAAGTCGGCCTATGTGGCAGGGTTGCAGAAGGAAGGTCGCCGGGTGATGATGGTGGGCGATGGCCTGAATGACGCAGGTGCGCTGGCCCAGAGCGATGTGGGCATGACCGTGAGCGAATCGAGCGCCGCGCTCACACCTGCCAGCGATGCCATTCTTGATGCACGCAGCCTCGGTCATCTGCCCAAGGCCCTTTGGCTTACCCGCAAGGCACGCACCATTGTGAAGGCCAGCCTGGGATTGTCGCTGATGTACAATGTGACCGGTGTTTCGTTCGCCGTGGCCGGTAAGCTCACACCGCTGATCGCGGCTATCCTGATGCCGCTCAGTTCGGTCACCGTGGTGGGTTTCGTCACGCTGGCGACCACCTTGGCCGCCCACCGTGCATGGCACAGCGATCGGAACATGACAAAAGTCAGTTGACGGACTGAGAAAGGTCATGGATCGGTAGTATTCCACTTGCCACATTTGGGCCGCGAGATCAACGTCACATGAATGTCATCTTCCTTCTGATCACTGCCAGTACCGTGGTCGCCTTGCTCTTCCTGGCGGCCTTCACATGGGCAGTGCGCAGCGGACAGTTCGACGATGACCGCTCACCCGCCGTTCGCATATTGGGTGATGCCCTTCCGGTGAAGCCAATAGAAAAGACCAGCAATACGTCCACGAACCCCAACGCTTGACGCGATGATCGAACGTTTCCAATACGACAACAAGATCGTAAAGGCCTTTATCATGGCCACGATCGCTTTTGGCATCGTAGGCATGCTTGTCGGCCTCACGGTCGCCTTCCAGTTGGTCATTCCCAGCTGGAACTTTGCGGAGTGGTTCACCTTCGGCCGCTTGCGTCCGCTGCACACCAACGCGATCATTTTCGCCTTTGTGGGCAACGGCATGTTCGCAGGCATCTATTACAGCCTGCAACGCCTGCTGAAGGCCCGGATGTTCAGCGATGGATTGAGCTGGCTCCACTTCTGGGGCTGGCAGTTGATCATTGTGGCCGCCGCGATCACCCTTCCGCTGGGGATCACCACCAGCAAGGAATATGCTGAGCTGGAATGGCCGATCGACATCGCCATCACCTTGATCTGGGTGGTGTTCGGTGTCAATATGTTCGGCACCATCCTCAAGCGTCGCGAACGCCACCTGTACGTGGCCATCTGGTTCTACATCGCCACGTGGGTCACGGTGGCCATGTTGCATATCGTGAACTCCATGGCCATGCCGGTCAGCTTGTTCAAGAGCTACAGCTGGTATGCCGGTGTGCAGGATGCCTTGGTACAGTGGTGGTATGGTCACAACGCGGTGGCCTTCTTCCTCACCACGCCGTACCTGGGCCTCATGTACTACTTCATGCCGAAGGCGGCCAACCGACCGGTATACAGTTACAAGCTCTCGATCATCCACTTCTGGGCGCTGATCTTCATCTACATCTGGGCCGGCCCGCACCACCTGCTGTACAGCTCACTGCCCGACTGGGCCCAGAGCCTTGGCACCGTGTTCAGCATCATGCTCATCGCACCAAGCTGGGGTGGTATGTTGAACGGTCTGCTCACCCTGCGCGGCGCCTGGGACCGTGTGCGCGACGAGCCCGTACTGAAGTTCATGGTGGTGGCCATCACGGCCTATGGCATGTCCACGCTGGAAGGCCCCCTGCTGAGCACGAAGTTCCTGAACAGCATCAGCCACTTCACCGACTGGACCATCGCGCACGTACACGTCGGCGGCCTTGGCTGGAACGGCTTCCTCACCTTCGGCATGATCTACTGGCTGGTGCCGCGCATGTGGGGCACCAAGCTGTACAGCAAGGGCATGGCCAATGCCCACTTCTGGATCGGTACGCTGGGCATCGTCTTCTATGCCATTCCGCTGTACTTCGCCGGGTTCACACAGAGCCTGATGTGGAAGCAGTTCACCCCGGATGGCTATCTGGTGTACAAGAACTTCCTGGATACCGTGCTGCAGATCAAGTATGCCTACTGGCTGCGCGGCCTGGGTGGATCGCTGTACCTCATCGGCGCGCTCATCATGGTCTACAACGTTTGGAAGACCATTGCCAGTGGCAAGCTCATCGCCAATGAGGACGCCGAGGCTCCTGCACTGGAGAAGAACTACAAGGGCGAAAGCAGTGGATACTGGCACCGTGTCATCGAGCGTCGCCCGATCATGATGCTCGTGGTGAGCCTCGTGCTGGTCGCGATCGGCGGCATCATCGAGATCGTGCCCACCTTCCTGATCAAGAGCAACGTGCCCACGATCACACAGGTGAAACCGTATCGACCACTGGAGCTGCACGGTCGCGATATCTACATCATGGAGGGCTGCTACACCTGTCACTCGCAAATGGTGCGTCCCTTCCGTAGCGAGACCGAGCGCTACGGCGAATACAGCAAGGCCGGCGAGTTCATCTACGACCACCCGTTCCAATGGGGCAGCAAGCGTACCGGTCCGGACTTGCACCGCCAAGGAGGAAAATACCCCGATAGCTGGCATTACTACCACATGTTCGATCCCACCAGCATGAGCGCAGGTTCGTTGATGCCCGCCTATCCCCATATGTACGAGAACGAGATCGACAAGGCCTCCATGCCGGCCAAGATCCGCGCCATGCAGAAGTTGGGTGTCCCCTATCCCGAAGGCTTTGATGAACTGGCCGTGGCCGACCTGGAGGCGCAGGCCGCTGAAGTGGCCGCCAGACTGAAGAAGGATGGTATCGAGGCGGATGCGAACAAGGACATCATCGCGCTGATCGCCTACCTGCAGCGCCTGGGTACGGACATCAAACAGAAGCCCGCCACGCAGGTGGTGCAGGCCCAATAGGTCGCAGCCATGCTGAAGTTCATCAAGGGCCATATGACGTCGATCGCTGACATCGACATCTACCCGGTCGCCGCCTTCGTGCTGTTCGTGGGCATCTTCATCGTGGCCTCCTGGTATATCCTCACCACCGATCGCAGCCGCATTTCACATATGGAGCAGCTGCCACTTTCCGAGAACGAACAAGCCTGAACGCACATCCGAACCACCATGCGTCTACGGAACATCCTCCCCTTCGCTCTTCTCCTTCTCGGTGGCCTGGCCACCGCGCCCGCCGTTGCCCAGGATGCGGCCACTGCAGTGGCACCTGCTGCAGGCCTGTTGGAGAACCCGACCATGGAGACCAACTACATCCTGCTGGCCATGGCCGTGCTGCAGGTGGTCATCATCCTCACGCTGTCCGGTATCATGAAGACCCTCGGGGGAACTGGTACCGTGTGGGCTGATTATCTGAAAGGTCGCCGGGCGGCCATGGTGTTGATGGTCATCTTCGCTGCATCCTCGTTCGATGCACAGGCCGCTGTTCCTGGACTGGCCATGTTGACCACCCAAACGCTCATGTATTGGCTCATCAGCGCCAACATCATCTTCTTCATCATCATCGTGGCGCAGCTCTCGGTGGTGCGTGGCATGGTGCGTGCGCTCAGCGGTCCCGAAGAGGAGGCGGCAAGCAAGGCCAAGGAGGGTGACACCTTCGCGGATGCGATCCTCAACAAGCTTACACGTACGGTGAAGGTGGAGAAGGAACAGGACATCCTCATGCATCACGAGTACGACGGTATCCGCGAACTGGACAACGTGCTTCCGCCATGGTGGCTGTGGTTGTTCTACGGTACGATCGTTTGGAGCGTGGTGTATGTCTTCAACGTACACGTGTCCGGCACCTGGCTGCACCAGGCCGATGAGTACGAACAGGAAATGGCCCAAGCAAAGGCCGATGTGGCCGCCTACCTCGCCAAGTCCGCAGCTGCGGTTGATGAGAAGACCGTAGTGGCACTAACGGATGCCTCGGCCCTTGCTGCTGGCAAGAACACCTTCGTGACCTATTGCAAGGCCTGCCATGGCGAGAACGGTGAAGGAAATGCCGTTGGACCCAACCTGACCGATGCATACTGGATCCATGGTGGTGGCATCAGCGACGTGTTCACCACCATTAAATATGGTGTGGTGGAGAAGGGCATGCAGAGCTGGAAAAAGGACCTGAAGCCCATGGAGATGCAGCAAGTGGCAAGCTACATCCTGTCGCTGCAGGGCAGCAACCCCGCGAACGCAAAAGCTCCGCAGGGTGACCTTTGGGCGCCAGAAGGGTCAGCTGCTCCAGCGGATAGCACGGCGGCGTCCGCTACGGACACGGTCGCCGTGGCCGTAGTGAAATGATCATGGATACGCAAAGACCGGACGGTCAACAACGCGACGAGAGCTTCAGGGATTCCATCGCGACGGTGGACAAGCGCGGTAAGCGCGTTTGGATCTATCCCAAGAAACCCGCAGGTAAATGGTTCAACAAACGGGCACTGGTGGGCTATGGCCTGCTGGTGTTCCTGTTTCTTGGACCGTTCCTACGCATCGGCGGTGAGCCCTTGCTCCAGATCGACCTGCTGGAGCGACGCTTCGTGATCTTCGGTCAGACCTTCTGGCCACAGGACATCCATCTGTTCGTTCTGGCGTTCATCGCTGGCGTCATCTTCATCGCACTGTTCACCGTGGTGTTCGGGCGATTGTTCTGTGGATGGGTATGCCCGCAGACCGTGTTCATGGAACTGGTGTACCGCCGGATCGAATACTGGATCGAAGGCGATTGGAAGCAGCAGCAGGCGCTCAACAAGGGCCCATGGAACGCGGACAAGGTGATCCGCAAGACCGTTAAGCACATCCTGTTCTTCGCCATTGCATTCCTCATTGGCAATACGTTCCTGGCCTATATCGTGGGAAGTGATGCGTTGATCGAGATCATTACATCGCCACCTGCCGAACACTTGGGCGGCTTCGTGGCCATGCTCGTGTTCTCCTTCCTGTTCTATGGTGTTTTCGCTTTCCTGCGCGAACAGGTGTGTACCACCATGTGCCCGTATGGCCGTCTACAGGGTGTGCTGCTCGATCGGCAGAGCCTGGTGGTGGCCTACGATCATGTACGTGGTGAAGGACGTGCCAAGTTCCGCAAGGGAGAGGACAGGGCTGCCACGGGTAAAGGCGATTGCATCGACTGCAAGGCGTGTGTGCATGTATGCCCCACAGGCATTGATATCCGCAATGGCACTCAGCTCGAGTGTGTGAATTGCACCGCCTGCATTGATGCCTGCAACCACATGATGGAAAGTGTTGATCTGCCAAAGGGCCTGATCCGCTTTGCCAGTGAGACCCAGATCAGTGAAAAGCAACCGTGGCGCTACACCACGCGCATGAAGGCGTATACGGCTGTACTTTCCGTATTGGTCGCGGTCATTGTCACGCTCATCGTCATGCGTAGTGATGTGGAGGCGACCGTACTGCGCACCCCTGGTATGCTCTTCCAGAGGACAGAGGATGGCCGGATCAGCAACCTGTACAACTTCAAGGTCGTGAACAAGACCTCGCGGGACCTCCCGCTGGAGTTCCGCTTGGAAGGCGTGAAGGGTGAGATAAAGCTCGTTGGCAAGGAGGTATTCCTGGAAAAGGCCGCATTGGGCCAGGGAGCTCTGTTCATCGTGCTGGACCCCTCGGAAGTAAAGGGGACGAAGACCAAGCTCACCATCGGCGTCTACTCGGGCGACCGGCGGATCGAAGAGGTCAATACTACCTTCGTTGGACCGATACGCAGTGCATCATGAAGTTCTCCTGGGGCAAGGCCATCTTTCTGGTCATGACGGCTTTTGTGCTGCTCATGGCCTCGTTCATGTACCGTGCGGCGTTCAACCAGGAGGAACTGGTGGCCGAGAACTACTACGAGCAGGAGATCAAGTACCAGGAACAGATCGACAAGCTGAACCGTGCCGGCGCGCTCGGTGAGGCCGTGCGCATGGAAGTGGTCGGCAATGAACTGGTGATCTCGTTCCCACAGGAGGTCCAAGGCCGGGCGTTGAGCGGCGAGCTTTACCTGCAACGACCTTCCGATGCGCGTGCGGATGCCCGGTTGCCCGTTTCGGTGGATTCCCTAGGCCAGATGCGTGTTCCCATTGACCAGCGCATGAAAGGCGCCTACAACACGGTGCTGGAATGGCGTGCCGATGGTGACGAGTTCCTCAGCAAGGACCGCATCTACATTCCATGAACGTTGCGGCTGGTACGGCCTTCGTACTGGGTCTGCTCAGTAGTGCCCACTGCATTGGTATGTGCGGTCCATTGGCACTGGCAGTGCCCTCTCCGCGCAACTCGTTCCTCCAACGCTTCACCAGTGCCTTGCTGCTCAATGGCGGACGGGTGGTCACCTATGCATTATTGGGAGCGGCCTCCGGCTTGTTCGGTAGAGGGCTGCAGCTGGCCGGGCTCCAGCAGGTGGTTTCCATCGGCCTGGGTGTTGCCATCCTGGTGGGCTTGATCGCTCCCCGGGTGCTGTCGCGTCTCCGGTTGTCACAAGGTCCGGCATTATTGGTGATGCGGGCGCAAGGGCTGATGGCCCGTCAACTGAAGCGGACCTCACCCGAAGGATTGTTCCTCACGGGTGTGCTGAACGGACTGCTACCCTGTGGTATGGTCTACCTGGGTCTCGCAGGCGCTTTGGCGCAGGATGGCTGGAGCACTGGCGCGCTGTTCATGGTCTTCTTCGGACTTGGTACATGGCCGGCGCTCGTGGGGCTAAAGGTGAGCAGCAGCTATTTGTCACCATCGGTTCGCAGTGCCATGAGGCGTTTGGCCCCCGTAGCCTATTTGTTCATGGCCGTGCTGTTCATCCTACGGGGCCTCGATCTGGGCATCCCTTACATCAGTCCCGACCTGCCGGAACCCAATACGCCAGCGGTGGATTGCCCTGCTCCGGGCATGCCCTGATCAAGCGCGTTGCTGCGCCAGTGCTTTCCGCGCTTCGCGATAGTACTTGAACGGGACCACCAACATCCCGAAGCACTCGCCATCCTCCTTCCCCAGGTGTTTGTGGTGCACCTTGTGCGCCTTGCGGATCGCCAGGAAATAGGGGTTGTTGGTCTTGCGCAGCCACTTTATCCGCTGGTGGATGAACACCTCGTGGACAAAGAAGTACAGCAGGCCGTAAATGAGGATGCCAAGGCCGATCCACAGCCAGGGGGTGTGCAATCCTTTCAAGCTCCCGACGATGAACAGTATCATGGAGGGGATCGCGAAGATCAAGAAGAAGCTGTCGTTCCGTTCGAGGAACCCGTAATGGTCCTTCTTGTGATGGTCAGAGTGCAGTGTCCAAAGGAAACCGTGCATCACGTATTTGTGCGTGGCCCATGCTACATACTCCATCGCGATGGCCGTACCCATCACAATGCCGATGATCGCCCAAATGCTCATGTTGTTCGAACAGATGCCCGGCCTACTTGGTTCGCTGTTCTTCCCTGAAATAGCGTTCCAGGGTCATAAAGCGAAAATCGAAGATGGCCTTCAAGCGCTGTTTCACAAAAATAGCGTGTGCCAGTTCACCCAGTGGGCCGAGGGGAAGTTCGTATTCCACCCGGTCCTTCATGAGCACACCACCCTCCATCGCTTCGAAGGTGTGCACATGCCACCATCGTTTGTAAGGTCCTTGCACCTGGGTATCCACGAACCGGTGAGGACCTTCGGCCTCCGCGATGAGAGTGACCCATTTTAGAGGAATGCCGAGCAACGGGCTCACCGTGTAAGTGATCCGTTGCCCGGCATAGGTCGGTTGGTCATCGAACGGCTCGCGGATCACGAAACCCATGTCGGACGGGGTGATCTTCGCCAGGTTGCGTGGACTGCTGAAGAACGCCCATGCCTCATCTAGCGTGATGGGCAGGAACTGGCTGCGTTCTAGGACATGCTGGCCCATGTGCGATCAGCCGATGACCTCCATTTTGGGGTAGCGCTGGCGCCAGAACTCCAGGGCCTTTTGACTGGCCACCGTGATGATGGTGCGCGCATCCAGACGCACTTTGATCGCCTTGATGCCTTCTTTGACAGGTTGGGCGAGGATGAGGACTTTCTTTTTGCGTGGCATGGCTATGTGAAGAGTTTGGTTTGTCGTTGAGCGTTCGTCCGCTCACCTTCGAGACCCTTCTTGTAGGTATCGAGAGCGCGTTGACGTGCCATTTTATGAACGACCAATGGCTGCATATAGTTTGCCGAACCGTGCTCCGGGACCCACTTCTTCACATATCTTAACTGAGGGTCGAACTTCTCCAGTTGCAAGCGGGGATTGAAGACCCGGAAATAGGGGGCTGCATCGCAGCCGGAGCCCGATGCCCACTGCCATCCGCCATTGTTGCTGCTGAGTTCGAAGTCCAGCAGTTTGGCAGCGAACCACGCTTCGCCCAACCGCCAATCCAGCAGCAGGTGCTTGGTGAGGAAGCTGGCCACGACCATGCGTACGCGATTGTGCATTAGACCAGTGGCTGCCAGTTCGCGCATGCCGGCATCCACCAAGGGGTAGCCTGTGCGGCCCGCACACCAGGACTTATAGGCTATCTCGTCGTGCCGCCATTCAATGTTGTCGTACGCGGGCTTGAAGGCCTTCTCCGGATGCGGAAAGTGCCAGAGGATCTGCATGTAGAACTCCCGCCAGATGAGCTCGTTCAGGTATTTCGGGCTCTGTGTCAGACTGCGGCGCACAAGCTCGCGCACGCTCACAGTGCCAAAGCGCAGGTGGGTGCTCATGCGACTGGTACCAAGGATGCTTGGGATGTCGCGTGTTTCCGAGTAGTTCTTGAGCAGCTCCTCGCTCAAGGTAGTGGGTGGCACCTGGAGATCAGTAGGACGGAAACCGATGTCCTCTAATGCGGGGAACGGGAGGGGGGCGCTCTTCCACAGGCGGTGCAATTGGGCCTCACTGGGGAAGGACGCCGCCATCTCGGGCGTGAAGAGCGCCCGCCACTTGCGCATGTAGGGCGTGTATACGGTGTATGGCCCACCGTTGTCCTTCACCACCTCACCACGCTCGAAGATGCTGATGTCCTTGTACGTGCGGAAAGGGATGCTGTGAGCGGCCAGAAGTTCACCCACGGCCTTGTCGCGTGCGATGGCGTACGGTTCGTGGTCGTGGTTGGTGGTCACCGTCGAGATGTCGTAGCGTTCCATCAGGCGCTTCCAAACATCAATGGGTTCGCCGTGCTCTACCAACAGTGTGCTACCATGATTCACCAGATCGGCCTGCAGGCCCTGCAAAGCGCGGTGGATGAAGTCAACACGGCGATCGTGCTCGTCCTCCAACTTTTCCAGGATCTCCGTGTCGAAGATGAAGAGCGGCAGCACGTCTCCATGCTCGCTCAGCGCACGGAAGAGACCGTGGTTATCCGCCAGCCGCAGGTCGCGTCGGAACCAATGGATGCTGATGCGTGGTTTCATCACCTGGACCTGGATCATCGGGCGAACGTACAGCAGGTCGACCGAGCTGGTAGACCTGCGTGCGGTCAGCGTTTCAAGTAGGTGAGGAATTCGTTCCGCACCTCCGCCTCTTCGAAGCGTCCGCTGTAATGCGAGGTCACCGTGCTGCTGCATTCGTCCTTCACACCGCGCAGTTTCACACACATGTGCTCGGCATCGATCAACACGGCCACATCGTCGGTGTGCAGCACACTTTTCAGCTCAGCGGCGATCTGTTCGGTGAGGCGCTCCTGCACTTGGGGGCGCGCGGCGAAGTGTTTCACGATGCGGTCCAGTTTACTGAGGCCGATGACCTGCCCACTGCTGAAGTACGCCACGGTGGCCTTGCCGATGATGGGCACGAAGTGGTGCTCGCAGAAGCTGTGAACGGTGATGTCGCGCTCCACCAGCATGCCTTTGTAGCCGAACTTGTTGGCGAAGAGCGTGGGCTCGGGTCGCGTTGTGGGGTCCAGTCCGCTGAACACCTCGTTCACGAACATCTTGGCCACACGCTTGGGTGTGCCCTGCAAGCTGTCGTCCGAAAGGTCGAGGCCCAGCGTTTCCATGATGCCCCGGAAGTGTTTCTCGATGCGTGCGATCTTCTCGTCCGGCGCCATGGCGAAGGCATCCGGACGCAAGGGGGTGTCGATGGCGGTGCCATGTGGCGGCTCGATCTCCTCAATGGGCAGGGCGAAGGGGATCACCGCGCCGTTCTTCTTCATCAGCATGTTCTAGAGGGGTCAGGTTCGGTTCAGGCGGCCTTTACGGCCAGTTCTGCGCGCACGCGAAGCCAGCATTCGAGGAGCCATATGGTATAGCGCTCGGGGTGTGCGGCCAGATCGGCATCGAGCGCGTCGGGATGCAGGAATTGCCAGGCATCGGCCTCGTCTGGGGCAGGTTGCGGGATACCGTTGAACCTGCCGAAGAACACATGGTCCAGTTCGTGTTCGTATAGGCCATTATCGAAGCCTGCCTTGTAGAGGAAGCTGAAGCGGTGCTCGACCTGGGCGTCGATGCCCATTTCCTCCTTCAATCGGCGGTGTGCGGCATCGGTGAGCGACTCATCCGGGCGAGGATGGCTGCAGCAGGTATTGGTCCAAAGTCCCGCACTGTGGTATTTGCCCGGAGCACGCCGTTGCATGAGCAGGCGCCCATGATCATCGAAGAGGAATACGCTGAAGGCCCGATGCAACGCACCCTCCTGATGGGCGCGCAGTTTGCCCATGGTGCCGATCGCTTCATCGCGCTCGTTCACCAGTACCACCTGTTCCTCGTTCAGCATTGCCGCTCCCATGGTGGTCAGAGAATGCCAAAACTGTGGCGCACGTAGCTGGTGGTGAGCAACGCGATCTTCCGGCGGTTGCGAACGCGTACACGCACTTGCATGATGCGGCTTGCCGGGAGCGCCTTGATCTTGCGGAACAGGTTCACGTAATAGATGTACGCCATGTACACCCCGAAACGGGCGCCTTTCGGTAGTTGACGAATGCCGATCAGGGCTGCGTCGAAGTCGGCCTGGATGTCGTCCTCGATGGCACGCTTGGTCTCCTCGTTCCAGTGGCTCATATCGATGCCTGGGAAGTAGGTGCGGCCCAGGTTCTGGTGGTCGTCCTTCAGGTCACGGAGGAAGTTCACTTTCTGGAAGGCCGCACCAAGTTTCATGGCAGCGGGCCTCAGTTCTTGGTACATGGCATCGTCACCCTCGCAGAACACACGCAGGCACATCAGGCCCACCACCTCGGCACTGCCCAGGATATAGGTCTCATAACTGCGCTGGTCGTGGGCGGTATCCGTCAGGTCCATCGCCATGCTGTCCAGGAAGGTGTCATACAGTTCACGCTCGATGCGATAGTCGTTCACCACACGCTGAAAGCTGTGCAGGATGGGGTTGAGGCTGATGCCTTCCTCGATAGCGCGGTAGGTGTCCTCCCGGAAACGCTTCAACAGGTCTTCTTTGGCGAAGCCATGGAAGGTGTCCACGATCTCGTCGGCGAACCGCACGAACCCATAGATGGCGTGTATGGGCGAATGGAACCGCTTGTCGAGTGAGCGGATGCCCAGCGAGAAGGACGTGCTGTAGCTATATGTGGTGTGTCTGCTCGCTTTCAGGCAGACCTTGTCGTACAATGCGATGGTGTTCATGCCTTCGAGGTTTTACGAAGGGTCTCCTTTTCGATCAGGTCGGCCACCACCTCGCCACTGATGATCGCCGGCGGTACGCCGGGACCGGGCACGGTGAGCTGGCCTGTGTAATAGAGTCCTTTCACTTTGCGGCTCTTCATGCTCGGGCGCAGCGGACCGGTCTGCATAATGGTGTTCGCCATGCCGTATGCGTTGCCGCGGAATGCGTTGTAGTCCTTCTTCAGGTCGTTGATGCTGTAGCTGCGTTTCACCACCACGTGCGGGCGCGGGTCGAACCCGAGGTGCTTGCCCAGGCGCTCCATCACCATGTTGTAGTAGCGTTCACGCGTTTCATCGCGGTCGTCGAGCCCTGGCGCGATGGGGATCAGGATCACCATGTTCTCCTTCCCTTCGGGTGCCACGCTGGTGTCGGTCTTGCTGGCGCAGCTGGTGTAGAACAGCGGCTTGCTGGGCCAGGCGGGGTTGTCGTAGATCTCCGCGCTGTGTGCGTCCAGCGATTCGTCGAAGAAGAGCGTGTGGTGCTCAAGGTCGGGAAGCCTGCGGTCGAATCCGAGGTAGAACAATAGTCCGCTCGGTGCCATGGTGCGCTTGCTCCAGTAGGCCTTGTTGTAGCCGCGTGACTCTTCGGGCATCAGCTCCTGGTCCACGTGGTGATAGTCTGCGCCTGCCACCACGATGTCGGCCTTCAAAAGGCCATCGTTCGTTTCCACACCAATGGCTTTCCCATTCTCCACCACAATGCGTTTTACCGGCGTTCCGCAACGGATGGTGGCACCCTGCTTTTCGGCCACGCGGACAAAAGCATCCACCACCTTGCCCATACCGCCCATGGGGTACCAGGTGCCCAGTTCCATGTCGGCGTAGTTCATCAGGCTGTAGAGCGCAGGGGTGTTCTGCGGAGCGGCGCCCAGGAAGAGCACAGGGAACTCCATCAGCAACCGCAGCTTCTCATCGGTGAAGTGGGACTGCACGTGCTTACGCAGGCTGCGGAACACGTTGGTCTTCAGCAGGCCACCGATCAGACCCGGGTGCATGTACTCGCTCCAGCTCAACGATGGGCGGTATACCAGTTCGCCCATGCCCAGTTCATACTTCAACTTGGCCTCGGCAAGGAAGCGGTCCAACTGGGCGCCCGCACCTATCTCTTTACTGTCGAAGAAGGCGCGCAGGGCGATGGGGTCGGCCGGGATGGACCATTTCTCCCCAGGACCGAACACCACACTGTATGAGGGGTCGAGCCGCACCAGGTCATAGTGGTCCTGCACGCGCTCACCCATGGCGTGGAAGAAACGATCGAACACCTCGGGCATCCAGTAGAAGCTGGGGCCCATGTCAAAGGTGAATCCTTGCTCGCTCCACGTACGTGCGCGACCGCCGGGCTCGGTGTTCTTTTCAAGCACGGTAACGCGGTAACCTTTCCGCGCCAGGGAAGCGGCGGCGGTGAGGCCTGCGAAGCCCGAGCCGATGACGATCGCGTGGGACATCAGTTCTGAATGTGTTTATCGCTGAGCATGGCCATCAGTCGCTGGCGTGCCTGAAAGATCCGGCTCTTCACCGTACCGATCGGGATGCCCATGTGTTCGGCGATCTCGTGATACTTATACCCCTCGTGGTGCATGGTGAAAGGCGTGCGGAATGCCGGGTCCAACCGCTCCAAGCTACGACTGATCTCGCTCATTTTCACCGATGCTTCCGCGCTGGCAGGGGTTTGTACCCTGCGCACCTGGTCGCGCTCGCGGTCCACCGTGTCCATCAGCGCCTTCGTCCGCTTCGACCGACGATGGTCATTGATGAAGGTGTTCTTCATGATGGTGTACAGCCAAGCCTTGAAGTTGGTGTTGTCCTGGAACTTGTCGCGATAGGTCAATGCGCGCATCAGGCTTTCCTGTAGAAGGTCCAAGGCGTTGTCGCGGTCCTTGGTCAGACTAAGGGCGAAGTAGTACAACTGCTGGCGCAGTCCGACCAGTTGCTGTTGGAACTCGAGAGTGGACATGTTGCCGTGTTTAATGATTTGGTTGAAAGACTCAACAAAGGTGAACTAAGTTGTCTGATGTTTCCAAGAAAATGTTGAACAAAATAATCTTCCATGACGATCAGGTCCCTTGCGCGTCCATTCTGTCGCTATCAATAACCATTGATAGTCAGGCATTTAAGCATATATCTACAGTTGTCTTGGAACATCCTGCCTCCAGGGTTGTTCCTTGGTGCCCCTCACCGGAACCCCATGCTTCACCATTTGAATAGTCTCATTCGGCTTCTTGCGCTTATGCTCCCTGCCCTCGCATTCGGCCAAGGACAGGTAACCGGAACGGTCACCGACTCGCGCACACGCGCACCCCTTCCATTCGTGAACGTACTCTTGGAGGGTACAACCGTTGGGGCGACAACAGGAGAGGATGGCCGGTTCGTCATTACTGATGTGAAGCCGGGTCTCTACAACGTCATCGTATCCTCTGTCGGCTACCAGCGTCGCGTAGTGCCCGAGGTGATGGTGGGCACGGCCAAGCCGGTCGACCTGGATATCCAACTGGAGCCCTCCGCCACTGAGCTGAAGGAGGTGGAGATCACCCGCCAGCCGTTCGTTCGCACCCAGGAGAGCCCGCTCAGCGTCCGTACCATCGGTTCGGCGGAGATCATGCGCAACCCAGGCGGTAACCGCGATATCAGCAAGGTGATCCGGGCACTTCCCGGTGTTGCCAGCACGGCCAGTTTCCGCAACGATATCATCATCAGGGGAGGCGCGCCCAACGAGAACCGGTTCTACCTGGACGGCATCGAAGTGCCCACCATCAACCACTTCAGCACGCAGGGCTCCAGTGGAGGTCCTGTCGGTATGATCAACGTGAACTTCATCCGTGAGGTGGATGTGATCACAGGTGCCTTCCCTGCCGCCAGGGGCAACACCTTGAGCTCGGTCTTCGAGTTCAAGCAGCCCGAAGGCAACACCGAGAAGCCCACCTACACCTTCATGTTGGGCAGCAGCGATATCGGGTTCACCTTCGATGGTCCCACCGGACCGAACGCATCCACCATTATCTCTGTCCGACGTTCTTACCTGCAGTTCCTTTTCCAGGCCTTGAAGCTGCCGTTCCTGCCCATCTACAATGATGCGCAGATCAAGCACCGCATACAGCTCGGCAAGAACAGTAGGCTCACCTTCATCGGTCTTGGGGCATTGGATAATGTGGACCTGAACCCTGCGGCGAACGATGGGGTCACCGATCAGGAAACGTTCGAGCGCAACCGCTATATCCTCGGCAACCTGCCCGATAACGATCAATGGAACTATACCGTTGGGGCCCGTTACGACAGGTTCGTCAAGAAGGGCTTCCACACCGTGGTGGTCAGCCGCAGCCACTTGTTCAACGAGGCCACCAAATACCGCGACAATGATGATTCCGATCCTTCGGCGCTGCTGCTCAGGTATGGAAGCACGGAGGAGGAGAACAAGGTGAGGTATGAGGCCGTGATGAACTATGGTGCGTGGCGTTTCGTTGGCGGTGCTGGTTATGAGCATGCGCGATACACCACGGATACGTACACGCAACGGGTGATCGATAACGCTCCGGTGGTGGTGGATTACGAGAGCAGTCTGAGCATGGATAAGTTCGGCGCGTTCGGCCAGCTCAGCCGCACCTTCGGCAAGCTGTCCACGTCGTTGGGGGTCCGCACCGATTGGAACACACTGGGCGGTACCATGAGCGATCCATTGGAGCAGTTCTCGCCACGTTTGTCCTTTTCCTACGCGGTCAGCGATGCCGTGAACATCAATGCCAACGTGGGCCGGTTCCACCAGTTGCCGCCTTATACGGTGCTTGGTTTCCGCAATGGCCAAGGCGACCTGATGAACCTGAACAACGGCATCCGCTACATCCAGGCGGACCATGTGGTGGCCGGGGTGGAGTACTTCACCCGGAACAACGGCAAAGTGTCCGTGGAAGGTTTCCACAAGTGGTATGACAAGTACCCCTTGCTGGTGAACAAGGGCATCAGCCTGGCCAATCTGGGCGGCGATTTCGGAGTGATCGGCAATGAACTGGCCGCACCCACTTCCCAGGGTCGCGCCTACGGGGTGGAGTTCCTGCTGCAACAGAAGCTCTACAAGGGCTTTTACGGCATCCTTTCCTACACCTTCGTGAAGAGCGAGTTCACCAACGCGGACACGCGGTATGCGCCCAGCAGCTGGGACTACGGCCACATCCTGAACTTGACCGGTGGAAAACGGTTGCCCAAGGATTGGGAGGTGGGTCTGAACTGGCGTCTGCAGGGTGGTGGGCCCTACACCCCGTATGACATTCCCACCTCGTCGCTGATCCCGGTATGGGATGTCACGCAGCAGGGCGTGCTCGATTACAGCCTGATCAACACGGAGCGCTTGCGCATTTTCACCCAACTGAACGTTCGGGTGGACAAACGCTACTACTTCAAGGGCTGGACGCTCAACGTGTACTTCGATGTGGAGAACGTGCTGGCGAACGAATTGCCCGGTGCGCCGTTCCTCGATGTGGTGCGTGATGCCAACGGCCAACTGCAGGTGGACCCCTCCGACCCGTCGCGTTATGTGGTGAAGCTGGTACCCAATGACGGTACTACGGTCATCCCCAGTATCGGGGTGATGGTGGAGTTCTGATCGGATATCGGCGGAACTTCTATATTTGCCGCCCCTTCGGAGGCATAGCTCAGCTGGTTCAGAGCATCTGCCTTACAAGCAGAGGGTCGCTGGTTCGAATCCGGCTGCCTCCACCCTCTACCCGTTCAGGGCCAGGCCGATAAGGCTTTGCTCCGCTCGGTTTGACATTCTGGGATGTTAGCTCAGCTGGTTTAGAGCGCATGCTTCACACGCATGAGGTCACTGGTTCGAATCCAGTACGTCCCACCAAAGCCCCGCATATAGCGGGGCTTTTTCGTTGTTCTGAGGGCGGAACTTGCTGCTGCCTACTGTCGGTCACATCGGACAGGTTGAGCAAAGGTTGCGTGGAGCGTGGATCGGGCTGCCAGATGGTGCCGACGGGCAGAAGGCCCATTAGTCCAGTTCGAAGATTTCCTTGAACCGCGTCTGAATGTGTATGACCTCATCGGCGCTTAGCTCCCGGAACTCTTTGGTCCGGGCACGGTCCGATAGTTGTCCCTGGCCTTGGACCAGGAATCCGATCAAGAGGTTCACCATCTTATCGGGCATTTCGTACATATCGTTCAGGTATCGCTTCATCCGATCATGGCGCTGGAGGTAGGCCACTTCCTCCGGGATCGTTCTGTCAATGGTGATCTGCACCATGGCATGCAGGAACTCCGCCTGTGGTGTCGCATCGAAGTAGCGGTAGTGATCGATGGTCTCATTGAGCACCTCCACGTTATGGTCCGGTGTCTCCTGCCAGTCGATCCAATCCAGTAAAGGATGGGAATATGATCCCAACACCTTGCGATAGTCATTGATGTGGTCGAGTATGGCGGCTGATACCGGGAACACGACCCCTTGGCGACCGAATTGCTTGCGGGCCAGCATGTGGTGGATCAGGTAGCGGTGTATCCGACCGTTCCCATCCACGAACGGGTGAATGAACACGAATCCGAATGCGACCATGGCTGCCGCCAACACGGCATCCATGCTCTCCGAGCGCTCCAGTCTTTTAGCACATTCGATCAGGCCGCCCATCAGTTCATCCAGGTCCTGCCATCGGGCACTGATGTGTTCCGGCAGGGGTTCTCCTGTGGCCCTGTCATGCTCCCCAACGAATCCCCCCTCGGTGCGGAAACCCAGGGGGATGAACCGGTCGTTCTCAATGACGATCTGTTGCAACCGCAATAGCTCTTCCTTGCTTAGTGCATGCAGGCCGGCCTGCCCGATGGCATTCGCCCAGCGCGTGGCCCGTTTGCTTTTTGGGCTTTCGCCCTCGATCGTGAAGGAAGCTTTCGAGTCCTTGAGCATCAGGAAGGACGAAGCTCGCTGCATTACGTCAGCATGCACGGTGCTCAGCATGTTTCGTGAACGGGTCGCATGATCCGCTTGCATGTAGCGCTCCAAGGTCTCGGTGCGCCGGATCAAAGGACAGAAGGTCCTTGGTCCAGGTAGGTTATTGGTCACGCGATGACGCGGGGAGGCTTGGCCGGCTATGGCATATTGGATCTCCGGGTCCAATAGGTCCACGTACTTGATCTTGACATTGGCATCCGGGATATCCAGTTTTTCCTCCATGAGCCACTCGTAGAGGAACCACATGCGCCGACTGTATTGCCCGGTGGGTTCGGCGTCAACCAAGCGCTTTATTTCCGCCGCGCCCAAGTGCTTGTATAATATCCTGAAAAACAGCAAGTTGACACCCTCGTACTTCAGGGCGAAGACCAATTGTTTATAGAGGTCCTCACCTGGGTCGTGCTTGGGGGTCAGTATCCTCCATCCATCCCGTATGTAGCGTCGGTGTTTCTGGCTGATCATGGTGATCACCAAGGGCATTGGCATGGGTAGACCGAATGTCTTGATGAGGGCTGCATACCCCACCACGTTGCCAGGCTCCGGTTGGATGCGGCCATGGAACACGGCTGCATCGTGTGAAAAACGATTGGGTTTTGTAGTCATACGTGGAAACCGACGGCAGGAAAGATAGTGCAGAATCATGTGAAGAAGATCTGCTCGACGTGAAAAATACACGCAAGATGATATGGTGTGTGAAAAGGGAATGACCGAGACTTGTCGGCATTGGTCTGTGCATTCACTGTACTTGTTACTCTGGCAGCAGCATCGCCCGGAGATGCGATCGATCGCGGCAAAGTGAACGCCTGGCGTGAATACCGGACGCGTTGTTATTGCTCTTGTGAAGAGCGTCCGGACAATTCCTCACTCGTTCCGAGTTGGGTGAGCACCACCAGTATCAATCTTCTCCCCTTCACTCGGCCAAAGGAGGATGGCACCTGTGAAGAACAATCGCGTTGGTGGGAAAATGGACGCCTTTGAACGGGATGCCTGAGAAGTACGCGCCATGAACATAGGCTTGATCACCTCCAATGGTCGAACGGTACAATGGTTCCGATCAGGTCGTCCCTCTTATTTCATCATGAAATATGGAGGCGTCCCATTAAATGGAGGAGGGCTCCTCGGAGCCCATGGTCGAATTGGGATGGGGGGGTATGAGGGTCAGCTGTTCTGCTTCACGTGGGGTGCAGTCCATCAACATCACCCATAGGAGAAGGGTGTTCCATTCGAAGCCCAGGCGTTTCTTGCAGATCATAATGATCCCTGTGCAACTGATCGGTGTGCAGCGGAGATGTACCTCCCATGAACAATGAATGCTGCTCGTGAAAAGGGCATGCTAGCTAATTGCATGGATGAATAACGAGCGCGACGAGGTCGCGCAGTGCAAGTCCCTCAGAATGGTCAAATGGTCCAAGCGGCCAACCACCGCAATTGCGCGCTCTTATTTCATCTGAAATAACATAAGTAGATGATTATCAAAGTATAACATATCGACTCTGGCGCATAGTTCGATCATTTGCATCACGAGTCCATTGAGGTCCGGTCGTTACGCAATGGACCTTAGATGACCTCCGCCACCACGAACACACTGCCCGTTACAAGCACCAGATCTTCAGGAGCAGCCGCTGTGCGGGCGGCCTCGTAAGCTGCACCGACCGAAGGGAAGGCGTTCCCGATAAGTCCGTGAGGGACGCACTGTTCCCGTAGCGCAGCGGCATCCAGCCCGCGCGGGATATCGGCCTTACAGAAATAATAGGTGGCCTGCCGTGGCAGCTCGGCCAGCACTTTCGAAAGGTCCTTGTCGTTCACCATGCCGAGCACGATGTGCAAGCGTTCGTAATGTTTGCCTTCCAGCATGGCGCGCACCACCCGGATCCCGTCCACGTTGTGCGCCACGTCCGCGACGGTGAGCGGGGCCTGCCCCAGCACCTGCCATCGGCCCAGCAGTCCGGTGTTGACGATCACGTTGCGAAAGCCTGCCTCCACAGCAGCTTCGGGTATTTTCCAACCCCGGCCACGGAGCAACATCAATGCGGACAAGGCCGCACGGGCGTTCCGTTCCTGGTGCGCACCGGCCAGTGCGCTCGGGTAGGGGAGCGTCTGTCGTTGGTCCACGAAGGTGATGGGTGCTTCCCGTTCAGCGGCGACCGTGCGGAACACGTCGGCCACATCACCCTCCGCCTCGCCGACCACCACGGGTGTTCCGTGCTTGATGATGCCGGCCTTTTCACGGGCAATGGCGGGGAGACTTTCGCCCAGGAACTGCATGTGGTCCCAGCCGATGTTGGTGATCACGCTCACTTCGGGGCTCACCACGTTGGTGCTGTCCAATCGGCCACCCATGCCGGTCTCCAGCACCGCAATGTCCACGCGTTGTTCCCTGAACCACCAGAAGGCGAAGGCCACGCCCCATTCGAAGAACGAGGGTTGGATCGGCTCGAACACGTCGCGGTAGCGCTCCACGAATTCCACCACCGTGGCCTCGCTCACCACGGTGCCGTTGATCCTGAACCGTTCCCGGAAGTCCTTCAGGTGCGGCGAGGTGTGCAGGCCCACGGTGTAGCCCGCTTCCTGAAGCGTGCTTGCGATCAGGTGACTGTTACTGCCCTTGCCATTGGTGCCGGCCACATGCACGCATTTCAGTCCCCGTTCAGGGTGGCCCAGGGCTTCCATCAATGCATGCGTATTGCCGAGGTCGGCCTTGTAGGCGGCCTGGCCGATGCGCTGGAACATGGGGAGCTGCGCGTAGAGGTACGCCAGCGTCTCCGCGTAGGGATCCTTACTCAAGCGTGAAAGTGAATACGACCTGGCCTTGCTGACGTGCCGGCGCATCCGGCTTTGCTGTGAAGGTGATCTCCTTGGCGTAGCGCTCGGCAAGATTATGCATGCCAGTGGAAACGGTGGTTGTAGGCTTGCTCAGGGTAGAATGGGCCTCGATCACCTTGCCATTTCGATCGACAATGATGTTTACGGCCACTGTACAAGCCTCAGTGTGGTCCTTCCTGAAACTTGGTCCGCCTGCCAATCCGCGACCTTCGAGCCGGCCATTGAATCCCTTGCCGCTGAAATCACCGATCCCACCGCCTCCGGGCTGCGTTCCCGGTGCATTGTTCCCGCCGGGAGGTCCCGTACTGGGGTTCGTGGTCGGGTTGGTGGAAGGATTGAAGAGCGCGTTGGGGTTCGGCTTGGGCGGCTTGGGGGTCTCCGGCTTGGGCGGATTGGGTTGGGGCTTCACCGGCTTGGGCATCTCCACTTCGCTGGCCTCGTCGGTGGCCACGTCCTCGGGCTGGCTGGGCGAGGTTACTGGTGTCGCACTTTCCTGGGGCGAACCGGGGTTCGGGTCGGGATCGCCCCCGCTAAGTCCGCCGGCATCCTCGAAGGCGAGCTCAATGCCCTGTTCCTCGGGCAGCGGGTTGGGCTGGTGAAGGCCGAAGTAGAGGAAAAGCAGCACGAGCAGGATGTGGAACACGATGGTCAGGATGGCACTGATGCGCTTGTCCTTTTCGCGTTGCTCGATGACGATCGTGCTCATGACCTTGGTGCGGATATCGTGCTGGTCTGCGGCTATTCCCGGTTATCGGTCAATGGTCCCTATTCCGGCTTCGTGGCCAGAATGATCTTCCACTTGTTGCGCTTGGCGATGTCCAGCACGCTCACCGTGGTGCCTGTGGGCACGCTCTGGTCCACATGCATCACGATGGCCTGGTCAGTGGGGTGCTTGCTCATCTCCGCCTTCAGTACACCCTCCAGATCGATCGGTTCGATCAGCTGGTTGTTCACGCTGTAGTGCTGCTCGGCATCAATGCGCACGGCCACCTTGGGTTTCTCCTTGGTCTTGTTGGCGCTCTTCGGCAGGTCCACCGGCAGGGCGTAGGGGCTCACCAGCGTGCTCACGATCACGAAGAAAATGAGCAAGAGGAACACGAGGTCCGTCATGGAGCTCATGTTGAAACCGGCGTCGACCTTATGCGTGCTTCGCAGTCCCATGATGCCTTATTTGGCTGGTGAATCCAGTACGTCCATGAAGGCGATGGTGGTGGCTTCCATGTTCTGGATCACCTTGGTGACCCTTGCCACCAAGGTGTTGTAGGCCACATAGGCGATGATGCCCACGACCAGACCGGCTACCGTGGTGACCATCGCTTGCATGATACCACCGCTCAACGCGGAGATCTCTACACCGGCCCCACTGATCTTCATGGTGTGGAAGGTGACGATCATACCGATCACTGTTCCCAAGAAACCCAGCATCGGTGCTGCACCCGCGATGGTCGCCAACACACTGAGGCCTTTTTCCAACTGGTAGATCTCCAGTTTCCCCGCGTTCTCGATGCTCACTTCGATGTCCTTCAAGGGTTTGCCGATGCGGCTGATGCCCTTGTCCAACATCCGGGAAATGGGCGAGCTGCTCTGGGCGCAGAGATTCCGCGCGCTATCGATCTTTCCCTCGTGGATGTAATCCTTGATCTTGTTCATGAAGTCCTTGTCCTCCTTCAGGGCGCGGCGTATCGCAAGGCTCCGCTCGATGATGATGTAGAATGCCATGATCGACATGATGCCCATGGGCCCCATGATATACCAACCGCCATCGACGATGAGCTGCCAGATGGAGATGGTCTCGATGACGGGTTCCACGGGGGCCGCGGTCTGTTGTTCCAGCACGTCGCGGGCGGCCTGTTCGATCTGGGTGAAGAGCGGGAATTGCATTCGGATGGTTCAGGTTGAAATGGAACGGGGCGCTTGCCCGCTGAAGTATGTCAGTTCAGTTTGGCCAGGGCGATCTCGAAAGCGGTGCGCGTCAAGTGGGTGCGGCTCGCGTTGCGGACATGGCAATCTTCCAGCGCCTTGCCGATCACGTTGCTCACGTCCTCGAAAATGGCCATGTCCGTAAGTGCATTGCCGGGCTGCATGCAGTAGGCGAACACGCGCGCCATGCCGCAGTTGGCAATGAAGTCCGGGATCACGCTCACCTCGCCATCGGCCTTTTCGCCAATGGGTCCGTAGAAGATCTCGGTGTCCGCGAAGGGCACGTTGGCGCCGCTGCTGATCACTTCCAGGCCGCCGGCCACCATGCGGTCCACCTGGTCCTGTGTCACCAGGCGGCTGGCGGCGCAGGGCAGGAACACTTCGGCGCCGATGTCCCAGATCCTGGCGTTCACTTCCTCGAAGGGCAGCATGTCCTGCATGCGCAGGGCGTTGCCGGCCTTGTCCATGAACAACTGCCGCACCTGGTCGGCGGTGAGGCCTTCGGGGAGCAGCATGCCACCCACGCGGTCGATGATGCCCACAATGCGCGCACCCTGTTGGGCCAGGTAGTACCCGGCTGCCGCGGCCACGTTGCCCCAGCCCTGCACGATCACTTTTTTACCCTTCAGTTCGCCACCGTACACGCGGTAGTAGTGGCGCACGCTCTCGGCCACGCCCCAGCCGGTGATCATGTCGGCCACCGCGTACTTGCCGGCAACGGGTACATAGGTCGTGTCATCCACGATCTTGCTCACGCCGGTGCGCAGTTGTTGAATGGCCTGCAATTTCACATCCTCCTGGGTGCCGATGTGCCCGTTGACCACACCCTCTTGCGGGTGACGCAGCCCGTAGCGCTCGGTGATGGGGATCACATCATGCAGTTCGTCCACATTGAGGTCGCCACCAGTGCCGTAGTAGGTCTTCAGCAGCGGCATCACGGCCTTGTACCAGCGGTCCAAGACCTCGTTCTTGCGCGGATCGGCGGGGTCGAAGTCGATCCCGCTCTTGGCGCCACCGATGGGCGGGCCGCACACGCTGAACTTCACCTCCATGGTCTTGGCCAGGCTTTCCACCTCGCGTTTGTCCAGCCCTTTGCGCATGCGGGTGCCCCCGCCGGCCGCGCCACCGCGCAAACTGTTGATGACCACCCAGCCTTTGGCGCCGGTGGGGGCATCGTTCCATTCAAGGACGATCTCGGGGGCACGCTCTTCAAAGCGGCGCAGGGCATCACGCATAACAGGTCCGGTTGCAGGTGGGGCGAAGGTAACCCGCGCTGTTCCGCCTTACTTGCGGGCGCGCCCATCAGGTTTTCCCGGAGGACTGTTAATAGGGATGATAAACGGCTCCTCCCGTGCTGTCCCTTTGCGCTCCCGTGACACTGCTCAACGTGTTCGCCTCACCACGGACCCGCAACACCCCCAG
>JBKDXR010000018.1:0-56538 GCA_046306055.1 Flavobacteriales bacterium
GGCAGCACTGGCCTGGCCACGGGTCCGCATGTGTGCTTCCGGTTCTGGAAGAACGGTGTGCAGGTGGACCACCGCAGGGAAGAGTTCCCCAGCGCAGAGCCCGTGGCCAAGGAGCAACGGGTCGCCTTCGACCGGTTGCGCGATTCGCTGGGCACCCGGTTGGACGAGGCCGAGCTGGCCCTGGCCCAAGGCCGTCTGGTCAATTTCTGAGCCCGGCAAGGCTGCGGATGGCCGCATAGGTATGCGTGCCTCCATTGCGCACCTGCGTGGCCTGCAGCAGGGCCTTGGCCAATACATCGTGCGGCATGGGCCGGTAACGGGCAGGCAGCAACGGGGCGATGAGCTTACCAAGTACGATGCCGATGCGCTCGCCGGTGCGTTTCTCCACGCGTGGTCCGGTCAGGATGGACGGGTGGAACACATGCAGCACGGGGAGGTCCAGTGCCTTCAATTCCTGCTCCATCTCGCCCTTCACCCGGTTGTAGAACACGCGTGAACCGGCGTCCGCACCAATGGCGCTTACCACGCAGAACACGGGAACGCCTTGTGCCTTGGCCCAGCGTCCCAGACCCACCACGAGGTCCTTGTCCACATGGACGAACTTCTGTTGATCGCCGCCCACGTTGCCGATGGTGGTGCCGAGGCAGCAGACCACGGCATCCACGGGTTCATTACGCAGGGCCTGTAACAGGTCGGCGTGCGTCCATTCGGCCAATTTGGGGTGCGAACGGCCCAAGGGGCGCCTCGCCGGTACGACCACCTTGTCGAAGCGGGGGTCGTCCAGTGCGAACTGGAGGGTGGTATTGCCGATGAGGCCGGTGGCTCCGGCAATGAGAAGGGTGGACATGCCGGAAAATTAGGCAGGGTTCATCGGGCGGTGTCTGCAGTTCGTCGAATACCCGGAACCTGGGGGGAGGGGCTGCGTAACCAGCACCCCAAACCATACTGGAACCCATGGAACCGAAATACCGTACCCTTCTTCAAGCTGCCGCACTGCTGGCCCTGCTCGCCGTGATCGTGTACAACTATGAACCGGCCCCCGACCAGTACTCGGCAACCACCGAGCAGTCCATGAAATGAGGCCGTTGGCCTTCGCTTCAGCGCTTGATGAAGATGTAGCCGCCTTTTTCGGCGCCCCACACCTGTACACCTGCGTTGTTCCAGCCACGGTCCCAACTGATCATGCGGTCGGGCCGAAGGGTGACCTCGCTGGTGGCGTAGGTGGCCTCGCCCCGTTTATTCGGACAGTCGCGGTCGTTGGTGCTTCCCACATAGTCGCGGCCCCGCCGCACCAGGGTGATGTCGCACCCCTGCAGCGTTTCCAGTGAATCCTTGGGGATCTGCTCCAGCTTCACCGGGTCGGCATAGGCTCCGAAGTAGCGTTCACCGCCCTTGATGGTGAGGATGGTGCTGGTGAAGGTGCTATCGTTCACCTGTTTCACGTGGTACACCCGCTGCCGGTAGGGCTTGGCCTTGCTGGATGCCGTGGCCTGTTCCACGTAGAACCAGGCCCCGTCCTTGCGTTTGGACCAGATGCGCACCATCTCCAGTTCGATCTCGAAATAACTGGTGTCGACCTTCGCTTGCGCGGCACTGGTGTAGGAGCCGGCCATGGTGTAGGCCAGTTCCTCCAGCTCGCGGGTTCGTTGGGCGTTAAGAAGTACGGAAAGTACGATGGTTGCAAGGAGCAGCGTGGCGCGGAACATGGCGGGAAGTTAGCCTTCCGCCTCCTCCCACATGCCGTGCATGTTGATCAATGCTCAGGTTCCAATTGCTTCGAAAAGCCCATTCCACGGAAGGACCCTTAGGCCGCTCGACCGCTCCTGCCGGGCATCGCCAGCATAGATGAGCTTGCCGCTCGTTCCGCCGCTGAGCTTGGACCAGTATTCCAGGCCTCCGAAGAATTCCGCTTGGATGGTGCGGCCGGATTTGATCTCCACAGGGGTGATCCTGCCTGCTTCTTCGATCAACAGATCCACCTCATGTCCTTTCTGATCTCGCCAGAACCAGACCTGCGCATGACGTCCTTGATGTCCAAGTCGCTTGATGAGCTCCGCCGCGATCAGGTTCTCGAAGAGCGATCCGCGCATGGGGTGGAGCACAAGCTGATCCCGTTCGGTGATCCCCAGTAAGGCACATGCAAGACCGGTATCGAGGAACAGGAGCTTGGGGGTCTTCACTACACGCTTGTTGAAGTTGACGTGGTAAGGCCGAAGGAGGTGCACGATGAAGCTGCTCTCCAGGATGCCGATCCAACTGGCGATCGTCTTGCTGTCCACACCTGCCTCGATGGCGAGATTGCTCATGTTCAGCAACTGTCCTGTGCGACCGGCACAGAGCCGCAGGAAGCGTTCGAATGCGAACAGGTCCGCAATGTTCTTGATCTGCCGTACGTCGCGCTCCACATAGGTGCGGATGTAGTTGCCGAACCAGTTGGTGCGGCTGCCATGTCCGTCATGTATGGCGGGATATCCCCCCTTGAGCATCCAGTCGTCGGCATCGTGTACTGCGCCGGACGGGAGTTCATTCAGGGTGAAGGGCATGAGGTTCAAGTAGGCGATGCGGCCTGCAAGGCTCTGCGAGATGCTCTCCTGGAGGAGAAAGTGGTTCGAGCCAGTGAGGATGTACCTACCTCGTTCCGGGCTTTCGTCCAGGATCTGCTGGAGGTAGGAGAAGAGCGCAGGTACGCGTTGAGCCTCATCGAACACCGCCCCTTTCGGGTATTGGGCCAGGAAACCGCGTATGTCCTCCATCGCGAAGGCGCGTACGTCCGGGTTTTCGAGGCTCAGGTACGGCTTGTCCGCGAAGACTGAACGGACAAGTGTGGTCTTGCCTGACTGTCGCGGTCCTACCACAGCTACGGCCTTGAATTCCGCCGCTAGGGTGCGTAGTGTGGACTCCGCTTCACGCTGGATCATGCCCAAAGGTACAATTTCGGAATCTAATTCCTAAATTGCACCAGTACGTGTTGGTTGTTTGATTATCAATCTGTTAGGGGCGGTCTGCGGTAACGCGCTAAACCCCCTCCGCCTCCACCCACATCCCGTGTTCCTTGATCAATCCGATCAGTTCGTCCACGGCATGCTCGCTGGGCACGTTGCGCTTCACCACTTCTTTTTCGCGGTACAGGGTGATCACGCCGGGGCCGGTGCCCACATAGCCGAAGTCGGCATCGGCCATCTCGCCGGGGCCGTTCACGATGCAACCCATGATGCCGATCTTGACACCTTTCAAGTGGCTGGTCCGTGAACGGATCTTCGCCGTGGTCTCCTGCAGGTCGAAGAGCGTACGGCCGCAGCTGGGGCAACTGATGTACTCGGTCTTGCTGGTGCGGGTGCGGGTGGCCTGCAGGATGCCGAAGGCCGTGCGGCACACGAGGTCCTCTCGGCCACCGTCCTCATCGGCGATGAAGATGCCATCACCCAGTCCATCAAGGAACAAGGGGCCCAGGTCGGTGCTGCTGTGCAGGACCAGGTGGTCCTTGTCGATGTTGCTGTAAGCGCGGCCGATGATCACGGGCGTTACACACCCCTTTTCCATCAGGCTGAAGAACAGGCGACGTTGCTCCGCCATGCCATGTGCGTTGTCCGTGTCGATCAGGAGAACGGCCGTCGGGTCGCTCTTCAGCTTGGAGATGAAGGCATCGTCCAACTCGGGTAGGGTGGCGTACACCAGGTTGAACTGCGGATGCCGTTCCACCCCGGCGAGGTAGTCCTTCTTCTGAATGAATGGATAGTGCCTTGGCTTCTCACTGTTGGCCAGCCACACGGCATGGTCCTGCACAATGCCCAGCGTTCCGGGGATCTCGAAGTCGATGCTGTTCTTCCCGATGTAGGCGTGGTCGCAGGCCTGGTCGGTGATGTTCCACTTGTCCAAGGGCACGCTGTAGCGGTAGCCCCAGGCAAAGAAGGTGGCGGGCGTGATCTTCTCTTTGCTGCTGAGGTCGGCCATCACCACCGGAACGTGGCGGGCGCCCATGTTCAGCACTTCGCGGCTGTGGCGACGCTGATAGGTGAACGGATCCACTGGTACCTGCGCCACTTCGGGGATGGGTGCATGGCCCTTGCGGTCGTTGTAGCGGTCCACTAGCGCGCGGGCCACGGGGATCTCGAACTCGGGGTCCTCGGTGAGGCTTACGCGCACGGTATCGCCGATGCCATCCTCCAGCAAGGCGCCAATGCCCGCCGCGCTCTTCACGCGACCGTCCTCGCCATCGCCGGCCTCGGTGACGCCGAGGTGGAGCGGGTAGTCCCAGCCCTCCTGCATCATGCGGTGCACCAGCAGGCGATAGGCCTGCACCATCACCTGCACGTTGCTGGCCTTCATGCTCAGCACGATCTCGTGGTAGTTCTCGTCGCGGCAGATGCGCAGGAACTCAAAGGCGCTCTCCACCATGCCCTGCGGCGTGTCGCCATAGCGGTTCAGGATGCGGTCGCTGAGGCTGCCGTGGTTGGTGCCGATGCGCATGGCCGTACCGTGGTCCTTGCAGATCCTCACCAACGGGGTGAAGCGCTCTCGGATGCGCTCCAGTTCCTCCTCGTACTGGTCGTCCGTGTACTCCCGCACATCGAACTTCTTCTTGTCGGCATAGTTGCCGGGGTTCACACGCACTTTCTCCACGATGCGGGCCGCCACCTCTGCGGCGTTGGGCGTGAAATGGATGTCGGCCACCAGCGGTGCGCTGAAGCCCGCCGCGCGGATCTGCTTCTTGATCTCGGCAAGGTTCTCAGCGTCCTTCTTGCTCGGTGCGGTGATGCGCACCAGTTCGCAACCCGCCTCGATCATGCGGATGCTCTGGGCCACGGTGGCCGCTGTGTCCATGGTATCCGTGGTGGTCATGCTCTGCACCCGGATCGGGTTGTCGCCGCCGATGCCGATGTCGCCGATGCGCACGGCGCGCGTCTTCCAGCGTTCATAGCGGGTGAGACTGGGACAATACTGCCAGGGGGCGAGAAGTGTGGAGGACATGAGCAGGTGGCCGCTGGATATACCGCAGCGAAGATACCGGGGAACACCCGGGCCGGGGGCTTGGTTCAGTCCTTCAGGGGAGCCGCTGGACCGTTCTTCCCGTTCCCTTCCACAAAGGTCCAGCCCGCGTTCTCCACCACGGCCTTCAGGATCACCAGGAATTCCCCTTGTTGCTCCTCTGCTTTCCTGAACAACCCGCTGGCCGGGATCTTCGCCTGTATGCGCTGTTTGGCCTGGGCGTTCATGCGGGTGTGATCGTCAGCGCTGAAGGCGTTGAAGGTGCCTTCCTCCAGGTCGTAGTACTTCACATCATGCTCCAGTGAAAGTAGCTTGGGCTTGCCCATGCCGGTGAAGCGCACCGTGCGGGTGGCATCGTCGAATTCCAGTCCCATGCCTTCGAGGTCGTAACCCACCGATGCCCGTGCCTTCACCAACAGCATGGCCTGCTTCCGGTTCCACGGCAGGTCCCTGGTCCAATCGAACCAGGCGGCGTTGGCATCGCTGAAGGTGATCACCTCGCTGAAGTCACCTTCCACCGTCACCAGCTTGAGCACGGGCCGCACCCGCTCCAACAGCACGGTGGCATCCACCTGTTCGGTGGTGGCTTCTGGCTTGTAGGCTTCGCGGGTGATGAAGAACACCAGCAGCCCGAAGGCCAAGAGCAACAGGATCCCTTTGATGCGTCCCATGATGCAAAGGTCGTCAGCCTTGGGTGAGCGGATCGGGTTCCACCACTTCCTGTGCGTTCCGTTTACGCTGTAACCAGCCGTTCACCACCAAGGACGCCAGGATCAAGGCAATACCGAGGTAGGAACCGGTGGTCATCTTCTCTTCCGCACCCCAGATGAGCAAGGCAATGAGGATGGTGTACACCGGCTCCAGGTTCACCGTGAGCATGACGGTGAACGGCGAGAGCTGCCGCATGACGGCAATGCCCGCCACGAAGGCGAACGAGGTGCACACGAAGCCGAGCAGCAGTTGGTAGATGATGTCGCTGGTGGGGAGTTCCCAGAGGGGCGGGGGCAGGTCGCCCTTGAACGCGAGCCAACCGCCGATCACCAGCACCACGGCGCTCATCTCGTAGAAGCCGATGCGGATGGCATTGTCGCGTTGCACCAGCTTGGCGTTGATCACATTGAACCAGGCGCTCAGCAAGGCGCTCAGTGTGGCCACCGCGATGCCCAGGCGATGCTCCGTCTCCAGTCCGAAGATCAGGAACAGCGCGGCCACCACCACGATGCCGAGCACCACTTCGTAGATCCGGATCTTGCGCTTGAACCAGAAGGGCTCCATCAGGGCGGTGAACACGGTGCTGGTGCTGAGGCAGGCCGCCGCGAGGCTGGCGGTGCTGATCTTGATGGCGCCGTAGAACGTGATCCAGTGCCCGGTGATGATGACGCCGGTGAGCAGGTAGTGCTTCAGGTCGGGCGTGCGTGGCGAAATGGTGTGGCGCATCCACCACGCGGCAAGGGCCAGGCCCAGCATGCCGATCACGGTGCGGGTGTACACCAGGTGCAGCGTTTCCTGCTGGATGAGCTTGCCCAGAATGCCGGTGAAGCCCCAGATGAACACCACGAGGTGCAGGAGCAGCAGGGCGTTCCTTCGGGCGTGCATGGCGTTCGGCGCGCCAAGTTAGCCTGCGGTGATCAGCGGATGGCGTCGAGCTTCTCGCGCAGGGTGCCCACCAGGGTCTCTTGCCGCGCAATGGCCTCCTGCTTCCGCAGCTCGTCCTCGTCGTACTTCTTCACTTGAAGCTCCAGTTCCTCGCCCTTCTTCACCATGTTGCGCTCGGTCTCCAAGGCCTTGCGCTCGGTGTCCTGCGCCTTGGTCTGCTGTTTCAGCAGGTCGTTCAGTTCCTTGGTGCCTGCATCGCTGGGCGTTTGCGCCACTTCCACGCGCTTGGCCTCAATGCGCGGGGTAAGTTGGTCCATGGTGGCCCGTGCGTTCTGTTGGTCGGTCACCGCCTCGGCGGCGCGCTGTCGACTTTTCTCGATGCTGCTGTTCGCCCGCTCACGCTCGCGTTGCAGGTTGTTCAGTTCGGTGCGCAACTGGGACAGACCTTTTTCTGCCGAGGTCAGCTCCTGTTGGGCCAGTTGCCTGCGCAGGGCGGTGGAGTGCTGCTGCACGAACGCGCGTGCTGCTTCGTAGGCCCGATCGTTGGTGGTGGGGCCCACGTAGCCTGCCGTGGTGAGGATGGCCACATGTGCGGTGAGCAGGGGACTGTTCTTGCGTTGTTCAGCCTTCACCAGGATGCGTACGGTGTCGGTGCTCACCTGGGGCAACAAGGCCCCCGCTGCGATCACTTCCTTCTTTGCGCTGACGTTGGCGCTGATCCGCTTCAGTTCATCGCGCCAGTAGCTCTCCACGTATTTCACATCGGTGCCCTCGAACACGAAGCTGAACGTGGGGTGTACGCCATTGCTGAAGGCGAAGGACGAAGGGGTGACCGTGGTCTGCGCGGACAGCAGGCCGATGCAGAGGGCGATGGACGTGACCAGAAGGGAGGAGCGGAGCGTGTTCATGGACGTTCGGTGCCTGCAATGGCCGTGCCGTTCATTCCTCGTCGTCATCCACCTGCGAAACGCCACCGCTCACGGCGAACTTCATCACATCGGTGGCGCGAGCGTCCAGCGGGGTCACATTGGCGGTGGGTACGATCACCAGGTTTCCGCTCCAGGCGAAGGCATGGGGCAGGTACACGGCCACCATGTCGTTGCCCAGCCCGATGTGGCTGAGATCTTCCTGGGTGATGAAACCCACGCGGCGCGCATCCATGCCGCTGCCCAGTTTCACCAGCACGGGCCGGTCGAATTTCTTCTTGTTGCCCACGAAGGCGGCCACCATGTCCTTCAGTGCGCCATACAGGGTCTTCAGGAAGGGGATCCGTTGCAGCAGGTCCTCGCCGATCTCGGCCAGGGGCTGGAACAGGATGGTGCTGCCCAACCAGCCGGCCACCGTTACTATGGCCAGCAGGGTCAACAGTCCCAGTCCGGGGAAGTCGAGCTTGATGATGCCGTCCAGGAAGGCCAGTACCTGGAACAGCGCCCAGATGGTGATGGTGATGGGCACCAGCAGCAGCAATCCCCGGAGGAAGTACCCAAGGATGGTGGTGTGGATGCGACGCGTGGTCTCGCTCATGGGCGTAAGGTGCCGCAAAGCTAGGTGGCTTGCACGCCCGTTTCAGCCCAGTTGATCGCGCACGTTCCTGGGCAGCGAGGCCATTACCAGCGCATGGCTGTGCCCGGCCAGTTCCAGCAGCAGCTTGTCCGGCACGCTGCCGTCGGTGAGCACCGTGTTCCAGTGCCGCTTGTTCATGTGGTAGCCCGGGGTGATACCGGGGTACCGTTCGCGCAGTTCCACGGCCCGTTCCGGATCGCACTTCAGGTTCACGCTCACGAAGAGGTCCACGTCCATCAGGGCGAAGATCTTCCCCCCAACGCGGAAGGCCAGGGTGTTCTCGTCGAAGGGCAGGTCCTCGGAAAAGCCGGACAGGCGGGAGCAGTGGTCGCGGAATTCCGCCAGGTTCATGGGAGCAATGCGTACAGCACGGGCCTGCTTGGTGCGGCATCGTTCATCAGGTGCGGCAGTTGCAGCTCCAGCAGGAACTCGCCGTCGCGCACATCGGGCGGCACCAGCAGCAGTTCGGTGATGGTGCGCTCCAGGTCCAATGTGTTGGGGAAGTCCCAGAACGCGTGGTGCGCGGCCAGCACGCCGCCATCCTCTTCGCGGTCCACGCTGGGCAGGTCCAGCAGCAGGTGTTTCACGCCGATGCTACGCAGCCAGGCGCAAGCGGTGCTTTGCAGGTAGCAGGGGTTGGTGCCGCTCCAGTCGCGGTGGTCGCGGTCCTGCTCGTTGGGCAGGGTGCGCAGGATCAGCGCTTCGGGCGGACGTTCGTTCACCACGTTGCGCAGTTGCTCGAGGGTGATCACGTGGTCCACCTTGGCATCGGGGGCTCGGCGGGTCTCGGGCAGCAGGCTCAACAGTTGGGCGGTGAAGAAGTAGCGCTTCAGCAGGTTGCCCACCGGGTGCACGTCCGGACTGATGTGTCCCACGCTCTCGGTATGGGTGCCGTGCCCGTGCGGATTGAAGTGGATGTTCCGGAAGTTCACCGGTGCGCCCTCTTTCACGGCATAGACGGTGTCGCCGTTGCGCACGGGTTCCATACGGACGGGGTCCACCCACCAGGCACGCAGCTGGCCTTCGCCGTTGTGTAATGGCAGCGACAGGTCGATGGGTTTCGACAGGTCCACGCGGAAGTTGCGTCCCTTATGGCTGATCTCGGCGATCATCGGTGACGAACAGATCGGCTGCAATGCGGTCGGCGAAATGGCGTCCCGCTTTGCTCAAAACTAAGCGCCCGTCCGTCACCAACAGATGTCCCCGTTGCAGGTGCTGCTCGGCGGCCTTGTGGTTCAGGGTGAGGGCGTCCATTTCAAGCTGATCGATCCGTACGCCCGCGATGGTACGTAGACCGGTGAGCAAAAGTTCGTTGGTGCGTTGCGCAGGGGTGAGCGTTTCCTGCTCCCAGTAGGGCTGGCCAGCCCCGATCGCGGCGATGTACCGCGCGTTGTGGGCCACGTTCCAGCGGCGTACGGTCTTGTTGTAGGAGTGCGCCGAGGGGCCGATGCCGAGGTAGGGCACGCCTTCCCAATAGCTGGTGTTGTGGCGGGAAAAGTGGCCGGGGAGCCCGAAGTTGCTGATCTCGTAGTGGACCAGCCCGGCCTGCTCCATCCGCTCCATCAACCGGTCGAACTGTGCGCTCTGGGCATCGTCGCCGGGCATGGCCACCACCTTCTTCTGCACCTGGTGGGCCAGGGCGGTGCGCGGTTCCACGGTGAGGCAGTAGGCGCTCAGGTGCGGCATGCCGTGGTCCAGGGCGATGGTGAGCTGTTCGTCCCACACGGCCATGGTCATGTCCGGCAGCCCATAGATCAGGTCGATGGTCCAGCTCGCGAAGCCCGCCTTGGCAATGAGCTCGATGCTCCGAAGGGCCTGTTCCGCATTATGCGCACGGCCCATCCACTGCAAGCGGTCCCCGCGGAAGCTCTGTGTGCCCAGGCTCAGCCGTGTGATGCCAAGCTCCTTCCAAGCGGCGAGGCGTTCCGGGGTGATGTCGTCCGGGTTGCTCTCCAGCGTCACTTCCGCGTTCGTGGCCACAGGGAACAAGGACCGGCACTGTTCCAGAAAAGCGCCGATCTCCGCAGGTGCCAGCAGACTTGGTGTGCCGCCCCCGAAGTAAATGGTGTCCACGGTCCCTTGCACCTCTGCGGCGCGCTGGTCCAGTTCGCTGTGCATGGCGTTCAGCAGGGCCTCGCGCTGTTTCAGCGAGGTGCTGAAGTGGAAGTCGCAGTACGTGCAGGCCTTCCGGCAGAAGGGGATGTGGAGGTAGAGGCCGGGCATGGTCAAGCTTCAGGTCGCAAGTGTCAAGGCTCAAGACACAAGAAGCAACCGAAAAGGACCAACCGGGAACCCTGAAGCCACCCGAGCCTTGGTAACCCTTGTGTTGTGGTCCTTAAAGCTTGTCACTTGAGCCTTGGATCTGGGGTCTTGATACTTGGGTCTTGTTATTCCTCGCTCACCAACGCCGTCCCCAATACCCCCTGGTTCAAGGTGATGCGGAAAGTGGTGCCCTTGCCGGGTGCACTGCGCAGCACGAAGATCTGCCCGCCGTGGTACTGTTCGATGATCCGCTTGCTCAGCGAAAGGCCCAGTCCCCAGCCGCGTTTCTTGGTGGTGAAGCCCGGCCGGAACACGGTGGACTGTTGTGCGGCGGGAATGCCCTTGCCGGTATCGGTCACGTCCACGTGCACTTCGCTCCCATCATGGTGCATTTCCACGGTGATCGCGCCACTGCCCTCCATGGCATCAATGGCATTGCGGATCAGGTTCTCGATCACCCAGCTGAACAGCGCCCGGTTCAGTGGCACCTGCAGTTCGGTATCGGCGGGTGCCAGCACCTCGATCTTCACGCGTCCCGGCAACCGCGGACGCAGGTACAGCACGGTGGCGCGCAGGGTGTGGTACAGCTTTTCGGGCTCCAAGGCCGGTGCCGAGCCGATCTTGCTGAACCGCTCGGTGATCACCTCCAGTCGGTCCAGGTCCTTGCGCATTTCGGTGAGCGCTTCGGGATCGGTGCCTTGTGCCTTCAGGAGTTCCATCCAGGCCATCAGCGAGCTGAGCGGCGTGCCCAGCTGGTGCGCGGTCTCCTTGGCCATGCCCACCCACACCTGGTTCTGCTCCGCGTTGCGGAAGATGCTGAAGAGCGCATAGGCCACCAGCAGGAAGAGCCCGAGGATGATGAGCTGCACGTAGGGGAAGTACCGCAGCTGCGTGATCACCAACGATTCCTCGTAAAAGATGTAGTGCCTGCCCTTGCCGGGGAGCTGGATGGCGATGGGGGCGTTGGCCTGGGCCATCACCGTGATGCGTTGGAGCAAAGCACTGCTGTCCGCAGCCACTTCCGGCTCGATGTTGCTGTGCTCGATCACCACGCGCTGTGTGCTGTCGGTGTAGATCACAGGCACGGCGGCGGTGCTCATCACGGTCTCCGAAATGAACGAGCGGATGATGCCGTCCATCACCTCCTGCAGTTCGGTGAACACCCGCGAGTCCTTGTAATAGAGGTATTGCTTCTGGTCGCCGAACACGGCGATCTCGATGGGTGGGCGCAGGGCGGCCATGGTATCCCGCTCGGCCTTCAGCTTGGCGGGGTCGGCGGCAATGCGCTCGTCCAGGTTGCGGTGGAACTTCACGTCGCCCTTGGCATCGGCAATGATCACGGGCACGGTGGTGTTGTCGCTCACCACCTTCAGGTAGAAGGAAAGGTCCGAACTGCCATCGCTCACCAAGCGCAGCATGGCCTCGGCCCAGAGCTCCACCTTCTTGCGCTCCTCTTCACGCAAGCGCTCGAAGAGCTTCTCGGTGTAGTTCACCAGCTCGGCACGGTTCTGCACCGCCTCGGCCCACAGCCGCACCTTGCGCCGCTCTTCCGCACGGATGCGTTCCACCATGCGGTTGCTGTACCACAGCGACGCCCCGACGATGAGCATGGCCATGGCGGCCAGCACGAGCTTCCAGCGTTGTTTGCGTGAGTAGAGGTCCAAAGCGGTGTGAAGTTCGCCAATGTGCGGCTAGTCCGCTCAGTCCTCGATGAGTATGCGTTCCTGTTCCTCCTTGGGCGGCGGGTCTTTCAACAGGCGGCCCAGGCCTTTGCGAGGGGCCTGCTTGGGGGTTTGCGAGGCCGTGCTGTCCGCATCCTCCCACTCGATCTGGAACACCGGCGCCGTGTTGTCCGTGGGCCGTGTGGTGGTGATGCCGCCACTGCGGAAGATATTGAGCTCTTCGCGCAGGATGCTGCGGAGCTCCTCCTTTTCCTGTTGGATCTGCTTCTTGCGGCGTTCGGCGGCCATGGCGCCATCGTTGGCGAATTGGGGGTCGCTGGCCGTGCCGTACATGTGCAGGAAGATGCGCATGCCGGTGCCGTCGTCGGCGATGGGGCCGAACTCGTCCTGGGTGGGCTTGCCCATGCGGAAGAGGTCGCTGAGACGGAAGCTCAAGTGGTGATCGATGCGGTCATCGAACCAGTGGGTGCCGCTGAGCTCGATGTCCATGGCCGAGCTCTTCACTTCCATCACGGGGATGTGTACCGCCCCGTTGCGGATCTCCACCTGGTTCTCCAGCCTTGCGAAGCGCACATCGGCCAGGCGGTCGCGCAGTTCCTTGGTGTTCACGAAAGGGGCCACCAGCTTGTTGTCGCGCAGGTGGTCGGCCACGGCGATGAGCGGGGCGTGGCCCTTGATGGCGCCGTTCTCCACCGCAATGTCGATCACGCACACCATGCGGTCGGTGTCCAGCTTGAGATCGGGCGACATGGGGGCCTGCAGGGCGACCTGCGCGCGTGTGCGACCGCTGAGGTGCTTGTGGCCGATGAAGTCCTGTCCGAAATCGCGGAACTCGGCGAAGAGCTGTTTCACGTCGATGTCCTGGAAGGTGGCGTGAATGGACAGCGGGTAGGCCTTGGCGTTCGCACCGCCCCGGGCATCCAGCTCCAGATCGCCGAGCACGGCGCCCGAAGCGGTGTTGAGCGAAATGGGCGCGATCACCAGCCGCTGGTCCTGCATGCGGATGGTGGCGTTGATGTCCGTGGCCTTGAAGTCCTCGAAGACCAGTTCCTCGATGCGTGCGCGCAGGTCGATGCCGATGAGGTTGGGCAGGGTCAGGCGGTAGCCCTCACCCTGGTCATTGCCATCGTCGCCATCGCGCAACAGCACCCCCAGATCAATGCGCTGCGAACGGGCCTTGGCCTCGATCAGCAGCCGCTGGTCGTCGAAGAGCAGGTAGGGCATCAGGTTGCGCAGGGTGCCGCTCAGCTCCAGGGGCTGGTCCATCAGCTGTGCTGTGAGGCCTTGCACGGTGGCGTCGTTGCCATCCAGGGCCAGGTCCGCGTTCAGGCCGGTGGCGCGATGGCGCATGCCCTTCAACTTCAGGGTGGCGCCGCGCAGGGTCGCGGTCCCGTTCATGCGCAAGGCGCGCAGGTCGGCGGCCTTCACGTCGGTAACATCGCGGAGCTTGCCATCGGCCTTCACGTTCAGGGTCAAGCGGCCTTCCACCTGCTCCAGGGTGTCCACCTGGGCAAAGCGCAGGAGATCGGCCAGGTCCAGGTCGGCCTGCAGGTTGGCCTTCACCACGGTGTTCTGGAGGCCATTGCTTTGCCAGTCGGCCCGCAGTGTGCCGCTGCCGGTCCTGGCCGTTAGCCCTTTGATCACCAGCTTGCGCGGGGTGCCATCGGGGGTGAGGTCCAGTGCCAGCTCGCCGAAGATGTCGCTGAAGCTGGCGCCGCTGCTGCGCTCCTTCATTCGCCCGCGGCTCACCTGCACCCCCATGGAAAGCGCCGGGCCTTTGCCTTCAATGGGTCCCGCGTAGCGCAGTGCCAGGTCCACTTCGCCATCCATGCCGTAGCGGTTGAACCGTGCGGCCATGTCATCGGGAAGCAGGCGGATCGCGTCGCCGAGATCGAGGCCCAGTCCCTTGGCGCGCAGGTCGATCTCCTGGCCGTTGGGTCCCGGTATCAGGTCCATGGTGATCTCCAGGGGCACGTTGTTGGAGATCAATTCGCCTTTGGTGATATGCACACCTCCGTCCTTGCCGCCGTACTGAAGGCCGAAACGCAGCTGGGCCTGGCGGTCCTGCAGAATGAGGCGTCCGTCCTGTTGCCAATCGCGCAGGTCGAGGTCGCCCTTGAGCGCGATGGTGTTCTCTGCATCGCTGAAACGTCCACTGAGCGCCAGGTCCTTGCTGAAGGAGTGCACGCTCAGGCCGGACCGTGCGTCGCGGTAGCGGAGCTCAAGTCCATCGAAGCTGACGGCCTCCAGTTCCAAGGGTGATGTGGCCGTGCTCGTGGTGTCGGCTTTCCAGATGATGTAGTTCTCGCGGCCTTCGCGATCGAGGCCTGGATAGAGCTTCACGGTCTTGCCGTGAATGCCCTGCACGGTGTAATGGCCGCGGAACAGGTCCCACAGGCTGAACTCCAGGTACAGGTCCTGGGCGTGTAGCAGCGTGTCGGCCTCGGCGCCGTCGTACCGCACCTCGCGGGCCAGCACATGGGTGAGGTGCATGCTGGCCTGGGGGAAGCGCGCAATGAGCGTGAGGTCCATTTCGCTTACGCTCACCGGTGAGTTCAGTTGTTCGTTGAGCGCTCCGATGAGCTTGGCCTTCACCTCTGCATCGTACACCGTGGCCAGCACCACCAGTGTGCCGAAGGCGAGCACGAACAGCGAGGCCACGACAATAAGCGCGGTGCGAAGGCGGCGGAACATGGACGGAGGTGCAAGGTACCCGGGGCACCTGTGCACCTAACGGCAATTCCCGTGCAGTTCGTTCACACCCCGGTGTTATTCGGGGCGCGTCGATCGGCGCTTGGTCAGGAACAGGACCTCTTTCTCGGTGAGGTGCCGCCACTTGCCGCGTGGCAGGTCCTTCTTGGTAAGCCCGGCGAAGACCACACGATCAAGCTTCACCACTTCGTAGCCCAGGGCGGCGAACATGCGGCGCACAATGCGGTTGCGGCCCATGTGCAGCTTCAGGCCCACTTCCTTGCGGTTGGAGCCTTGCACGAAGGTGGCCTCGTCGGCCTGTGCGGGACCATCGTCCAGCATCACGTTCTCCACCAATTGCTCCAGATGGGCCTTGGTCACGGCCTTGTCCAGCGTTACGTGGTAGATCTTCTCGGCACCATGGCTGGGGTGGGTGAGCTTCTTGGCCAGGTCGCCGTCGTTGGTCATCAGCAGCACGCCCGTGGTGTTGCGGTCCAGACGGCCAACGGGATACAGACGTTCCGTGCAGGCATCGTCGATCAAGGCCATCACCGTGCGGCGATCGCGCGGATCGTCGGTGGTGGTGATGAAGTCCTTGGGCTTGTTGAGCAGCACGTAGCGTTTCTGTTCCGAGCTGAGGCGCTGGCCGCCGTAGTGAACACGGTCGCCGGGCATCACCTTGAAGCCCATTTCCGTGATGATCTTGCCGTTCACGCTCACCACACCGGCCTTGATCAGGTCGTCGGCCTCGCGGCGGCTGGCCACACCGGCATGGGCCAGGTAACGGTTCAGGCGCATCGAGCCATCGTTGTCCTCTTCGGCCTTGCGTCCGCGGCGGCTCAAGCGGTCGGGTCCGCGTCCCGTAGTGCGTTTGATGGAGGCATCGCGCGTACGTTCCGCAGGTGCCCAAGGGCGTTTGCCTGCCGGCCGTTCGCTGCGTCCTTCGCGGAAGGGGCGTTCCCCTTCGCCGCCCTCGCGCCGTTCGGGACGAGGACCTCCCGGCCTTGCGCTGCGGGCTCCCGGCCGTTCGCCGCGACCTTCTGGGCGCGGGCCTGAGCGGAAGCCACCGGGTCCACCCGAACTGCGGGGCCGTTCGTCGCGATCGCGTGCCGGACGCTCCGTGTAGGCTCCTCCCGGTCGCGTAGCGCGTGCCGCTGGGCGGGGGCCTGCGCCACCGCTGCGTTCACCCGTGCGCTCATCGCGGCCTGCAGTGGGTGGACGCTTGCCAGCGCGCTTGGACGTGGGTGCACCTCGTTGCGGGCGGCCACTGCGTGGGGCTTCGCGCTCCTCGTCCCGGGGCTGGTCGCGTTCGGCGCGTGGCGGGCGTTTGCCAGCACGTTTCGAAGGGCCTTTGGAGGGACGGGCGGGGCCTTTTCCGGTCTTGCGGGGGCCTTTGCCGCGGTCAGTACGGTCGGTCATGGAGGGTGGGATAGAACGCGTCGATAATGTGGTGAATGTAGGGCTTGCCCGACGGGTGCAGGATCACACTGATGATGTCGAACCGCAGTCCCAGTTCGCAACCGGTCTCCAGCACGTAGGCGTTGGCGGCCTTGATCAGGTGGCCCCGTTTGCCCTTTTTCACGGCCTCTTCGGGCTGGCCGTAGTGCTCGCTGCTACGGGTCTTCACTTCCACCACCACCAGCTCGGGACCCTTGCGGGCAATGATGTCCAGTTCGTGCTTGCCGTGCTTCCAATTGCGCTCAAGCAACTCATACCCAGCCTCTTCCAGGAAGCGGCATGCCAGTTGCTCGCCTGTGGCGCCCGTCTGGTTGTGCTCGGCCATGTGTTGAAAGATCGGGACCGTAACCCTGCGCGGGCACTGCCGTTGAAGGCCTAAAATTGAGGAACTTTCCGTCCACACCCTCGGAACAGATCGTGAACATGCGCGCCATTCTCCGTTCATTCAGCCTCCTGGCCCTCACGTTGATGGTGAGCGCCACGGCCCTTTTTGCCCAACCGTTCGAGGGCATCATCGAGTTCACCAAGACCACCGGTCCGGTGATCACCACCTACCGCTACTACGTCAAGGGCGAGCGGATCCGCATCGAGGAGATCAGCGCCCGGGGCGAAGTGCAGGGCATCATGCTCGTGGACACGCGCGACAAGACCGTTACGGCCATCAGCCCGGAACGCAAACTGTACATGGATGTGCCCAACATGCGCCTGCCCAAGGATGTGGAGGTGCAGGTGCAAAAGACCGCCGACCTCAAGGATATCGCCGGGTACAAGTGCGAGAAGTGGGTGGTGAAAAGCCCCAAGGAGGACCGCCAGATCACCTACTGGGTGGCCGCGGACGAGTTCTCCTTCTTCATTCCCCTGCTGGAGACCCTGAACCGCAAGGATGAACAGGCCGTGTTCTTCCTGCAGGTGAAGGACAACAAGGGTGTGTTCCCCATGCTGGGCATTGAACAGAAGATGGACGGCGCCGAAGTGAGCCGACTGGAAGTGACCAAGGTGACCAAGGGCGTGCAAAAGCCTGCCCTGTTCGAGATCCCTGCCGGTTACAACAAATTCGAACGGAACTAGTCGGCAAAGCGCCAACGGTTCAGATCCGCATCTGTAGCGTCGACCCACCGGGTCGACCTACTTGTTCTGTGGTCACCGTGAGCCGCACCTTTTGGCCGAACACCAACGCCCGGTTATCGTCGATGTGCCCGGCCGGGAAGTCGAAGCACACAGGGTACCTGGTATCGCCCAGGGCATCGGCGATGATCTGCTCAGCGGTCTTGCCGAACGGGTCGTTCGGGTTCTTGTCGCGCATGTCGCTCATGCCGCCTACGATCAAACCCGCCAGGTCCTTGAACCAGCCCGCCAGCCGCAGGTTCTGTACCATGCGGTCCACGTGGTAGAGCAGCTCGTCCAGGTCCTCGATGAAGAGGATCTTGCCGCGCGGATCGATGTCATACGGCGTGCCGCGCAGGGCGTACAACAGGGAGAGGTTGCCGCCGATCAATACGCCTTCGCACGTGCCGGCGCGCTGAGTGGCGAGTAATGAGTGGCGAGTAGCGAGTGAAAGCCCCTCAGCACTCGCCACTCGCCACTCGCCACTCGTTACTCGCCACTCCTCCCCGAACAAGGCTCTCCGCAAGCTTTCCCTGCTCTCCTCCGTCTTCGCTCCGATATTGAAGGGCATCTGCGCGTGCAGGCTGGCGATGCCGATGTTGTGCAGCGCGTTGTGCAGCACGGTAATGTCACTGAAGCCCACGATCCACTTCGGGTCGCGGCGCAGGGCGGAAAGGTCCAGATGGTCGAGCAGGTGCACGGTGCCGTAGCCGCCACGGGCGCACCAGATGGCACGGACAGCGGGGTCGTTCAGGGCGGACTGCAGATCTGCGGCGCGCTCCTCGGCAGTGCCGGCCTGCTGGAAATGCTTGCGGCCGATACCTGCGCCCAGCCTCACCTTCAGGCCCCAGCTTTCGGCCAGCGCAATACCGTCGCGCAACTCCTCCACCGTGATGGCGCGCGCAGTGGGGATGATGGCGATGGTGTCACCGGGACGGAGGGAAGGCGGGATCGACACGGACATGGGGCGAAGGTCAGCAGTCTTGTGCATACCGGGTGACGGGTGGGTGCACTTGCCCCTTGAACTTCACTAACGTTTTTCGGCTTGGCGATGTGGCGGAAATTTAGCACAAAAGTTCAATAGAATTACTGCTGTTGAACCTTGCACAAATGCTTCATAGAAGCACTTCAGCCGCCATATTGCCAAACCGATGTTAGTGGCTGGTTTTATTTTTGTTTATTCATTTCGTCAATTAGTTTTAGTCGTTCGTTTTTGTCCAAGTCACAGAAAATCTTTACAGTCTGCTGATTATAGTCAAATAGCACTTGTCCGTAAATGTGTCCAAAAATCACTTTTCGATTTACAGATATATTTTTTTGAATTTTGTCAAATAGAGATAAATTGTCTTCGTCAAATGCTTGCCTTATATTTTCAACTTTGTCAAATGAATAAGAATTTGGTTTTGTTAAAAATGTCCCTTTTTTAATAAGCGTCAAAGTCCCATTTTCTATTGTCATTTCTTGTCGCCCGTTTACTAACCATAAAAACTGTCGAAACCCAATAAGTCCAACAACAAATAATAGAAAAAAAATTAAATAGAAGTCTGCACCAAGTTTGTCAGTCGAAGTAGCTCCAACTATTAAGCCTGAAAAAAGGTGTCCACTTGCAAAAAATGTAAATAACAAAGCAATAAATGTATTTTTTGAGGTATTCATTGCAAACAATTTGTCTTCGGTTTTTATTATTTCAAACTTTTTTCTATTAAGTCCAAGGTTAAATAATTTACTGTATTGGTATTGGAAATTCAGTATCGTTTCTTTCATTGTTTTTACGTGTTTGCAGGGTCTGTTAAACTTGCCACTAACTGTAGATATACGCACCTGTTTCGCATATCACCCCGGAGATGGGTGGATATGCGCAACTCTTCCCTTGGCCTGGATAGTTGGTCCCGCATGCGCTCATCACGGCCAAGATAAGGGTGGCGCCTGGCCTTCGCCAAGCACGCTGCCTGTGTCTCCCGGTGCGCTTCGGTACCTTCGCGCTCCGAAGCGCCAGACCCCGTGAAGTCCCCCGCCCGCCATACCGTCACCGCCGCCCTGCCCTACGCCAACGGCCCCCTGCACATCGGCCACATCGCCGGTGCATACCTGCCTGCGGACATCTACGTGCGCAACCTGCGCCAACGGGGCAAGGAGGTGCTCTTCATCTGTGGCAGCGATGAGCACGGCGCGGCCATCACCATCCGCGCGATGAAGGAGGGCACCACGCCACGCGCCATCGTGGACAAGTACCACGCCCTGATGGGCCAGGCCTTCCAGGACTTCGGCATCCACTTCGACATCTACGACCGCACCAGCAGCGACCTGCACCGCGAGACCTCGCAGGGCTTCTTCCTGAAGCTGCTGGAGAACGGCGCCTTCAGCGTGCAGGAGGAGCAGCAGTACTACGACGCCGAGGCGAAGCAGTTCCTGGCCGACCGCTACATCATGGGCACCTGCCCCAGCTGCGGCAACACGGATGCCTACGGCGACCAGTGCGAGAAGTGCGGCAGCGCGCTCAGCCCCAAGGACCTGATCGATCCGCGCAGCACCCTCAGCGGCGCCAAGCCCGTGCTGAAGCCCACGCAGCACTGGTACCTGAAGATGGACGAGGCCCAGCAATGGGTGGACACCTGGATCAACACCGGTGTGCTCGATGGCCCTTCGACAGGCTCAGGGCCCTTTCAGCACCACGACCCCAAGGAGTGGAAGGCGAGCGTGCTGGGCCAGTGCAACAGCTGGCTGAAGGACGGCCTGCGTCCGCGCGCCATGACGCGCGACCTCGACTGGGGCGTGCCTGTGCCGCTGCCGGGTGCGGAAGGCAAGGTGCTGTATGTGTGGCTCGACGCACCCATCGGCTACATCAGCGCCAAAAAGCGCTGGGCCGCCCTTCGACAGGCTCAGGGACAGCCAACCGATTGGGAAAAGTGGTGGAAGGCGGATGACACTCGCTTGATCCACTTCATCGGCAAGGACAACATCGTCTTCCACGCGATCATCTTCCCGATCCTGCTGAAGCTGCACGGCGGTTATGTGCTGCCGCAGAACGTGCCGGCCAACGAGTTCCTCAACCTCGAAGGGCGGAAGATCAGCACCAGCCGCAACTGGGCCGTTTGGCTGCACGAGTATCTGGAGCGCTGGCCTGATCGGCAGGATGAACTGCGCTACTGCCTGGCCACCATCATCCCCGAGCAGAAGGACAGCGAGTTCACGTGGAAGGATTTCCAGGACAAGAACAACAGTGAGCTGGTATCCATCGTGGGCAACTTCGTGCAGCGCGTGTTCGTGCTGTGCCACAAGTACTATGATGGCAAGGCGCCTGCTGCTGGCGACAAGCTCGATCAGGACATCGCGCTCTGGAGCGCCGTGCATGGCAGTGTGGAAGAAGTGGCGAAACACATCGACCACTTCCGACTGCGCGATGCGCTGAGCAGCGCCATGAACGTGGCCCGTGCAGGTAACAAGTACCTCAGCGACAGCGAGCCGTGGAAGCTGGAGAAGACCGACCCGGAGCGCACGCGCACCATCCTCGCCAACAGCCTGAACGTGGCAGCGGTGCTCAGCATCGTCCTGGAACCCTTCCTGCCACACACCACCGCCAAGCTGCGCCGCATGCTGGGCATCGGTGTGCTGCCGTGGAGCGAGGCCTTCCGCAGCGACCTCATCGGCGAAGGCCAGGAGCTGGGCAAGCCCGAGCACCTCTTCAAGCCCATCACCGACGAGGAGATCCAGGCCGAGGTGGCTCGTTTGCATGCCAGCGCGCCTTTGGAAGAAACCAACTCCTCAGGACCTCAACTCCCCACGGTCCAACCAAATAAGCCGAACATCACATTCGACGATTTCGCCAAGTTGGATCTGCGTGTAGGTACGATCACCGCCGCAGAAAAAGTGCCCAAGGCGGACAAGCTGTTGAAGCTGTCCATCGATATCGGTGAAGCACAGCCACGCACCGTTGTCAGCGGCATCGCGATGCATTACACTCCGGAGGAATTGTCCGGCCAGCAGGTGGTGTTAGTGGCCAATCTGGAGCCCCGGAAGATGCGTGGTGTGGAGAGCCAAGGCATGGTGCTGATGGCTGAAGATGCAAATGGAAAATTGGTCTTTGTACAACCCAAAGTGGAGACCAGGTCTGGTTCCGAAGTGCGGTAGATCTCCGCGAACGAAAAAGAGCGACTTCGCACCGCGAAGCCGCTCTTGAACAGCTCCTGAACGTGTGTTCAGCCTACAATGCCATCCTTCGGGTTGATTCCATACTTGTTGGCTCCGGGTTCTCCATCCCTGGCATAAAGCACGATCAGCCAAATGGCACCGATCAGTGGGATGAAGGCGATAAGAATGAACCACCCGCTCTTGCCCACATCATGTAAGCGGCGAACGGCAACTCCCAAGCTTGGTAACAGGACAGCAAGTGCATATAGACCATAGATCGGTCCATACCCGATCATGGGGTCGGCTAGTCCTGCTACATTGTCCAAGACCGCCGCAGCGATGGAGAATATCAAGTTGAAAAGGACGAACATCCAGAACTCTTTCCGACGCGAACGCCCAGTGAATCCTACATAGTTCTTAAGAGCTTTCAGGTACCACTCCATGATATTCGGGTATAGGTTACGCCCTACTCATAAGGCTTTTCGGTGTCGCCCTGTTTATAGTGTGGTGCCAGCTCCACGGTACGGGAATACTCCCGGACATAGGTCCAAGAAAAGCGATCCGGCCATGGTTGCCAGTATTCATGGACATGTTTTCGACCAAGGGGCCGAACTTGAACACCAACCCGTTGGTCCAACGCCGCAGTGCGCGCTTCCCGACTACGGGATCCACTTGATGCTCGAGAAATCAGGCTTGCGTTTCTCAAGGAAAGCATTGCGTCCTTCCTTGGCTTCTTCGGTCATGTAGGCCAAACGGGTCGCCTCACCTGCAAAGACCTGCTGGCCTACCATGCCATCGTCCGTAAGGTTGAAGGCGAACTTCAACATCTTGATGGATGTGGGTGACTTGGCGAGGATCTCCTGTGCCCATTCCCAAGCGGTCGCTTCCAAGTCCGCATGGGGAATGACCGCGTTCACCATGCCCATCTCGTAGGCGCGTTGCGCATCGATGTCGCGGCCCAGGAAGAAGATCTCACGGGCGCGCTTCTGGCCCACCATCTTGGCGAGGTAGGCGCTGCCGTAACCGCCATCGAAGCTGGTCACATCGGCATCGGTCTGCTTGAACACAGCGTGCTCCTTGCTCGCGAGCGTGAGGTCGCACACCACATGCAGGCTGTGCCCCCCGCCCACGCACCATCCGGGAACCACGGCGATCACCACCTTGGGCATGAAGCGGATCAGGCGTTGTACCTCCAGAATGTTCAGGCGCGGCATGCCGTTGTCGTCCACATAGCCTTGGTGACCGCGGGCCCGTTGGTCGCCGCCGCTACAGAATGCCCAGCCTCCGTCCTTGGTGCTGGGCCCTTCGGCGCTGAAGAGCACCACACCGATGCTGGTGTCCTGGTGCGCATCGTGGAATGCCTGAAGCAGCTCGCCCACGGTGTGCGGCCTGAACGCATTGCGTACCTCGGGCCGGTTGAAGGCGATCCGCGCCACGCCGCCGCTCTTGCGGTACGTGATGTCCTCGAATTCCTTCACCGTGGTCCATTGCGGCTGGGCAATGGCGCTCTTCATACGGGCCTTGGTCATGGTGGATCGGATTGGGCGGCAAATATCGGCATGTCCAACGGCGGATCATCGGTTGGCAGAGCGGTCCTGGTTTGTTCTGCGTTGGCATATCGCGATGTTCGCGACAGTTAATTCACCCGGGTTCTTGCGATATTCGGGTTGTGGAAGAACGAAAGCCGCCGTTGCGGATCATGGTGGCCGACGCATTGGAACTGGTATGCGATGGCTTGCGCGTGCGCTTGTCCGATCGCGACGACATCCATGTGGTCGCTCATGCCAGCACGGGTAACCGGGTGCTCGAACTGTTGGCGACCACACCTATGGACCTGGTCCTTTTGGAGGTCTCGTTACCGGGAATGGACGGCATAGATACCGCCCGCGCCATACGCAAACAGTTCCCGCAGGTGCGCATGTTGGCCCATTCCTCCCTCACGGAGATCGAGTATGTGAACAGCATGCTCATCGAAGGGGCAAGTGGTTATCTGGTGAAAGGAGGTCCGCGCGAAGAGCTGGTCCTTGCCATTCGCACGGTAATGAGCGGCAAGCGCTACCTGAGCGAAGCGGCCCAGCGCAATGTGGATGCGGGCTATGCCTATACGGAGAAGCGGATGGATGGTGAGTACATCGGCCTCACCGCCCGGGAGCGGGAGATCATCCGGCTGGTGGCGATGGAACGCACGAACGGAGAGATCGCCGCGGTCTTGTTCATCAGTGAGGACACGGTGAAGACGCACCGCAAGCACCTGATGACCAAGCTCAATGTACGCAGCGTTGCCGGGTTGGTCAAGTACGCCATCGACCGGCGCTGGGTCTGAGCGGCCTCGCCATCATTTCCCCCACATGTGGGTATTGCAGACGCCTGTGTGCTGTCCGGACTTTTGTGCCGGATACCACGAACACCTGCATCATGGAAAAGCGCATCTCCCTCTCCTGCGAAGCAGCCCTTCTCACCGCTCTTTGTGCGCTCATCGGTTTGTCCCTTTTCGGCACCCCGGCACCGGCCGTCGTCCGTGACGAGGTCCTCATCACCGGCTGGTTGCACGTCACCGACGCCCATATGAACGATGCCGTGCTGGTCGTTGAGCTGGAGGGCGAGCACTGCCTCTATGCCGAACTGGAGTTAAATGGCCGCTTCGCTTTCACGGTCCCGGTGAACTCCAAGGCACGCCTGGTCTTCATGAAGCCCGGCCACCTGCCGAAGGAGGTGGAGGTGGACACCCGTAACGCCCTGAACACCCCCAAGGCCGAACGCATGAACCGCAAGGTGGTGTTCGATGTGGTGCTGGAATCCGAGGAGCAGCGCCCCGGCCGCCGCTACGATGGCCCCGTGGGCAGCATCACCTTCGTCAACGGCACCGGCACCATGAAGGTGCGGCATGATCTGCGGGTTGTGGCGGACGGACCGGTCATTGTCAGCGAGGACTGAGGCTTTGCATGGTGTTGACGCGATCGGGAGATCGCCGATGAGGGTTATCCGCGGTCGAGCAGGCTCCCTTTCACGGCGGCAAGCGGCAGGTCCAGCGTTGTGATCACAGGGTGACCGACCGAAAAGCCCACCCGATCGCTCGGGAATACCTTCTTCTTCGTCACGTTTCCGACCTCGCCCCACGGGATGAACAGTGGCGGATGTCCGACCCGGAAAAGCACCATCATGGACAGGTACAGGCCGAATTGGTCATGGGCGATGTTGAGCACCCCTTGTACCGTGCAATGCCGATATGTCCGGACCGGAAAGACCTTCCTGGAGGGGCCGTCGCTGTCGGGCCGCCATACCGTGCATGCATTTCTCCCCAACCGCTCATTCTGCTGATGACATAGGATATCGAGCACCAGAACAACGGGAAAGCAAGCGCGAACCAGAGCGGGTTGAACGGAAGCTGCTGTGCGTTGGTAAGTTCGATCGGTTCCATGGTGCTGCGAGCAAGTTATCCAGCGGAAATGCTGGATAGTACTGAGGGCCTCTGTTGGGAGGCCCTCAGTAGGGAATGCAGCGGGTATCGGTCCTACTTGAACGCCTGGATGCCCGTGATGTCGGCGCCCGTGATCAGCAGGTGGATGTCGTGGGTGCCTTCGTAGGTCACCACGCTTTCCAGGTTCATCATGTGGCGCATGATGGGGTACTCGTTGGTGATGCCCATGCCGCCCAGGATCTGACGTGCTTCGCGGGCCACGGTGAGTGCCAGGTGTACGTTGTTGCGCTTGGCGATGCTGATCTGCTGGGTGGTGGCGCGTCCTTCGTTGCGCAGCACGCCCAGACGCCAGGTGAGCAGTTGGGCCTTGGTGATCTCGGTGATCATCTCTGCCAGCTTCTTCTGGGTGAGCTGGAAGGCTGCGATGGGTTTGCCGAACTGGATGCGCTGTTTGGCATAGCGCAGGGCGGTATCGTAGCACTCCATGGCCACGCCCAGCGTACCCCAGGCAATGCCATAGCGGGCACTGTCCAGGCAGCCCATGGGGGCCCCCAATCCGCTCTTGCCGGGCAGCAGGTTGCCCTTGGGCACTTTCACGTTATCGAACACCAGTTCACCGGTAGGGCTGGCACGGAGGCTCAGCTTTCCGTGCGTGGTGGGGGTGGTGAAGCCTTCCATGCCGCGCTCCACGATGAGGCCGTGGATGCGACCCTCCGTGTTCTCCGCCTTGGCCCACACGATGGCCAGATCCGCGAAGGGTGCGTTGCTGATCCACATCTTGGCGCCGTTCAGCAGGTAGTGGTCGCCCATGTCCTTGAAGGTGGTGACCATGCCGCTGGGGTTGCTGCCGAAGTCGGGTTCGGTAAGGCCGAAGCAGCCGATCTTCTTCCCTTGCACCATGTCGGGCAACCACTTTTTCTTCTGCTCTTCGCTGCCGTACTTCCAGATGGGGTACATGGCGAGCGAACCCTGCACGCTGCACAGGCTGCGCAAGCCGCTATCGCAACGCTCGATCTCCTGCATGATCAGGCCGTAGCTGATCTGGTCCAGGCCGGGGCCGCCGTATTCCTCCGGAACAAAAGGCCCGAACGCGCCGATCTCCGCCAGGCCGGGAATGATGTCCTTGCTGAAGCTGGCGTTCTCGAAGCGCTCCTCGATGATGGGCTTGAGGTGCGTGCTTACATGTTTGCGCGCCGTTTCGCGGATCAGCTTGTGCTCTTCGGTGAAGAGCTCGTCCACCAGATAGTGGTCGTGGCTCTGGAACAGGTCGGTGGCGGCTTTTTTCGGTGCTGTGGTGGTGCTCATGGTGCGTATGGTCCGCGCTGATGCGGACCGCAAGGGGGTGCAAAATTAACAAGGCCCGGTGGCGCGGAGGCCGGGCATCTACTTTTGCGGCCATGGGAACGGCTGAAGCCACTGACCATCTGCGTGCGTCCGATCCATTGAACGCCGAATGGGTAACAGCCTTGTTGTTGGGCTTGTTCATCCTACTGGCGCTGATCAATGCGGGCTCGTCGGGCAAATGGCGCCTGTTCGGGCAGGCCATGTTCCGTATGCGGTTGGGCAAGCAGGCCATGCGCGAGGAGTTCGACCTGCAGGAGCGGGGATTCCTGGCCATGCTGTTCATGGCCCTCTGTGTCATCGGCCTGTTCGCTTGGCAATACTTGCATTGGCGGGGCCTGGCGCAGGGAGTGGGTTTTCTGCCCCTGCTCGGCCTGGTGGCGGGGGCGGTGCTGTTCCAGTTGTTGCTGTTGCGATCGGTGGCCGCGCTGTTCCGAGTTGATCGTGGCGTGGCCGAGCACCTGTATACCGGCCTGCTCTTGTTCATCCTGGCCGGATCGGTCCTGTTGCCGGTGGCGGTGCTCATGGCCTACCGTGCGGAGTACCGTCCTTACATGGCCCCGCTGGGGTTGGCCGTCGTGGGTTTCATGCTGCTCTATCGCTGGGTGCGCGGCACCTGGATCGGGGTGGGTGAGGGTGTCCCCGTCAGGTACATAATTGTTTACTTTTGCGCCGCCGAGATCCTGCCTGTCCTGCTTACGATCGGTGCCCTTCGGCAAGCGCTCACCGGAACACCTCAACCCTAAGCCGATCGGCCTTGAAGATCAAGACCATCCTTGTTTCGCAACCTGCGCCCACGGACGAGAGATCGCCGTACCATGAGCTGGCCAGGAAATACGCGTTGAAGATCGATTTCCGTCCGTTCATCCAGGTGGAGGCCGTTGCCGGCCAGGATTTCCGGCAGGAGCGTATCAACATCCTGGACCATACGGCCATCGTCCTCACGAGCCGCAATGCCGTGGACCACTTCTTCCGCATGTGCAAGGAACTGCGCCTTACCGTGCCGGAGACCATGAAGTATTTCTGCGTGAGCGAGAGCGTTGCTTACTATGTGCAGAAATACATCGTGTACCGCAAGCGCAAGGTGTTCATTGGCAAGCAATCCTTCGCCGACCTGGTCGATGTGATCAAGAAGCACAAGGAGGAGAAGTACCTCGTGCCGTGCAGTGATATCCAGAAGGGGGAGATCCCCGCCTCGTTGGATAAGGCCGGTGTGAAGTACACCAACGCGGTGTTCTACCGGACCGTGGCCAGCGACCTCAGCGACATCAAGACGCTGAACTACGACATGTTGGTGTTCTTCAGTCCCGGCGGGATCGAGAGCCTGAAGAAGAACTTCCCCAAGTTCAAGCAGAACGGGGTGTTCATCGCCGCGTTCGGCCCCACCACCGCAAAGGCCGTGGTGGACAATGGGTTCCGGCTGGACCTGCAGGCCCCGTTGCCCGAGGCGCCCAGCATGACCGGGGCCATGGAGCTGTTCATCAAGCAGCAGGCGAAAAAGAAGTGACGTCGGTGTTGGAGCCCCACCGTTGTGGGGTCATGGCCCGCTGTCGCACCCCGATCGGACAAATAGGCCCATGACCCGTACCACCTTCCGCAAACATGAGCACCTCTGTGGCAGGTTGCGCATCCAGGAGGTGTTCACCACCGGACAGGCCGTTAACGATGCTCCGTTCCGCCTGGTGGGCAAGGTGATGGCACTGCCCACGGTGGCCCGTGCCCAGGTGGCCTTCTCCGTGCCGCGCCGTCACCTGCGCCACGCCGTGGACCGCAATCGCATGAAACGGTTGATGCGCGAGGTGTATCGCTTGAACAAGGCCCGGTATTTGGACCGGCTCGCTGCTGCGGACCGCCAGTGCGCCTGGCTGTTCATTTATCAGGGCCGCGCAACCGTGGACCTGCCCGAGACCCAAATGAAAATAACCCGGTGCCTGGACCGTTGGATGGAGAAGCATGGGTAAGATCCTGGCATGGCCATTGATCGTGTTGGTAAGGATCTACCAATACACCATTTCGCCGCTGTTGCCGGGCGCCTGCCGGTACACGCCCACTTGTTCCGAATACGGCCTCACAGCCCTCCGGCGCCACGGTGCGTTCAAAGGCGGCTGGCTCACCCTCAAGCGCTTCCTATCTTGTAACCCGTGGGGCGGGCATGGCTACGACCCCGTTCCGGAAGACCCTCATCAGCATGGATAATTCAACCTCACGCCGCGGGCCCCGCTGGCGCAATTGGATCCTGGGCGCATCGATCGTGGCCGGCGGTGCCGTCACCATTGCGGCCGGCGACAACTACTTCGAGATCAGCAAGAACCTGGAGATCTTCACCGAACTGTACAAGGAGCTGAACATCTACTATGTGGATGATACCCAGCCCGGCCAGTTGATGAAGACGGGCATCGATGCCATGCTCTCCTCGCTGGACCCATACACCCAGTACATCCCGGAGAGCGACATGGAGGATTACCGCTTCATGACCACCGGCCAGTATGGGGGCATCGGTGCGTTGATCAAGCGCAAAGGAGAGACCGTGGTGGTGAGCGAACCCTACGAGAACTATCCGGCGATGAAGGCCGGCATTTGGGCCGGTGATGTGATCGTGGAAGTGGACGGGCGGAAGATCACCTCCATGGAGACCGATGAGGTGAGCAAGCTGCTCAAAGGTCAGGCCGGAAGCACGGTGAAGGTGATCACGCGTCGCAACGGTGTAGAGACGACCCACAGCCTTGTGCGAGAAGAGATCAAGATCCCCGATGTCCCGTACAAAGGCATGATCGATACGGCCAATGGCGTTGGCTATCTGAAGCTCAACAGCTTCACGCAGACCGCGGGCCAGGAGGTACGTAATGCGGTCAAGGAGCTGAAGGACCAGGGCGCGAAGAAGATCGTTCTCGACCTGCGCGGCAATGGAGGCGGCCTGTTACGGGAAGCGGTGAACATCGTGAACCTCTTCGTGCCCAAGAACCAGCTGGTGGTGGAGACCAAGGGGCGCATTGCCGAATGGGACAAGACCTACAAGACCCTGAGCGAACCGCTGGACGCGGAGATCCCGCTCGTGGTGCTGGTGGACCGCGGTTCGGCATCGGCCAGCGAGATCGTGAGCGGTGCCCTGCAGGACCTGGACCGCGCCGTGGTGGTGGGTGAGCGCACCTTCGGCAAGGGTTTGGTGCAACAGACCCGCGACCTGTACTATAACAGCAAGCTGAAAGTGACCGTGGCGAAGTACTACATCCCCAGCGGCCGGTGCATCCAGAAGCTGGACTATGCGCACCGCGACAGCAGTGGCAAGGCCATTGAGGTCAAGGAGGATGCGATCGCCGAGTTCAAGACCCGCAATGGTCGGCCGGTGTTCGATGGGCGTGGCATTCTGCCCGATGTGGCTGTGGAGGACCCCGAATTGGCCAAGGTCGTTGGTGGCCTGTACAGCGAGGACCTCTTCTTCGATTTCGCCACCCGCTATCGCCTTGATCACCCCGAGATCCCCAGTGCCGAGCAGTTCGCCATCACCGATGAGCTGTACAACGCGTTCGTGGACCATGTGAAGGACAAGGAGTTCACCTACGATACGGAGACGATGGAGGCTCTGAAGGCGCTGGAGGAAAAAGCCAAGCGTGAACGCTACTACGATCACGCCAAGACCCAGCTTGAGGCGCTTCGCAAGGAGCTGACACCCGATCGTACTGAGGAGCTTCGGATGTTCCGCAGCGACATCGAGGAGGTGTTGCGCAACGAGCTGGTGTCGCGTTACTACTACCAGACCGGTCGCGCCAAGGCTTCCATGGGCACCGATCCGGTGATCCGCCGTGCCATCGAACTGCTGAACAGCAACGAGTACAGTACCGTGCTTGCCGGCAGCGCTGGACGTAAATAGGCCACCGCGCGCCGATGAACCTGGCGCTGCTGAACGCCGCACCTTTTCGCGCCATTCATGTGGTCGCATTGGTGTTATGTGCGGTCTTCCTGCCGTGGAGCACGGCGTTCCTCAGCATGGCCCAGATGCTGCTGGTGCTCAATTGGCTGGTTGAGGGAGCAGTGCGTGGTGATCTGCGGGCACGGTTCCGGAAGGGGTTCCTTTCCGCGCCTTCTGCCGTGTTCCTCTCGTTCCTGGGCCTGCATATGCTTGGCCTGTTATGGACGGAAGACCTGCATTGGGGAACCGGCCTCGTGCGCATCCTGCTGCCTTTGCTCACGTTCGGTGTGGTGCTGGCAGGCTCGCCCGCATTAGGCCGTCGTGAGTTCCGCACGGTGATGCTGTTCGGTGCCTGGAGCGCGGTGACCAGTGCGTTGTTCTGCGCATTGTTCAGTGGCGCTGGACCGGGAGACTATCGTTCGCTCTCCATGTTCATCAGCCATATTCGACTGGTGCTCTTGTTGTGCCTGGCCATTGTGGTCTTCGTGTGGGACTTGCGCCAGGCCGCGCGCTGGGAGAGGGTGGCAGAGCTGCTCGCCATGGCGTGGTGCCTGTATTTCATCAATCGCCTGGGAAGCATCCAGGGCTACTTCATCCTCTTGTTGATCTGCGGTGTCATGATCTGGCGCCGATCGATGCGGTTGCACCCGGTGTTATGCTGGTCGTTGCGTACAGGCATGGTGGTGCTGCCCCTGATGGTCCTGCTGCCCTTGGTGCGTGAGCTGAGGGCGCGCACCGCACCGCCACCGCAGGACCTTCATGCACGCTTTCCCCGCAGCGCGGGCGGCGAACCCTATACGCATGACCTGCGCGACCCGCAGCAGGTGAACGGTCATTACGTGTGGACGCACATTGCCTGGAATGAATTGCGACGCACATGGCTGCAACGCAGCGAGCGATCGCTTGATACGCCGGATGACCGTGGCCATCCGATGTGGAGCACGGCCGTGCGCTACATGGCCAGCAAGGGACTTACGAAGGACAGTGTTGGCGTGATGGCCCTTTCAGAAGCGGACGTGCGGGCCATCGAGCACGGTGTGCCCGACCATCTGGAAGGACAACGGAGCGTGTTGCGTGAACGCTTGGAAGAGGTCCTCTTCGAGCTGCAGGTGTATGGCGACAAAGGCCTGGCCAGTGGACATTCCGTGGCCATGCGGTTGGAGTTCTGGCGGACCGGCCTGGCCATCGCGCGTGATCATTGGGTGTTGGGTGTGGGCACCGGCGACACCCAGCGGGCCTTCGATGCGCAATACATCGCGATGGGTTCGGACCTGGCGCCCGAATGGCGGTTGCGCGCGCACAATGAGTACCTCACCCTGTTGATCAGTTTCGGAGCGTTGGGCCTGTTGTGGTCGTTGTTCAGCTGGTGGTGGCCCGCTTGGCGCATGGGTGCCTGGCGCGACCCCCTGTTCATCGGGTGGGCGGTGGTGTTCGGCATCTCATGTCTCACCGACGATACGATCGAGACCCAGGCGGGTGCCACTGTGTTCGCGCTGTACTATACCCTGCTCGTGTTCGCTTCGCCACGGAATGGCGTCACGCCTCCAGCTGTGCCAGCACCTGCTGCGGTGTGATGGCGCGAATGTGCATGAGCGGATCGCCTTCCGGGTCCGCTCCTTCGGCCACCAGGGAGACCGCCCCTTTGCCGATGGGCGCCCAGCGTCCGGGGTGGATGGGTCGCTTGGGTGAGTACAAGCCGATGGCGCGGATGCCGCATGCAGCCGCAATATGCAAGGGGCCGGTGCTCGCCGCCACCAGGGCATCGCAGGCGCCGATGAGCTGGATCAATCGGTCAAGTCCGAGCTTGCCACCAGCATCGGTCACATGCGCTGAATTCAGAGGCAGTTCGCTGCGATAGCGAGCAGCCTCGTGTTCCGTGCCGGTGATGATGACATGGTACCGCCGTGGGTCCAGAAGGTGGATCAGCGCCGAGAAGTGGTCCATGCCCCATTCCACCGCGCTGCCCTTGGACAGCGGGTGCAGAATGATGTTGCGCCTGTCATTCCGTAGGAAGCCCTTGACCACAACATCGGGAGGTGGTGCTGCGAACCCCGATCGTTGTGCGAGTGGACCAAGCTCCGGGATACCGGTGATGCCGAACGGCTGCAGTAATTTGATGTTCAGCTGGGCCTCGTGCAGCTCGCTGCGTCTCCGACTGAACGACACACGCTCATTGCAGGTGAGCCAGTGCCACCAACGATGGCTGGTGCCAATGCGCCGGGGAATGCCTGCCTTGCTGCACCACTGCGCCACGGTGCGTTGCGGGAACACGTGTACGACCGCATCCGCTCTCGCGTTCCTCAGAACTTCCATGGCGGCATTGTCGCTCAGGGCTTTGAGCTCTTCCAGGGTCAACACCTCATCCACGTGAACACAGCAGCGCAGGACCGGAGCCGTGTATCCGCGCCCCAGGAAAACGATGCGGACGCCCGGGAAGCGTTCCTTCAGCAGCCCGGCCATGGGCAGTGTGAGCATCACATCGCCGATGCTGTCCGTGCGGCTGAGCAGGATGGTGCGTGGTGCGTTCATGCCCTGTTGAGTTCGCGCAGCTTCGCGTACTTCAGGAAGGTGGCGTGAGCACTGATCATGGCGATCACGAAGCCATGCCAGCCATCGCGGAACCCGCCGCGGAACACGTAATCGCCGATGAACTTGGCCAACGGGCTCAGGAGCAGTTTCACGTACGAGGCGTTGCGGCCTTTTCCGTGAAGCTCGCGGGCCATGATGTCGGTGAAGTAGTTCACCTGTTTCAAGTGGTCGTTCAGCGTGTAATAGCTGTAGTGCAACAGGTCTCCGGGCAGGTGCTTGATAACGGACCCTGCTTCGAGCTCGTAGCGGTCGTGTGGGTTCAGCCCGGTCCAGCGGCCCTTGCGGCTGTCCCACAAACGCAGCTTCACATCGGGATACCAACCGCCGTGGCGCACCCAGGTGCCGCAGTAATTGGTCAGGCGGTTCATGGTGTAGCCGTGCGCCTCTTCGCCCTTGGCCTTACGGATGGCGTGCGCCAGTACTTCGTCGAGCGCTTCATCGGCATCCAGCGAAAGCACGAAGGGGTGCTTTGCATGGGTGATGGCCCTGTTCTTCTGCTCGATATGGCCATCGAAGGCGTGCTGGATGAAACGCGCCCCGTGTTCACTGGCGATGGCCTCGGTGCGGTCGGTGCTGAAGGAGTCGAGCACCACGATGTCGTCCGCCACATCGCGCACCGAAGCAAGACAGCGGGCGAGATTGCGTTCCTCGTTGAAGGTGATGATGACGACCGAGAGCGGGCGCATGGGCGCAAGCTACGCAGTCGCTGTGGCGTGGCTCATCGTCCGTGCACCACCAGGAACCTGCCGCGTGCCAGTTCGTTGGTGCCGTTCGCTATCCGGTACACGTACGGTCCTTCAGCGAGTGCTGCGGTGGAGAGCGTGGCCCTGCCGTTCTGAACGGGCCTGCTGGTCACCTGGCGGCCGGTGGCATCCAGCACGGTCAGCAGCCAGTTGCTTTGCGCATCAACTCCTGTGATATCGACGTACAGGTCATGGTCCGCAGGGGAGGGGAACACGCGCACGACCCCGGCCGATGCCTCGTTTACCCCCACATTGCCGTCGATGAGCTCCATGCAATAGTCCTCGGTCTCTCCATAGTTGAACGCACCGCAAGCGCTTCCGACAGCTGTGTTGTACTTCATCACTACCCGCATGCGCGTGACACCGGGCGTGGCACCTGCTGGTATGGTGATACTTCCATTGACAGTGGTGTTGCTGGCTGCTGAAGGCGCGAACAACAGGTCCTCCGGGCCCATCTCGCCATCCTGGCCGATGTCCATGAACACCCTCCAGGTCTCGCTGAACGCGAACGAGCCGAAGGCCGGGGTAAGGCTGAGCGCATAGGTATTGCCGATGGTCAGCGGTGTGCTCAGTCCGGTGTAGTCGCCGTAGCCGCCATCGTTGCCCGACGTATTGGTGAGGGTGCCAATGGATACCTGGCCGATCCACTCGTCGGAGGAATCACTCCCGGAGGAGGTGCAATAGGTAAGGTCCAGGCAGGCACCGCAGCCCAAGGTGGTGACCTGGAGTGATGCCGACCACGCTCCTTCACCTTGTGTGCAGAGGCTGCTGGCCTGCACCTCATAGGGAGTGCACCCGGTCAGTCCCTCAATGGCCACGAACGTATCGGTAATGCCATCGATCACGGTCCAGTCCGTGGTGCCCTGTTCGCGGTATCGCACCGTGTAGGTATTGGCGGCAAGCACCGGCATCCAGGTGATGTTCACCAGGTCCTCTCCGTAAAAGCCCAGTCCCAATCCCGGAGGTGCGTTGCAGCAGCCCTCGCTCGTCCACGTGAAGCTGTTCCCGAACTCCGTGCCTTCCTCGTCGCACAGGGGCCGCACTTGATATTCGTAAGCCGAGCAGATCGTGAGGTCAGTGAGCGTGTAGGTGCTGGTCTGCAGGCCTTCCACAAGGTTCCAGTCGGGGTCGCCAATGGCCCTGTAGCGCAGGTCGAATGTGGTGGCGATCGGAGAGCTCCATGTCAGGATGGCGTCGCTGATCGTGGGGCTGGCGACCGAAAGGTTGTACGCCCCGGGGCAGGCACCACAGGCGCCCATGATCAATTGCATGCTGGCACCTGCATTGATGCGTCCACCGGTCACGGTCTGTCCGGCGAGGTTGCCCACCTGGTCCACGCCCTCGAAAAGCTTGTCGCGCATGTATTGTGCACCCGCAGCAGGGTCGCTATGCACCAAGGCCATCATGGATGCACACGGTGCACTGTACAGGAGCCCGATGACCCCCGCCGTCAGCGGGCTGGCGAAGCTTGTGCCACTGGTGTTGCCATAGCCACCTCCCTGGCTGGTGGTGCGCACATTATCACCCGGCGCACCCACATCGATGGTGGTGAGGCCATAGGCGCTGAAGGTGCGGTCGTCGTCCACGTTGGTGGCCGTTACGCTGATCAGGTATTCACTGGAGCAGGCTGTGGGCAGGTCACCCACGGCATCCACGTCCACGTTATTGTTGGCCGTCGCGCCGCAGCTCAGCACGCCTTGGGTGCCGAGCGAGTCATACATGGCACACCAGAGGGGCGAGTCGTCGGGTTGGCCGCCATTGATGCCCCAACTGGCATTGGTCGCCACCACGAAGGCCCCCTTCTGACCGTTGGTCTCATTGTACAAACGGCGCATCACCCACGGATAGGTATATGCGGCCACCACGGCGGCCTCCTGTGTGCTGGCATAGTCCACCACCATCATCTTCACGTTCCAGTTGGCACCGACCACTCCTATGCCATTGTTGCCGCTGGCCCCGATCATACCGGCCACCTGGGTGCCATGGCTTCCACCATAGACATTGTCGGTCCCGCTCGCGGGGTCCCAACCAAGGAAGTCGTCCACGTATCCGTTCACGTCATCATCCTGGCCATTTTCCGGCACCTCACCGTGGTTGAACCAGGCATTGCCGATGAGGTCGGAGTGCGGTAGGTCGGCATTCTCGATGATGCACACCACAATGGTGTCTCCCGTTGCCGTGACCCCACCGGTACTGATCTCCCAGGCCCCCTCACTGTTGATGTTCTGGTGGTGCCACTGTTGGCCGTACTGGGCATCGTCGGGCACGGTGCGCTCCTCGATCAGATGGTTGTTCTGCGCCAGTTGCACCGAGCGGTGGCCGCGGACGGCACGCAACATCACCTCCTGGGGCTGCAAGGAGGCATCGAAATGCAGCAGCCACGCGCGCATGGGTGCGCTCACCTCGCGCACAACGGAGATCCCCGTAGGACGACCATCGACCATGCGCAGGTCCTTCACCAACGCAGAAGGTGCTTGGCCCGGTGCCAACATCACCAACACATCGCCGGGAACATAGGTCGGACCTTGCGCCAAGGCGGGCAGCTGGAACACGAGAAAAAGGCCCGACAAAGCGGAAACGAACGCGGTCTTCATCCGTGCAAAAGTATCCAACACGGATACCTCTGTTGAACCCTCGGCGTCGCTGTCCTTGGATGCCTTACCAGAGATGGGTCACCACGAAAGTGCCCCTGCCCACCTCGGCGTTCCCTTGCATGATGTGGTAGGTGTACAGGCCTTCCTCAAGATCGGCAGTGGTCAATGTGGCGCGGCCGTTCTCCACGGGCTTCCGGGCCACAAGGCGACCGGTACTGTCCGTGATGCGGGCCTCCAGGCGCAGGCCTGTCAAGGGACCGCGCACATCCAGGAAGAGATCGCGGTCCGCTGGGTTGGGATATGCATGAACGCCAACGAGCTCATCGTTCTCGGTCATGCCTGTGGTCAACAGTTCAACGTTCACCGGTACACGCTCGCCGGTGCAGACCAGCGGCAACGGTTCCACTTCCCAATCGTAGAAGAAGTAATAGAGCGCAGTGGCATTGCTGCCCGTGGCGGTGGTCCCGGTGATGGAGCCCAGCGTTCCCAATGAGTAGGGGAAGGATTGGCCGCTGGCCGTACCATCTCGCCACAGTTGCGGGTCACCGCTGGCTATGCGCAGTCCGTATTGTCCGGGACCGGGTATCAAAAGATCGAGCTGCACACGGCTTTCGCCATCGGGTATCGAATAACTTGCTTGGGTCACCACGCTGCCACTGGGCATATTGACCAATGCGATCGGCCTGTTGCCCGCGCCGTTGGCGAACACCTTCACCGAGCGCAGGGTGAAGGCCTCGTTGGCCGTGAACACCAGCCAAAAGGATCCGTTGGTGTGGTATTGGCCGGCGGTCGTGCGATCGGGACGCGCACCATAAACGACCGGTCCCTGGCTGACCACCGTGTTGCTGCACCAGAAGGTCGCGCCTCCGAACAGCATGGGGGTCTGCCAGGGGCTTCCATTGCCGAGCAGGTTCCCGCCGGTCTCGGCTGACCACCAGCTAATGCTATCACCAGAGGCGGTCAGGGAGGCCGTTCCGGGCCCGGGGATCGTGACGTCATTCGTGCCAGGGGACGGCACAGGAACGAAGTCCACGGCAATGGGGGTGCTGGTCGCCGTGTTGCACGGCCCCGTTACCGTTACGGAGTAACTGCCGGGCTCGCTCACCTGCAGGACCTGGCCTTGGTCACCGGTGCTCCAGGTGTTCCCATTGGAAGCGCTGCTGGTCAGCTGGGCCACCTCGCCTGCGCAACGCAGGGGGGCTCCCGCGAGGCTCACGGTGGGCGTGCTCACCAGCACAGGGGCCAGCACGGTGCTTGGTCCAAAACCACTGGTGCCTTCCTCACACGCGCTTTCCACTTGGAACTCATAGGCGGTGCAGGCTGCGAGATCGGTGGCCATATAACTATTGGTCTCCAGGTCGGGGACCACGGTCCATTGCCCCGAACCTTGTATACCATACCGGATGGTGTACGGGCCGCTAATGGTGTTGCTCCAACTGAACGTAGCGCTCGTTGCGTCCGTGGCCGTCACATTCCCGCCGAAGGGAGGAACGCATGCCGAGCAGTTGTTCATGATCAGCTGCATGCTGGTCCCAGCATTGATGCGTCCACCGGTCACGGTCTGACCGCCAAGGTTGCCCACCTGGTCCACTCCCTCGAACAGTTTGTTCCGGATGTAGAGCGCGCCGGCTGCTGGGTCGGCCTGCACCAAGGCCATCAGGGAGGGACAGGGAGCGCTGTACAGCAAGCCGATCACTCCGGCCGTCAGTGGGCTGGCGAAGCTGGTCCCGCTGGTGGTGCCATAACCGCCGCCAAGGCTGGTGGTGCGCACATTGTCACCGGGTGCGCCCACGTCGATGGTCGTGAGCCCATAGGCGCTGAACGTGCGGTTGTCCGCCGAATTGGTCGCCGTAACGCTCACCATGAAATCGCTCGGGCAGGCCGTGGGCAGGTCGCCGACCTGGTCCACGTTCACATTGTTATTGGCCGTGGCGCCGCAGCTCAAGATCCCAGCGGTACCCAGGGTATCGTACATGGCGCACCAGATCGGGGAATTGGCCGGATTGCCACCGTCCACACCCCAGCTGGCGTTCGTGGCCACTACAAAGGCGCCCTTCTGGCCTCCGGTACTGGTATACAGGCGACGCATGACCAAGGGGTAGGTATAGGCGGCCACCACCTGCGCCTCGGAGGTGCCCCCGTAGTTCACCACCATCATTTTCACGTTCCAGTTCGCACCGGTGACCCCCGTGGTATTGTTGCCTTTGGCCCCGATCATGCCTGCCACCTGGGTGCCGTGACTGCCGCCATACACTGCGTCGTTATTGCCCGGTGGGTTCCAACCGCGTCGGTCATCCACGTAACCATTGGCATCATCGTCGATCCCGTTGCCTGCCACCTCGCCCTGGTTGAACCAGGCATTACCGATCAGGTCAGGGTGGGGCAGGTCGGCGGCCTCGATGATGCAGACCACGATGCTGTCACCCGTGGCCGTTACCCCTCCGGTGCCGATCTCCCAGGCCGCCTCACTGTTGATGTTCTGATGGTGCCATTGCTGGGCATATTGCGCATCGTTCGGTACCTGCCGTTCGGTCACCACATGGTTGTTCTGGGCCATCTGCACCGAAGGGTGTGACCAGGCGGCGCGAAGCATGGCCTCCTGAGCGATGGCGTTGGCATCGAAGCGGAACAACCAGGCCCGCATCGGGGCACTGACCTCCTCCGCCACATCAATGCCCGTCGAGATCCCATTCACGCTGCGCAAGCCTTCCACTACGGACCAAGGCGAGGTTCCGGGACGCATCATCACCAGCAGGTCGCCGGGAACGTACGCAGGGCCTTGGGCATGTGCCGATAGGCTGAATAAGAGCGCGATAAGGGCCAGAAAGGTCAGGGAACGGTTCTTCATGGTCGGTCTTGCAGGGTCCACCAAAACTACGGGACTATCCGTTGAGGTCGCGGCGGATGTGTCATTTGGATGTCAGTAAACGTTGCCGAACATGGGAAAGCCGAGGGTCTCGGACCGAAAAAGGGGGCTGATTCGGCCTTTTCGACCTAACTTGCACGCTCTTTCTGATATCCGTACACGTTCATCGCATGGCGACCGTATCCAAACCTGTCCGTTTTCTGTCCTCTGGGTTTATCAAGCTGAAGCTCAAGGGGATCACCAGCAAGGCGGAGCGCAAGCGCGCCTGTGAGACCTACCTTGTTCGCATGCAGGCCCAGCGGGAGGCGCAGAAGAAATCGCGCACCAGCATCGAGGATACTGATGATATCATCAATTTCCTCAAGGCCGAGATCGCTTATTTGAGCAAGTAGGTCTCTAGGTGCGTCCGCGCCTGTTCCGCACCTGTTCCGCACATCCTTGGGGCCTTAATGGTCCCCTGAAGTGGTTGTCCGATCTTCCTTGTGGGGTGTTCAACCCTGCATATGGATCCTTTTCACGCGCTGTGCAATGCCCGTGAGCACCTCATAGGCGATCGTGCCGAGGTCGCGGGCCACTTCGGTCACGGGGTGTTCGGCGTTGAAGAGATAGGCCATATCGCCAATGTGACAGGGGATATCGGTCACGTCCACCATGCACATGTCCATGCATACGCTGCCCACGATGGGGGCTGCGCTGCCATGCACCCACAAGCGTCCAACGCCATTGCCCAGACGACGTGACAGGCCGTCGGCATAGCCGAGGGGGACCGTGGCAATGAGGCTTGGTCGTTGGGCCACCCACCGACGCCCATAGCTCACGCTATCGCCCTTGGGTACGTGGCGCAACTGCGCGATGGGCGTACGCAGGCTTGCGGCCGGGAGCAAGTGGGCTGATTCCGAGGCATCCGCGCCGATCCCGTGCAGCCCGATGCCCAGCCGGACCAGGTCGAACCGGGCCTCGGGGAAACGGCGAACCGCGGCCGAGTTGGCGATATGCCTGAACGGTCGGTAGCCGAGTGCGGCCTCGATCGCATCGGCCATGGCACTGAACTGCGCGATCTGCTGCCGGGTGAAGGCATCGTGCGCCGGATCCTCGCTGGCCGCAAGGTGCGAAAGCACGGAGGCGATACGTAAGTGGGGATGTTCCTTGAGAAGCTGCAGCAGGTTGGGGAGCTCTGCCGGCATGAACCCCAAACGATGCATGCCGGTATCGAGCTTGATATGAACGGGGGGCGTGCCTGGATGAAGTCGGGCATGGTCCGCTGCATCGAGCAGGGAGCGTTCATCGTACACTTCGGCCTCCAGACGGTACCGGTCCAGCACTTCGAAGGGCACGGGCTCCGGGTTCATCACCAGAATGGGCAGTTGGATGCCCTGCTGGCGCAGTTCGATGCCTTCATCGGCATAGGCCACGCCCAGGTAGTGCACCTGCTCGTGAGCGAACAGCCGGGCCAGTTCGAGCGCGCCGCTGCCGTAGCCGAAGGCCTTCACCATGGCCATCACCCTGGTGCCCCCGGCAAGTTGTGCGCGATAGTGGTTGAGATTGTGGCGAATGGCCTCCAGGTCGATCTCCAGCACAGTGCCATGCACCTGGCGCTGCCAGCGGTGCACCACATGCTCCAAAGCGAAGCTGCGCGCACCTTTGATCAGCACGGCATGGCCCGCAAGGTCCATGGGGTCGCACCTGCGGATGAGGTCGGCAGCATCGGTGTAGTGTGCTGCCTGTCCGTTGAACATGGGTGAACGTTCGGCCAGCTCCGGCCCTACGGTGAGGATGCGGTGCACCCCTGCACGGCGCATGAGCGCTGCCATCCGCTGATACAAGGAGGTCCGTTCATCGCCGCTGCCCACAATGTCGCTGATCACCACCGCTTTCGGGCGCCCTCGTCCCACCACGTCCAAGTGCTCAAGTGCAACGGTGAGCGAGGCCAGGTCGTTGCTGTAGGCGTCGTTGATCAGTGTGATACCGTGCCTGCCTTCCAGCACCTCCAGGCGCATGGCCACGGGTTGCAGCAGGGGCATGCGTTCGGCAATGGTCCGGGTGTCCATGCCCAGATGCAGAAGTAGTGTTACGCAATGCAATGCGTTCTCCACCGAAGCGTGGTCCGCAAAGGGGATCTCGAAGGTGAACTCCGTGTTGTCATTGATGCAGGTGATGCGCTTCCCGTGTGGGACCGGCTCTTCGCGCACTACGTGGAGCCATGCAGCGTGATCACGTGACCAGGCCCTAAGGGTAAGGCGTTGGTCCAACTGGCACTTGTCGATGGCCTGTGCGATCACCTCGTGGTCCGCACAGAGGATCAAGGCTTCCGCATCCTTGAACAGGTGGGCCTTCTCCAGCGCTTTCTCCAGGTCGCTGCCGAAGTTGGCCCCGTGGGCCGGACCGATATTGGTGAACACGCCGATCGTTGGCCGCACCACGGCCTGCAGGCGTGCCATTTCGCCGGGCAGGCTGATCCCGGCCTCGAAGATGCCCAGGGTATGCTCGGGGCGTATCTCCCATGCGCTCAATGGTACACCCACTTGCGAGTTCCAGCTGCCTGGGCTGCGCACAATGTGCTCATCGGCACGGAGCAACTGGTAAAGCCACTCCTTTACCACGGTCTTGCCGTTGCTGCCGGTGATGCCCACCACGGGCAGGTCGAAGTGGGCACGGTGCCAGCCGGCCAGTCGTTGCAGGGCATCCAGCGTGTCGGGCACGCACAGCGTGAGCGGCACCGAGGCCGTGGTATCGCTCACCACGGCACATTGAAGGCCGCGCTCCACCAGGTCGGGCAGATAGCGATGCCCGTCATGCCGATCGCCTTTGAGCGCAATGAACAGGGCGCCCTCCTCGGGCAGCGGCTTGCGCGAGTCGATCACCAGGTGTTCGATCACCGGATCGTACCCATCGCCCTGCACGGTGGTGCCCAACGCACGGGCGATGGCCGATAGTCGATGGCCGTGTGCCTTCATTCGCGACGTGCGTTGTCCGTGGCGGCTGCGGGTCCGACCGGGTTCCGTTGCGCATGGAAGCATGCACGGCACAGCGGCTGGTAGCTGTCGGTCTCGCCCAACAGGATCAGGTCCTGGCCGGCGGCCATGCGGTGGCTGAAGTTGGCCAGGTCGCCACAGCGCATGCAGATGGCGTGCACCTTGGTGACGTATTCCGCCATGGCCATCAAGCGCGGCATGGGACCGAAGGGTCGGCCTTGGTAATCCATGTCGAGGCCCGCCGCGATCACACGTATGCCCTGGTCCGCGAGCTCCGCGCATACTTCCGGCAGTCCTTCGTCGAAGAACTGGGCCTCATCAATGCCCACCACTTCGATGTCCGAAGCGAGCAGGAGCAGATTGCTGCTGTTGGGCACCGGCGTGCTGCGGATGCTGCTGGCATCGTGGCTCACCACTTCGGCCACGGCGTAGCGGGTATCCACGCTGGGCTTGAATATCTCCACCTGTTGCTTGGCGAACTCCGCCCGGCGCAGACGGCGGATCAGCTCCTCGGTCTTGCCGGAGAACATGCTTCCGCAGATCACTTCGATCGAGCCCTTGCGGTGGGTACGGCTGCCGGTGTGCTCGAGGAACATATGATCGTGGGAAACCCTGCGCGGCATGCAGCCGCCGGGCGACGCGAAAATAGGGAACTTCGCGTTGGACCTTTGGGTCCGCAAGCTGTTGCACATGGCCACCGACAAGGCATTCCGAACGATGAACGAACTGGTGTCCGCACTGGCCAAGGCCGAACGGGAACTGGGCCAGGGGGCCTTGGGGCTCGAAGGGCTGGAGCAGGCTTGTGGGGACGCTCGCGAGCTGTATGAACGGCTGGTGATCCTGCGCCACAAGGCCCGTGAAGCGGCCGTGCAGATCGCACCAGCACCTCCCGCATCACCGAAGAAGGAGGAGGCGCCGCCCGTAGCGGCCGAGCCGCCACCCATGCGCCTGGATACCCGGCCACCCGAGACCACCCCGCGCCAGGTATCGCTGATCGAGGCCATCGAGGCCACGGAGCAGGTTCCCGAGGCTGCCGCTCCTGCCACGCTGCCATCTGTGGAACCCCCGAAGGGTTCAATGCCAACAGATCCCGTCAGCGAGGTTCCAGCACGTTCTCCAACAAGTGCAACCACCTTGGCCGAGAAGCTGGAGAGGGCTTCCATCCTCGATCTGTCCAAGGCCATCAGCCTCAGCCATAAGTTCTGGTTCGTGGCGGAGCTGTTCAATGGCGATCGCATCAACTACGATAAGACCATTGATCGCCTGAACACCTTGGCGAGCCATACCGAGGCCCAGGCCTTTCTGCAGGCCGAGGTGCTCGGCAAGTTGAAGAAACCCGCCGACCCCGAGGCCCTCGCCACCTTTCAGGAACTCATCAAACGTCGATATGCATGAATCGCGGTAAGCTGGCCTTCCTCTGCCTGCTCGTGAGCGGTATGCTCCATGCGCAGGATCCCGCTGCCATTACAGCACAAGCGCGCAGTCACCTGAACACGCTCACATCGCCCGATTTCCATGGGCGCGGTTATGTCAGCAACGGCCAGGGCATCGCAGCGGAATGGATCGCGGCCCAGTTCGGTCGTCTTGGCCTCAAGCCGGTGAAACAGGACTTCTTCCAGCCGTTCGCCTTCAACGTGAACAGTTTTCCCGATAGCATGGGCGTTACGGTGGATGGCGAACGGCTGGTGCCGGGGACCGACTTCCTGGTGGATCCCGCCAGCGGAAGGTCCGAGGGCAGTTTTGCGCTGGTACACCTCGCTCCGTCCGATCTGTTCAGTCCGGAACGCAAGGCCATGTCGTTGGGCGTTCTCAGTGGCAAGGCGGCCTGTGTCCATTGGCCTTCCACCACCAACAGGGATTCACTGCAGCGCTTCCATGAACTGGAGCGCGAACTGATGCACTACGGTCCGGTGGTGAAGCCCGTGAGCGGCAAGCTGACGTGGTCCGTGGCACAGGAATCGTTGCCGTTCCCCTTGGTGGAGATCTCGTCCGCATATCTGACGGACAGCAGTGCCACGGTCGACCTGTACGTGCGCAATCGCATGTTGGTGCGCAACCCGGCGCGCAACGTCCTGGGCATGGTGAAGGGGCGCAGCAAGGATTGGGTGATCGTGAGCGCACACTACGACCACTTGGGCCGGATGGGTCCCGATGCGCTGTTCCCAGGTGCCAACGACAACGCGAGCGGAGTGGCCATGCTGCTGAGCCTTGCGGAGTGGTTCAGCAAGAACCCTCCGAAGCACAATATCCTGTTCGTGGCGTTCGCCGGCGAAGAGGCCGGACTGATCGGCTCCGAATGGTGCGCGCTTGACCGCCCGATCGATCTGGGCCGCGTGAAGCTGATGGTGAACCTCGACATCCTGGGCACCGGTGATGATGGCATCACGGTCGTGAACTCCACGGCACAGCAGGCCCACTTCGATCGCTTGGTAGAGATCAACACCCAGCACGGGCTGCTCAAGGAGGTGAAGCCGCGCGGACCGGCCTGCAACAGCGACCATTGTCCCTTCGTGAAACGAGGTATTCCTGCCATTTTCATTTACACCCTTGGTGGTGTTGCGCATTACCACGACGTGCTGGACAAAGCGGAGACGCTGCCACTCACCGAGTTCGCTGACCTGCATGCCCTTTTGCGGGAGTTCATTGCCACCATCAAGTGAGCACTGCTGCAAAGGCCCGGCTGGTCCTGGTGCCCACACCCATCGGTAACCTGGACGACATCACGCTGCGCGCTGTGCAGGTGTTGCGCGAGGCGGATGCGGTGGTGGCCGAGGATACACGGGTCAGTGGTCGTTTATTGCAGCACCTGGGCATCGCCAAGCCGTTGGTGAGCTTTCATAGCAACAACGAGCACCGCACGGTGGACCAGCTCGTTCATCGGTTGTTGCAGGGTGAACGATTTGCCCTGGTGAGCGATGCCGGTACGCCCGCCATCAGCGATCCCGGTTTCCTGCTGGTGCGCGCGGCCATCAAGGCCGGTGTGTCGGTGGAATGCCTTCCTGGTGCAACGGCGTTCGTGCCTGCCCTGGTGAACAGCGGATTGCCTTGCGATCGCTTCACGTTCGAGGGATTCCTCCCGGTGAAGAAGGGTAGGCAGACCCGCATCGCGGCGCTGGCCTCGGAAGAGCGCACGATGGTCCTCTATGAAAGTCCGCACCGGGTCCTGCGCACCTTGCAGGAGCTCGCCCAGGTCTGGGGTGGCGAACGCCCCGCCAGTGTTTCACGTGAGCTGAGCAAGTTGCACGAAGAGACGGTCCGTGGGACCCTCGATGAATTGGCCGCGCACTTCACCACTCATGAACCGCGTGGCGAGTTCGTGCTGGTAGTGGGCGGTGCTGCATGAACGAAAAACCCCCTTCCCATGAACGCATGGACCCTTGTTTCCCACGATGGGCCCCGCGATGGCTTCGTGCTGTTGCAGCACCCTGACCCGGTCCCGGGTCCCTCCCAGGTGCGCATCGCCGTGGAAGGCTTTGGACTGAACTACGCCGATGTGATGGCCGCGCGCGGGCTTTACCGCGATGCGCCACCACTGCCCAGTGTGATCGGTTACGAGGTGGTGGGGCGCGTGGAGGCGTTCGGTGCCGATGTGCCGGCCGACATGCTGGGCAAGCGCGTGGTGGCCATGACGCGTTTCGGAGGATACGCTCAACAGGTGGTCACGGACCATCGTGCCTGTGCGGTGGTGCCCGAGCATATGACCCTGGGTGTGGCGGCCGCATTGGCCACCCAGGGGGCCACGGCCTGGTATGCCGCCCGTGTGCTTTGCCCATTGCTACCCGGTCAACGCGTTCTGGTTCATAGTGCGGCGGGCGGTGTGGGTCAATTGCTGGTGCAACTGGCGCTCGATGCCGGATGTGTGGTCTACGCGGTCGCCGGTGGAACGGAGAAGTGCGCGCACCTCGAGCACATGGGCGCCCAGCACGTGATCGACCGTCATGCCGGACCGTATGAGGTGGCGGTCTCCAGGTTGTTGGGCAACGATCGGATCGATGTCAGTTTCAACGCGGTGGGTGGATCCACCTACAGGTCGGACATGCGACTGCTGGGAGCGGGCGGACGGCTGGTGCTGTTCGGTGGCGCAGAGCGGGGTGCGCTGGGCCTGTTCGGTACGTTGCGTTTCGTATGGCGTATGGGGCTCCTGGTGCCCATCTTCCTGATGATGCAAAGCCGCAGTGTGCTCGGCATCAATATGCTCAAGCTGAGCGACAAAAAGCCGGAGCTGGTGGCCAGGTGCATGCATGAAGCCGTGGCTGCTGCCGTACGCGGCGTGTTGCGGCCGCATGTGCACAAGGAGTATCCGGCGGGCGATATGGCACAGGCCCACGTTGACCTGGCCTCGGGCCGTACCACGGGCAAATTGGTATTGCGCTGGTAGCGATCGCTCCACCACGGCGTAACTTCAACCTGCCATGGGTCAGGTGTTACGGACCATAGAGACGCGTTTGGCCACCATGACATTGGTGGAGCCGGGCCTCATCCTGCAACGTTTCCGGGAAGGCTCCCGGTTGGACCGTACCGGATCCGAGGAGAACCGAAAGGCCCGTGCAGAGCTCAGTGCGGGCGGGCCCCATGCCATGCTCACTGTGTTTCCCAAGGACATTGACTTCGAGGTGGAGATCACCACGCGTGATCATTTTCAACTCGAACGCGAGCAGAACACCTTGGTGGCGCTGGCGGTGGTGGTGAACGACACGCTGGCCGGTTCCTTGTCCAAGCTCTTCTTCAGCTACTATCCGCAGGTGTTCGATACGGCCATGTTCGAGGGTGAAGCGGAGGCGCTGGCCTGCTTGCGGGTCATGCTGGCCGACTGACCAGGGTCAGGTATCGGGGATGTGCCGGTCGTGCTGTACCTTGTACTCCACATGCTAACACCATCGAAGCAAAAGCGGAGCGTGTCCGACACCGGTCCCGGGGTCATGAGGCGCCCGTTCTTCGCCGGGTTCACGGCTTGGCTGTTTGCCTTGGGGTGTGCCTTGACCTGCAGCACGGTGATGGGTCAGCCCTCGACGTTCGCGATCTGGAAAGGCGATGACATGGTGGGCAAGGTGTTCGTGGACCGCCGTACCAGTGGCGACCGGACGCATTACTCCATGAATTCCCGATCCAAGGTCATGGTGCTCTGGCCGCAGCACATCCGTACGGCCATGTCCACGGAATATGTGGCCGGGCGCCTGGCGGCCTGCCATACCGCGGTCTGCGTGAACGACGAGGTCCGCGACAGCAGCAGCATGCGCACACAGGGAACGAAGGTGGTGGGCTATCTGCATCCCGGGCGCGTAGTACCTGCTGCCTCCGCGAATTCGTGGACCACGGCACGCATGTATTACGAGGAGCCTTTAGGCCAGACCGCCATCTATGTGGAGAGCGTGCTGCGGGATTGTGCCCTGGCCAAGGTCGGTGCGGGCATCTATGAGCTTACCCTGCCCGATGGGCATGTGAACCGGTACGTCTATCGCAATGGCGTACTGCATGAGATCCAGGTGGACCGCCTGTTCTTTGATCTGGTCTTCCGCCGGGTCTGACGCTCGGCACAGCGCACGTGCCACCACACCACGGTCCTCGAAACAAGAAGCCCCGGCATGCTTGCATGCCGGGGCTTCTTGTTCAGGTTGTTCGGGTCATTCCTTGCTGAAGGTCCGCACCACGCGGCCTTCGCTCGTTATGGCTTCCAGCACGTAAGTGCCGGCGGTCAGTGCCGACACATTGAGGCGGCTGCTGCTCAGCGTGGTGCTGATCACCGTACGGCCTGCGGCATCGATCACACGCACCAGGCTGTTCGGGGCGATGCCGCTAACGGTCAGTTGATCGGTGGCAGGCACAGGGAACACGCGCACCTCGGCACCACGTTCCGTGGCTACACTGGTCTGCAGTTCCTCGGTGATGGTGTGCAGCGTGTTGATGGCCGGGTTCTCGATCACCTGCACGATGCCCGAAGGCCAGCGGATGGAGATCTGGAGCACTTCCTCGTCGGTGCCGATACCGAAGTGGGCGTACAGGGTGCTCATGTAACGGAAGCCGTCTCCACTGCGGATCTCGCGGATCTGCGAACCCGAGGCCGTGGTGATGGTGATGCGTGCACCAATGGCGCTCTTGTTGCTCACGGTGCCGATCAGGCGAACGCGCATCCAGTTGTTCTCGTTGGGCTGGTTCAATCGGAGCGTGCTGCCGTTCACGATGTCCAGGAAGCCATCGTTGTTCAGGTCGGCCACCGGGCCGTTCCCGGGAACGGTGTTGTCCAACTGGAACGTCATGTCGCCGTTGTTGATCAACATGCCGCCGCCTCCATGGATGTCCAGCCAGCCGTCGTTGTTGAAGTCGTGGGTGGTCCATTCGATGCTCTGGCCCGTGAAGTTGTCGATGCCCGAGCCAGCGGTGACATTGGTGAAGGTGCTGTTGCCGTTGTTGCGCATCAACTTGTGGTAGCCGCTGGAGCTGGCTCCGATCAGCACGTCCATGTCCCCGTCGTTATCGAAGTCGCCCCAGGCGCTGCTCCAGCTCTGGTGGTTATCCGCGAAGCCAAGGGCCACGTTCATTTCGGTAAAGGTGCCATCACCATTGTTGCGCATGATCTGGTCCACCGGATCGCAGCCGCACTTGGCAATGAAGAGGTCCTGGTCGCCGTCGTTGTCCCAATCGGTCCACAGTGAGCCGTAGTTGCCGCAGGTGGGGCCGTAGCCGCCCTGGGTGAAGGTGAGGTTGCCCGATCCGTCGTTCACGAAGGCCACATTGGCGTCCACATCGTGGCAGGAGAAGCCGTCCAGGTCGCCGTCGTTCTCCAGGTCCACCATGTTGGTGCGCTGGCAGAATATGTAAGGATTGTCGGGAAAGTTGAACTGGTTGAACCCTGTGCCATCACTGTTGGCGAACATGATGGTGGCGCCCGAGCCACCGCCATAGATCATGTCGTTCCAGCCATTGCCGTCCAGGTCGCCGGCGGCAAAGCTCCAAGAAGGTGTGTTCACGGCCGGGGTGGTCATGATCGTGCTGGTCTGGAAACCGCCCGTGGCCAATTGCTTCAGGATGGTGACCGCATTGGTGCTCACGCCAACGATGTCGTCCAGTCCATCATTGTTCATGTCCAGCGCTCCGAGGCCACTGGTGGCAATGGAGGTGGAGCCGAAGTTGATGAGCTCCACCGGTGGAGTGGGAGGTGCCACTTCCACGAGGGCGAAGGTGAATCCGTTCGCCGTCCAGTAGTTGTCGAAGGCGATGGTGTAGGTGGTACCGGCGGTGACATTGAAGTTGCAGATGGAACTGTAGCCAGGCCCGGTATCGTCATCAGCCGCCAGGCAGGTGAGTGCACCGCAGTTGCCGGTGTACACGTGAACACGGGTGTCCACTGTGGGGTAGCCGCTCAGGAAGGAGGTGACCTGCATGGCAGTGTCCACGGTGGCCGTGAAGGTGAACCATTCGGCCATGCTTGCGGCAGCACCGATACATAGCGGTGATGCAGGCTGGGTGCCGTTGATGGCATCAACAGTGTGCAGCCCAAGACCAACAGGCAGTGCCGTGGCGCAGGTGTTCTGGGCCCTTGCGGTGCCCACGGCCAGCAAGGCCAGTGCAGGTAGTAGCAGGTGTTTCATGGTGGTAGGGAGGTCTGGTTCCGGTCGGTTCAGTTGCAGGGTACAGGCATGGTGTTGATCCAGGTGGCGATCATGTCCACCGCCTCCTGATGCACGATGGTGCGGCCCATCAGGGGCATGCGCACCGCCTCGTCGTTGCTTGACATACGGAAGTGCAACATGGACCGGGCCGCATTGCCGCGTGCCACGATGTAGGTCATGCTGGGCTCAATGGGGTCATCCGGCGGCACACACACGCCTTGGTTCACTGGATCGGCGTTCTCGTTCCACGCGAAGCGCATGGGCCGGTAGCTGCAGTGGCGCAGGTCTGTGTGGCAGTGGGCGCAGTTCATGTCCAGATAGGCCCGCACACGGTCATCCAATGGTTTGGTCACATCGGTCCAGTCGACCACGGTGTTGATGTTCTTCGGATAACCGGGCTGCAGGTAGCCCTGTTCCACCCACTTCACCAGCTGGTTCTTCACGCCATCGCTGTAGGCGTGATCGCTGTTCAGGTTCTGTGGCTTGGGACCGATGGGCATGGAGGCCTCGGCGACCTTGTGGCAGGTCTGGCATTCAGCCTCGGCCGGAATGCGGTAACTGATGCTGCGCGTCACGCCGTTCTCATCGGTCCACGTCACCGGAGTGTTGCTGCCGCTCAGGTCCAGGTAGGCCTCGGTCTGCTCGGCATTCCACACGTAGTCGGCGAACTCCCATTGGCCATTGCGCTTGAACAACAAACGCGTCTCAATGATGCGGCGCGTGTTCCCCGGTTGCACGCCGTCGTAGTAGAAGGTCTTGATCAGCACTGCGCCATCGGGCATGTCCAGGATGTCGTGGTCGCCATTGTAGGTGGCCTGCACGCCGGGTGGCATCCACACGAACCGGAACTTGTGCGCATAGTCGGTGAACAGCGCGGTGATGGGTTCATAGGGAAGCACCGAGGCCACCGGGCGTTGCTGGGCCATGGGCCCTTTGAAGAACCGGTAGGTGCTCAATGTGGGGTAGGGTACCAATGCCGGGTCGAACACCACGGCGTCCGCCTCGGGTGCAACGGCTTCATCGGGCGTGCCAGTAAGCGGCTCCTTGGTGCAGGCGGCCAGGACCACCAGGGCGAGCAGGGTGAAAAGTGCGAGCGGTCTCACGGAAGGGCTGTACATACGAAGGCCTGAAGGTAACATGGGCTACCGGAGGTGATGACGCGTGGTGTCTGTGTGGACGTTGCCTTGCTGATGTCGGGAGGCCCCCGTTCGATCCTCTACACGGTGAAAAGAAGGCCGGGGTTGGGTCCCCGGCCTTCCTTGCTTCCTGTTGGTGTTGCTTATTCCTTGGCGAAGCTGCGCTGCACAGGTCCGTCGTTGGTCTGCACTTCCACCACGTACATGCCGGGTGTAAGGCCGCCCACGGTGATGTGGTTGCCGTTCACCACGGCCTGCTTCACCAGCTTGCCGTTCATGTCGAACACGCGCACGGGCTGGTTCACATTGTAGTCGCCGGAAATGAACAGTAGGTCGGCCGTGGGCACAGGGAACAGCACCAACTGCTCCTTGGTCACGGTGGTCACACTGGTGTTGACGTCCTCAACGATCGTCACCGTGCCATTGATGGCGGGGTTGTCGATGGTGTTCACGATGCCGGAGGGGAACCGCACGGTCACCTGCAGCACCTCTTCGTCCTGGCCCAGTCCGAAATGGGCTCCCAGATAGCTCATGTAGCGGAACCCATCGCCGCTGCGGATGTCGCGGATCTGCGTGCCCGATGCGGTGGTGATGGTGACGCGCGCGCCGATGGCGTTCTTGTTGCTCACCGTGCCCTGAGGCATGATGCGGATGTAGTTGTTGGCCACACCGTTGTTGATGCGTGCCGTACCTCCGGTCTGGATGTCCATGTAACCATCATTGTCAAGGTCGCCCACGGCACCCACATCGAAGCCCACGGGGTTCGGTGTGAATGTCATGTCGCCATTGTTCATCATGATGGTGTTGCCACCGCCCATGATGTCCAGGTAGCCGTCGTTGTTGAAATCGTGCGTGATGTGCTCGATGTTGGTGCCCGTGAAGGTGTCGTAACCGCTGCCGGCCGTCACATCGGTGAAGGTGTTGCCATCGTTGCGCATCAGTTTGTGGCCACCGGCGCTGAAGCTGCTGGCGCCGACCATCACGTCCATGTCGCCATCGTTGTCGAAGTCGCCCCAGGCAGCGCTCCACGTCTGCGTGAAGTTGGCCAGGTTGTACTGTGCGGCCACCTCGGTGAAGGTGCCATCGCCATTGTTCCGGTGGAACTGGTCGGTGCTGGTCACCTGGTTACCGCCGCGGCACTTGGCAATGAACATGTCCACATCGCCATCGCCATCAATGTCCGTCCAGATGCTGCCGTAGTTGCCGCCGTTGGGCGTATCGCCCAGGCCACCCTGGTAGTAGGTGAAGGTGCCGGTGCCGTTGTTGATGAAGTACACGTTGGGTTGCACGTCGTGGCAGCTGAAGGCGTCCAGCAGGCCGTCGTTATTGATGTCCACCATGTTGCTGCGCTGGCAGAACACGTATTGGTTGTAGGTGGTGTCGTTGCTGAAGCCATTGCCGTCGGCATCGGCGAAGAGCAGGGTCACTTTGCTGCCTCCTGCGATCAGCAGGTCGTTCCAGCCATTGCCGTCCAGGTCGCCGGCGCACAGGCTCCAAGAGGGGGTGTTCGGGATCTGGGGCGTGGGGTACGAAACGGCCGTGAAGCCACCCCCGCTTTGCTGGTAGGCAATGGTCACGCCCGTGGTGTAGGCCACGTTATCGATGGTCTCCGTGTTGATACCCACCACATCATCCAGATCGTCGTTGTTCATGTCCACGGCGGCGCGCATGGTGCCGGTAACGGGCACGGTCACGTTGGAGAAGCTGACAGCCTCGGAAAAGGGCGGCCCTTCGATCACCGAGAAGCTGAATCCGCGCGATTCCCAGCGGTTGTCCCAGGCGATGTACACGCTCTGGCCGGCCTGCAGGTTGAAGAGGGCCACGGACAGGTAGCCGCTGCCGGCATCGTCGTCGCCATCATAGCAGCTCAGTGCTCCGCAGGTGCCGGTGTAGACATGCACGCGGGTGTCCAGGCCGGGCGTCACGGCAGTGTTCACGGGCAGGTCGCTCGTTACCGTCACGCTCACCGTGGCGGGGGCGGTGTACACGTACCATTCCCCGCGATTGGCGGTATTGCCACCGCTGGCGCATACGGGCAGGGGTACTTCGGGCCCGTCGATGGTGTCGATCACGTAGGTGCCGGCCGTGATCGGGATCGCCGTCAGGCAGTTGTCCTGGGCCAGGGCAGGCAGGGTGCCCAGAAGGCCCGCAACGAGCAGGGAGGAGAGTTTCTTCATCGGTGGTTCTAGTTGCAGGTTTGGTTCAGGGACTGGATATACTGTTGGATCAGGGCAACGCCCTCGGTGTGCACCATGGAGCGACCGATCAGCGGCATGCGCACGGCCTCATCGTTGGTGTTCATGCGGTAGTGTAACATGCTGCGCGCCACGTTGCCGGGAGCGATGTTGTAGGTCATGCTGGGCTCCACGGGCTCCTCTGGCTCCATGCAGATGCCCAGGTTGGCCGCCCCTCCATTGTCGTTGTATTGGAAGCGAACGGCTCGGTAGCTGCACTGTCGCTCGGGCGCGTGGCAGTGCGCGCAATTGGCGTCCAGGTAGCTGCGGGCACGCAAGGCCAGTGGCTCGGTGGGGTCATCCCACGCCACGGTGGTCATGATGTTCTTGGGGTAGCCCGGCTCCAGGAAACCATGCTCCACCCATTTCTTCAACTGGTTCTGGACGCCGTCGCGGTAGGCGAGATCGCCATTGAGGTTCTGCGGCTTGGGGCCGATGGGCACCGGCGTGTTGCCGATCTTGTGGCACATCTGGCACTCGCCCGCACTGGGTATGCGGTAGCTGATGCTGCGCGTAGTACCGTTCTCGTCGGTCCAGGTAACGGGCGTGGTGCTGCCCGCCATGTCCAGGAAGGCCTCGGTCTGTTCGGCGTTCCACACATAGTCGGCGAACTCCCATTGTCCGTTGCGCTTGAACAGGATGCGCGTCTCGATGATGCGGCGCGTATTCCCGGGCTGAACGCCATCGTAGTAGAAGTTCTTGATCAACACACTGCTCTCGGGGAACTGCAGCACATTGCCATCGCCATCGTAGGTGGCCCTGGCACCAGCAGGCATCCACACGAACCGGGCCTTCTCGGCATAGTCGGTGAACAAGGCGCTGATCGGCTCGTAGGGCAACACCTCCGCCACGGGGTGTTGTGCGGCCAGGGGTCCTTTGAAGAAGCGGTAGGTGCTCAGGGCGGGGTAGGGGACCTGGGCGGGGTCGAACACCACTTTCTCCGCGCCATCAGCGGGTTCCACGGGGACCACATCGGCCACGGGGTCCTTCGTGCATGAAATGAGGACAGCCACTGCGAGCAGCAGCAGGAACGCGATCTTTTTCACCGGTAGCAAATGCAGGTTGATGACAAGGTATGGAGGTTGTATGCTTACTGTCCATTCCGACAGCCCCTTGATCGACCGATGCTTGGAAACCCGCCACCAGTGAAGGGCTGGGGACGATGGCGTGGCCGGGTAGCCCGCCGCCGCCCCACCTTTGCACCATGTCCACCAAGCGCACCTACCCTGTTACAGGCATGACCTGCGCCAGCTGCGTGCTGAGCGTGGAGAAGGCCTTGAAGGCGGAGCCGGGCGTGGAAGCGGTGAACGTGAACCTGGCCACCAACACTGCCCAGGTGAGCTGGCGGGGCGATGCGGTGAACGATGCGCAATTGCAGGCCGCCGTGCAGCGCGCGGGCTACGACCTCATTGTGGCCGATGAGGGCGAAGCGCTGGCCGAGGCCGAACGCGCACAGGCCGATCACCTCGCGGGATTGAAGCGCAGGCTCTGGGCCTCCATCGCGTTCAGCGTGCCGCTGGTGGTGGTGGGCATGGGCTACATGCACGCCCCGTGGAGCCCCAGGGTGCAATGGCTGCTGGCCACGCCGGTGGTAGTGGTGTTCGGCCGTCCGTTCTTCGTGAACGCCTGGCGCCAGGCCCGGCACCGCACGGCCAACATGGACACGCTGGTTGCTCTGAGCACGGGCGTTTCCTACGCCTTCAGTGTGTTCAACACGCTGTACCCCGCCTTCTGGACGGCGCGTGGCCTGCAGCCGCACGTGTACTTCGAAGCTGCTGCCGTGGTCATCACCTTCATCCTGCTGGGCAAGTATTTGGAAGAGCGCGCCAAGGCCGGAACGGGCGGGGCCATCCGCAAGCTGATGGGGCTGCGACCGAACAGCGTGTTGCGCGTGGAGGCGGATGGAACGCCGCGCGAAGTGCCCATTGCCGAGGTGAACGTGGACGACCTGCTGCTGGTGCGGCCCGGTGAGCGCATCGCCGTGGATGGCGTGGTGGTGGATGGCGGGAGCTACGTGGACGAGAGCGTCATCTCCGGCGAACCGGTGCCCGTGCCCAAGGTGGCCGGTGCGTCACTCTTGGCGGGCACCATCAACCAGAAGGGCAGTTTGCGCATGCGGGCCACCAAGGTGGGTGCGGCCACTTTGCTCGCGCAGATCGTGCGCACTGTTCAGGAGGCGCAGGGCAGCAAGGCCACCGTGCAGCGCTCGGTTGACCGCATCGCGGCCGTGTTCGTGCCGGTGGTCATGGGCATTGCGTTGCTAAGCGCCGTACTGTGGTGGACCCTCGGCGGCGAGCATGCCTTGACCCAGGGGTTGCTGGCGCTGGTCACGGTGCTGGTGATCGCCTGCCCCTGTGCGCTGGGCCTGGCCACGCCCACGGCCATCATGGCCGGCATGGGCAAGGGCGCGGCCAACGGCATCCTGATCAAGGACGCCGAAAGCCTGGAGCGGGCGCGCCACGTGACCGCCGTGGTGTTGGACAAAACGGGCACCCTCACCGAAGGCAGACCGGATGTTGTGGAGGCCGTGGGTCTGGAAGATGCCGAAGCGTGGAAAGCGTTGTTGATGATCGAGACCCGGTCCACACACCCCCTGGCGGAGGCCGTCGTAAGTCATCTGCGGAACGCACCTGTAACGTCGACCCTCCGGGTCGACCATACGGGTGCGACAGTGACGGAGCTCGAGGACCAGACCGGTAAGGGCGTCAAGGCCACCGTCAATGGCACCCCCTGGCTGGTGGGCAACCGCCGGTTGTTGGAAGAGAACGGCGTGGCCATCACCGGTGAATGGCGCGCGCTGGAAAAGCGCTGGCAGGAGGCGGCGCACACGGTGGTATGGCTGGCCGATGAGGCGCAGGTGCGCGCGGCCGTGGCCATTGCAGATGCCATCAAACCCTCGGCGGCAGCGGCCATCGCTCGGCTCCGGAAGGCGGGCATCGCGGTGTACATGCAGACCGGCGATGCGCGCCGCACCGCCCAGGCCGTGGCCAGCGCCGTGGGCATCATCGAGTTCCGCAGCGAAGTGCTGCCCAAGGACAAGGCCGCCTTTGTCAGCGGCCTGCAACAGATGGGGCACGTGGTGGCCATGGTGGGCGATGGCATCAACGACAGCGAGGCGCTGGCCCGGGCCGATGTGAGCATCGCCATGGGCCGCGGCAGCGACATTGCCATGGACGTGGCGCAAATGACCCTGATCGGCACCGACCTCAACGCCATTCCGCGCGCCCTTGCGCTCTCGCGCCGCACGGTGTCGCTCATCCGCCAGAACCTCTTCTGGGCCTTCTTCTATAACGTACTGGGCATCCCCGTTGCCGCCGGTGCGCTCTATCCCCTCAACGGCTTCCTGCTGGACCCCATGCTCGCCGGCGCCGCCATGGCGCTCAGTAGTGTGAGCGTGGTGAGCAATAGTTTGCGCCTGAAATGGGCGCGGTTTTGAAACACACTACTCCCGCACCCACTTCCCGGTGGCCACCACCCCGCGCTGTGCGGTGAGGAGGCGGTAGGTGTAAAGGCCGCTGGTCAGGGCTTCGGTATCCAGGTAGGCTTGGTTGAACTGTAGCGGTGCCTGGGCTACAAGGCGGCCGGTGCCATCGAAGAGCTGCACGGTGGCATGGTGCAGGATGGCCCCGTTCACGGCCAGGCGCAGGTGGCGACCGGGGTT
>JBKDXR010000019.1:0-21233 GCA_046306055.1 Flavobacteriales bacterium
GTGCGCACACCGCCCATGTGCAGGGGGCCGGTGGGGCTGGGGGCGAAACGGACGCGGACGCTCATGGGGGCGGTGCTCTGGTGGCCGGTGCGCGCAACTGCCTTTCCGGGTGGGACCCGGGCAGCATCCGCACTGGCGGAAAATGGGAGCGCGAAGGTAACGGGGGCGGAACGATGCACCGGAACGCCCCCGGATCGGCACCCCTCTGATCCCTGGGCGCTCTGCGCAGCGCGGTCCGACACTACATACTCGGCAGCATGTGTGGGCGTGGGAACTGCAACGGCCCAGCGTGCACCTACTGAACCACCAACGTTTCCCTGAGCACCGCGTCGTCCGTGCGCAGCTGCACGAGGTACGCGCCAGCGGGGAGGTCCAGGTCCACCAAATATGACCACCCTGCACCAACGGTCCGCTCATGCACCAAGCGGCCCTGGCTGCAGTAGACGCGAAGCGCCTGTACCGGCAAGGCCTCATCCCAGCGGATGGTGAAACGGCCGTCGGTCGGGTTCGGGTATAGCCCCAACGACCTGGCCTCACGCTCACGCACCGAGGTCGTCACCGTGGTGTTCCAATACACGTTCGTCCTTTGAATGAAGCCTTGGATCACGAGGTCCACGAGGCCATCCCCGTTGAAGTCGTCCGCCGCGCAGACCGCTATGTATTCGCCACCCACGGTATCCGTGGGGATGAAGGCGTTGTTACCGAGGTTCTCGTACACGATGTTGTAGATGTTGGGCAGCCCGCCCATCTGGGAGCCGAGGATCACCAGGTCCTGGTCACCATCGTTGTCCAGGTCCGCGAACACGTTGGTGCCGAAGAAGGTATGCTGCAGGCCGCTATCACCCAGTTCGGTGAAGAAGCCGGCGCCATCATTCAGGTACAGGATGGTGCGCACCGCGAACGAGCTGGTGGGGCCGGATACCAGGATGTCCTGGTCCCCGTCGCCATCGGTATCGGCCACATCCACGTCGTTGGCGTTCAGGGGCACGAACGTGTTGCTGCCATCCGGTGTGAAATTGCCTGTGCCATCGTTGATGTAAAGGATGGTCGAATGTTCGCCGTTCTGTTGGGTGCCGGCGATGATCGCATCCAGGTCGCCATCGCCCTCCGCATCGATGAATGCCACCACAGCAAGCTCCACAGGCGTAAAGGCTGTGCTGCCCACCGCTGTGAAAGCGCCATTGCCATCGTTCAGGAAGAGGTCGGCCACGAAGGTGTTGTTCTCGTCCTTTACGGCGAGCAGCAGGTCCGAATCACCATCTCCGTCCACATCGCCGATGGCCACGCCGGTGCCTTGGAATTGCGGAAGCGCGGGGTTAGACAGCAGTGTGAAGGCCCCCTGCCCATTGTTCAAGTAGATGTGCGCAAATTCCGCCTCGTTGAAGCCATTGCCTGAAAAGAACAGGTCCAGATCACCATCGCCATCCAGGTCCACGAAACGAGTAACGCTGCTAAATGCCTCCGGAAAGGGCGTGGCCACCTCCGTGAAGCCTCCGAAGCCATCGTTCAGGTACAGCGCGGTCTCCGGGCCCGGTCTTTGGCCCACCATCAGTAGGTCCATGTCGCCATCCCCATCGATATCGCCACTGGCCGATGAGCCGGCGTAGACCTCCACCAACGAAGGTTGCGGGGTGGCCAGGGTGAACGTGATGTTCTGCGCACGTGTGAACGGAGCTGCGGCAAGCAGGAAAAGGACGGGTAGCGAACGCTTCATCATGGGCTGTATGTGAGATGGTGGGGGTAACGATGGCTGTTTTTACCCGCGCAACGCATTTAGCCGCCGCCCAAGCACACAGATGACGCCTGGAACGCCGCCCAAGTTGCCCGACAGAACTATCTCAGGAGGTGAGTGTCCTGCCAGTATATTGAAATGCCGTGCCGCCAGCGCTCCCACATCCGCCGCGTCTCCGGGGATACGATGGGACCCTGCGTGCCACACACATACCGCAGGGTCCCAAGGGCGCGGAGCCAGCGGTTGTGTTGAAGCCATTGAACAAGGCTGCCAAGCCCTGCCCGCTCAGCAGCCCACCGTGCCGAAGGAGAACACGAATTCCTGCTCCACCGCTTCGCCCGCAGCATTGCTGGCGGCACTCCAGGTTCCGGGCAGGGTGTTCAGCAGTTCCAGCACCCGGGCGTCCAGCGCGGGGTAGCCGGAGCTCTCCGACAGGCGGACACCCGAGACCGTGCCTGCTTTGTCCACCGTGAGATGGACCTTACCCGAGCGCAGGGTTTGGGCATCCACCAAGTACGCGAAGGCCGAAGTGCCGTTCTGCACGTGGGCGATCATCGCATCCTTGCCCAGGCTGTTCACGGCCTCATGCTCGGGCACGATGGTGACATGGGGCGAGGCATAGTTGCCACGGGTGGTTCCGGTGGCGGCGTCCTTCTCCGTGAATTGCGCCCGGATCAGGAAATTGCTGGAATAGTCCAGGGACCACAGCAGCTCCAGTTGGGCCTTATCCAGCACAGGGTCGTCGCCCACCACCACGTTGTCGGTCTGCTGCTCGTCCGCAAAGGTCCGGATGCTCACCGAGGAGTAGGATACGATCTCCTGCTTGGGGTCGCCGGGCACGATGTCGTAGATGGTCTCTGAAAATGAGGCGCGAAGGTAGGCCGGTCGCAGGTATTGAGAGATCGTACGGGCAGTATGGCAGTGTCCGCTGCTTATCGGTCGGTCAAGCAGTGTATCAAGCAGTTTCATGCGCCATCACGGATGGGGTACATTGGAGCCATGAAGTCGACCTGGGTGATATTGGGACTGGTCCTGTTGATCATCGTGACCTCTTTCTCAAATAAGAAGGAGCCTTGTCGCTGCGTATTCCCCATGAAAGTCAGAAATGAACTGGCGAAGCCTCTATCGCTTTCGCGTTACCGGCTCACGGGGAATGGACTGAGCGAGCGGGAGGCCAAATGGTTCGCCGAGCAAGCCGACCTGCGACCAGGAATGCCATTGGAGATCTCGAATGAATGGTTCACCCAGCATGCTCCCTGCGGTGGTAAGAAGTTCTGTGTTGACGAGCTTGAATTTGCACGTGACACCACCCCTGACGCTGTCGGGAATACGATACTGACCATTGTCGTCAACGCGCGTCCGTAACAGGACCGCACGTGGCTCAACGCTGCACCACCACCCGCTGTTCCCAACGGCCTTCGGCCACCGTGGCGCGCAACACATAGGTGCCCGCCGCCACTACGCCCGAAAGCGACAGGTCCACCATGCCATCCGCAGCCACGGCACGACCAGCGCTGAAGACCACGCGACCCGACAGGTCGAGCAGTTCGATGCGCGCGCCACCCGATGCAGGCAGTTGCAGGCGGAAGTCGCCGTTGTTGGGGTTCGGGAACACGGCAAGGGATGAGGTCCGCTGCGCAGGGACACCCGTACAGGCCTCCACTACGAAGGCGGCGCCCGCCAGATCGAGGCTTCCGCAGAGCTCACCACCGCCTTGTACCAGCAGGGCGTTGAGGTCGGCCGCAGTGGTCACCCCAAGGTCGATGAGCGTGGGGTCCACCGTTTGCGGGTCGAAGACCATGGTGTGGATGCTGTACGAACCGGCCTCTGATACCGTAAAGACCGGGGTGCCGTTAAGTCCGACAATGACCAGTTCGGGGCCTTGGGCAAGGAGGTAGCCCACGCCATAACCATCGGGCACCACGGCATTGCTTCCAGAGGTGGCGCTCACCACCACCGTACCGTTCACAAGATCAAGGCAATAGGTGTCCGCGTCGGGGGTCAGAGTGCCAGCATCGGCATCGCAGGGCGGAGCGCATTCGATCACCGTATAGGGCGCACCTACCATATCGAGACTGGCACAAATGGAGCCGCCACCCTGCACCAGCAGGGCGTTCACTTCGGCCGCCGGGGTGGTCTCCCAGTCGATCGTGCCGGGGTCGAAGGTGGCCGGGTCATAGACCAAGGTGTGCAGCGTGTGCAGCCCAAGGGCATTCACCTGGAACGCCGGTTCGGGGCCTGCTGACTGGATAATGAGGTCCGGGCCCTGCGTAAGCACATAGGCCACGGAGAAGCCTACGGGCACCACCGCATCGCCGCCGGGAATGCCCACTAGTTCAACGAAGCCGCCGGGCTCCAGGCAGGGGATGAAGTCCAACCCGCCCAAGGTGCCTGCATCCGCTTCGCAGACCACGGCACAATCCGTGACCGTGATGGCCACCTCAAGGCTGTCGGTGGCGGGCGCAATAGCGACACCCTGCTGGGCGCTCACCACATACTTCACGTTATGCACGCCGGGGCCGGCCAGGGCGGGATCGAACACGCTGCCCACCACACCGGGGCCCGAGAACGTGCCGCCCGTGGTTCCCGTGGGCACCAGCGCTACGGCCGCATCGGTGAGGCAAAGCGGTACTGCAGGTGCTGTGAACGCGGGGTCGGGCAGGATCACCAGTTCGCGGGCCTCACTGATGGCCACATCGTTCTGCGCGATCGGGCCGATCCCTCCGCAGGTGAGCGAGAATGGCCATGCGTTCACGTCCACCAGGATGTTCACCGTGGCCGCGAACACACCGGCCTCTGTGGGCAGACCCGAGATGGACCCGCAACCGTTGGCAGGCGGGGTGTATGACGCCTGGTTGGTGACCCCCGTAAGCCCCTGCGGCAGGTTGGTGAAGGTGAAGTCGCTCATCTGCGTGATGCGCACCGAGGCCGAGGTGAGCGTGGGGTCGAACAGGGACGCCGGCGAACAGGCCGTGGTCACGTGGAACGAGATCGCATCCAGGTACGGTTGTCCCACTCGCCCCACCAGGAAGGTGGAGGCACAAAGTCCACCAGAGGGCGGCAACTGCGACAAGCAGTCCACTGGCGTGCATTGGGCCGCAGCAATGGTGCTACTGGCCAGGAGAACAACTGCGGCGATCGGACGCAACATGGGGCTTGGGGCGAACGGAGTACGTCCCACAGGAAATGCGGACCGGACGTTCGCTACAAGGATACACCAAAGCCGTTGATCGGCCGCGGACCGTTCAGCGCAGTTGCACCCCTTTCAACAGCAGACGCTGCCATGCGCTGTTGTCGCGCAGGTACTGCTTGATGGCCGGGTGCGTGGGGATCAACTTCCAGCCCTTGTCCTCCACGTGGGTCAGCACCTTTTCCAGCATGGCATGGCGCACACCCAGCGGCTCCAAGGCCTTGGGTACTTCAATGGAGGTGAGGAAGATGCGGTCGGAGTCGCGATCGTACTCCACCCGGGCGCGCTGCCCATCCACACGCATTACGAACTGCCTGTACTCGGGCTCATCGTGAAGCTCCAGCGCGGCAAGGTCAAAGGGAACGGCTTTCTTGGCCATGGCGGCAAAGGTACCACCCTTGTGGTGTGATGCCCACCGGGGCGTGGCGGGGCTCAAAAGTTGAGCAGGGCACCTACGAACGGCATACCCCAGGAGAATACCTGCCCCGCCAGCTGCTCGTTGTACACCGCACCCACATCTATGGCCAGGTGATCGCCCACGATGCGGATCCCGAGGCTGGTGGCCACGATGTCGTCGCCCTCATCCACGTAGATCCAGCTTTCCGTGACGGCCTGAACGTTGGGGAAAAGCCGCACCGCGCCGGCCAGGTTGAACATGGGGCCGCGTGCCATCCGATCACCGTTATGGCCCCATCCACCTCCAATGGTCAGCTGGTTGTTGGAGTCACCCCAGGTGAGCAGGCCCATGGCGGCCGTAATGCCCGTGGTCACGGTCGTGTCGCCGGTCTCATTGGTCGCGTTCAACGGAAGGTGCAGGTGAAAGACCGAACCGGCCAGATGCAACGAAGACCCGATCGCCCCACCGACCTGTACACGGGTGTTCCACACCGGGGTGCGGTTCTTTGAGTTCAGGATGGAATACAGGTCGAGCCCACCACCGACCGTGAAGTGCGAGGTGACCCCATAGGACACAGCGTTCCACGAGACCAGGATGTTGCGGTAGAGCCCTTCGCCACGGTCCAATGGAATGGCCGACCACGACTGGAAGTAGTGCGACCCGAACGGGTTCGCTGAACGGCGATGCAACGAGACATGTCGCTTGGGGGCGCCCGGAAGCAGACCGATGGACCGCTGGCCCTCACCTTCTGCCCCATTCCCGTTCGCCACCGCCAAGGCCGGCGCGCAGAGCACGACCGCCAGGACCACTAGCGCAACTGGGACACGCCCGAAGGACAAGGAGATCCTCTTCATGCCGATGGAAGACGGACGAACCTACGAAAGGAGGCCCATGCGGCCGCAAGGCGATCCCCAGGGACCGCTTATCTTGCCCCATACCAGACCCACGCCCATGCTACGGAACCTTACCCTTGGCCTGCTTGCTCTCTGCCTCCTGCCCGACACGCTGCGCGCCCAATGCGACGGATGCACGCCGGATACCAACTGCACCATCGAGCCGGCCTTTCCGACGCTGTGCCCGCTCACCCCGCCGGACGCCACGGCCGGCGAGTACTACCAGAACGACTTCACCTTCTGGTTGCCGCCCACCTTCACCGAACCGGGGAGCGGGGTCACGGTGAGCTTTCAGCAAATGACCATCACCAGCGTCACCGGCCTGCCGTTCGGTCTCAGCTTCACGGCCAGTACACCCAGCAATGTGTACTACCCCCAGGAGAACGCCTTCGGCTGCGGCCGGATCTGCGGCACTCCGCTGGGTGCGGGCGAGTACCTGGTCAACATCAACATCATTGCGTCGGTGACCTTCAGCGGGCTCGACATCGATGCCCCACAACAATTCCAACTGCCATTGACCGTACTACCCGGCACAGGCGGCAACAGCAGCTTTACCTACACGCCCACCACGGGCTGTGGCAGCGTTACGGCCAACTTCAACGCGCTGATCGATGCCGCACCCTTGCCCACCATGTACGCCTGGGACTTCGGCAACGGGAACACCAGCACGGCCGCCGTGCCATCCGCACAGAACTACGACACGCCCGGCACCTACGTCATCAGCCTGCAGACCAGCGTGGGCGGCTATGTGCTGAACACCGTTAATGTGACCGGGGTGAACGGGAATTGGTGTGGCGACGTGGAGGAACCGAACATCCCACTGGTGGGCTGCACCGGCTCGCCCGACCTGTACTTCGTGCTATCCGATGCCGGGGGGAACACCTACACCTCCTCCTCGGTGGACAACACCACCACCGCCACCTGGAGCTCGCTCGGCCTGCTGCTGGACAACCCACCCTACTCGGTCAGTTTCTACGATGAGGACGTGGTGTCCGGCGACGACATCCTGGGCACCTACAACATCCCTGCGAACGGCGAGGGCACCTACTTCATCAACGTGGCCGGCGGCACCACCGGAAGCCTGCTCATCGGCCTGGAGACCCAGCAGGTGTTCACGGACACGGACACCATCGTGGTGTTCCCCACACCGGCCGTGGTACTGCAACAGAGCCCCGGTAGTGGCCAGCTGTGCGCCCAACCCGCCGACCTTGCCGGCTACGTGTGGTTCATGGACGGCGATACGGTGCCCAATGCCGCGGCCGCCTGCCTCAACCCCTCCGGCCCCGGCGTGTACCAGGTGGTCGGCACCAATGCCCTGGGCTGCACCGGCACCAGCAACACCGTGGTGGTATGCCCCACGTTGACGATCGAGCGCAACGGCAACGTGCTCTTCGTGCCCAACAGCTTCACCACCTACGCCTGGACGTTCAACGGCGCGGCCATCGGCGGTAACGAACCCTTCGTGTTCACGCCGGGCGATGGCACTTACGGCCTCACGGCCACCGATGCCAATGGCTGTGTGGTCACGACCACCTTCGTGCTCAACACCGTGGGCATCGAAGAACAGTCCTCCTTCTTCCCCCTCGCCCTCTACCCCAACCCCAACGATGGCCGCTTCACCGTGGTGGCGGAAGGGCTGGATGCTGGCGCGGTGTCCCTGGAAGTCCTCGACCTTTCGGGACGGATCGTCCACCAGCAACGCATCAATACCGCACAGGGCCGGGTGAACGAACCACTGGCCCTGGACATGGCCCCTGGGACCTATGTGGTGCGGCTCTTCGACGGCACCCACCAGCACATGGCACGGGCCGTGGTGCGCTGAACCTTCGGACACGCTGCGATGTACTTGCCCATGAACGCGCGGGTGTTGCCGTAGCTTTGTTCGGCAACAAGGCGTGCCCCGCACACGTTGCACGCCAGGAATACCATGCATAGCGACTACGCGCACCTCATTGCCAAGCTCGATGGCTTCATCCGCCGGTACTACACCGACCGGGCCATCCGCGGAGCGCTGTACAGCGTGGGCCTGTTGGTGGGCATGTTCCTGCTGGCCGCCGGGCTGGAGCACCTGGGCCACTTCGGCACCGGGGTGCGTACGGCCTTGTTCTGGGGCACGGTGGCCTCCATGGCCGTGATCGTGGTGCGCTTCATCGCGCTCCCATTGATCAAGCTGTTCCGGCTGGGGCCGGTGATCTCGCACGCCGAGGCGGCCCGCATCGTGGGCACCCACTTCTCCGAAGTGCGCGACAAGCTGCTGAACACCCTGCAGCTGCGCGAAATGGCCACGGCACAGCCCCAGCAGCGCGAGCTCATCGAGGCGGCCATCGCCCAGCGCAGCCGCGAGCTGGGACCGGTGCCCTTCGCCAACGCCATCGACCTGCGCCGCAACACGCGCCACCTGCGCTATGCCCTGCCACCGCTGGCCCTGCTGATCGTGCTCCTCTTCGCCGCACCCAGCCTCATCACCGCGCCCACCAAACGATTGCTCGCCCACAACAGTGAGTTCCTGCCCGAGGCGCCCTTCCGCTTCGTGTTGATGAACGATACGCTGGAAGTACCCGAATTGCAGGACTTCGAACTGGTGGTCGAGCTGCAGGGCGATGCCGTGCCGCAACAGGTGGAACTGGACATTGCCGGACAGCGCATCCCCATGGTGAAGAAGGACGCGGTGCACTTCACCCACCGTTTCCGCAACGTGCAGGAACCCGTTGACCTGCGCTTCACGGCAGAGGGCTTCTTCTCGCCCACCTACACCCTGCGCACCGTTCCCCACCCGCAGCTGCTGGACTTCAACGCCGTGCTGGAATACCCGGCCTACCTGGGCATGCCCTCGGAGACCGTGCACAACACCGGCGACCTCAATATCCCCGCTGGCACACGCGTCAGCTGGACCATCAATGCCCGCAGCAGCGACCGCATCGACCTTGCCTTTGACGACACCACCTACGCCGTGCCCGCGGCCACCGGCACCAATGCCCAGGGTGAAGGGGCCTTCCGCACCACGCGCCGCTTCCTGCAAAGCCGCACCTACCGCATGGTGCCGCGCAATGGCGAGCGGGCCAGCAGCGAGCCCTTGCAGTACCGTGTGGAAGTGGTTCCCGATCTGCACCCCACCATACAGGTGGAGACCCGTACCGATAGCACCGCCCTCAAGCGCCTCTTCTTCCGCGGCGACATCGGCGACGACCACGGCTTCAAGCGCTTGGTGTTCCACTACCGCTTCACCGCTGGCGGCGACAGCCTCGCTCCCGAACAACGGTCAGGCCTATTGGAGCTCTCCATCGACCCGCGCAACACGCGCCAGGAGTTCTACCACAGCTGGGACCTCTACGATCTGGCCATCAACCCCGGCGACCGCATCGAACACTGGTTCGAGGTGTGGGACAACGATGGCGTGAACGGCAGCAAGAGCGCCCGCAGCATGCCACAGGTGTTCGCCGCGCCCACCCTGAAGGAACTGACCGAAAAGCAGGACCTGGACAGCGAGGCCATCAAGAAGGACCTGAAGGACAACATCCGCGAAGCGCAGGACCTGCAACGCGAACTGGACAAACTGCGCCGCGAACTGCTGGACAAGAAAGAGCCCAACTGGCAGGACAAGCAGAAGCTGGAGAACGTGCTGCAGCGCCAGCAACAGTTGCAGCAGAAGATCGAGCGGTCAACACAGGAACTGAAACAAAGCCAGCAACAACAGCAGGAGTTCCGTCCCAACGACGAGCGCCTGCTTGAGAAGCAACAACAGCTGCAGGAGCTGTTCGAGAACGTGCTGAGCGAAGAGATGAAGGAGCTCTACCGCAAGGTGGAGGAGATGATGGAGAAGCTGGACAAGGACAAGCTACAAGAACAGCTCAAGGACATGAAGCTGAGCCAGGAGGACATCGAGAAAGAGCTGGACCGCGCACTGGAGCAGTTCAAGCGCATGGAGGTGGAACAGAAGGCCGAGGACCTGACCCAGCAGCTGAAGGACCTGGCCGAAAAGCAGAAGGACCTGGCCGAGAAGACCCTGGAGAAAAAGGCCGACAACGAAACGCTGAAGAAAGAGCAGGAGGACCTGAACAAGGCCTTTGAGGAACTGCGCAAGGACCTCGACGAGCTGGACCAGAAGAACAGCGAGTTGGAGAACCCGATGGACCTGCCCAAGACCGACGACCAAGAGCAAGGCATCCAGCAGGAACAGCAAAAGAGCAGCGAACAGCTCGAGAAGAAACAGGACCAGAAGGCCGGGCAGAGCCAACAGAAGGCCGCCGAGCAGATGGAGCAGATGGCGTTCCAAATGGAACAGGCCATGCAGGGCGGCCAACAGGAACAGCAGGAAGAGGACATGGACGCGTTGCGCCAGCTATTGGAGAACATCGTGCACCTGAGCTTCGATCAGGAGCAATTGATGAACGACCTGGCGAACACGGGCATCCGCGATCCCCGCTTCATTGAACAAGGCCGCACCCAGCGCAAACTGCGTGATGATGCGAAAGTGATCGAGGATTCGCTCTTCGCACTGAGCAAGCGCGTCACCCAGATCCAGAGCATTGTGAACCGCGAGATGAACGCGGTGAACGACAACATGGACGAGGCCGTCCGCTACATGGGCGAGGCCCGAGCCAACGAACGGTTCAAGCCCATGGCCACGGACAAGCAACAGCACGCCATGACGAGCCTGAACAATCTGGCGCTGCTGCTGGACGAGGCCCTGCAGCAGATGATGCAGCAGATGCAGGCCCAGAGCAAGCCGGGTAGCGGCAGTTGCAACAAACCCGGCGGCAGCGGCAGCGGGCAGGGCAAGAAGCCGAGCATGGCCAAGATGAAGGCCCAGCAGGAAGCCCTTCAGAAGCAGCTCGAAGGCATGCGAAAGGCCTTGGAAGAGGGAAAGAAGAAAGGCGAGAAACCCGGCCAGCAGAACCCCGGCGGCATGAGCATGCCGGGAATGAGCCAGCAATTGGCCAACCTCGCCGCCCAGCAGGCCGCCATCCGCAAGGAGATGCAGCGCATGGCGCAGGACCTCAACAAGGACGGAAGCGGTGCGGGCAACCAGCTGAGCAAGCTGGCCGAGGAGATGGAGAGGACCGAGAAGGACATCGTGAACAAGAACATCACGCCCGAGACCATGCGCCGCCAGCAGGACATCATGACCCGCCTGCTGGAGCATGAGAAGGCCGAGCGCGAACGCGAACTGGACCAGAAGCGCACCAGCAACGAGGGCCGCGACCAACCGCCGCCCGACCCCGTGCGGTTCTTTGAGCAACAGCGCCGCAAGGCCCGGGAAACGGAACTGTTACGAACAGTGCCCCCGGGATTGAAGCCGTACTACCGTGATCGCGTCAACGCGTATTTCGGTACTTTTGACCGACCCTGAACACGCCCATGGGAGCCTTGACCGAAGAGCTGGAGTTCACCCAACGCATCGACTTTCCTGCCAAGGCCGAGAACATCGCCCTGGCCGAGAAGCTCATTGATGAGGCCTGCACGAAGCACAACGTGCACGAGAGCCACTACGGCAACATCCTCATCGCCCTCACCGAGGCCGTGAACAATGCCATCCACCATGGCAACCGGCTCGACCCCACCAAGACCGTTACCCTGGGGTACCAGGTAAAGGGCGAGCAGATCGTGTTCCTGGTGCAGGACCAGGGCCCGGGCTTCGATTTCGAGCACCTGCCCGACCCCACCGACCCCCAGAACCTGGAAAAGCCCCACGGTCGTGGCGTGTTCCTGATGCGCGCACTGGCCGACAGTGTGGAGTTCAGCGACAACGGCGCCACCGTGGCCATGGCGTTCAGCCTGCAGCCCGTGCAGGAATAAACCCACCACCCATGCCAACGATCGCGTTCAAGGCCGTGGATGTTCCCAACGCCTTCCGCGACCGTGAGAAGCTGCGCCGCTGGATCAATGCAGTGGCCCGCGACCATGGGCACAGCATCAACGAGCTCGCCTACGTGCTCCTGAGCGATGAGGGCCTGCTGGACTACAACACGCGCTACCTCGGCCACGACGACTATACCGACGTGATCACCTTTGATGGCCAGACCGGCACGGGGGTAAGCGGTGATGTGCTGATGAGCTACGACCGCATCAAGGAGAACGCGTCCACCTTCGGGGTGCCCGTTCAACAGGAACTGCGTCGCGTGATGGTGCACGGCCTATTGCACCTGCTGGGCCACAGCGACAAGACCAAGGCCAACAAGGAGGCCATGCGGGCCCTGGAGGACAAGTACCTGGCGCGCTGGCGCTGACCCTCCTCATTTCACGGAACAACCCCTGAAAAGAGAAGGGCCGACCCGTTTGGGTCGGCCCTTTCGCTGTAGCTGTTGGAATTACTTGCCGGAAACGGTCAACTGCTTGGCACTGGCGATGGTCTCCAGCGCACGGGTGTTCAGCGCCTCGGCCTCGGCCTTTACGCTGGCCCAGTTCTCCGGCTTGGCCTGGTTCACCTTGGTGAGCATGCCTTCAATGGCCTTGCCCAGATCGGCCATGTCGACCGTGGCGCCGTTCAGTTTGGGGGCGCGCTCCGCCATGGCGGGATCGGCGGCGGCCTTGGACACCATGCCACGCACCTGCTCCAGCTGGCCCAGGGTCTCCTTCAGCGTGCCGCTCATGGCCCGCTTCTCGGTGGTGGTGGCATCCTGCTGCACGGTAGCGGCAGTTGCGGTGGTCGGTTTGGTCTGTTGGGCCTGTGCGCCAAGGCTGGCGAGGCAAACAGCGGCGGAAAGGAGGAGGAAGCGCATGTTCGTGTTCCGTTGGTTTGGTGTTGACGTGTGGGACCGTTGCTCGGTTGCCCGTTGAACGGGGATCCGTCCCAAAGATAGGTCCTTGGTACGCGAATATCGTGCCTTACCTTCGGACCATGCGTACCCTGCTCACACTCACATCGGCCCTGGTCCTCGCCACCGGTCTTTATTCGCAAACCACCAGCAAGACCGTTTCCGGTGCCGGCACCTTCACCCTGACGAGCACCAACGTGGGCGGCCAAGGCACTCGACAGGAGGAGTTCAATGGATTCGGCTGCTCGGGAGATAACATCAGCCCCCAGCTCACGTGGACCGGCGCCCCGGAAGGCACCCAGAGCTACGCCATCACCATGTACGACCCCGATGCGCCCACGGGCAGCGGCTGGTGGCACTGGGTGGTGTTCGACCTGCCCGCCGATGTCAAGGGCCTGCCTCTCGGGGCCGGCACACCGGGCAAGGCCGGTATGCCCAAAGGGGCCGTGCAAAGCCGCACGGATTATGGCAAACCCGGTTACGGCGGCCCCTGCCCGCCCAAAGGCCATGGTCCGCACCAATACATCATTACCGTGTACGCCCTGAAGACCGCCAAGCTCGGGCTTGATGCTGATGCCTCCCCTGCCGTGGTGGGCTTCACGCTGAACAGCCAGATGATCGCCAAGGCCAGCATCGTGTTCTATTACGGCCGATAAGGTCAAGGCCGCAGCAACCGGCCCTGGCCCAGTACCGTGGACCCAGAGCCGATCCGCCAGAGGTACATGCCACTGGGCACGGCCTCCAAGGGAAGCCGGAGGGTGTTCCCATGTCCGGACGCCGTGGCGAGCATGCGCCCTGCCACGTCCGTCAAGGTCACGTTCAACGCACCGTGTACCTCTGGTCCAACGGTCCAGTCCACTTCGTTACCATCGCTGGCCATGCGCATGAGCACGGCCGGTGATCCCGCCATTTCCGACAGGCCGACGGTCAACTGGGATGCATGGACGCCCACCACCACCGGGTCGTGGTCGCTGCATCGGTAGGCGTTGGGTTGGTACCGCGAGATGTTGGCATCGGCATAGCTGAACGCAGCAGGCTCGTCGCTGTTGATATGCCAGACCTCAGCGCCCGCCACGGCCTGGGCCATGGCGCCCGTTCCGAAGGCATGGTCCAGCGCACCGAACGCACTGCCGAACTTGTAGCTGTGCGCATTGGCCCCCAGCAGCCGTTGCAGGCCCGACGCACGCAGCACGTCCAGCGGGTCCTCCTCGGTGTAGGCGTTCAGATCGCCCAACATCAGGTGCGCGGCAATATCGGTCTGTTGCCGCACAAGGCTCCAGTGGGCGGCCAATTCCTGGGCCTGGGTGCGGCGCAAGGCATTGAAGCAGGACTGGCCATCGCCCTGGTCGGTGTTGGCGCCGGTGGCATTGTCGCAGAGCTTGCTGCGCAGGTGTACCGAGCTCAGCAGAAATCGCGCACCGGTGGCGTTGACCTGGAATCCCTGGGTGAGGTGCGGGCGCTGGAACGCGGCGGTGTACAGCGAGTATAGCTGGGTGACCGGCGCTAAGACAGCGGGCTTGTAGAACAGCACGGTGCGCGTGCCGCCACCGGCCGCATCCTCTTCCAGGCAGGCATAGGTGCCAGCCCCTATCGCGGCGTTCAGGGCGCCGAGCAGGTCGGCCCATGCCGCATCGTTGTTCTCCAGTTCACACAACACCAGCGCGTCCGCGTTCATGGCCTGCAAGGCGGCCACCAGCTTGGTGCGTTGCCGTTGCAGCTCGCCGGCATTGGCGGCACCCCATTCGCCAAGCGTGGTCCAGTAGTTCAGCACGTTCAAGCCGACCAGCCGCAGGTCGCCGCCGACGTCAGGAACGGAAGGCCTTGGGGCGTGCGCCATACTCACCGCACCCACCGGCTCCAAGCGGTAATCGCTGAAGGTGTACGTAAGCACGGCCGTCAGGTCGGTGATGGTGCTGCCGGTGCGCAAGGTGCCGTCCGGACCGACCAGGGGCAAGGGCGCGGGAAAGGCGGTGGTGCGGCCATCATCCAACCGGATCTCGCTGCGCGTGTTCAGGGCCGCCAGGGCGGTAATAGCGGTCACATTACTGCTACCCGTGGAGCTTGTGCCCGATGCGTTGGCATCGTTCGGGTCGATGGCGTGCGTAGGCTGGAAGAGGCGTGCGGGAGCGAGTGAGACCTCGCCGTATTGCACCCAGTCGCTGTTGTCGGTAACGACCAGCGCACCTGGGAACCGGAGCAGCATCCCCTCGTAGCGTTCGCGCTCGGCCAGCGATAGGAACGGCAACGTGATGTTCGTGGGTACGACCGTGCCACTGCCCAATTGCACCACGCTCGTCACGTTCTTTATCTCGGTCAGGCCTTGGAACTCATCCACTTCGCCAGTGACCTGGATGCGCTGACCAACGGCCACACCCGATGCCGCAGGCTGGTACACGAAGAGGCCATTGCTCGTGTTCGCGTTCGCATCGCACAGGGGGTCCTCGATGAAGTACCCTCCCAGCGCACCGCTGCCTAGAAAAACCGCCGTGACCGTACCCGTGGTGGTGACCACCTGACCTTCCAGCGCGCTGGCCGTACCACTGCCTTGGATCGTGCAGATGGGCGTTTGGGCGAACAGGGCTGCGTTCGAAAGGAGCGCCAGCAGGAGCGATGGGCGAAAAGGGAGCATGAGCGGCCGCAAGTTAGACCGGCCGTAAGGCCCACAGGCATCACCTACATATGCACGTACTCCACATCCTCACTGCAATAGGCCGGGCAGGGTTCGCCACAGACCACCACCGATCCAGGCACCGCGGGGAGTTCTTCACACGAACCACTGCCCAGCTTGGCCGCCGTAAAACGCATGGTGAGACTGCCATCGGAAAGCGTGGAGGGAGTGATGCGAATGCCGTTGCACTCCTTGTTCCTCAACAGCACCACCAGGGCCTTCACGCCGAGCTCCGCAGCAAAGGCCTTATGGCCGGCATCCCGCAGCCACTGCGAGGCCTTCACCGCGCCGGTGCGCTCCGTGTCGATGGTCTCCGTCAAACGGTCCACCACCTTGTCGTAGATGCGGTACGGCATGCCCGAGGCACCACCGCCGATCTCCCTGCCCAGCGCATCAACCGCCACGGCCATGACCGAGCCTTCCGTATCGCCTTCCTTCCGCAGCACGTTGTAGAAACGCACGGTGGTGCAGCCCTCCTCTCCCATCAACACACGCAAGTCGGTATCATCGAAGGCCGCCCATTCAAATCCGGCATCGCCAGTGAGGTCATGCGATGGACCACCGCAAGCGGACAGGATGATGACCAAGGCCAAGGCTGCATTGACCAGCTTGAACACGTTCCTCATGGTAACAAAGGTTTGGGTCCTGTAAGATAGGACGATCCCGAAAAAAGAGGTTGGCGACGAACTTCACACTTACCTTTCCTACACATGAGGTTGCAGCGCCGGACCGGATGGTTGCGATGCCTGGGGCTCCCCGCCCTGCTGGTCACGTTCACGCTGGTGGCACAGCCACCGCGCGATGAACGTGCGGAGGCCTTGTTGCGCAAGGCCAGTGCGTGCATGCGCACCGATGAATACCTCAAGGCCCGCGTACTGCTGGATTCGGCGTTGGCACTCGCGGGCGAGCTCCACAATGATGCCCTGCGCGCTCGAGTGCTCACCCAGACGGGCACCGTGGACCAGGCCATGGGCGAGCGCAACCAAGCGCTCAGTTCGTACTACAGCGCCTTGCGCATTCAGGAAGGTCTTGGCGACACGGTGGGCATGGCCGAACTGTACAACAACATCGGCTCCATCCACCACTACGAGCACGAGTACGCCAAAGCGGCGTGGTACTACCACCGCAGCCTCGATCTGCGCCAGCGCAAAGGCGGCCCGCGCGACCTGGCCAAGCTCTACAACAACCTGGGCAGCCTGTATGAGGAACAAGGCAAGGTGGACAGCGCCCTGATGCGCCTGCGGCAGGCCCTGACCATCTGGCAACAACAAGGGGATAGCGGATGGGCGGCCGTTACGTATTCCAACATGGCCGAATGCCACCTGCGCGTGAACGGACTGGACAGTGCACGTTTCTTTCTGGAGCGTTCGCTGGCCATACGACGCAAGCGCCAGAAGCGACTGGTGACCGCGCACATCCTCTCGCGTCTGGGGCATGTGGAGATGCTGGCCGGGCGGTCCAAGGTGGGCCTTCCTTATTGCCAGGAGGCACTGGCCATTGCCGAAGAGCTTCAATTATCCATGGAGGAGCGAAATGCCTGTGACTGCCTCTATCGCATTCATGAAGCGCTCGGGCATCCGGAAATGGCCCTGGACTTCTTCAAGCGTTCGGTGGCCATCCGTGATTCGCTCTTCAGCACCGAACAGGCGCGGGCCATCACCCGGATCGAAATGGGCCACTTGTTCGACCAGCAACAATTGGCGGACAGCCTGCGGACAGCCAAGGACCGCCTGAAGGTGGAACTGGCCTACATGGATGGCATCAACCGGGTCCGGAACACACGCAACCTGTTCATCTTCTGGAGCGCGCTGGTGGTGGTTGCCGCCATTGGTCTGTGGAGCAGATTGCGTTATGTACGACGGAGCCAGCGCCTGCTGAAACAAGAACGCGACCGCAATGAGGAGCTCCTGCACAACATCCTGCCCAGGTCCGTGGCGGACGAACTGCTTGCGAACGGGCGCGCCGAAGCGCGCGAGCATGAACACGCCACCATCCTGTTCACCGACTTCCATGACTTCACCGCATTCTCCGAGAAGGTGAGCGCCACGGAGCTGGTGGCCACCATCGACACCTGCTTCAGCGCCTTCGATGACATCCTGGAGCGCCACGGTGTGGAGAAGATCAAGACCGTGGGTGATGCCTATGTGGCGGCGGGCGGTGTGCCCGATCCATCGCGGTGCGGGCCGGAGTGCGTAGTGCGCGCGGCGCTCGCCATGCAGGCCTTCATGGACAAGCATCGCCGCGAACAACTGGCCAGGGGACTGCCCATCCTCACCATGCGCGTGGGGATCCATACCGGACCCGTGGTGGCGGGCGTTGTAGGCCGACGGAAGTTCGCATACGACATCTGGGGCGATACCGTGAACACCGCAGCCCGCCTGGAGAGCAGTGGTGAAGTGGGCAAGGTGAACATCAGTGGCTCCACCTATGCCCTGGTGCGTCATCTGGCTGATCTGCGGTTCATCCAACGCGGCCTGGTGCACGCGAAAGGCAAGGGCCTCATGGAGATGTACTACGTGGAGTCCTCCGTGCACGAGCCTTCGCTCAGTAGGATGTCGGGAACGTAGCGTCCACCACCAGGATGATATCGGCCAGGCCCAGGTTCTCCTTGTCGAGCCGGCCCAGTTGGTCCTGTGTGACCGTGGCGATGGTGACCTGCTTCAGTTCAGGCCGGTACTTGCGCAAATACCAGCCAATGCCCTCGTAGCGGTCGCTGTGGTAGCTGCCATTGAAGTGCAGGAAGCGCGCTCCGGTCCTGTAGTTCACGGCGATGAAATGCGCCATGGTGGCGTCCTTCAGGGCCTGAGCCTTCACCATGTCCGGCGTTCCGTGGCCCTCCATCATGGTCAGCATGTTCACGTAGCCTGGCAAGGTGGGATCAAAGACGATGGGCAATGGGGCCATCCACGCCCGCTGCTCCGCAGGCACTGTATCCAAGGCCTCAAAGCCTCCGCGCGATACGGCACGCGCATAGCGCCGCGGCACATTGCAGGCCCCAAAGGGAAGGCCCTTGGCCTTCGCGAGGTCAACCAAGGGAGCATAATCGGTGCGGTGGTTCTTCCACAACCGGGCGAGCGTATCGAACGCGGCCTGGTCGATCTCGCCCCGCAGGTAGCGGTCCAAGGTGACCTGGTCATCGGCCTCGATCATTTCGGCCCCCATGACCAAAGGCCCCCGGGCCGCGAGCTCCCGGGCCACCACCAGCTGCAGCCAGTGGGCCACGGTGCTATTGTGCTGCTCGCCGAACAGGATCACATCCGCCCCGGCAACGAGCCGGACGACCTGGGACTGACCCAGCTTACGGCCTTTCGCATCGAACAGGCCATAGATGGGCACCACCTGGGCCGCGGCGGAGAGCGAGCAGGCGACAGCTACAAGGACCATGGACATGCGCTGGCGCAGCGACGGAGAGGACAATTGCATCATGGGTTGAAGTACGGTGATCGGCAACGGATGACAAAACCCGACGTTCATGCTAACTTGAGCAACGAACCACCGAACGCCCATGCGCACCGCTCCCGTCCTTTCCCTTCCGCCCGTTGAAGCGCCGACCATCACCAGGGAGCTGGAGCGCCCCGATCTGTTGCCGGAGCTGTTGACCGATGTGGAGGAGAAGGGCCAGGTCACCGTGCACTGTTCGTTCGTGGCCGGCCTCAGCGATGCCATTCGCATCTGGCCCAGCACCTTTCTGGTGTGCCGCCACAGCGGTCATCGCAGCCAGCTCCTCTTTGCAGAGGGCATTCCCCTGGCACCGCAGTGGTTGCCCGTGCCCGCCGGCAACTCCATCCGGTTCACCCTGCTCTTCGCCGGACTCCCATCGCACTGCGTGCTGTTCGACCTGGTGGAGGAGATCGCCGATCTCGGAGGCTTTCATGTGCCGGCGATCCTGCGCAACGACATGGACGTATACCGCGTGGAGATCTGAAGGGCCCGGGACCGCAGCCGACCATGACGGACCAACCGACCGGCAAGGCAGGTTCATGGTCATCTTCAATTGACCCGCAGGCATGGAACGGACCATTGTGCGTTGAGGGGTCGGCGAACCGGATGTTCGAACGCCATGTCACTTGCATGCAACCACGACAGGCTCCACGGCGTCACCCCGCTGATCGATCACTTCATCATGCGTTCACTGATACTCGCCTTTTCCGCCTTCATTGCGCTCGGCGCTTCCGCCCAAGTGCCCATCATCGACTACGGCTTCCTGGCGGACGACCCTGCCGTGGTGGTGAACAGCGTGCTGGTCCAGCCCGATGGCAAGATCCTGGTGGGCGGTTTCTTCCCCGACTATGCGGGCACCATCCACGACCACCTGGTGCGCCTGATGCCCGACGGCACCGTGGACCCCACGTTCAACCCGAACGGCAGCGGACCGGGCAATGCGGTGGAGGACATGATCCTGATGCCCGATGGCCGCATCCTCATCGCCGGCAACTTCCTCACCTACAACGGCAGCTCCGCCTACTTCATCGCGCGCCTGCTGCCCGATGGCACGCGCGACGCCACCTTCAACGTGCCACCCAACTCCATCAATGGGGCCGTGTGGGCCATTGAACTGCACGATGCACACCGCGTGATCGCCGGCGGCGAGTTCTTCACCTGCAACGGATACAGCTACCCGCACATCGCCCGCTTCAACGACGATGGCTCGGTGGACACCAGCTTTGATGTGGGCACCGGCTTCAGCCACAACGTGCACGAGATCCTGGTGCTGCCGGACATGCGCATCCTGGTCGGTGGCCAGTTCCAAGTCTACAACGGCGCGCTCACCGGCCACATCGCCCTGCTGAGCCCCGGCGGTCCGCTGGACACCACCATGGACAACGACCCCGGCCTGAGTTCCGGCGGAGGCACGGTGCGTGCACTTGCACGGCAGCCCGACGGCAAGCTGCTGGTGGGTGGCTACTTCCAATACCACAATGGTCAGCCGCGCAGCGCCATTGTGCGCCTGAACACCGATGGCTCCAACGACCCGAGCTTCACTTCACCGCTCTATCCCTACGCATTGGTGCGCACCATTGCCGTACAGCCCGATGGCAAAGTGGTGGTGGGCGGCGAGTTCACCTCCAGCGAATACGCGAACGCTGTACCCGGCCCTGCCCGCCTGGTGCGCCTGAACGCCGATGGCAGCCGCGACAACACCTTCACCATTGGCAGTGGCATCGGTCAGGGCACCGACCTCACCGCCTATGTGCACGACCTGGCCCTACAAGCCGATGGCAAGATCATCGTAGGCGGGCATTTCCAGACCGTGGATGTGGAGGACAGCTACCACCAATTGGTGCGCCTGTTGCCCGATGCGCTCACCGGCATTGACGAGGCCGATGCGCGGAGCACGCTGCGCGCCCGCTACGATGCCGCGAACGGCATGTTGTGGGTGGACCCGAACGCTGAGGCCAGCGGCCCTGCCCAACTGAGCCTGATCGCCATCAACGGACAGCTCGTACACACCGAACGTGTGTTCCAGAACGCGGGCGTGCCCATCGTTCTGCCCATTGCGTTGACACCGGGCGTTCTCATTGTCAGCCTCGCGACCACGGACCACCGCGAACAGGTGCGTGTGGTGGTGGAGTGACCGAGGCCATCGGTGGCTTCGAG
>JBKDXR010000020.1:0-8468 GCA_046306055.1 Flavobacteriales bacterium
CCTCACGTTCCAGAACCTGACGGATGCACCCGAGAACGCCGAGTACAAGGCGAAGGCCGGCTGGATCCTGGGCATGGACACCCGCGTTGGCGAGACCTTCTACCTGCAACCCGGTCTTTTCTTCGCCCGAAACGCCACCACGGTCACCACCGAGGTGCCATCCAACGACCCGAACAACCAGGGAACGATCACGACCAACTCCATCGAGGATGACATCGTCAGGAGTTATGCCAAGCTCCGCCTGATGGGTGGCTGGAAACTGATCAACGGCGACGGTTTCAAACTGCGTCTGGCCGTTGGCCCCAGCTACGACTTCCTGCTCAGCGTGGACGACAAGGACGACAAACTGGGCTTCGAGGAGGCCGATTTCACCAGCGGTTCGTTCAACCTGGACGCGGCAGTAGGCATGGATATCGCCTTCTTCACTGTGGAACCCGGTGTTTCGTTCGGCCTGAGCCAGGTGTACTCGGACAACATCCGCACGCAGGAGATCGATTCCAAGTACCTCACCTTCAGCCTGACCGTGGGCCTGGTCTTCGGCTCGGGCAGGTAAGCCCCACACCCCTTACCAAGTAACGGCCCGGTCCTCGCGATCGGGCCGTTCCCATTTCAATTGGCCAGGCTGCTCCCGCCCCAGAAGAAGCAGCGGGCCGGGTCATCAAGGCCGGTCCTCGCAGGTTCGCGGTATTCGGCACGTACGGTGCGGCCCTGGTCATCCAGCCCGGCCGCATCCTGCTCCATCGCATTGTGGAAACCAAGCAGCAGGCTGAACACCACACCGCGCAATGGACCGGGCACCAGTTCGCTCATAGGCTTTTGGAACGTTCCCAATAGGCATCCATCTCGGCGAGGGTCATCTCCCCCAGCTTCCGGCCATCCTTACGGCTTTCCTGCTCCAGGAACTGGAACCGGCGGATGAACTTGCGGTTGGTGCGCTCCAGTGCCTCATCGGGGTCGATCCCCAGGAAGCGGGCGTAGTTCACCATGCTGAACAGCACATCGCCCAGCTCATCGGCCTGCTTGTCCGTGCCGGCATCCACTTCGCGTTTCAGCTCATCGAGCTCTTCGTGCACCTTCTCCCACACCTGCTCCTTGTTGTCCCAATCGAAGCCCACCCCACGGGCCTTGTCCTGCACCCTGATCGCTTTCACCATGGAGGGCAATCCCCGGGGAACCCCTTCCAACACGCTCTTCTCCGTGGACCCGTTCTTCGCCTTCTCCGCCAGCTTGATCTTCTCCCAGTTGGCCTTCACCTCCTGTTCGTCCTTCACTTTCACATCGCCATAGATGTGCGGGTGGCGGTGGATGAGCTTGTCGCAGATCCCGTTCAGCACATCGGTGATGTCGAACGCGCCCTGTTCGCTGCCGATCTTGGCGTAGAAGACCATGTGCAGGATCAGGTCGCCCAGTTCCTTCTTCACCTCCTGCAGGTCGTTCTCCAGAATGGCATCGCCCAGCTCGTAGGTCTCCTCTATGGTAAGGGGCCTCAGCGTCTCCATGGTCTGCTTCATGTCCCAGGGGCATTGGGCACGGAGCTCATCCATGATCGTGAGCAGACGCAGGAAGGCGGAGGCGCGGGGATCCATGGTGCGAAGATCGGTGGTGCGCCCGGCATGCCGGTCACGTGCTTCACCATCGATCGGACCACTGCTCCGATCCAAAGCGAGCAAGGTCTTGAGCACAGGGCGATCAACTTGGCCGAAGCACATGGACCAGCCCATTGTATTGACCAACACCCGCGCCGACCTCCTGGCGCTTTACCACCGCCGGGGCACCATCAGCCCGTGGCGCAGTCCGGCGATGCGTTGGTATTGGCAGGTACTGGGTGGTTCACTGGTCGTGGCCGGAGCGCTCACCCTGATCTCGTTCCTGTTCTTTTCCGCGGCATGGCTGGTCGTATTGGCCACCATCCTGGTACTGGGCACCTCGGCCTTGCTGGTGTATTCCTTGATACCCGTGCTGAAGGCCAGAACGATCGTGAAGCATTGGGCCACCCAGGCCGAGAAGGCCGGGCCGGGCAAGCTCTGGCTCAACGAAGAAGGGTACGTCCTGCACTTCGATGGCACCGAGCACCACGTCCGTTGGGGCGCCGTGCAGCGCGTGACCATCCACGACGACCACCTGATCATCACCACCAACGAGGAGCGGGTCTTCACGCGCAGCTGCATGCGGCCCGAAGAATACGAGCGGCTGTGCGCGGTGCTGCGCAGCAAGGTGACCCTGCAGGAAGCCTGAGCGCGAGGCCGAAAAGTGGCCCACCACCAGCACGTACAGCCCCTACATTCGCGGCATGAACCCGCCCGTGATCCTCTTCTTCGGTCGCAACCCGGCCATGATGTCCATTGTGGACCTGCAACTGAAGGCGGCCGGCATTGTGGCGAACGGATACATGGATGAAGAGGCCCTGGTGAAGGCCATGGACGGGTCGCCGGTACATATGCTGGTGATCGGCGGTGGCGTAGAGGAAGCGCCGCGCGCCCGGCTTAAAGCGATCTGTGAAGCGCGCGGGATCTTGGTGCTGGAGCACAGCGGCGGACCGCAGCACCTGCCCGGCAACATCAAGGAGGCCATCGGGTGAACCGAAAAGTGCTCCATACTTCGCGGAACAACGCCCCGTTATCTTAGCCGACCTTCGGCATGCATAGGCTTTTCCTGACCTTCCTCCTGCACCTGGCCATAGCGGCCACCGCCCTTGCGCAGAGCACGGCCACACTGCGGGGGCAGGTGCGCGATGAACAAGGCGATCCGCTCCCGGGAGCCAGCATCTCCCTGATCACTGAAAAGAAGGGAACCGTCTGCGACGAGCAAGGGCGATATGCCGTTGAGGTCCCCGCCGGGCGACCGATCGTGGTGCAGATCAGCTTCGTTGGCACCCTGCCCTACGAAGAGACCGTGCAACTGGAACCGGGCACCGTGCGCGAACTGAACGTGAAGCTGCGGTTCAAGACGCTTGGCATAGTGGATATTGAAGGACAACGGCGCCGGACCGAGACCGGCATCGAGAGCCTGGACCCACGCCGCACACGGTTCTCCCCCACCCCCCAGGGCGGCGTGGAATCCCTGCTGTACGGCCAGATGGGCGTGACCATGCGCAACGAACTGAGCGCAGGCTACACCGTGCGGGGCGGCAACTACGATGAGAACCTCGTGTATGTGAACGACATGGAGGTGTACCGCCCCTTCCTGGTGCGAAGCGGCCAGCAGGAAGGCCTGAGCTTCCCGAACCCCGATATGATCGAGCGCATCGAGTTCAGCGCCGGTGGCTTCGAGGCCCGCTATGGCGACAAGATGAGCAGCGTGCTCGATATCCGCTACAAACGTCCCAAGGAGTTCGCCGGTAGTGCCATGGTAAGCCTGCTCGGCGCCGCCTTCCACTTGGAAAGCCCCATGCTCAACAAGCGGTTGCGGCAAGTGACCGGGTTCCGCTACCGCACCAACCAGTTCATCCTGCAGGGCCAGGACGTGCAAGGGGAATACCGCCCCTCCTACACCGACATCCAGACCTACTGGACCTACGACCTCACCGACCGCACGGAACTCAGCTTCCTCGGCCTGTACTCCAGCAACATCTACCGGGTGGTGCCGCAGAACCGCGAGACCGAGTTCGGGCCCTTCAACATGCCGTTGCAGTTCACCGTGTACTTCGATGGGCAGGAACGGACCGCCTTCCAGACCTGGACCGGGGCCATTGGACTGAACCACCAGGCACGCAAGGACCTGCTGCTGAAGTTCATCGCAAGTGCGTACAGCACCCATGAGACCGAGCGCTTCACCGTGCAGGGGCAGTACTTCCTGGACGAACTGGACCGCGACCTGAGCAGCGACACCTTCGGCGAGGCCATCCGCAACCTGGGCGTGGGCACCTACCTGGACCATGCCCGCAACACGCTCGATGCCCGCGTGGTGACCTTCGCACACAAAGGCTTCCTGGAGCGCGAGAACCGCTTCCTGCAATGGGGCGCCGATGTGCGCAGCGAGGTGATCAACGACCAGCTCTCCGAATGGACCCTGATCGACTCCGCGGACTACAGCATCCCCCTGAACCAAGGCGAGGACCTGCTGCTGAACCAGACCCTGAAGAGCCGCATCGACCTGCAGACCGTGCGCACCTCGGCCTATGTGCAGAACACCTGGCGCTGGGACAACGGGCAGGGCCGCTGGTGGTCGCTGGTGGCAGGGTTGCGCGGCCAGTACTGGTCGTACAACCAACAAACGGTGATCAGCCCCCGCGCCCGCCTGACCTACCACCCCGCGTGGAGGTCGGTGCAGGAGAACGGCGACACCGTGGACAACGACTTCAACTTCTGGGCAGCCACCGGCTACTACTACCAGCCTCCCTTCTACCGGGAGATGCGCCGCCTCGATGGCACCCTGAACCCCGACATCCGCGCCCAGCGCAGCATCCACTTCCTGCTGGGCATGGACCGCAAACTGACCATCTGGGACCGCCCCTTCAAGTTCACCACGGAGGCGTACTACAAGTACATGGACGACCTGATCCCCTACGAGGTGGACAATGTGCGCATCCGGTACTACGGCACCAACAACGCCAAAGGCTACGCCGTGGGCATGGACTTCAAGCTGGGCGGCCAGTTCATCGATGGCATTGATAGTTGGATGAGCCTGGGCGTGATGAGCGTGCAGGAGAACCTGCTGGACGACTTCTACTACATGCGGTTCAACGCGGCGGGCGATACCATCCGTCCGGGCTACACCTTCGACCAGGTGGCCGTGGACAGCGCCCGCGTGGAACCGGGATGGATCCCCCGCCCCACCGACCAGCGCGTCACCTTCTCCATGTTCTTCCAGGACGAAATGGCCAGCAACCCCACCTACAAGGTGCACCTCAACCTGGTGTTCGCCACGGGGCTGCCGTTCGGCCCGCCCAATGCCGACCGCTATGCCGACACGCTGCGCACCAACGTGTACCACCGCATCGACATCGGTTTCAGCAAGCAACTGCTGGGGGCCAAGGGCCAGGAGAAGACCAATTTCCTGAAGAACATCCACGACATGTGGGTGAGCCTCGAGGTGTTCAACCTGCTGAACATCAACAACACCATCAACCACACGTGGGTCACGGACGTGAGCGGCAACCAGTACGCCATCCCCAACTACCTCACGCCACGGCGCTTCAACCTCAAGTTCATCGCCTGGTTCTGAGCGCCGTCCACATTGACCGGCCCTGCCCAATGCCCTAATTTCGCCGGGCCCAGCGGCCACCGCACACCCATGATCACACGCACGGCGTTCCTCCTGCTTGCCCTGTTCACACTAACGGCCTGCTCCACGCACAAGTACGTGGCCGCGTCGCACCCCAACGGCAAGCCCGAAGTGGTGGTGTACATGAAGGGCAAGGGCGAAGAGGCCGTGAAGGTGATGGAGAAGGTGTACTACGCCAACGGCCAATTGGAATACGTGGGCCACTTCCTGAACGGGGTGGAACACGGCGAATGGACCTACTACTACGAGAACGGCACCAAGAAATACACCGAGAACTGGCAGAACGGTGTGGAGCACGGCGTGCACTTGGATTACGCGCCGGACGGCCAGGTATCGCGCGAACTGCATTACGAGAACGGCAGACTGGTGAAAGAGGTGGACCGCACCCGCAAGTAGGTCCGCCATGTTGCGCCTGCCCCGCTGGGACCGCTACCCCGACCGCTTCACGATCATTGTTTCCCTCATTGCGCTGGTCCTGTTCGTGCTTGAACAGGTGAACGGGCGCTTCTGGCTGAACGACCTGCGCGTGTACTATGATGCGGCGCAGGCCATGCGCTATGGCAATACCGTTTACGGCGAGGCCTTCGGGTTGAGCTCGGGGTTCTACAAGTACGCCCCGGTGGTGGCCCTGCTCTTCGTCCCCTACACCTTCCTTCCCTTCGCACTGGCGGCATCGGTGCACTATGTGCTCATCGTGGCCGCTTTCCTGGCCGCTGTCCGCATGGCCGACCGGCTCGTTCGCGTTCCTCTGCTCCCCGGGCTCGCGCCGGCCTACACACCGCTGTTCGTCACCTTCCTGGTGGTGGTGGTCCACCTGCACCGCGAACTGCACTTGGGCAATGTGAACGTGCTGCTCCTGTGCCTGCTCCTCTTCACGCTCACCCAGCTCGTGCGCGGCAGGGACCTGCAGGCCGGTGTGCTGCTGGGCCTCGCGCTCCTGGTGAAACCACACTTCCTGGTGCTGGCGCCATTGCTGGTGCTGCACGGCACCTACCGCACGCTGCTCGCCACAGCGGCCACCATGGCCTTGGGACTGATACTGCCCGCATTGTTCGTCGGGTGGAGCGCCAATGGCATGTTGCACCGCGAATGGCTGGACCAGATGGCCCGGCACAACAGCGCCTTGATCTACCTCGGTGGCAGTGCCTACGAGAACGTGAACACCGTGTACTCCCTGCTGCACCGGGCCGTGCTGGGCAAGCTGGGCGCGCCCGGTGGCAACGGCGAGGCCTTGGTGGTGCTCGCCTTCATCGCGGCGGCCATCGGGGCCTTGGTGCTGCGCGATCTGCGAACACACCCCACCGGCCCGCGACGTACCCGCGCCCTGGTGTTCCACTTCCTGCTCCTGCTCGCCCTGGTGCCCAGCCTTACGCTCACCGATTCGGAGCACTTCATCCTTGCGCTGCCCTTGGTGCTTTTTGTCGCCATCCAGTTGAAAGCCGCCGCATCGCGATGGGCACTGCTCGCGGCCATCCCCGCATTCCTGCTGTACGGAGGCAATTGGGAGGATGCACTTGGCCCGCTCAGCGAGCGCATGATCCACTTCGGTGTGCTGGGCATGGGGAACCTCCTGGTCATCGCCCTGGCCGTGGTCCTTTACCTTCGATCGGACCTTTCCACACCGCGCGTGTCCAACCCCGCATGAGGACCATCGTTCTTGCCCTGCTCCTGACCGCCACGGCGGCGCAGGCCCAACAGACCTACTTCCCGCCGATCGTTGGCAATACGTGGGAGACCGTGGACCCCGCCGCCCTGGGCTGGTGTACCGACCAGCTGCCAGCCCTGAACAGCTTCCTGCAACAGAACAATACCAAGGCCTTCATCGTGCTGAAGGACGGCCGTATCGCCATCGAGCAATACTTCGGCACCTTCACGCAGGACAGCCTCTGGTACTGGGCCAGCGCTGGCAAGAGCCTTACCGCGTTCCTTGTCGGCAAGGCGCAGGAAGAGGGTTTCCTGGACATCAACGCACCCAGCAGCACCTACCTCGGCACTGGCTGGACCAGTTGTACGCCCGCGCAAGAGGCCGCCATCACCGTTCGGAACCAGCTTACCATGACATCAGGTCTGGATGACACGGGCGACCTCGACTGCACCGCTCCGTCCTGCCTCACCTACCTCGCCGAGCCGGGCAACCGCTGGTCCTACCACAACGCGCCCTACACCCTGCTCGATGGGGTGATCACCGGCGCCACCGGGCAAACGCTGAACAGCTACCTCTTCAACAAGCTGACCCTCACCACCGGCCTTCAGGGCGCCTTTGTGCAGGTCGGCAGCAACAACGTGTTCTTCAGCAAGGCGCGGGCCCTGGCGCGCTTCGGGCTGCTGGCCCTGGCCCAAGGCCAATGGAACGGGAACCCGGTGATGAGCGATGCCGCCTACTTCGAGGCCATGGTCACGCCCTCGCAAACGCTCAACCCGGCCTACGGCTACCTCTGGTGGCTCAATGGGCAGCAGAGCTACCTGCTACCGGGCATCCAGCTCCAGCTACCCGGCCCCCTGATGCCCGATGCGCCGCTGGACACGTACAGCGCCATGGGCAAGAACGGCCAGCTCTGCAACGTATCGCCCGCCACCGGCCTGGTGGTGGTGCGCATGGGCGATCTGCCGGGCGGCATCTTCGTGCCCAACGTGTTCAACAACGAGATCTGGCAATACCTGAACGCGGTGATCTGCCTGCCTACGGCGGTTGATGCCCCCCACCGCACGAATGGCCTGGCCATCTACCCGAACCCGGCCTCGGACCAGATCACGGTGAGCATGGCCGGCGCCATCCCCCAACGCATCAAGGTCCGGGGTGCCGATGGCCGCGAATGCCTTTCCGTACAGCAGTTGGGCAAAGTGGATACCTCGCTACTCCCACCGGGCACCTACCTGGTGGAGGCGACCGGCGCTGATGGTGCAGTGGTACGCAACAAGCTGATCATTGCGCGCTGAAGGTGCTCAGGCCGTTGCGGCGAACTACCGAATTCCGGACCTGAAAGCCGAGGGCATGCCCACGGCGTATGTAGGTGTTATCTTGGCGGGAAAGGAATGCCATGGTGGGGTTATGGCGATACGGCGTTGAGGCGCAGGGTCCACTTCGGGAGACCTTGCGGAGGTTTCGATACCCGGCAAGGCTGATCCAACACCGGCGAAAGAACTTCCAGCCCCGTAGCATGATCAGGTCGGTGCTAACGTGGGCAGTCGTTCTATTGCCAGTTTGGTCTATTGCACAGACCTCTGACTCTGTTCTCCAAGTCGTC
>JBKDXR010000021.1:0-22454 GCA_046306055.1 Flavobacteriales bacterium
GTTCCAGCGGAACTGGTACTGCGTGGCGCCGTCCACGGCCTTGGCCACCACTTTGCTCAGCGAGCTGCCACCCCAGGTGCGGGTAACACCGCAGCTGAAGTTCGCGTTGCCGGGGATGTCCACCAGCTTGGTGAAGGGGCATGCGGCACGCACCGGATCGATCATAAAGCGGCATACAGGGCCCCAGGGCAGGTTGTTGCCGTTCACACGGCCACGCACCTTCACGTTCATCATCACGTTCGCAGGGATCTGAGCGGGGCTCCAGTTGTTGATGCGGGCGTGGCAGGCACGCGTGGCACCGGTACCGAAGCCGTCGCTGGTGGCGTGGCTGCGGAACTTGCTGTAGCCGTAGGTGCCGTTCGGATCGAACCACCAGAACTGGTAGCCGCTGGTGGTGTTGGTAACGCCGAACTGGGCGCTCACGGCCGGGTTGGGTTCGGCCACAATGAACTGGTTGCTCACCCAGTCCATCTTGTCGCAGCTGGTGAAGATCAGCTTGTCGCCACCCAAGGGCAGTCCGAAGCCGCCGTTGTTGATCACCGCGCTTACAGCGCCGCTGTTGAAGTTGCCACGGTTGTCGATGATGCGCTGGGCGCCGTTCAACGTGCGCAGGATGTAGCCACCACCGTTGAGGATACCATCTCCACCGCTATCCAGTACGACCAGGTAGTAGCAACCGTTGGGCAGGCAGGTGCCGTCCGTCAAGGTCACGTTGTTCTGGTAGGTTCCGCCACCGCTCTGCACCAGGGTGTTGGTGCCTTGCTGGCGCAGTTCCCAAGTGGTCTGGGAACCGTTGCCGTCGGTCTTCACCTCCAGCACCAGGTCGGTGCCCCCTATCACCACGGCAATATCCTCGCCATCCATGCATCCAGCGGCATTGGTGGCATCAACGGAATATGTCGTAGAGGTCACGGGCGACACAGTGATGCTGCTGGTGGTCTCGCCCGTGCTCCATTCGTAGGTCTCGGCATTCGTGGCCGTCAATGCGCTGGGCACACCGGGGCATATCGCACCCGCAGGGCCGCTCACGTTCAGATCGAATTCGCCTTGCACCACTTCCACCTCGTTGCTCCAGGTGACGAAGCCGAGCGCGGAAGTGCTGCGGCATCGGAAATAGCTCGTGGTGCTTACATCATCGATCCACACGTGCTGGCCGATGGCACCGGGCACCTCAACGAACTGGCTGGTCGGACAACCGGAGCCGCTGCACGTTGACCTCATCCATTGGTGCTCAATGTCGGATTCACTAGCGAAGTCGATCAGCTTCAGCAGAACGGTGTTATCGCCATCGCACACGAGCTCGCCGCCAGCCATCGCGTCCAGTTCAGGCGGTACGCATCCGCAGGCGGGGGCGAGCGCCATGGTCACTTGAACGGTCTGTTCCGCAGTGAAGGGCATGCCGGTGCCCAGATCGATGCCTTCGACGGAATGCGTGATCGGATAACTGCCGCTGCGCAAGTAGTAGTGCGAGGGCGCCGCTGCGGTGGAGGTCTGGCCATCGCCGAAGGTCCATGTGTGTGATGTGATCTGCAGGTTGGCCGGCGGTGGTGAGGGGGTGAGACCGATGGACGTGCCGTTCAGGTTGTAGGAGAACTTGGCCGTACCCCCTCCGCCACCGGGCGGTGGTGGCGGCGGCAAGGCGCATGACACTTTCACCGTCTTGCAGAATTTCGTCCAGTTGCCTTTCCCGCAGTAGGCCCAGAGGCAGATGGTGTAAAAGCCCGAGCCCAGGTTGCAGAACGTCGGGTTGGCCTGGGTGGAGAAATTGCCGTTGCTCAACGTCCAGTAGTAGAAATTGGATCCGGTGCAGCCGCCGGGCAGTACCGGCGATGCGCTGATGCAGCAGTTCGATGTGGTCACGTTGATCCCCGTGGGCAGGCAGCAGGGCGGCGTGCAATTCACCGTGACCTGCTTGCAGACCTGGTGGTAGGTGGTTACACCGCTGGCATCCGTGCAGCAATCCACGTGGCACACCGTGTAGGTGCCTGAACCGGGGAAGCAGAAACTCGTGATGTCCCCGGCCATCGTGACCTGGATATTGCCGAAGGTCCAGTACTCACAGCCACCGGGGTTGCCATCCGGAGTGAGGTCCTGGAAGCTGACGCAGCAGCCACTGACGTTGAAGGTGAAATCCGCGTCGAGCGGGCAGGGTGTCGGGCAGGTGACTTGTATCGTCTGGCACAAGGTGTCACGGCAGGTCACGCCGTTCGTGCCGAAGCGGCAATCGGAGTAGCAGATCGTGTAGGTGCCGCTGGTCCCGAAGGTGTAGTTGGCGGTGCCCGCGTTGGCGGTGAAGAGCACGTTGTTGGAGATGTCGTACACGGTGAAGAGCGCGCAGACGTTCGGGTTGTTCGCCGTGAAGGTGTAGTTGCACGCCGCGCCCGGGCTGATCGTGAAGTTGGGATCCACCGTGCAGTTGTTGCACACCTGTACCGTGCTGGCCAAGGGGACGTCCGTGTAAGTGCCCGGCGTGACCACGAAGGTGTCCAGCTGGTGGTTGGCCGGGCCCTCGATGATGTTGATGGGGGTCGACACGAAACCAGGATCGATGGAATCGCACGCATTCCCGCCGTTCATGTTCGGATGCACCACGTAGTTCTCCTGCTCGGTGCCGATGTCCTCGAAGGCCGCCATGGCCATCTCGTTCACCGCCAGTTGCCCGAAGAGCTTGGGATAGAAGATGCGCGGATGGCCACCGGTCTGATAACTGTCGTAGATGGTGGTGTTGGGATTGTAGCCGGCTGACTGGACGGGATAGGCGTACTTGATCCCAGGATCGACAGCCTGTGTCGTATCCTTCGCGTAGCGGAAGGTGAAGGGGAAGAAACCGGTGGTGCTACCCGCCGTTTGGTTGTGCCCATAGCCGGAGATGAGCACCGTGCTGGACGCGCACGTGGAGCCGAACTCGTAGAGGTAATAGCCGGGCGTGCTGGTGACGATGTGCCGCGTCTTGGGGAAGATGATGTTGCCGGTCCCTTGTTCGAACGTGATGAAGCCGCCGCCCTGGACGAGGCTGTGGTTCGTGATCTGGTAGAGTTCCATGGGAACGGGCTGATCGTCGAACGCAGCGGCCGCCGCCACGGAGGTGTGGCCCGCCACGTTGGTATCGTGGTAGATCTTGGTCCACATCAGCGCGCCGCTCATGCTGATCTCCGTGGCCATGGCCACCTGGCCGCCGGTGGGTGAAGTACCCGATCCGCCCACGAAGTAGCTCTTCGCCCCTGCCCACATGTAGGTGCCGTGCGAGCACATGTCCCAGTCCGGCGATCCTAACGGGATGGGCGAGTCCAGCTTCGCCATCCATTGAAAGGTGAGCGCATCGGTCAGTTTCAGGGCGTAGCCGCTCTTGGGGTCCGTCGGGTTATAGCCCACCGCTTCGAAACCAGTGATCAGGTAACCACCAGCCGGGTCGGGTAGGAAATAGAGATTGGGGTTGGGCTGTTGATAGAACGCGCTGTTGATGATGTTGAGCGCGGGGGTGTGGCGGTTGTTGCCGGGCACCTGGATGTTCACCTTCGCCACGAAGTTGAAGTTGGTGTCGACCTGCAGCACAAAGCCCAGGTCCAGCCCGCCGACCTGCTCGTAGCCGCAGATCAGGTAGGTATGGTTGTTCCCGCGGCATACGTCCAATGCCACTTCGTTCCCGCTGGGCGAGAAGAAGATCTTGTCCAGCACCACGTTCCCACCGGCGTCGATCTTCATCAGGTGGATGTCCTTGGTGGTGCCCATCGTCGTGCTGGCCTGTATGTAGTGTTTCTTGGCGATGGACTGCACCACAGCCGTGTGATCATCGGACATCAGGTGCACGTATGCGTTGGCGAATTGGGCAGTGCAGATGGGTGACCATGCGATCACCATCGTGAAAATGGCGATGGTCCTGAGCGCAGCGAACATGGTGGCGGGGTGCTGGGTGGTTTCGGAACAGGGGTCGACCGGGATGGCCTTTGGCACAACCCGATCAAATGTATCCAGGGTTCGGTGATATCCAAGTTGCATATTGAAGTCCCGCGTTTTGTGACATGGATGCGTCCTTTGGGTTCGACATGCACGAAAGTTGGGCAGAATGGACCTAGTGCAAAAGCGAAAGGCGCCCTCTCGGGCGCCCTTCTGAATGATAGCTCTCGACTGAGTTTTACTCCGTCAGCACCACCATCGTACGTTTTCTAACGGATCACTCGGCTAGCACCAGAACCGTGTTGTTCAACACCTCCACCACACCACCCTTCACCGGGAAGAGCTCTTCACCCTTCTCGGTCCTCACCTTCACGTCGCCGGCCTTCAGCACGGTGATCAGCGGCGCATGGTTGTTCATGAAGCCCATGCTGCCATCCACACCGGGCACGGTCACGCTGGTGGCCTCGCCCTTGAAGAGCTCCTTGTCGGGGGTGATTATTTCAACGCGCATTGATCGTGAGGTTGTTGGGGCGCGTCATGACGCGCCCGTACATCAGGCCTTCGCGGCCTCAGCGAGCATTTTCTTACCGGCCTCGATCACATCCTCGATGCGGCCCTTCAGGTTGAAGGCGGCCTCGGGGTACTCGTCCATCGCACCGTCCATGATCATGTTGAAGCCCTTGATGGTCTCCTCGATGGGCACCATGACACCGGGCAGACCCGTGAACTGCTCGGCCACGAAGACGGGCTGGCTGAGGAAGCGCTGCACACGACGGGCGCGGCTCACGGCCAGCTTGTCGTCCTCGCTCAGCTCGTCCATACCGAGGATGGCGATGATGTCCTGCAGTTCCTTGTAGCGCTGCAGGATGGCCTTCACGCGCTGGGCGCAGTTGTAGTGCTCGTCGCCCACGATGGCAGGCGTGAGGATCCGGCTGGTGGAATCCAGGGGGTCCACAGAGGGGTAGATACCCAGCTCGGCGATCTTCCGGCTCAATACCGTGGTGGCATCGAGGTGGGCGAATGTCGTTGCGGGTGCGGGGTCGGTCAGGTCATCCGCAGGCACGTATACGGCCTGTACCGAGGTGATGGAACCGCGCTTGGTGGAGGTGATGCGCTCCTGCATGGCACCCATTTCGGTGGCCAGGGTGGGCTGGTAACCCACGGCGCTCGGCATACGACCGAGCAGTGCGCTCACCTCGGAACCGGCCTGGGTAAAGCGGAAGATGTTGTCCACGAAGAAGAGGATGTCACGGCCGCCGCTCTGCTCATCGCCATCACGGAAGTACTCGGCGAGGGTGAGACCGCTGAGGGCCACACGGGCACGGGCCCCGGGAGGCTCGTTCATCTGTCCGAAGATGAAGGTGGCCTGGCTTTCAGCGAGCTTGGTGTAGTCCACCTTGCTCAGGTCCCAGCCGCCCTTCTCCATGCTGTGCACGAAATCGTCACCATACTTGATGATGCCGCTCTCGATCATTTCGCGGAGCAGGTCGTTCCCTTCGCGGGTACGCTCACCCACGCCAGCGAACACGCTGTAGCCGCTGTAGCCCTTGGCGATGTTGTTGATCAGCTCCTGGATCAGCACCGTCTTGCCCACACCAGCACCACCGAACAATCCGATCTTACCACCCTTTGCGTAGGGTTCGATGAGGTCGATCACCTTGATCCCGGTGAACAGGATCTCGGTGCTGGTGGTGAGGTCCTCGAACTTCGGGGCCTCGCGGTGGATGGGGTAGCTCTTGCCGGTATTCACGGCCTTCATGCCATCGATCGGTGAGCCGGTCACATTGAACAGGCGGCCTTTGATGGCATCGCCCACGGGCATGCTGATGGGCTGGCCCATGCCTTCCACCTTGGTGCCGCGCGACACGCCGTCGGTGCTTTCCATGCTGATGGCCCGCACGGTGTCCTCACCGATGAGCTGCTGGGTCTCCAGTACCAGGATGCTGCCATCCGGACGGGTGATGTGGAGAGCGTCGTAGATGTTGGGCAGGTCCTTACCGGCCTCGAAGCGAACGTCGACCACGGGTCCGATGACCTGGACGACCTTTCCGATGTGCTTGGACATGAGCGGGTTGTGCTGTTTGGGGGACATTGCCCCCGTTTTGCGGCCGCGAAGGTAGGGCTTGCCAACGGAAGCGGCAACCGCGTGTTGAGATCTTGGCGTCCCCTCGACCCCACTTGCCCGTTCCCTTCCCGGCCTTGTCCCAAGCGTTCCGGGGCTTTCCGGTCGTTGGCCCGGTCATCCACCCGTCCGACAGGTATCAACAGCTATGGGGCCGCGCACGCGCGCCGGACATGTGGTCACGGGACCGACCTTTGTGCCCGACCTCCCCATGCGCGTCCACACCGACCTGGCCTCCTTTGCCAACGTGCGCCGCCCGGTGCTCACCACGGGCACCTTCGACGGCGTACACCGCGGCCACCGCACCATTCTGGACAGGCTAACGGAGCGGGCCCGGCGCGATGAGGGCGAAAGCGTGCTCTTCACCTTCCACCCCCACCCCCGGATGGTGCTGTTCCCGGGCGACAACGACCTGAAATTGCTGAGCACGCAGGAGGAGAAGATCGCCCTGCTGGAACAGGCCGGCCTGGACCACTTGCTGGTGGTGCCCTTCAGTCGCCAGTTCTCCCGCATGCATGCCACGGACTATGTGCGCGAGGTGCTCGTGGGCGCCATCGGGGTGCATGCCGTCGTCATTGGGTACGACCACCGCTTCGGCCGGAACCGTGAAGGCGACCTGCACCTACTGCACCAACTGGGCGAGGTGTACGATTTCGAAGTGGAGGAGATACCGGCCCAGGAAGTGGACCACGTGAAAGTGAGCAGCACCAAGGTGAGACAGGCCCTGAACGCAGGCGATGTGCGCATGGCCGAAGACCTGTTGGGCCACCCCTACCCGCTGAGCGGCGTGGTGGTGAAGGGCGATCAACTGGGCCGCACCATGGGCTATCCCACCGCCAATATCGGCGGTATCGACCCGCAGAAACTGGTGCCCGGCGATGGGGTGTATGCCGTTACCGTTGAACTGAGGTCCGGCGTGCATACCGGCATGCTCTACATCGGCGAGCGACCCACCCTGTCCACCCCCGCTGCCGTGCGCACCGTGGAGGTGAACATCTTCGATCTGGACCGCGATCTGTACGGAGAGGCCATCCACGTGCGTTTCAAGGACAGGATCCGTGGCGACATGCGGTTCGACGGCATGGAACAACTGAAGGAACAACTGCACCTGGACCGCACGGCCGCCATGCGACTGTTGAGCCAACGACCATGACCACGACGGCCTTACGCAACGCCTCACGGTGGACCTTGCTCCTACTGCTCGTGCTCGCCCTTCCACAGGCCACGAACGCCCAGTTGCTGTCCAGCGCGGCCTTGGACAGCGTACGCACCTACCGCAGCCTGGAGCGTGCACTGAAGGAACCCGACCAGGTATACCGCCTCGACCTCTCGGGCCAGAAACTGAAGGAACTGCCCGAAGGCATCAAGCAACTGAAGAACCTGAACGCCTTGGACATTTCAGGGAACAAGCTGAAGGAACTGCCTTCGTGGCTGGCCGAACTGACCTACTTGCAGGAATTGCGTGTTTCGCGCAACAAGCTGGTGCAGTTCCCTGAAGTGATCTGCAGGCTGGAACACCTGAAGCGCCTCGACCTGAGCCGCAATGCACTGACCGGCCTGCCCGCCTGCATGGGCAAGCTGAAAGAGCTCATATCACTCGACCTGTGGAGTAACGACCTGGCCGACTTCCCCGAGGAGATCGAGGGGATGACCGCCCTGCGTTTCCTGGACCTGCGCGCCATCCAGTTCGAGCAGCCCGAAATGGACCGCATCCAAGAGCTGCTTCCCCGCGCCAAGGTGTTCTTCAGCCAGCCGTGCAACTGCGGGATGTAGGAGCGGTCAATTCAGGGCTCGGGAAGCGATCTGTTGCTGATGACCGCTTCCCAGGTCGGCTAGATGACCTTCCACTCGCCGTCCTCCGCCAAGTAGCGTTCCTGAGGCTCCGGCTTTCCCAGCTCGTATCCGACCACGTGCAGCCCTCCGTTCTGCATGGATAGGGATCTAATGACCATGCGTCCGGGGAACGGGTCATGTGCCTGGAGCGTGGTCCCGTCCCAGTGATATACTTCTGCCGAGGGACCGTTGGCCGGAGGCATCCCGGCCACGTACACATCTCCGTTGAACTCCATGGCTTGTACAGCCGAAAGCAAGGGGAGTGTGGCAAGCACCTTCTCACCCTGTCCGTTCTTCCGGACCAAACGAAGTTTCTGCGGGGCATTGGGTCCTTTGGGCGCTTGCACTTCGATCCGGTCGCCGTTCGCCAGGTCGAAGGCCGCGAGCACACCCTGGGGCAGGATCCGCTCGAAATGATAGGTCGGCTGGATCCAGGCCAGTTCATCGATGGTGAAGCCATTGTCCCTGGCCCAGACGGCGACCTCCGGTAATTCAATGTCGTGGACATAGGCCAGGTTCATCTCCTTGCTGATCCGCTCGGCAAGCGCTGCGTGACCGCTGCCGATCATCAGTTGGCCCACGGCGCAGGCGGTACCTTGTTCGTCCACGAAGACCGGGGTACGGCCGGGCACCGTGTGGTTCAGCGGGAATCGACCTCGGTCGGCATAGGCCTGCAACGTATCGAGCAATGCCAGCCGACGTTGGCAAGGTCCCTCACCAAGCGAGGGCGCTGTTCGTGCGGCCAAACGATCAGCCACCCCGTGCAGGTGTTCGGTGATGCGGGCCGCCTCGGAAGCGAAGGCCACGGACCGTTGATCGTGCAGCAACGCCGGGTCCATGGTGTTCCATTGGCCGTTCACCACGAGCAGGTGCGTGCCGGGCGTTGCGGATCGGCTCGGATGCACTTGGGCGAAGGCAGGGCCGATGGTGGACAGGGCCAGAACAAACAGAGAGGTGCGCAGCATGGGGGCGAAGTTGGCTGTCCGTACACCTCTGGAGCGCAACGGTTCGATCTGAACGGAAAGGAGGCCGGCTTCTTCGTTCCTTCGCCCACATGACCGTGGATCCCTGGCAGGTGCTTGAGGCGGTGGCCGCCGTGGGCAACCTGGCCTACACACTGCTCATGCTCTACGAAAAGCGTGTGGGCTGGCTGTTCGGCATCGCTGCTTCGGCCATGGGCGTGGCCTTGTTCATGCACCAGCACGTGTATGCGCAAGTGGGCTTGAGCGCTTACTATGTGATCATGGGTATCTACGGCTGGTGGTCGTGGGGCAACGAAGGGAAGGGTGAACTGGCCATCAACCGCCGGAGCACGCGTTTCCACCTGCTCATCATTGTTGGTGGTGGAGCGCTCGCTGTTGCCGGTGCTTCGCTGCTGAAGCTCCTACCCGATGCGCGCTACACGGGCCTTGATGGGTTCGCCACGGCCTTCAGCCTGCTGGCCACCTGGATGTTGGCACGCAAGGTGCTGGAGAACTGGGCCTACTGGATCGTGGCCGATGCGGTGGCCATCGTGCTGTACGCACTGCTCGGCATGTACTGGTACGCCGGGCTGTACCTGGTGTACGTGGTGATCTCGGCATCCGCGCTCAAGCGTTGGCATGGGCAGTGGAAGGCGGATTTGCGCTGACCCCTACCGCCACAACTGCGCATCATTTCCGGAGCACCCGGTCCACGGCCCGATCCCGGACCTGGATCACCTCTTGATAGGTCTGCTGCAGATGCGTCATCTCCTTCAACCGCGAGGCCGGATCGCGGTGCATTTCCAGCACTCGCAGGATCAAGACCTTATCGGCCAGCACGGTTGCTTCAAGCTCCTGCTTCCACGCGGCCCAATAGGCCTCCCAAGCCACGCAGACCTCCGGTTCCTTCATTCGCAGGATGCACACCTGCGCTCCGTCGCTCGTATAGCCTAACGCAATCCCGTTGGTGCTGTTCGAGAGCAGATCGTACTTCATCTCGGTGACTGTTCGCCCCAGCGTATCGATCAACCCCCATTTGCCATTCAACTTCACCGGCGCCACACCCGCCTCGAACCAACCTACTTCCTCGTAGACCGGTGCGAGGGAGCGCCCAGAACCGGACGTGAAACCGACGAGCCCGTTCTCTTCGGACCGCACGGGCACCAGGACATGGGGCGGAGGTCCATCACCCTCCCATGGACCCTCCCCATCAACCGGCTGAGCATAGCACATGCCCGCGGCCATGAAGAACATCAGCGATGTGAAGAGCTGTACGAGCAAGGCCATTGGGCGGTGCATTACACCACCAAGATACCGACCCGTTCCCGGACCATTACCCCGCAACCGGCGGCAGGTCGCCATGTTCGCGCTTCAACGGCCGCTCGTAGAAGGTGATGGTGAGCAGCAGGAAGAACAGCAGGTACTGGCTGTCCTCGATCGGGATGGTGTTCATCCGGATGCCCAAGTTCTCAGCATTGTTGTACCACACGATGGGCTCATCCAACAGCCAGCCGGTGAGGATGCCGTTCACCAGGAAGAAGGGAATGAGGCTGACGGCATAACCCACGTAGAACCGTCCGAGGTAGGGGCTCTTCAGCACGAAGAGATGCAACGCCAGCATGGCCGCCGTGCATAGGAAGGTGATGGCCGTGTAGATGTGGTCGATGTACAACACACCCACGATGAGCAGAACGGTCATCAGCACCATGCTGAAGGGCCTGGCGATATTGCCCAGGATGTCGCGACGGATGAAGTAGCGCATCACTTCGTACAGGAATACGCAGGCGTAAGGCACCACGAGGAAGAACAACCACTCCTCGATGGGCAGGTGGAAGAACCTGGGACCGGTGAGGTAGCGGGGGTTGAAGCCCCACACGCCGTTGGCGGTGAAAATGGCATCCCACACCAGGAACACGGCCGCCATGACCGCAATGCCCGTGAAAAGGCCTGGCCATTTCTTCCAGAACGCGATGCGTGGCTCGAAGCTGCGCAGCAGCGGGAAGGAAAGCGTGAAGAGGTCGAGACCGAGGTAATAGTAGTGCTCCATCAACCTGCGCCCAACATCAGGTTGAGCCCCGCAAAGAAAAGCACCTGGGCCGCGAGCACGTATCGGGCCACCGGATTTTCCCGCCGCAAGGGGAGCAGGAAGAACAACGTGAAGAACACCGCGCTCACCAGTCCCCAGGCGAGGTAGTTCTGCATCGGGATGGTACCCTGTGCCCAGTTCCAGAAGCCCAGGTGGATGGCCACCGGTTCGATCAGCAGATCGAGCGCCACCATGGCCAGACTGCCCACAAGCACCTTGGCCCAAACCGGCAGCGATGTGCGTGAAAGGGGAACGCCGATGGCGAACACGAGCATGCTCCAATTGAGGCCGATGAGCACCGGCACGTTCAGGAGTTTGAAGCCAAGCACATCGCCGTATGCATATTCGCCGAAAACGCGTCCGGTCCACACCCCGAGCACTTCCACAAAGTAGCCGAGCGCACCGACCACAAGGGCGAAGAGCACCGTGCGGCGGTCCAACTGGGAGAAGACCGCCATGGCAGCGGCCGTGAGCAGCAGGTTCACCGGGGTGAGGGACACCACCCATGGCGCGAACGGGCTGGCCAAGGCCAGCAGGCCCACGATATGCAGGATGAGCACCAGGCCGATGCCGTGGCGCGGATCGAGACGTTGGATCAGGGTCCTCATGCGTGAATTGGTCGTTGAACGGTCTTGATGGAGGCCAACTGTGATGTGGCGATGCGTGCACTGAGCAGGGCGAGCGGTATGCCCCCACCGGGATGCACGCTGCCGCCGCAGAAGTGAAGGCCCTTGATGCGCGGGTGGTCGTTCGGGTGGCGCAGGAAGGCCGCCCACGGACTGTTACTGCTGGTGCCATAGAGCGCGCCTTGGTGGCTCGAGGTCCGATCAGCGATCGCCATCGGATCCAGCACACGCTCCACGGCGATCAGGGGCGCTATATCGATGCCCAATGTCCGATGCACCTTGTCCACGATGGCCTTGCGGGCACGGGAAATGGTTGCCGCATCGTACTGTCCGACATCGCGTGGCGCATTGATCATGGTGAACCAGTTCGCGCAGCCGTTGGGTGCATCGCCCGGTGTGTGCTTGCTGGTGATGTTGATGTACACCGTGGGATCTTCGTACACCTCCAGCTTCTGGAACAGATGGGCGAACTCCGTGCGATAGTCCTTACTGAAGAGGATGTTGTGGAGGCCCAACTGCGGGTGGTCCTCCCGGATCCCCCAATAGAACACGAGAGCGCTGCTGCTGCGCTCCTGCCGAAGGGTGCGCTCCGGAGCCTTCACATCGGGCAACAACCTCCGGTAGGTGGGCACCACGTCCATGTTGCTCACCACCACCTCGGCCTTGTGCTCGGCCCCGTTCACACGCACGCCGATGGCGCGTCGCTGGGCCCCATCGAGCAGGATGCGTTCCACAGGATATCCGAACTGGAAACGCACGCCCAGGTCCACGGCGAGCAGATGGAGCGCACGCGTGATGCCGTACATGCCTCCCACGGGATAGAAAGCGCCCTGTCCGTGCTCCAGGCCAGGGATCATGCGCATGAGGCCGGGAGTGCGGTAGGGATCGCTGCCGTTGTACGTGGCGAAGCGATCGAAGAGCTGAACGGCCTTCGGATGATCGCCGAGCGCGGCCCGGTTCACCTCATCAAGGCTGCGGAACAGTTCGCCGGGACGCACCGAGGTCAAGGCTTGCAGGAAACCACCGCGCAACAGCTCGGCCGGCCTGTGAAGGGAATGTTCCAGAAAGGTGCGGCCCGTGGTGGCAAGCAGGTCCTTAGCACGCGCCAGATGCTTGCCGGTGTCCGCCCGGGGTACGCCCAACACCCGCTCCAGTTCGCCGGAGAACCGTTCCGCATCACACCAGCCGGTGACCTGCATCCCATCCTCCCAGAAATAGCGGTTCGCCTCATCCAACCTCAGGTAACTGAAGCGGCCGGTCATGTCCACGTTCGCCTCGCGGAACAGCTCCTCCACCAGGTCGGGCCGCGTGAAGAGCGAAGGGCCCATGTCGAAACGATAGCCCCCTTCGGAGAACTCGGCAAGCTTGCCGCCCGGCGTGGCCGCTGCCTCGAAGACCTTCACCGCGTAGCCTTTGATGGCCAACCGTATGGCGGCTGCCAGGCCAGCTACCCCGGACCCGATGACAATGGCATTGGACATGGCCCGGAGAACACTTGGGCATGGTAGATCGTTCACTCCCCATGCACCGACCCGGACGGCACGTCACCCTTTCCTTCTTTCAATACGCCGGTCGCGAGCGCGTATGGGGCATGCGCCAAATGGCCGAGATGCGGGCCCCGCTGAGCAAGGTCCCGGGTCTGGCCTTCTACAAATTACTGGGCACCGGCGGTGGAAGCGGCTATGGGTTCTGGCCCGATCTGGGCACCTATGGTCTGCTGGGGAGCTGGGCGGACCGCAACCATGCCGAGGACTTCCACAACACCCACCCCATCCACCATGCGTTCAGGGCGCACACCCAGGAGCTGTTCACGTTGCACCTGACCCCCTTGCTGAGCCGCGGCGCCTGGAGCGGCATCAATCCGTTCGAAGCCACCGAACATGCCGGGGAAGGGCCGCTCGCCGTGCTGACCCGGGCCACCATCCGTCCGCGCTATGTGGTGCCCTTTTGGCGCAGGGTCGCAGGCGTTGCCCGTTCGCTCGAGAACAGGGAGGGACTGCTCTTCACCAAGGGTGTGGGCGAATTACCATGGGTGGAACAGGCCACGTTCAGTGTGTGGCGCAGCGAGCGCGATATGGCGGCCTTCGCCCATGGGCGCGGCACCCCGCATGCCGAAGCCGTGGCCCGCACACGGCAGGCCAACGGTTTCAGCGAAGAGCTCTATGCCCGGTTCAGGGTCGTAGGATGTGAAGGCACCTGGAGGGGCAAGCATCCCGTGCGGCCCATGCACCCCGATCAGCCGGTCAGGGCTTGATGAAGCGGGCCGTCCAGGCCTCCCCGTCCATCGCCATGCGAATGTGGTACGTGCCGGATGCCAGACCGCTCACGTCGATCCGAACGCGATCGCCCAGGCGGGTCACAGGTGCGCTGACGCGACGACCCGCAGCGTCCAACACACCCAGTGCTGCCCTTGTAAGGTCGGTCCCCTGCACTTGCACGAACACCTCGGTGCCCGCCGGTTGGGGGAACACGGTCATTTGCGCACGTTGACCATCATCGCGAAGACCGGTGGCCAGATCGAGCGTGGCCACATGTGGTTGCCACGTGGAAAATCCGCCGGCCATGATCAAACGGCCCTCGCGGACGGCCACGCTGTTCGCAGACTGGTCCGGAGCAGCGAGCTCGACCACCTGGTCCTCCCCGTCCCAGCGACCCACGTGCGTGCCCATGACCATGATGTCCGACGAAATGAAGAAGTTGCCACCGAAGTAGATGTGGCCATCGTGCGCTGCAATGCTGCGCACCTCCGCCGATCCCAGCCACGGTTGCATGTAATTCACGAGGTTGGGCAAAAGGAGCTCCCACGCGGGTGCACCGACCGTGATGCGTGCCAAACCGAAGGTGGGCGTGATGTTCGCGAAGGCCTGACCAGCGGCGTACAGCACTCCGTTCACGTCCAACAGGTCGCGTACGGTGCCATCGACACCGTCGCCCAGCGCGTGCCAACCATTCTCACCGAAGGCGGCCACATGCCGGACCTGCGGCATCGGCGGCCCTTGTAATGCGTTGAACGCGCCGCCAGCGACCAGTTCACCGTTGTGCGATGCGAGCGCCAGCACAGGACCATCGAACGGCACACCCACGGGCAGCCATTGTGCCCCATCCCATCGCTGCACGAACTCCGTGACCCCTGCAATACCACTGACACTGCCCGCTGCATACAGCTCGCCATTGTGCACATGCAGGGCATTGATCACGGGATACTTGCCTTCGAACACGGAGGTGAATGTCCAGGCGGTCCCATCCCACTTCGCGAGGTCGCTGGGGCCGTTCAGCATGGCACCACCCACGTACAGCACACCATTGTGCTCCACTGCACAGCTCACCTGACCTTGAAGGCCGCTGCCGAGGGAGCTGAAGGATGTTCCGTTCCAAACGGCCACACCATTGGCCGAAACACTCCCGGCCTGGGTGAACGCACCGCACAACAACAGGTCGCCAGTGGCCAGCGGAAGCATGCAGGTCACTTCGCCATTGGTGCCTCCACCAAGCGATGTCCATGGCAGATTGGGCGGATAACCGGGCTGGATCCACGCCAGCTCGTTGGCCGAGAAGCCGTGCTCCGATGCCCAGGTGCCGATCTCCGGCCACTCCATGTCCAGCACGTAGGCGAGCTCCATGTCCGCATTGATGCGATGGGCCAGGTCACCGTGCCCGCTGGCGATCATCAGCTGGCCCACGGCGCATGCCGTGCCGTGCGGATCGATGAATACCGGGTTGCGGTGAGGCAGCACATAGTTGCGCGGGAACACACCGGCATCGGCATACGTGCCCAGGTCCTCAAGCAACTGATGACGCGCCGCCTGTTGCGCAGCACTGAGCCCCTCCGGCGCACGTTGCTCCAACCGTTCGCGCACCAACCGCAGGTGCATGGCGATGCGTTCCACCTCATCCCGGAAGCTCACCGGCCTGGAAGCATCATCGGGCAAAAGACCCTGCACGGCCCATTGGGCGTTCACTTCCACCAAGTGCCTGCCGAGCGGCGCCGGCGTATGCGGAGCAAGTTGAGCGCCGCAGAACAGGGTGAGCAGTGCCGTGAGGACGAAGAGGAGAGGTCGTTCCATGGTCATGGGAATTGAGCGTGTATCACCAACAAGACCGGATGCATCCGACGTTCGCTGCCCGACCGGTGACGGAAAGTTACATTCGGTGCGAGAGGCACACCATGACCAAGATCGCCATCGTTGGACCCGAGAGCAGCGGAAAGAGCACGCTCTGCATGGCGCTTGCACAGCATTACCAGGTGAAATGGGTGGACGAATTCGCCCGGAACTACCTGGAACACCCGGGCCGCCCTTACACGGAGGCGGACCTGCTGACGATCGCCCACGGGCAATGCGCGCTGGAGGAGCATATCATGCAACACCACGATGGCCTGCTCTTCTGCGATACCGACATGATCACCATCCGGATCTGGAGCGAGGAGAAATACGGACGCTGCGCGCCGGAGCTGCTGGCACTGGCCGAGCACCGCCATTACGACCACTGGTTGCTCTGCACACCCGATATCCCTTGGGAACCCGACCCGCTGCGTGAGAACCCGCACGACCGCGACCGCCTGTTCACTGTATACCACGCCATGCTCATGCGTCTGGACAAGCCTTTCACCGTGGTCACCGGCAGCCCCGACGAACGGTTGCGCGCCGCAGTGTCCGCGGTGATGCGCCTGTGAAGGAACTTTGCGCCATGCGCAGCGCCATCATCGACCTCGGCACCAATACCTTCAACCTGCTGGTCTTTGAGCAGCTACCGGACCAGCCCATACGCATCATCGCTTCGGTGGAACGTCCGGTCTTCCTGGGGCGAGGCGGCATCGAAAAGGGCGTGATCACGACCGACGCCTTCGAGCGCGGACTGGAGGCGCTCCGCGTACACCGCGTAACCGCCGTGGACCTCGGTGCTGTGAAGATCACCGGGTTCGGCACCTCGGCGCTGAGGAACGCGCGCAACGGCAAGGAATTCGTGCAACGCGCCTGGGACGAATCGGGCATCGCCATCACCATTGTACCCGGCGAGGAAGAGGCGGGGCTGATCCTGGACGGCGTGCGCCAAGCCGTACCACTTGGTACACGCCCCACGTTGATCATGGACATCGGGGGTGGCAGCACGGAGTTCATCCTGGCCACGGACAAGGCCCTCATGTGGAAGCAGAGCTTCGAACTGGGTGTGACCCGCCTGCGTGAACGCATCCCGATCAGCGACCCCATCACCCTGGAGGAGGAGGCCCGGATCGCGGAGCACTTGGACAGCCGTTTGGAACCCTTGTGGGCCATCATTGACCGCCACGAGCCACACCTGTTGATCGGCAGTGCGGGCAGTTTCGATACCCTGGCCCGGATGGTGGCAGCAGGGAAGAAACAGGAGCTCCCTCCTGAGGCCACCACCCTGGCGTTCGATGCTTCCACGTTCGATGCGCTGCGCGATAGCCTGATGCGCAGGACGCGCGCTGAACGGCTCCTAGTGCCCGGCCTGCCCGAACACCGCGTGGACACCATCCCCTATGCCCTCATCCAGATCGAACGCGTGCTACTGGCCGGAGGCATCCGCGAACTGGCCTGGAGCCGCTTCGCCCTGAAGGAAGGCGCTGCGGCCCGCATGACCCGCACTTCCTGAGTCCCGGCTATCTTGCCGCCATGAGGGGAACGCTCCGCCACCGATTGATCCGCCTGTTGCCCGAACCCGCATTCGTTCGCAATGGCGTGCGGACACCCTACGCCCATGCCAAGCGCCTGCTGAACGCACGCATCAACCTCGTGCATGGGTTGAAGGACGCGCTGTTCATTGCACTGGGCGTTTGCTCGGCAGCGTTTGGTCTCGAGGGCTTCCTGCTCCCGAACGGCTTCCTGGACGGCGGTGCCACGGGGATGGCGCTGCTGGCCGCGCGCTTGACCGGCATGTCGTTCTCGGCACTGCTGGTGGTCATCAATCTGCCCTTCCTGGTACTGGCCTACCGGCTGGTGGGCCGGGCCTTTGCGTTGCGCGCAGGCCTTTCCATTGTCGCCCTCGCCACCGTGACCTCCCTGGTGCATTTCCCCGATGTGACACATGACAAGTTACTCGTCGCGGTCTTCGGCGGCTTCTTCCTGGGCGCAGGCATCGGGCTGGCCGTGCGGGGCGGCAGTGTGCTGGACGGCACCGAGGTGCTGGCCCTGGCCCTTGGCCGGAAGATCGGCATCACCATCGGCGATGTGATCATGCTCATCAACGTGGGCGTGTTCGGTGTGGCGGCCTGGCTCATCGATCTGGAGACCGCGATGTATGCCATGATCACCTACCTGGCCGCCAGCAAGACCCTCGACCTGGTGGTGGAGGGCATCGAGGAGTACACGGGGGTCACCATCACCAGTCCGCATCACGCCCAGATCCGCCACATGATCGCCAACACCATGGGGCGCGGCATCACCGTGTACAGTGGCAAACGCGGTTTCACGAAAGGGGCTGGCAGCCACGAGGTGGACATCCTCTACTGTGTGCTCACCCGTTTGGAGGTGGGCCGCTTCCTGGCCGAGGTCGAGAAGATCGACCCGAACGCCTTCGTGGTGATGAGCCCTGTGAAGGATGTTCGCGGCGGCATCATGCGCAAACGCAGGGCCCACTGAGTTCGCGGAACGAACGAAGGCCGCCCCGGAGGACGGCCTTCGCCAGCATGTTAAGTACGGGCCTTACTTCACCACCGTGCGGCGCAGCACCGTGGCATCGGCCATGCGCGCCACCAAGGTGTAGGCACCGGCGCTGAAGCCGCAAAGGTCGAGCGCCACTCGGTCCGTGCCGGGGCGGTCGGTGAGCACCAAGCGGCCATCAGCAGACCACAGTTCAATGCTCTGCACGGGCTGTTCGGCGGTCAGGGTCAGTTGGTCCACAACAGGCACCGGGTACAACTGGTAGTTGCCCATGTAGGCCTCACCGATCCCCACGGCACCGCCAAAGGCGAGCTCATCCACGGCCAACCAACTGCCGTCGACCCCAGCACCGCTGCTGGAAAGGATGGTGATGCTGGCCGTGTCGGGGTTCGAGGTCTCGGCGTACTCGATCACTGCGGAGAAATTCGTCCAAGCATTGATATCGCTGCTGGAGGTGGCCACGCCTGCGCCCACCGTCACACGCTCGCCTGCAACAGCATCCCAGCGAGAAAGCGTCACCACCACCATGGCCTCATCGCCCGTGGCCAGATCGGCGCGCCATTTTCCGTTCAGGGCCTGCGGACGGGAGGTGTAAGGAAATCCATCCACAGCCGCTTCGGGGCTCCCGGAAAGCAGCAAGCCCGGCAGAACACCCAATCCGGCCAGTGTCCGGGTCGTCACTTTAACGGCATAACTGCCGTTAGAAGCGGGAGTGTACTGTTCACAGGACGCCGACGCACCAAGGCTCGAGGTCAGGATGTTCAGACTGGTCCAGCCCGTGGGATCCTCGTAGGTACCAAAGCTGGTCCATTGCTCAAATCCACCGTTCGGGACCTGCGCCACAACGGCGCCCGAAGCGAGCAGGGCACAAAGGGTGGCAAGGTGTAGTGTTCTCATCATGTTCAGGTGTTTGGTGTGTGTTGCAAAAAGGTCAGAACAGCTCCATCCCCATGCGTAGGACGGCGCAGCCTCTCAAAAGTAACTGGAAACCATCCGGGCAAACATGACAACGCGCAGTTCCGGTCCAGTGACTCCCTGTGATGAACGGAACAATGCGTGACGGATGCTCCGACGGACCGCTCGGACACAATGGTCATCGGCCCATCGGTACCGCCTCGAAAAGGCCGTAATAACTGTCGTGCAGGCCGCTCTCGCGCCGGGCCACCTCGCGGATGGCGGGCACCTGCAACCAGTTCTCCATCCCGTTGCGCCACGCCTTCCAGATGGCGCCATCTATGCGTCCCCGTGTGTACCAGAAGTACTCCTCGGCACAAAGGTTCAGGTAGTCGATGATGATACGGTCGGGGTCGCCCTCGAAGGTGCCTTTCGCAATGGCCAGCAGATCACCGTTCAACCGGTCGTAACGGACGTTGAAGGCGGTGAAGAGGTCCGATCACCATATCGCGCTGCAACCCTTAGTTGAGCAGGCCGAGGTACACCGTGGCACAGCCACCGATCATGCCCAGGGCGACGGTTCCTTTGGGCCTGCCGGCCGGTAGGCAGGGTCGCCGACGAACTGCGCCCACCACAGGATGCCGAACGAGACCCACAGGAATATCACCATCGCCAACGCGGTGCGCTGACGTCGCAGATCGTGGACCTTGATGGCGGGCATGCCGGAAAGATGCGGCTGCATAACGATGAATCGGCACTTGTACCGTCGCAGCCGCATCCCTTCGCATCTTTGCCCACCATGGCCAACATTCTCCTCATCGACGACGAAAAAGCGATCCGTTATGCCCTGCGTGAGATCCTGGAGCACGAGGGCCATAAAGTAGATGAGGCCGAGGACGGTGCCGCCGGTGTGGACAAGGCGAAGAAGGGCAAGTTCGACCTGGTGCTGTGCGACATCAAGATGCCCAAGATGGACGGCATCGAGGTGCTGGAGAAGCTGCAGGCCCACGACACCGACCTGCCCGTGGTGATGATCAGTGGGCATGGCACCATTGACACGGCCGTGGACGCTTTGAGGAAGGGTGCCTTCGACTTCATCCAGAAACCACCGGACATCAACCGGATCCTGGTGAGCGTGCGCAATGCGCTGGACCGCAGCGACCTGGTGCAGGAGACCAAGGTGCTACGGACCAAGGTGGGCAAGGCCAAGGCCGGTGGCGTGCAGATGATCGGCGAGAGCAAGGCCCTCAAGGAGATCCGCGAGATGATCGAGAAAGTGGCCCCGAGCGATGCCCGGGTGCTGATCACCGGCGGGAACGGGGCCGGCAAGGAGGGCGTGGCCCGCACCCTGCACGAAAAGAGCCAGCGCGCCCAAGGCCCCTACATCGAAGTGAACTGCGCGGCCATCCCGGGTGAATTGATCGAGAGCGAGCTGTTCGGCCACGTGAAGGGCAGCTTCACCAGCGCCATCAAGGACCGCAAGGGGAAATTCGAGCTGGCGGATGGAGGCACCCTGTTCCTGGACGAGATCGGCGATATGGCATTGGCCGCACAGGCCAAGGTGCTGCGTGCCTTGCAGGAAGGGCGCATCACCCCGGTGGGCGGCGACAAGGACATCAGCGTGAACGTTCGTGTGATCGCCGCCACCAACAAGGACCTGAAGAAGGAGATCGCGGCCGGGAACTTCCGGGAGGACCTCTACCACCGCCTCAGCGTGATCCCCATCCACGTGCCCAGCCTCAGCGAGCGCCTGGAGGACATTCCCCTGCTGGCCACCCACTTCATCGAGCAGGTCTGCGGCGAGCAGGGCATCGCCCCCAAGAAGATCGCCGACAAGGCCGTGAAGGAGCTTCAAAAGCTGCCCTGGACGGGCAACGTCCGCGAGCTGCGCAACGTGATCGAGCGGCTGGTGATCCTCAGCGGCAAGGAGATCACCGAGGCCGATGTGAAGGCCTACGCGGTGCCGAGGGGGTGAGTTTTCTACCCATGACCTTCAGACCTGCCGTTGGTCGGCCATAAGGCGCCGTTCGCCGTTGTCCACATACCAAAGTGGGCATCCAGGGACGTTCCGTAGGCAACCGCACCGCCGGTGATCCGTCTTCCTAACGGAACCACCGCTTCCGGGCGGCACATTTTGTTGAACCAATACCTGCGGCCATGAACATCCTACAACCCTTCCTCGACGCGCACGACCACCTGTACGCTATCATGGGCAATACGTTGTATTACGCCCTGATCTTCGCTGGCATCATCGCCGTGGTGGCCCAATGGCGGCTGTACGAAAAGGCCGGCCTGCCCGGTATCGCGGCCATCATTCCCATCTGGAACCTGGTGGTGTTCCTGAAGGTGGTGGGACGCCCCGCCAGCCACGTGCTGCTGTTCTTCATCCCGCTGTACGGCCAGCTCTACTTCATGCCCAAGGTGTGGATCGAGGTGTGCCAGAGCTTCGGCAAGCGCAGCACCTTGGACTATGTACTGGTGATCCTGCTCAATGGCCTGTACATCCTGAACATCGGCCTGGACTACGAGACCCGCTACCTCGGCCCGGTGCACGGTGCCGATGTGCCCCTGCCGCCTTCGCACAAAGTTTCGCGGCCGCGCCCTTCCCTGGCGTGAGGTAGCAGACAACCCGCTTCACGTCGCCACAAGGCCCTTTCCGATGCGTCGGAAGGGGCTTTGTTGTGTTCGGGGGTATCGCAGAAGGCCCACATTTTGGCCGGTGCCAGTGGCCAGAAAATGTGCCCCTACATTCGTTGGCACCATGAAGCTCTTCAACAAGGTCCGCCAACGCCTGCTCAGTGAGGGCCGCCTCCAGCGTTACCTGGTCTATGCCGCAGGCGAGATCATCCTGGTGGTGATAGGCATCCTCATCGCGCTGCAGCTGAACACCTGGAAAGCGGACCAGCGCGACCGGGCCTCGGAAAAGGTCCACTTGGAGAACCTTCGGGAGGACCTGAACCTGCAATTGGAGGTGATCCGCACCCAGATGGTGCATGACTCCAGCATGATCCTGCGGTCTGACACGGCGATGGGCTATTTCTCTGGCACGCTCAGCCTGGAGGAACTGGAACACAGGCTCTACGGCAGTCGCAAGCTGGGGTGGCGCAAGACCTTCGTGGCCAGCGATGCCACCTTCAAGGTGCTGCTCTCCACCGGGGGCATGAACCTGATCGGCGACCCCCGGTTGCGCACCGACCTGATGCGCTATCACCAGCAACTGGACTACACCACTCAGGTGGTGAACACGAACAACCGGCTGATCGATGAGCTGTTCAGCCTGTACTTGGCCAGCAACGCACCGAGTTTTTCGCGGGATGCGCTGGGACGTTTGGAGACGAACGTAGCGCTTAGCGGCCACGACAGGTTCCGGCTCTATGAGAGCATTGAGCAACGCCGTGTTCTCAGTGAGATCGCGCT
>JBKDXR010000022.1:0-48836 GCA_046306055.1 Flavobacteriales bacterium
CCGGCGCAGCACACGTGGCCCTGGTTGAAGTAGATGCCGTTGATGATGCCTTCGACGGCCTGGTCGATGGTGGCGTCGGCGAAGATGATGTTGGCCGCCTTGCCGCCGAGTTCGAGCGTGGCCTTTTTGCCCGTGCCGGCGATGCTCTTCTGGATGAGCTTGCCCACGCCGGTGCTGCCGGTGAAGGCGATCTTGTCGATGCCCGGGTGGTTGACGAGCGCCGCGCCCGTGGCACCCGCACCGGTGATGATGTTGACGACGCCATCGGGGAGTTCGGCTTCCTGCAGGATGCTGGCGAGGGTGAGCGCTGTGAGCGGCGTGGTCTCGGCGGGTTTCAGCACCACGGTGTTGCCGCAGGCCAATGCGGGGGCGAGCTTCCACGCGGCCATGAGCAGCGGGAAGTTCCAAGGGATGATCTGGCCGGCGAGTTGCCTTGGTCAATCTGGTCCAATGCAACTACCTTCGACACACCGCTAATCCATTGGGCCATGAAACGCTTCGTCCAACCTTTTCCGTTGATCTTGTTAGCCTTAGGTTTCTTGCCATCACCATTTGGCCTTCTAGGCGATGAAGGCGATGGCAACCTTAGCGCTCAACCCGCCTTCATTCCCATCGATCACAAAGGTGAACCGGCCTCCTCCGGCATCGCGATGTTTCGCAACGAAGGACAGACCCAGGATGTGTACTTTGAGCCTGCCAACGATGTCCTTTACCAGAGTTGGCAATGCACCCCGGCGGTATTCCTGTTGAAGGACAACACGGTCTCCTTTGTCGTGTACAACCTTCACGAGGATTCGACGGTCACGGACAGCATCGTTCGCATAGACTTGCGCCATGTCGGGGAGAGAGTGAACCTGAACGCACAAGCGCAAGAGTTTGAACAGATCCCGGAGTACCACAACTACTATCTCACACACTGTCCAAACGGGATCCTATACGTGCCGGGATTCAAGCGCATTGTTTACAAGGACATCTATCCCGGGGTGGATTTCCATGTCTACAGCAACCCGTGGGGCCTCAAGTTCTATTACGTGATCAATCCGGGGGCTGATCCGAACGACATTCTGCTTCAGTTCGCAGGCCAGGACAGTCTCGACATCGACTACCTCGGAGCACTGAAGATCTACTTCCAGGACAAGTTCCTCCGGCTGCCCAATGCCATTGCCTATCAACAAATAAGCGGTACCACGACGCTAGTGCCATGGGGCTTGAACTACCAGAACGTTGGTGGTTCGAGCCTTGTCAGCTTCAACTTCGGGACCTACGACCCTGCATATCCTCTTGTGGTGGATATCAGCCAATCATTACCCCCACCTCCGCCGTATGGGGCAGGTGGTGGTGGCGGTGGCTGGCAGCACCCGGAGTGGTGTACCTACTATGGCGAGACCAACACCGACGAGTGCCGCGATATGTACAGTTGGCGAACGAGCGACGGAGATCAACTTCTCACTTGCGGCACAACCCGTAGTAATGCCTTCCCTCTTACTGCGGGGGCTCAGTTCGACCTTCTCCAGGGTTACCAAGATGCATACTACTCCGTTTTCAACGACCAGTATGGCCGAGATTACACAACGTTCTATGGTGGAGCCGGTGACGATGTGGGATCCAGCATTGTGGGCAGCCATAATGGGTCGAATATCTACTTGACCGGTTACTTGGCCACGGATCCAGCATTCGGCATGCAGGCCAATGGCTCCGCTTATCAGGACAACACCGGCGGAGTGTTCATTGCGGGCTTTGACATCCTTGGTCAACGTTTCTGGGGTACGCGCTTCGATGGTGGATACAGGAAGATCCGGACTATGCGGGACGGCAACCTGTTCCTCGTGGGTACGCGTGCAGCATCGGCGGGAACCAGCCCGCCCACAGTGAACACTTGTGGGGCCACGGTGAACGGTTTCCCGGCCTGCAATGCCCTTGGCCCGAACGCGTACTTCCAGGATTCTTTCGCGGGCGGCAATGGCTTTTTCACCGATTATGATGGCTGCATCGCCCGCTTCAATCCCCAGCATGAATTGGTCTGGAGCAGCTACTTCGGCGGGCACGGCAACGACAATGTGGAGGACGTGATCGTGGACGATGCCAACTACCAGGTCTTCATCGTGGGCAGTACGTCCAGCGTTAGGGAGGTATACACCAACTGCGAGGAGCCACTGCCGGGCTACCTGGGCTTTCCGCTGTGCAACACGCCCGGCTCCTATTTCCAGGAGAACCTGAACGGGGACAACAGCGCCACTAGCTGGGATGGCTACATGGCCTGTTTCACCGTCAACGGCGAACTGAAGCAATCTACCTTCATCGGAGGACATGATCTTGATTACACCAACGCAGGTGCGATCGACCTGGGGCTGAACGCGCTGTACATCACCGGAACCACGGAGACGGACTTCTATGGTGCGAACTGCTCAGTTCCTTCCAACAACGGCTTCCCGCTGTGCCACACCGGTGCGCAGTACCACAGCCCCACCTACAACGGCGGCGCAAACGATGCCTATGTGGTACGCCTCAACACCCAGACCTACGCGTTGGAATGGGCTACGTTCATCGGGGGCGGCGGTTACGACTATGCGTGGTCTGCCGCGACCAACGGCAAGAACGAGGTCGCAATAGCCGGATACACCAGCAGCGGCCATGCTGGATCTATGGACATACCTACCTGGTACAACCCGAACTACTTCCAACAGCTCTCCCATGACCCGGTGGGCGAGAAAGACGGCTTCCTGTGGATCTTCAACGGGGCGAACGCTCCATTGATGGGCACCTATCACGGTGGCAGTGGGAACGATGAATTATTGCGCGTGGCCTTCAACGGCGATGCTTCGGACCGCGTGTATGTAGGTGGCAAGAGCAACAGCGCCAGCCAGTTCCCCTTCTGGTGCCCCAGCACGGTGAACCCCTATTGCTACAACACCTATGTCACGGTCTCATCGAATTACACCGAGGTCTTCTACTCGCAGATCCAGTACGACGTGTACGTCGGGTTGGAAGAGGGTCCGAGCAGGGATAGTGATGCGAGTGTATTCCCAAACCCCGCATCCGATCAGGTGCAGATCCAGCTATCATCAACATCAGCTAATAGAAGCCATCTCAAAATAATCCTTCGGGCTACGCCGGGGTCTTTTCCGGGCATCCGTCGTTGCTCAACCCTTACAGAGCGTCCAGCTATGCGCGGGTCTCGCGCCTAGGCTGCCCGCAAAATCCCTCCGGCTCGCTACCAAAAACTATTTTGAGATGGCTTCTACCGTGGTCGGCACCACCTATTGGACCAACAACACGATGGATGGCCGTATCTGTGTGTGGCCCCCCCGGCGAACGATGATCCGTGTGGAGCGATCGCCCTGCCGGTGAACACCACCTGTATCACCACTTTGGGTAACAACACCAATGAGGTGGAGCGCTCGCTCGATGGCGAACACTTCAGCCGAATCGGCACGGTGGCCGCCCAAGGCAACAGCTCCGCTCCCGTGCGCCACCAATGGCTGGACGAACATCCGGCCTCGGGGCTGAACTTCTACCGCCTGCGTTCCGTGGACCAGGATGGCGGAGCTTCCACCTCCCATACGGTGACCGCCTGGATGGGGTCCAAGAGCGAGGTGGTGCGTGTGGTGCCCAACCCCACCGACCAGTTCGCCACCGCACTGGTACACCTGCCCGGCGATGGCAGCTATGCCGTGCGCCTGATCGATGGACAGGGCCGCGTGGTGCGTGAGCTTTCCTTACAGGGCCAGGCCGGCACCAACACGCTGGCGCTGGACCTCCAGGGATGAGATGCCGGTGCCTACCAACTGCTGGTGACCGACCCCGCCGGCGTCATGGTGGCCCGCGGACGGTCCGTACGGCACTGAACCAGGTCGGCCTTCCAAGACTGAGGGGTTCTTTGGACCACCGAGGCAACCCCCGGCCGTTGGTTGCGTCTTCCTTGCGTAACGGCAAGGAACCCAGCCGTTTTGAGTTTTCAACGAACCTTCCGGGGTTGCCCAACGTACTTCATTGCAATTATCTTTCACCCGCGTCTAACCTAAAGGACATATGACACCCCGATCGCTCACGGTAATGGCCGCCCTTGTGGTGGCCTTTGGCACGTTCGCCCAAGCGCCCTCCTACGTGTTCTTCCGCACCGAGGTGCCGATGGACCGGGCAGCGCTGAAACAAGTGGTGGGCCAGGTGCAGGACATCGACCCGCTGGCCGAAGTGTTCTACAGCGACGACATGACCATCATCCAGGTGAAGCGCGGCCTGGTGAGCGATGCCCAGATCCGTGCCGCCATTGCGCAGGCCGGTGTGGCCCTGCGCCCCGGTACGGTGGCCCCCGCCGAACTGGCCGTGACCGTGACCGACCAACCACCGGTGTACCTGGTGACCAACGACCCTGCCGCCGACCTGCTGCGCTACCAAGCGGCCGTGGCCGAATGGAACGCCGCACATCCCGACCAGCAAGTTTCCGCCGTGCCTACCCACGTGAACCAGTGAACCTCCCGAACGCAACGCATATGAAGCACACCTACGCGCTCGCTCTTCTCGCTGCCTTCGGTCTTGCCACCTCCGCTTGGGCACAAACAACCCCACCTTGTTTGTACCCGTTCACGGGAACTCCTCCTATTGCCCCAGCTGGTCAGACTCAGGTGAGCAACCTCACTTTCACCGCCAACACGGTACCGCCGAACACCACGGTCTCGCTGACCATGACCACCACGGCGGGCAGCAACCTGGTGACGATCTCGGGTTGCAACGCCGTTCTGATCACCAACCTGGCGGGCGTTACGGGGCCCAACGTACCCGCGGGCACCAGCATCTCGGGCGGTGCATGCGGTGCCGGCACCGTGCAACTGAACCAGCCTGCATCGGTCACCGGTTCGGGCCTGCACACCTTCACCCTGCCCGGTTACACTGCGAACTTCCCGCCCACGGGCTCCGGTACGCCTGCCAACGCGAACTGCTCGGTGTGCCCTGCGGTGTTCACCGCTCCCGCGTGCGCGGGTCAGTACGTAACCTACTACATGTGCGTAGGCAACTCGTACACCATCTCCATGTGCTCCTCGGTCGCTGCGTGGGACTCGTACCTGGCGGTGACCACCACGGCCGGCACGGTGCTGGCCACGGGCTTCCCCACGTCCGATGACGACGGGTGCGGCACCGCGGGCGGCCATGCGCTGCTGAACTTCGTTCCGACCGCTTCCGGCCCATATCGTATCCGCTTGTGGCTTGACCCCTGCGCCGTGAGCGGCACCAACTGCGGCACCATGCAGATCGCCTGCAATCCGGTGCCCCCGCCGCCCGCCAACGACAACCCTGCCGGGGCCGTTCCGTTCGGCGTGCTCTCCAACGCCTGCACCCCGATCAACGGCACCAACTCGTTCGCCACGCAAACGGCCGTGGGCAGCACGCCGAACGGTTGTGGCGCCACCTGCGGCGGATCAATTAGCGCCTCGTTCTCGGGCTATGATGTCTGGTACAGTGCTGTGGTAGGCCCCTTGGGCACCCTGTCGGTGATCCTCAACGAGGTGAGCTCGCAGCAACTGGCCTTTGCCGTGTACACGGGCACCCCCACCGTGCTCACCCAGGTCGGTGCCAGCTGCACCTGCAACGACTTCGTATCGCTCAGCGGCCTCACGCCCGGTGCCACCATCTACATCCGCGTGTGGACGCAGAACGGCCTGCCCAACATGGGCACCTTTAACATCTGTGCCTACGAGCCGGTGCCCCCGCCCAACGACAACCCCTGCGGAGCCACCAACCTGACGGTGAACCTGACCTGTACGCCGCAGACCTTCAGTACCCAGAACGCCACCAACCTGGCCGGTCCGGTTACCGCGCCTGTCACGCCCACCTGTGGCACGCCTGTGGCCGGTGGTGATGTGTGGTACACGGTGACCATTCCCGCCACGGGTTCGCTCACGGTGAACACCACCGCCGGCGTGCTCACCGACATGGCCATGGCCGCCTACACGCTGACCGGTCCGTGCGGATCCGGCACCCTGACCGAGGTGGCCTGCAACGACAACAACGGCGCCAGCACCATGCCCCGCCTGGTGCTCACGGGCGCTGTGGGCCAGGTGTACTACATCCGTGTGTGGAACAAGACCACGGCCTTCGGCACCTTCCAGATCTGTGCGTTCCAGAACAACCCGCCCACGAACGACAACCCCTGTGGAGCCGCACCGCTCACCGTGAACCCGGGTTGCCTCTTCGGTGGTTTCCAGACCAACGAGAACGCCACAACGACCCCGAACAGCCTGGCCTTGCAGCACGCCAGCATTTCGGCGCTCACCTGCGGTGCACCGGCCACCAACGATGTGTGGTTCACGGCCGTGGTGCCCAGCAACGGCGTACTTCAATTGGACACCGATGACGGTCAGCTGACCGACGCGGCCTTTGCAGTGTACACGGCTGCCGGCAACTGTGCCGCTGGTACGCTCGCGCTTACCCAAGTGGCCGCTTCGTGCCAGGTGGGCGGCAGTACCAACGGCGCGCTGATGCCTGCAGGACAGGTCACCGGCCTGGCCCCGGGCAGCACGGTGTACATCCGCGTGTGGCGCCAGGGCGGCATTGATGGCACCTTCCAGATCTGCGCCCGCACCACGGTGCCGCCCCCCGGCAACTGCACCTACACCCTGCGCATGACCGACCTCGCCGGCGACGGTTGGAACGGCAGCTTCGTGACGGTATGTGTGGGTGGTGTGTGCACCAACTACACCATCAACGGTGCCCTGGGCAACATCACCATCGCGGCCAACTTCGGCCAGATCGTGACCCTGGCCTATACGGCGGTGGGCGGCTTCCAGAACCAGATCGGCTACCAGTTGCTCTCGAACACCGGTGGTCTGCTCTACGGAAGCTCCAACCCACCCGCCCCGGGCCCCAACACGGCCTTTGTGGTGGATGCGCTGTGCAACGTGCCGCCCGCTCCGCCTTCCGATTGCGTGGGAGCCATACCGGTCTGCGACAATCAGGTGGTCACCCAGAACCCGAGCAACACGGGTGGCGTGGTGGACCTGAACGCCAGCAATCGTGGCTGTATGTCGGCCAATGAGCGCCAAGGGGTATGGTTCCGTTTCCAGGCCCAGACCGCAGGCCAGCTGGCCTTCACGGTGGCCCCCCCCTCGCCCACGGACTACGACTGGGCCGTTTGGGGTCCCTTCTCCGGAGGCGTTACCTGCCCGCCCCCCAGCCCGCCCATCCGCTGCTCGTGGTCCGGTATTTCGGGCGCCACGGGCCTGAGCTACACCGCGCTCGACCTCTCCGAGGGTGCCCTTGGCGATGGCTTTGTCCGCTTCATCGATGTGCTGCCCGGACAGTGGTACCTGCTCTACGTGGACAACTACTCCATGAACGGGGTGAACTTCACCCTGCAGTGGAACAACACCCCGACCAGCATCCTGGACTGCACCATTGTGCTGCCCGTGGAAATGCTGAGCCTGACCGCACAGGCGGAACAGGACCTGGTGAACGTGCTGTGGGCCACCGCGAGCGAGAAGGACGCCTCGCACTACGTGGTGGAGCGCTCCGCCACCGGTGAGGTGTTCGAGCCCATTGGCCAGGTGGCCGCTGCGGGCACCACCCAACTGACCACGGAGTACCGCTTTGTGGACCAGCGCCCGCTGAACGGCATGAACTACTACCGCCTGATGACGGTGGATACGGACGGTGCCACCGGCCATACGAACACGGTGACGGCCAACTTCCGCAAGGGCAACATCCCCTTGCAGTTGTTCCCGAACCCGGCCACCGAGTCCATCCGGGCCAGTTTCGACCTTGGCGGCGAGGGACTGGTGCGCTGGCGCGTGCTGGACATGAGCGGTCGCGTGGTGCTGGAGAGCAGCCTGGGCGCGGTGTACGGCATGAACAACGTGGACGTGCCCCTGACCCGTGTGGATGCGGGCAGCTACCTGTTCGAGGTGTCCGATGATTCCGGCCTCGTGATCGGTAACATGCGCTTCGTGAAACAGTAGGATCGTTGATGAACGGTTGAAAGATCGTGATCGTCCCGAAGGGACCCGTGGGCAACGCTCCGCGGGTCCCTTCGTCATTTGGGCGGTCGGGACCCTGCGTTGGGATCCCGATCCAACCAACATAATATTGTTGATAACTTCGCCCAGCGCCTATCTTTAACCTGTGCCACAGTGTCTTCGAAGCTACAAGACACGTGGCACGACCTCGAACACGAACGCGCCCCATGGCGACCGGACCGAACAACCACCAAGGCAGCAGGCGTGAAATGCTTCCGCCCTTGGAGTTGCTTTAACGAACGGAACACCGCGCAGACCAAGGCCCACCTGCCCATGAACCCACGCTACGCTCTCACTCTGCTCCTTTCATTCGGTCTTGCCTGGGGTGCACATGCACAGCCACCGTGTTTGACCACGATCGTACCACCCCAATCGCAAATCTCGAATGCCTCATTTACTGCAAGTGGGGTGCCGGCTAGTACCACGATCAGTTTGACCATGACCACCACGGTGGGCAGCAACCTGGTCACCATCTCGGGTTGCAATGCCGCACTGATCACCAATCTGGCGCCGATCTCGGGACCGAACGTGCCGGGTGGCACCTTCATCTCGGGCGGTGCCTGTGGGGCAAACACCGTGCAGTTAAGCCAGAACGCCACGGCTACGGGTACGGCACTACACACCTTTACTATGCCAGGGTATACACTCAATGTCCCGCCTACTGGCCCAGGAACACCGAACGGTCTGAACTGCAGTGTCTGTCCTGCCACCTTCACGGCTCCTGCTTGTGCGGGGCAATATCTTTCTTACTACATGTGTGTGGGCAACATCTACACCATCAGCATGTGCGGCTCGGCCACCACATGGGACTCGTACCTGGCCGTGACCACCCTCGCAGGTACGGCACTGGCCACAGGTTTCCCCACCTCCGATGACGATGGATGCGGCACGGCCGGAGGCCACGCGCAGGTGGCCTTCGCCCCTACGGCCTCGGGCAACTATCGCATCAGGCTGTGGCTCGACCCCTGCACCGTCAGTGGCGCCAACTGCGGGACCTTGTCCATTCAATGCGCACCAGTGCCCCCTCCCCCTGCCAACGATGACCCCTGTGCCGCCGTGGCCCTGCCCGTGGGCACCTCCTGCGTGTTCCAGCAGGGCAACAACGCCTGGGCAACGGGTACGCTGGGTATTCCGGCACCCGGTTGCGGCGCCTATGCCAACCGTGATGTGTGGTTCAGTGCCGTGGTGCCGGCCTCGGGCAATCTGGCCGTGAACACCTCGCTGATCAGTGCATCGAGCCTGGGCATCGCCGTGTATACCGCACCTGCCTGCAACTCCCCCTTGGTCAACTGGGCGTTGGTCGCTTGTAATGCGAGCGCCCCACCCTCCTTGTTACTGAGCGGACTTGCGGGTGGCTCCACCGTGTTCATCCGCGTGTGGGCACCCAACAACATCAGCCAGCAGGGCACCTTCAACATCTGTGCGTTCGAGCCCGTGCCACCGCAGAACGATAGCCCATGCGGGGCCTTCAACATGCCTACACCCACCACGTGCACACCGGGCCTGTACAACACCACCTACGCCACACCGACCGTGCTTCCCGGGCTGACCATCGGCGCCCCCACGTGTGGCGGAGCACCCAATGCCGATGTCTGGTTCGCTGTGACCGTGCCGGCAACCGGGGCCTTCACCGTGAACACCTTCGCCGGTACGCTCACCGACATGGCCATGGCCTGGTACCGACTGAGCCCCGGTGGATCGGTGTGCAACCCGCCCGGCTTCAGCGGTACGCTCACCCAGATCGCCTGCAACGACAACCAGTTGGCCCCGACCAACAACATGCCGCGCATCAATAGCCAGACCGCCACGCCGAACATCACCCCGGCCCTGGTACCCGGCGAGACGATCTACGTGCGCGTATGGCCGCAAGGCGCCAACACGAACGGCACCTTCGAACTGTGCGTGACCGAGAGCGTGCCCCCACCGAACGACAACCCCTGCGGCGCCATCCCGCTGAACACGAGCACCTCGTGCAACCTGGTGCCCACCACCAATGAGTCGGCCAGCCTTACGCTGGGCGTTCCGGCCCCACCCTGCGGGGCACCCGTGCAGAACGACGTATGGTACAGCGTGACCGTGCCTGCGAACGGCCAATTGGAGATCAACACCCAGGGCCAGGTGATGACCGATGCGGCGCTGGCCCTTTACCAAGTGACCAGCGGCAGCTGCGCCACCAGCAACCTGACGCTGGCCCTGGTGCCCCCGGTGAACTGCCAGGTGGGCGGCAGCTCCTTCGGTGCGGCCATGCCCCAGCAACTTTTTGGCGGACTGACGCCCGGAGCCACGGTGTATGTGCGCGTTTGGCGACAGACCGGGGTGGTGGGTGCCTTCAACATCTGCGCCCGGCAGACCGCTGCCACGCCCATATCGGGCTGTGATGTCACCACCTATGATTCGGGTGGGGCCTCCGGCAACTACGGCAACAACGAGGTGTACGAACAGACCTTCTGCCCCGAGAACCCCGGTGATGTGGTGGCCCTGGCCTTCGTTACGTTCAACACCCAGGCGAACGGGGATATCATGACCATCTACAACGGTCCCACCACGGCATCGCCGGTGCTGGGCACGTTCTCTGGTGGTCAGCTGCCACCCGGCTTTGTGTCCACCCACTCCACGGGTTGCCTCACCGTGCGCTTCACCTCCAATGCCAGCGTGGTGAACACCGGTTGGGAACTGATGGTCTCCTGCGGCCCGCCCCTGCCGCCCGCGCCTGCCATCAATGGTGTTTGCGGCACCACTGTGTACGACCCCGGAGGGGCCACCGGCAACTACGTGAACGGAGCTTTCGTGACCACCACCTACTGTCCGACCGTACCCGGCGAAGTGGTGACCATGACCTTCAACCAGTTCGCCACGGAGCAGAACTTCGACTTCGTGACCATCTTCAATGGTCCGGATGTGACGGCTCCCTCCTTGGGCACCTTCTCCGGCACCAACATTCCCGGTCCGTTCATCAGCACGCACCCCAGCGGCTGCCTGACGTTGCGCTTCACATCGGACGGCAGCATCGTGGCCAGCGGCTGGGCGGCCACCCTGCGCTGTGGTCCGCCGCAACCGCCTCCACCACCGCCGCCGCCGCCAACCGGACTTTGCGGCACCACGGTGTATGACCCCGGAGGCCCCAATGGCAACTACTTCAATGCCACTAACCAGAACCCGGCCAACGTGGGAGGCAATGGTTGCTGGCCGACGCCCTGCGGCACGGTCTGGAGCCAGACCTACTGCCCGGACGTGGTCGGCGATGCCGTGACGCTGTCCTTCACCTCCTTCGCCATCGAGAACGGTTGGGATAACGTGTATGTGTACAACGGACCGGTGGTGTCGCCGTACAACGCCAACGGTACGCAGTTCATCGGCCCGGCAGGCCTGCCTACCTGCGGTGGCCCGGCGGGATGGTGCAACCAGACCCTTGGCCCCGGAGGCTTCACGGGCAACGTGATCCCCGGCCCCTTCACCAGCACGCACCCCAGCGGCTGCCTTACGATCTCCATGACCAGTGATGATATCGTGAACCTTCCAGGCTGGGCGGCAACTGTCCAGTGCCAGAGCGCCTTCAACCCGAACGCCGATTGCGTTTACGCCCTGCGCTTGTACGATGTGTTCGGCGATGGCTGGGCGGGGTCCTCGATCACGGTCACCATCAACGGAGGTTCACCCAGCACCTACACCATCCAGTCCGGTACGTTCAACCAGGTGCTGCTCGGTCTGGATGCCGGTGATGTGGTCTCGATCACCTACAGCGGCCTGGGCTACTTCCCCACCGACAACTACTGGACACTGGACCTGGTGGGCAGCCCGTATGCCCAACACCATTCGGCCATCCCGGCGGTGAGCGGCAACTACAACTTTGTGGCCAACTGCGCCCCTCCTGCTGCGCCCCCCCAGGATTGCCTGGGTGCCAACATCATTTGCACGAACGGACCCATCAACGTGGGTGGCACCAATTCGGGCAGCGTGGGTGACATGATCGCACCGGCGAACGGTTGCCTCTCGGGCGGTGAGAACCATGGTACGTGGTACGCCTTCTCCACCACCACGGCAGGGCCATTGGGCTTCACCATCACCCCAACGGTGCCCGGCACGAACATGAACTTCGCCTTGTGGGGACCCTTCAACTACACGATCAACGACTCCACCAACTGGTCGGGGGCCTGCGAGGCACTGTCCTTTTCCCCCTTCAATACGCCCATCCGGTGCACCTTCGCCACCTCCACAGCGGGCGGTGGTGCAACGGGCCTCAACGGGGTGGCCGCCGACCTGACCGAAGGTGCCGGTGGCGACCAGTGGCTGCAGAACCTGACCGTGGGCGTGGACCAGGTGTACATGCTGTACGTGAGCAATGTTTCGGCGAACAGCTCGAGCGCCAACATCACCTTCTCCAACACGGGGATCCTGACCTGTGGGTTCTTCCTGCCCGTGGAACTGCTGCAGTTCGATGCCAAGGCCGCCGAGGCCCACGTGGACGTGCTGTGGACCACGGTGAGCGAGACCAGCTCCGCCTGGTTCAATGTGCAGCGCTCGGCCGATGGTGAACACTTCACCCAGATAGGCAGGGTGAATGCTGCTGGCAACTCCGTACAGACCCTGGACTACAGCCTGAAGGACGCGGCACCGCTGCCTGGCCTGAGCTACTACCGCTTGGAACAGGTGGACCAGGACGGAACAGTGACCTACTCGCACGCCGTACCGGTCTACTTCCAAGGCCGTACACCGGCCATTGCCCTGCATCCCAACCCCGCCATGGACCTGGTGTACATCACCCTGGACCTGCCGGATGAAGGCACTCTCTCGTGGACGGTGATCGACCAGAGCGGCCGTCTGGCCAAACAAGGCACCACGGCGGGCACACCCGGCACCTACCAGTTCGAGCTGCCCTTGCAAGGTCTGGAGGCCGGTGCCTACCAGGTGGAACTGAGCCAGGGTAACACGCGCATCGGCCGGACCAGGTTCATCAAGCAATAGGACCGCCAACACCATTGTAAGCCCCCGGGAACACACGCTTCCCGGGGGCTTTCTTTACACGGGCATCCCCCTCCGGTATCTTTGTTCCATGCGTGCCATCGCTTTGGTCCTGCTCGTGATCGCCTGCTGGCTGCCCACGTCCGTTGGTGCCGGTGAAGCGCATCCGTTGCTGGCCACGCACACCTTCGGGCTGAGCCTGAGCACGGGCATGAACAACGAGCTTTTCACGCTCTTCGAGATCAAGGAGTTCGAAGGGCGCGTGATCGGTACCACGCCGCTGACACGCACCACCTTCATGCTACAGGCCGGCGGTGCCACGCCCAGCAAGGCGAACCCTACGGGCGAGAACCTCTTTGCGAAGTTCAACATCCCCCTCTGCCTGCCCCTGCACTACCCCGAGGACAAGCGTGCGCTGCCCGACTGTGAGGTGTTCGACCTGCTCTGGAAACTGCGCTACTGGGAATACCCCTACCGGCAGAGCGAAGGCCAGCACCCGGGGAAAGGTTGGGCCGAAAAGCGCGAGGCCCCCTCGGAGCGCCAGTTGCTCCTGCTCACCGATTACGGCATTCTGCACCTGAACGGCATGACCAAGGGCGAGAACGTGTTCCGCCTGCTGCACGACGTATGCGACAGCGCCTGGGTGGACAACTACCGCAAGGGCTACTGAACGCCGATGCAGGCCAGCGTCACGCTCCTCCAACAGCTCACGGACCCGGACCTGCCCGGCCCGCAGCGGCGCATGGCCCTGGGCCGGGCCATCACCTTGGTGGAGAGCGAACGGCCCGCCGACCGCACCTTGGCGAACGCGCTGATCGAACAGAGCCTGCCGTTGGCCGGACGATCGTTGCGCCTGGGCGTTACCGGGATCCCGGGCGTGGGCAAAAGCACGTTGATCGATGCGCTGGGCATGGAACTGATCGACCGGGGCCACCGCGTGGCCGTGCTGGCCGTGGACCCCAGCAGTGCACGCAGCGGGGGAAGCATCCTCGGCGACAAGACCCGGATGGAGCGCCTTTCCCTGTCCGATGCCGCCTTCATACGCCCCACGGCCACCGGCGGCGACCTCGGCGGCGTGGCCCGACGCACCCGCGAGACCATCGCCCTGTGCGAGGCCGCCGGTTTCGACCGCATCCTGGTGGAGACCGTGGGCGTGGGCCAGAGCGAGCTCGAAGTGGACCGCATGACCGACCTCACCTTGTTGCTGATGATCGCCGGGGCCGGGGATGAACTGCAAGGCATCAAGCGCGGCATCATGGAAGCAGCCGACCTGATCGCACTGACCAAGAGCGATACCGACACCGATAACAAGGGCCGCGCCGCCGTGAACGACCTGCGCAACGCCATCGGCCTGCTACCGCCACGTCCCAGCGGTCGCCAGCCCGAAGTGCTGGTGACCAGCGCCGTTAGCGGGCAGGGCATCGCCGGGCTCTGCGACCGCATTGAACAGTTGCATGCTGCCGACACCGAAAGCGGCTACCTACGCCAGCGTCGGCAGGACCAGGACCTGCATTGGCTGCGGCGCTCGGTACAGGATGGAATGATGCTTGCCCTGCAGAACGACGACCGCGTGCAGGCCGCCTGGGCCCTGCTGGAAACGGACGTACGCGCCGGTCGCCGCAGCCCCTCCAGCGCCGCCGAAGAGCTGATCGCCCTGTTCAGAACAGGCGGCGCACCTCTTCCTTGATGGCGAGGATGGCCTCCTGCGAGGGCGTGTGCGACAGCCGGGCCGTGTTCTCGAAGATCTTCCGGCTCAGCTCGGTGCCCGCCTGCACATCGCCCACCTGTTCGTAGCTCAGGTTGATCAGGCGGATGGTCTCGTCGCGGGCCTGCCTCACCTTGCTCCAGGCCTTGTCGCTCACATAGATCTGCTGCGTCACGTTGTGGTCGAACTCCTCGCGCACGGTGGCCACCAGGTCGGCGTGCAAGGAACCCGAGCCCTGGTGGCTTTTGTGGATGCGCAGCACCAATGCACCGGGCGAGATGCGTTCCAGGAACAGCGTGATCCGCTCATAGGCCTGAAGGCGCAGGGGCAGGACGTGCTTGTGATCCTCCTTGCGCACATCGGCCAGGTGTCCGGCCATGCGCTCGGCGGAACGCTCGCGCATGAACTGTTTGATCATGTAGAACGCCGTGAGGAACACCACCACGGAAGGAAGAATGGCCACAAGGACCTGGACAACGGGATCGTTCATCGTTGATAAACCGGTGGACGAATATCGGCATCGCGCCCGGCATTCATGGGAACGCGCGAACGGCACGTGTTAGTTTTGCCCCCTCATCAACGCGGCCCCCACTGCCCCGCAGTACGGCCGCGCACCGCCCATGCACCTCTCCCCGACCGTACTGGCCATCGCCGAACCGGCCACGCTCCTGATGGCGCGTCGCAGCCGCGAACTGAAGGCCCAGGGCCGCGACATCATCGACCTCAGCCTTGGCGAGCCCGACCACGACCCGCCCGCCTTCGCCCTGAAGGCCGCCCACGAGGCCCTCGACGGCCCCTGGCACAAATACCCGCCCGTGAACGGCATGCTGGACGTGCGCCAGGCCATCGCCGCCAAGTTCAAGCGCGACAACGGGCTGGAGTACACCGCCGACCAGATCGTGGTGAGCACCGGTGCCAAGCAGAGCATCATGAACGTGGTGATGAGCCTGGTGGGCCCCGGTGATGAGGTGGTGATCCCCGCCCCGTACTGGGTGAGCTACTCCGAACAGGTGAAACTGGCCGGCGGCACGCCCGTGATCGTGGAGAGCACCATCGACGAGAACTGGAAGCCGCCCGTGGAGCGCATCGCCGCTGCCATCACGCCCCGCACCCGCCTGTTGATGTTCAGCTCGCCCTGCAACCCCAGCGGTTCGGTGATGGACCGTGCCGAACTGGAGGCGCTGGCCGATGTGGTGGCCCGCCACAAGGAGCTGTACGTGATCGCCGACGAGATCTACGAGCACATCGTGTTCGACGGCGACCATGTGAGCTTTGGCACCCTGCCCGGCATGGCCGAGCGCACCATCACCGTGAACGGGCTCAGCAAGGCCTTCGCCCTTACCGGCTGGCGCGTGGGCTACATCGGTGCCCCGCTGTGGATCGCACAGGCCGCCACCAAGGTGCAGGGCCAGTTCACCAGCGGTACCAACAGCATTGCCCAGCGCGTGTGCAAGACCTGCGTGGAGGCCGACCCAGCCCTGCTCGCCCCCATGCGTGCCGACTTCCTGCGCCGCCGCGACCTGGTGCTGCGCGAAGTGGCCAAGATCCCCGGCTGGCGCTGCAACGTGCCCCAGGGCGCCTTCTACCTGATGCCCGACGTGCGCAGCTCCATCGACGGCAAGACCATCAAGGGCTCGGTGGACCTGAGCCTGCACCTGCTCGACACCGTGGGCGTGGCCCTGGTGGAGGGCGCCTCCTTCGGCGCCGAGGGCACCCTGCGCATCAGTTACGCCACCAGCGACGACAAGCTCGTGGAGGCCATGCAGCGCGTGGCCCGCGGCATTGAACAACTGCACCGGTGAACCAGCCGCACGCCATCGACACCTTTCTGGCCCGGGCACGGGAGACCACCGTGCTGGTGGTGGGTGATGTGATGGTGGACGCCTACCTCTGGGGCCGCGTGGACCGCATCAGCCCCGAAGCGCCCGTACCCGTGGTGCAGGTGACCCGCCGCAGTGCCCGTTTGGGCGGTGCCGCCAACGTGGCCCTGAACGCCCGCGCGCTCGGCGCCACCACCGTGGTGGCCAGCGTGATCGGCAACGAGGACAACGCCGCGCTGCTCGAACGCCTCTTCGCGGAACAGGGCCTGCGCACCGATGCGCTCGTGCGCTCGCCATTGCGCCGCACCACCGTGAAGACCCGCATCATCAGCGGCCACCAGCATGTGGTGCGTGTGGACGAGGAACAGGAGGACGACCTGGCCAACAGTGACGAAGAGGCCCTGCTGGACCGCATAGCCCGCGTGCTGCGCGACGACCGGCCCGGGGTGGTGGTGCTGGAGGACTACAACAAGGGCGTGCTCACCGAACGTGTGATCCAGGGAACCATCGCGCTCGCCAAGGAACACGGCGTGCCCGTGGCCGTGGACCCCAAGAAAAAGAACTTCCTCGCCTACCTGGGTGTTGAGCTGTTCAAGCCCAACCTGAAGGAATTGCGCGAAGGCCTGAAAACGGACGTGGACCCCACCAGCGCCGAAAGCGTGCGCAACGCCGTGGTCCGCCTGGAACAGGCCTTGGGCAACGCCAGCTCCATGGTGACACTGAGCGAGCACGGTGCCTACATCCACAGCGCGAACGAGGAACACCGCGTGGCAGCGCACATCCGCAAGATCGTGGACGTGAGCGGTGCCGGCGATACGGTGATCACCGTGGCCGCACTGGCACTGGCCCAGCAGCTGCCCCTGCGCAGCATTGTGGAACTGGCGAACCTGGCGGGTGGGCTGGTGTGCGAAGAGGTGGGCGTGGTGCCCATCGACACGGCCCGTTTCCGCACCGAATGCGAACGTTTGGAACTACCGGCATGACCGTCACACCCTATTCGCCGGAAGGCAGCAAACGCGAGCAGGTCGAGCAGATGTTCGACAACATCTCGCCCAAGTACGACCTGCTGAACCGCCTGTTCTCCATGGGCATCGACCAGGGCTGGCGCCGCAAGGTGGTGCGCCTGCTGGGCCGCGAGCCCGTGGAACACCTCCTCGACGTGGCCACCGGCACCGCCGACCTCGCCATTCTCGGCGCCACCAAGGCCAAGCGCGTCACCGGCGTGGACATCAGCGAGGGCATGCTGGGCCATGGCCGTACCAAAGTGGCCAAACGCGGCCTGGAACAGCGCATCGTGCTGCAGCGCGCCGACAGCGAGTCGCTGCCCTTCGCGGACAACACCTTCGATGCCGTTACCGTGGCCTTCGGGGTGCGCAACTTCGAGCACCTGGAGAAGGGCATGCGCGAAATGCAACGCGTGCTGAAGCCCAATGGACGCCTGTTCGTGCTGGAGTTCAGCAAGCCGATGAAGGCCCCCATGAAGCAACTGTTCCGCTTCTACTTCCACCGGGTGATGCCCGCCGTGGGCCGCACCGTGAGCAAGGACAGCGCCGCCTACACCTACCTGCCCAAGAGCGTGGACGCCTTCCCCGAGGGACAGGCCTTCCTGGACATCCTGGCCAAGGCCGGCCTTCGCGAAGGAAAGGCCGAACCGCTCACCGGAGGCATCGCCACGTTGTATACGGGGCGGAAGTAGGTCGGACAGCGTGAAGGCCGCCCATTGCGGCCCTCACGTGTCCAATGATCCAGCCTACTTTACCGCGCCACCTTCACGGCCTTTTTCACCAGGGGCTCGCCATCGAGAAGTAGGGTGACGTAGTACACGCCGGGCACCAGATCGCCGGTGTTCCAGGTGTATTGGTACTGACCGGCCTCCAGTACAGCCTCGTGTAGGGCCTTCAGTTGCTTACCATCGGCGCTGTTCACCAATAGCTGGGCACGGCCGCTGCGCTCCAGGGTGTAGCTCAGTGTGGTTTGCTCATTGAATGGATTGGGCTGGATGCTCAGGCTACGTCCATCGCCTTCGATCACTTCGCCCATGCCTATCTGCATGCGACCATCGGCGCCAGCGGGGTTAGCGCAGCAGGCTGCAAGGGCTTCTTCCAAATGATCCATGCGCGCCTGTTGCTCGGCAAGCTGAGCGGCCAGTGCCTCATTGGCTGAGCGCTGTGCCTGGTAACCGGCCACCAGATAGGGGATCAAAGCGGTGTAGTTAACGGCTTTATATTCAATCGCTTCATGAACGACGTTTCCCAATGAGTCCACTTCTTGCGGATGTCTCGCTGGAGTAACGAGCCCTGGAAGTACCTGCTCCAGCTCTTGTGCCAATAAGCCGACCTGCACGCCATGGGGTAAACCCATGTGAGGGAACTGTTCGGTATTGTAATGGTAACGATGTACGCTCAAGCCAGCCAACGCGTCCATTACGGAACTGGTCTCAACAGGCTCAATGTTCGTTTTAAGTTGTTGATCGGATGGCTGCCATGGGCCATTCGCGATCAACCCCTGCCCAGCAACATATGCTGCCCAACTATTTGTATCGACCGGAGCTTGAGCCCATAGACCGTAGTTGAACGCACCGCCTTCCGCAATTGTCTTGACACCGAAACTATTCACAAGAAGATCCTGGGGAGCCCAAGACCAAAAATGCCCTGCGTAGTTCCACTCCACGTTTCCATAGTTCCAGAGTTGCGAGCGAACGCCATAGTTGTTCGTTACCGTACTGCCTGAGAGCACCGAGGTCTGTCCATCCAGAATGAAATTGTCTTTGACGACCACGCCGGACCTGACCTGTGCGTCGGCCTGCAGCGCCCTGTTTGAATACGTAAAGCCTTCCTCACTAGCCACTGCAGCGGAGCTGACACCAATGTTCCCTTCAGACCATAGTTCGCTTTGAGCTCCCGTGGCATGTGCTCGCACGCCCTTATGTACTTTCCCCACACCTTCCACCTCAAAATCACCTGCGTTCTTGCCGTCCGCTTCCCCGTTTATGTAGAAGATGCCAGCATAGCCGTTCTGTAGCCCTGCCGGAGATTTCCAGGTCACATGCAATTTGCCCCATGGCGAGGGTGTGCCGATGCCTACGAATTTGTCTTCTTGTGGACATCCAGGATTGCTTTGGTATGCCGTAGCGATATTGGAGTTGGAACCAGGCGCTCCGAGCAGGGTCCACTCACACCCTGTTCCACCACCTCCTCCAGAGCTTGGCCAGGTGCTAATCCGGCGCCAATGCAAACGACCCGTACTATCTACCATGACCACACGGCTTAGGGTATCGTTGTTGTAGTCTGGAATTAGACGGTTCAATCGGATTGTCCGATCCAAGAGATGTAATCGCTCATCCGGCTGCTGCCCGGTCCATAATGACCAGAACTCCCAATCTCCAATCCCCACATAGCCTTCATTACCGTTCGTATCTGGAACCATGCGCATCAGCTCTAGTCCGCGCCAGGCCGATGCGGCATTGGAGTCGTCATTGTCACGCGTGAAGATGAAGCGTAGTACGACCGGCCCATACTGGGAATTCGCCTCCAGGTTATCACTCCAGTTGATGACCGCATCCCGTCGATCCGATTCCGAAGGGTTTCGTCGATAAGTGCCCACGTACATTTGATCGCTCTCGTCGGTTATGTACATGCCTGCTTTCATCCAACTCCTGAAACCGGCGTTCTGCGTTCCACTATTGTCCAAATGGAGCAGGGTGAACGGATTAGGAACATTGACATTGGTAAAGTTACCCACGCCCAAGTGCCCAGAAAGGTTCAAACTATTGTAGCCGTTGATGCTACCAGTTGTAATCGTTGGTGTCAATAGCATGCGACGCAAACTGTCCGTGAACCACTGGATCGGATAGTTGCCATTGTGTCGCACTTGTACCGGATTGGTGTTGGCTCCCATGTGGCCGACATATGACCCAAGCGGAGGATTGTTACCTGTTGCCGTTACCTGAGCAAGAATACTTACATGCCCAACAATGCTGATTGCCATCGCAAGAGCACTGAATCTCTTCATTGTAATCATGGTCTTCCGAGTTTTTAAACCGAAAGACCGGACAAATACTAATCGACCAATACGAACTTGAACGAATGCGACTTCCCGTAAGACTCCAGTCTTAGAACGTAGCTGCCTCTTGCCCATGCTTCCGTATTCAAACGGAGTGTGTCTGAAACTGTATTACCGGTCCAAACATTTCGCCCAAAGAGATCCACCACAGAAACGCGCGCACCCTGTTCCACGTTTCTAATGACCACTGTCGCTCTCGACGGATTAGGGAAAAGCACAACATCCACACCAAAATGCCCCTCCAGGCCAACAAGTGAAGGACAACCTAAGGGTGAGGGGCTGACACACACATCATCGATGAAAGTGTACGCCATTGGTGGGTTGATTGTATTACCGAGTGATGATGTATCCGTCAGAGAATTGCTGAAATGATTTCCGATCATCACATACTGATAGGAGCTATCCGCAACGAAACTGCCGCTCACAAACGTCCATCCAACCGTATCTGTAAGTACCTGCGGATAGTAAACCTGAGCGTAGTTGACTGGAACCGGCATAGGATCGTCCAAGACCCATTGATTTGGGTGCATCGTAAAGCGCATTCCAATGTGGCTTGAAGCCAAAGATGCGTAAGGAACTTGAGCCGTTCCTCCCCAAGCAGCATTCGCTCTAAAGCTGGCGTAATAGGTCTGACCTATCTCAAGAGGTTCTAACAGCTGGATCACCAAGTACTCCCTACCTGGAGGCATGAAATAGTAGCTCACAACCCCCGCATAGCAAACACCATCAAAGGGATACTGAAATCCCATATGGTTGAGCGAAGCACTTCGGTCGTTCCCATATCCAGCGCAGTCAGGTCCTTGGAAGTAGTCCGGCGAATGACCTCCGGAGAACCATCCCAATGGCCCTTCATCGGGATAATAGAACCCAGAGAAAGGATAGCAGGACTGAGCCTCCTCGAAGGAGTGATTGGGCACGAGGTTTTGAGCGCGGCAGCAAAGGGCAGCAATGAACCCGAGGCAGACAAGTACAAGGCTGCGCCCCACGCTCAGCCACCTCAGGTCCACTACTTTGATTCGCATCGTTCTGTTCGTATTGACCGTTCGCATGTCCGGTCACATCCGCTACTATCAAGCCATTGTCCGTCGCGGCATGCGGCAATGCTCCAAGTAGTAGACCATGTATGCATGGTCCGGCGCTGCCTGTAAAGGCCCTTGGCGCACCTTACCTTTGTAGAGCTTGTGTTTCGTTTACCTATGCAACTGGGTCAGGTGGGACATGAGTGACCAAGGCCCCTGCTGCTCCAACAGCGGGGGCTTTTTCGTGATGGCCCGCAGGCCACCTCAATATAAATAAAGAGACTAGGAGCCACAGCGGCTCAGCGGCCTTTGCGGTCGACATCCCTTGCGGGCGTGGGTGAACTGCCAATTGCTCCTGAACCATGGCCATACCAAGTCACCTTGTCTACGAACACATCCGTGCCAACAGCGAACCCTCGGAGCAGCGGGCTCAAGCACATCGGCATTACGAACATAAGCACACTTTGGAAAAATCCGACCCGAGGGTGAATGCTTTCCGTTGATGACCAGAGCCTACGAAAAGGTCCTCTTCCGCCCCGCACACGGATCGATCGCTACTTTCGTTGCCTCATTGATGCGATCCACCCCTTCCATACGACCGCTGCTCCTGGCCTTGTTGCTGGCACTGCCCCTGGGCATGAGCCTGCAGGCCCAGAAAAGCATCAAGATGGAGAACCTGCCGAACTTCGACCTGCGGCGGTTCCACTTCGGCTTCCTGCTCAGCTTCAACAACAGCGATCTGGTGGTGGTGCAGGACCCTGCCTCCCCGTGGCGCGATTCGCTGCTGGTGCTGGACCACCTGCGGCAACCGGGCTTCAACCTCGGCATCATCTCCTCGCTGAACATGACCGACAACCTGAGCCTGCGCTTCCTGCCTTCGCTCTCGTTCCAGGAACGCCAGCTGCAGTACACCTTCAAGGAGGATGATGGCACCAAGAAGATCTTCACGAAACCCGTGGAGAGCACCTATCTGGAGTTCCCACTGCTGCTGAAGTTCCGCAGCGACCGCATCAACAACTTCGCGGTGTATGTGATCGGGGGCGGCAAGTTCGGCATCGACATGGCCAGCCGGAAGGACGTGAACCAGGCGCTGGACGACGAGATCGTGATCAAGCTGGAGAAGTACGACTACGCCGCCGAGGTGGGCGGGGGCTTCGATTTCTTCCTCCAATACTTCAAGTTCGGCATCGAGCTCAAGACCTCCATTGGCATCCCCAACGTGCTGATCAACGACGACACGCGCTTCAGCCGTCCGCTGGAGAGCCTGCGCACCCGGTGCTTCCATTTCACCCTGACCTTCGAGGGCTGAGCCATGGAGCGGGTGGTGGACATCGCCCTGCCCCCGCGCGAGGCCGCAGACCCCGTGCTGGTGCGCGAGGCCGCACTGGAGTCCGCCAGCTGGCCCAAGGGCACCGAAGGCCATGCACAGGTGTTGAAGCGTTCCATTGATGCCCGCAGCAAGCAACCGCTCGTACGCCTGCGTGTGCAGCTGAGCGACCGCCACACGAACGACGCGATCAGCGCCCTGGACCTACCGGATGTCTCGACCGCACGACCGGTGATCATCGTGGGCTGCGGACCGGCCGGGCTATTTGCCGCGCTGCGTTGCATCGGCCACGGACTTCGCCCTGTCCTGCTCGAACGCGGCAAGGATGTGCGTTCACGCCGTCGCGACCTCGCCGCCATCAACCGCATGCACCTGGTGGACCCCGATAGCAACTACTGCTTCGGCGAAGGCGGTGCCGGCACCTACAGCGATGGCAAGCTGTACACCCGCAGCCACAAGCGCGGCGATGTGGAAGGTGTACTGCGCACCCTGGTGGCCTATGGTGCCAGCACGGACATCCTGGTGGATGCCCACCCCCACATCGGCACCAACAAGCTGCCGGGCATCATCACCGCCATGCGCGAGGCCATCCTGCACGCGGGAGGCGAGGTGCATTTCGGCGAACGCGTGACCGACCTGCTGGTGGACCAGGGCCGCCTGAAAGGCGTGCGCACGGCCACTGGCAACGAGTTCCTGGCCGAGGCCGTGGTGCTGGCCACCGGACATTCGGCGCGTGACATCTTCCAGCTGCTGCTGGCCAAAGGCATCCGCATCGAACGCAAGGACTTCGCCCTGGGCGTGCGCGTGGAACACCCGCAAGCCATCATTGACCGCGCACAATACCACTGCAACGTGCGCGACCCCTACCTGCCACCGGCCAGCTACAGCCTGGTGCAGCAGGTGGAAGGCCTGGGCGTGTACTCCTTCTGCATGTGTCCGGGCGGGATCATTGCGCCCTGTGCCACCGCCCCGGGCGAGGTGGTGACCAACGGCTGGAGCCCGAGCAAGCGCAACAACCCTTTCGCCAATTCGGGCGTGGTGGTGGAGGCCCGGGGCACCTTCGACGCGCACGACCCGCTGGCCGGCATGCACTATCAACAGCAGGTGGAACAAGCGGCCTGGGTGGCGGGCGGACGCACACAGACCGCACCGGCCCAACGGCTGGAGGATTTCATCCAAGGCCGACTCTCGACAGACCTGCCCGAGTGCAGCTATCCGCCGGGCATCCTATCGCACCGCGTGGACCAACTGCTGCCCCGCGAGATCGGCCAGCGGCTGCGCGATGGTTTCAAGGCCTTTGGGCAGAAGATGCGCGGCTACCGCACCAACGAGGCCGTGGTAGTGGCCGTGGAGTCGCGCACCAGTTCGCCCGTGCGCATACCCCGCGACCCGGTGACCCTGGAACATGTGGACGTACAGGGCCTGTACCCGTGCGGCGAAGGGGGTGGCCATGCGGGCGGAATCGTCAGCGCGGCCATGGACGGCCAGCGCGTGGCCGATGCCGTGGCCCAGCGCTACGGCGAAGTACGCTGACGCGTGAACTCCATACAGAGCGCCGATGCGGCCATGGCCACATTGAGCGACTCGGCGGCACCCACGCGCGGCACCGCGATCATTTCGCCACGCAGCGCGCGCACTGCAGCCGACACCCCATGAGATTCGCTGCCCAGCACCAGGATGGACGGGCGTCGCAGTGGCAGATCGAACGCGCTCCTGCCTTCCATGCTGGCGATGTAGAGCGTGGCCCCGGCGGCACGTTCACGTTCCAGCACAGCGGCCAGGTCCACGTAATGAACGCTTACGCGGAACACGGCACCCATGCTCGACTGCACGCATTTGGGGTTGAACACCTCCACGCTGGCGCGATCGCAGAGCACACGGCCGATGCCGAACCAATCGGCAATACGAAGCACGGTACCGAGGTTGCCGGGATCGGCCACGCCGTCGAGGGCCAGCACCAGTTCATCGGCGCCCAATGGGGCGAAGGGGCCTTGAGCGGGACGTTCCACCACGGCCACCACGGTATTGCCGCTCTCTTGGGTGCCCAGGCGGTCCATCTCGTGCGCGGGCAGGATGTCGGCATCGCTCAGCCGGAGCTGTTCGGCCATTTCAGCAGTGGCATGAACGGACCTTACGGGCCAGCCGCTGGCGAGCAGTTCACCCACGAGCTTGGGGCCCTGCACCAGGAACAGGCCCTCGGCCTCGCGCACCTTCTTCTGGTGCAATGAACGCACGAACTTCAGATCGGCCTTGGTGCTCAAGGGGCGGATATCTTTGGCGCTGCCCCTACAGCGGCAGCTGGAACGGAGCGCAAAATAGGCAGACCAGCCCTCCGTGCGGACCTTCAACCTCCATATCGCCGCTGCGTTAACGGGAATACTGCTCCTGACCGGTTGCGCCCCCACCAAGCGTGTTCCGGCAGGCAGCTACCTGCTGAACCGCAACAGGGTGGTGATGCACGACAAGAGCGTTGACCCGGTGGAACTGGAGGCCATCATCAAGCAGAAGCCCAACAAGCGCATCGTGGGCATGCGCTTCCACCTGGCCATGTACGGACTGCCGGACCCGGAACGCATGGCTGGGAAAAAGGCCCGCAAGGACCAGCGGACCGATGAACGGAACGAGCAAAGGGCCGAGCGTGGCAAGCCTGCGAAGCCTTACAAACGCACCAAGGGCGAATGGCTGCGTGAGGATGTGGGCGAACCTCCCGTGTTGCTGAACCCTGAACTGACCGAGCGCTCCGTGGAGCAGATGCGGATGTACCTCAACAAGGAAGGCTGGTTCAGGGCCGTGGTCACGGACACCGTGCGCGACCGCCCGCGACGGCGCATACGCCTGCGGGGCGAATGGGGCAAGCCGTACGACACGCCGAAACGCGATGTGGAGTTCCATGTGAACGCAGGCAGACCCTACCAACTGCGCAACATCACCTACACCGCGGACGACCCGCGCATCAGCGAACACGTGCGTTCCACTTGGGAGAACAGCCTGCTGCACACAGGGGACCGGTTCGATGCCGATGTGCTCGACCAGGAACGATCGCGCATCGCCGACCAGTTGCGCAACATCGGCTACCTCTATTTCACCCGGGACATGGTGAACTACCAGGCCGACACTACGGTGGGCGACCATCAGGTGGACATCGCCTTGAGGTTGGAACGCGTGAACTATCCGCGCAGTGAACGGGGCCTTGAAGGCACCTCGCAAGGCACACCGTACACCATCAACGCCATCACGGTGACCATGGCCAGGCCGGTGAGGGACCAGACCATGGTGCTCGACAGTACCGAACAGGCCGGCTATTTGATCCTGAAGGACGAATTCGGCGACTTCAAGACCAGCGCCCTGCTGAACGATGTGTTCCTCAAGCCCAACGAGCGCTTCAGCCAGAACAACGCGGACCGCACCTACCGGCGCCTGACCGCCCTGCAGGTGTTCGACCGGGTGGACATCACTTACGACACCACGGATGCGGGCGGAAAGGGACGTGCCAATGCGCTGATCAATGTGGTACCGGGAAGATCGCAGAGCCTTTCCCTGGAGGGTGCCGGCACCAACCGGGGTGGAGCGCTCGGCACTTCGGTAAGCCTGGGCTACCGGCACCGCAACCTGTTCCGCACCATGGTCTCCCTGCAGGCGCAGTTCACGTTGGGACTTGAAGCACAGCAAAGCCTGACCAGTGCATCGCAACCCGTGGAGGATGCCACCACCGGGAGCCTGACCAGTTCCGGCCTGTTCAATACGGTGGACATCGGCCCTGAACTGACCCTGCGGTTCCCCTACTTCCTGCTGCCGGTGAAACGCGAACGGTTCTCAGGCCAGGCGGCACCCCGCACCCTGCTGAGCGCGATCTACAACTACCAGCGACGGCCCGACTACAGCCGCAACCTGGCCAAGCTGTCCTTCGGCTACGAATGGCTCGAGAGCCGGACCCGCACCATGAGCTTCTTCCCGGCCGAGGTGAATGTGATCCGCATCCCACTGCTGAGCCCCGAATTCCAACGCTACCTACAGGAGGCCAATGACCCGGTGCTGACGGACAGCTACACCGACCACTTGATCGCCGGCCTCCGGGGCCAGTTGGTGACCAACACCCGACAGCAGGGCTCGGCCGCCAAGCGCACGTCCTACTTCAGCCGCTTATCGGTGGAATGGGCCGGCCACCCACTGGGCCTGCCCATACCTCGCTGGTTGAGCGCCGAGGCCACGGACACCAGTGGCAACACCTTCAACACCGTGGCGGGCGTGCGCTACGCCGAGTACGTGAAGGTGGACGCCGACCTCAGGTGGCTGCACATCATTCACTCGAAGGGAAGCGTGGCCTTCCGCGCCGCTGGCGGTTTCGGCGTACCGTACGGGAACCTCGGCGTACTGCCCTTCGAGAGCAGCTTCTTCGTGGGCGGCGCCAACGGACTGCGCGCCTGGAGGGCCCGCTCCATCGGCCCGGGATCGTACAGCGCCCCGCTGATCGCTTTCGACCGCATCGGCGAGATCCGCATGGAGGGCAATGTGGAATACCGCTTCAAGTTGATCAGTTACCTCGAGGGCGCGTTCTTCGCGGACATCGGCAACATCTGGAACTGGAACGAGGACCCGGCCAAGCCCGGCAGCGGGTTCAGCAAGGACTTCATCAGCGAACTGGCCGTGGGCACCGGCTTCGGGGCCCGGCTCAATTTCGACTTCCTGATCGTGCGCTTTGATCTGGGCCTACAGACCAAGGACCCCTCCCTGCCCAAGGGCGAGCGCTGGCTGTTCCAACCCAAGGACGAGTTCGAGGCACGTGCGGCCGAGAACGGCCTACTGACCACCTACAAGCCCCAGTTCAACTTCAACCTGGGCATCGGATATCCATTCTAAATGTCTGAGGAGCGGGTGCCATCGCGACCTTTCCCCCGCTGGGGCCTTTCCTTAGCTTTGCCGCCTGTTCAAAACGGAACACCCGCATGCAGACCCTGAAGACCGGCCAGATCGAAGAACTCCTCGGCAGCGAGGCCAGCAACCTGTTGGGCCACGAGTGCAAGACCATCAACAAGAGCATCCTGCACCTGCCGGGCGCTGATTTCATCGATCGCAGCTTCTCGCAGAGCAACCGCAGCCCCCAGGTGTTGCGCAGCCTGCAGGCCCTGTACGGCACCGGTCGCCTGGCCAACACGGGCTACATGAGCATCCTGCCCGTGGACCAGGGCATTGAGCACAGCGGCGGTGCCAGCTTCGCGCCAAACCCGGCCTACTTCGACCCCGAGAACATCGTAAAGCTGGCACTGGAAGGCGGTTGCAACGCGGTGGCCTCCACCTACGGCGTGCTGGCCGCCAGTGCCCGTAAATACGCCCACAAGATCCCGTACGTGGTGAAGATCAACCACAACGAACTGATGACCTATCCCAACAAGTTCGACCAAGTGCTCTTCGGCACCGTGGAGAGCGCGTGGGACATGGGTGCCGTGGCCGTGGGCGCCACCATCTATTTCGGCAGCGACGAGAGCACCCGCCAGATCACCGAGATCGCCGAGGCCTTCCAGCACGCCCATGAACTGGGCATGGCCACCATCCTGTGGTGCTACCTGCGCAACCCCGGCTTCAAGGTGGACGGCAAGGACTACCACACCGCTGCCGACCTCACCGGCCAGGCCAACCACTTGGGCGTGACCATCCAGGCCGACATCATCAAGCAAAAGCTGCCCGAGACCAACGGCGGCTACAACGCCCTGAACGGCTACGGCAAGACCCACAAGAAGGTATACAGCGACCTCAGCAGCGACCACCCGATCGATCTGTGCCGCTACCAGGTGGCCAACTGCTACATGGGCCGCATCGGCCTGATCAACAGCGGAGGTGCCAGCAGCGGCGCCAGCGACATGGCCGAGGCCGTGAAGACCGCCGTGATCAACAAGCGCGCCGGTGGACAGGGCCTGATCAGCGGACGCAAGGCCTTCCAGCGCCCCATGAACGAAGGCGTGCAACTGCTGAACGCCATCCAGGACGTGTACCTCGACAAGCAGATCACCATTGCCTGATCGGACCGGCATTCGGAGCGCCTAACTCGTCAATCGACTTCACCATGGGCTGGTTCACACGCGTCAAAGAGGGCATCACCACCAGTACGGAGGACAAAAAGGAGACCCCCGAGGGCCTCTGGTATAAATGCCCCGAATGCTCGGAGATCATGACCTCCGAGGACCATGAGAACAACCTGTGGGTGTGCGCCAAGTGCGACCACCACGAGAAGATCGGCAGCGCGGAGTACTTCGCCCTGCTGTTCGATGACCAGAAATACACCGAGATCGGGGCCGACCTGATCGCCGGTGACCCGCTGCACTTCGAGGACACCAAGAAATACACCGACCGACTGGCCAAGACCCGCAAGGACACCGGCCTGAACGACGCACTGAAGGCCGCCGAGGGCAAATTGGACAAGCACATGGTGGTGATCGCCTGCATGGACTTCCGGTTCATTGGCGGCAGTATGGGCAGCGTGGTGGGCGAGAAGATCGCGCTGGCGGCGGACCAGGCCCTGAAGCGCAAGTGCCCGCTGATCATCATCAGCAAGAGCGGCGGTGCGCGGATGATGGAGGCCGGCTTCAGCCTGATGCAGATGGCCAAGACCAGCGCCAAGCTGACCCTGTTGGCCAAAAAGAAGCTGCCCTACATCAGCATTGTCACCGACCCCACCACCGGGGGCGTTACCGCCAGCTTCGCCATGCTGGGCGACCTGAACATTGCCGAGCCCAAGGCCTTGGTGGCCTTCGCCGGTCCCCGGGTGGTGCGCGAGACCATTGGCCGCGACCTGCCCGAGGGGTTCCAGACCAGCGAGTTCGTGCTGGAGCACGGCTTCCTGGACAAGATCGTGCACCGCAAGGACCTCAAGGCCTTCCTGGCGAAGACCTTCCTGATGCTCAGGAGCTGAGCCCACTTTCGGGCCGGATATGACCGGATCGGGAAAAGATCTATCTTTGCCGCCTGTTACGAACGACCATGTACCTGACGAGCGAAGCCAAAAAGGCCATTTTCACGCAGCACGGCGGTTCCGAGAAGAACACCGGTGGGGCCGAGAGCCAGATCGCACTCTTCACTGAGCGCATCAACCACCTGACCGGGCACCTGAAGGCCAACAAGAAGGACCACGGCACCGAAAAGGCGCTGATGACCATGGTAGGCAAACGCAAGCAATTGCTGAACTACCTGAAGATGTATGACATCGAGCGCTACCGCGCGATCATCGCGAAGCTTGGTCTGCGTAAGTAAGACATGCGGGAGCGCCGGAACGCCGGCATCTCAAGTAGGCACATCCTGATCGAAAGGGGGGCGATCGTGAGGCACGGTCGCCCCTTTCATTTACACGTAGGCAACAAGAGGAAAAACGAAGACGACGATGAGACCACAAGGAATTACCAAGACCATCGACCTGGGCGATGGCAAAGCGATCACCATCGAGACCGGTGTGCTCGCCAAACAAGCCGATGGATCGGTGACCGTTCGGATGGGCGATACCATCCTGCTGGCCACGGTGGTGGCCACCAAGGAGGCCCGCGAGGGCATCGACTTCCTCCCCCTTCAGGTGGAGTACCGCGAAAAGTTCAGTGCCGCCGGCCGTTTCCCCGGAGGCTTCTTCAAGCGTGAGAACCGTCCCAGCGACCACGAGATCCTCGTGAGCCGCCTGGTGGACCGCGCCCTGCGCCCCCTGTTCCCCGATGATTTCCACGGGGACACCCAGGTGGTGGTGACCCTGATGAGCCACGACAAGCGCAATCACAGCGACAGCCTGGCCTGCCTGGCCGGTGCCGCCGCCCTGGCCGTGAGCGACATCCCCTTCGGAGGCCCCGTGAGCGAAGTGCGCGTGGCCCGTGTGGACGGCAGGTTCATGATCAACCCCGACATCGCCGATGCCGAGCGTGCCGACCTCGACCTGATCGTGGCCGCCACCGAGAGCGACATCCTGATGGTGGAAGGCGAGATGAAGGAAGTGCAGGAGGCCGACATGATCGAGGCCATCAAGGTGGCGCACGATGCCATCAAGGTGCACTGCAAGGTCCTGAACGAGCTGGGAGCCGCCGTGGCCAAGAGCCAGGTGAAGCGCACCTACAGCCACGAGAACAACGACGCGACCGTTGGCCAGCTGATCCACGACTTCTGCTACCAGAAGTACTATGACCTGGCCATGAAGCCCAGCAGCAAGGAAGAGCGCTCGGCCAACTTCGCCGCCGTGAAGGAGGCCTGCCTGGCCACGCTCACCGATGAGCAGAAGGCCGACAAGGCCATGCTGGGCCGCTTCTTCAAGAAGACCCAGAAGAAGGCCGTACGCAACGTGGTGCTCGACCACGGTATGCGCCTCGACGGTCGCAAGACCACCGAGATCCGCCCGATCTGGGGCGAGGTGGACGTGATGCCCGGCACGCACGGCAGCGCCATCTTCACCCGTGGTGAGACACAGGCCATCAACCTGGTGACCCTTGGCAGCTCGATGGACGAGCAGACCGTGGACCTGGCCACCAAGAAGACCAGCGAAAGCTTCATGCTCCACTACAACTTCCCCAGCTTCAGCACGGGCGAAGTGAAGCCGATCCGCGGACCCGGACGCCGCGAGGTGGGCCACGGCAACCTGGCGCTCCGCGCCCTGAAACCGATGATCCCCGGACTGCCGGAGAACCCCTACACCATCCGCCTGAACTGCGACATCCTGGAAAGCAACGGATCCAGCTCGATGGCCACCGTGTGCAGTGGCACCATGGCCCTGATGGATGCCGGGGTGAAGATCAAGGCCCCTGTGAGCGGTATCGCCATGGGCATGATCAGCGACGGCAAGCGCCACGCGATCCTCAGCGACATCCTCGGCGACGAGGACTTCCTGGGCGACATGGACTTCAAGATCTGTGGTACCGCCAAGGGCATCACGGCCACGCAGATGGACATGAAGGTGGACGGCCTGCCCTACGAGGTGCTGGCCCAGGCCCTGGAGCAGGCCCGTCAAGGACGCCTGCACATCCTCGGCGAGATGCTGAAGGTGATCGATCAGCCGCGTGACGACTACAAGCCACACGCGCCACGCATCATTACCATCGAGATCCCGAAGGAGAGCATTGGTGCCGTGATCGGCCCCGGTGGCCGTGTGATCCAGGAGATCCAGGCCGAGACCGGTGCGCATATCAGCATCGACGAAGTGGACGGCCGCGGTGTGGTGGAGATCATGAGCGAGAACAAGGCGAGCATCGACGCCGCCCTGGCCCGTGTGAACGCCATTGCCAACCCGCCCCAGGCCGAAGTGGGCGCCACCTACAAAGGCAAGGTGAAGACAATCATGCCCTATGGCGCCTTCGTGGAAGTGCTGCCCGGCACCGATGGCCTGCTGCACGTGAGCGAGCTCGACTGGAAGCGGATCGAGCGCGTGGAGGACGTGCTGAAGGAAGGCGAGATGATCGAGTTCCAAGTAGTGGGCAAGGACCCGCGCACCGGCAAACTGAAGCTGAGCCGTCGTGTGCTGCTGCCCAAGCCCGAAGGCTACGTGGAGCGCGAACCCGCCATGGATGGTGGTGACCGTCGTGAGCGCCGCGACCGTGGCGACCGCCCGCGTCGTGATGATCGTCCTCGCCGCGACGACCGTCCTCGCCGAGATGATGGCCCGCGCAACGAGAACACCGATCCGGCCCAGAACTGAGCCGCTTACCGATCGTATCGAAAGCCGCCTCATGGGCGGCTTTCGTCGTTCATGACCGGTCCATTCCTTCAGTGCCCCGGTAACCTTCGGCGAATGCGGCGCGTTCAATGCGTCATTCCACGGAAACACACGACGCGCACATGGCACGAATGCGGCAGCTGAAGATCACCAAACAGGTGACCAACCGGGACACACCGTCCCTTGACAAATACCTGCAGGAGATCGGGCGGGTCAAGCTCATCACCGCCCAAGAGGAGGTGGAACTGGCCAGGCGCATCCGCGAAGGCGACCAACGTGCATTGGAACAGTTGACCAAGGCGAACCTGCGCTTCGTGGTCTCGGTGGCCAAGCAGTACCAAGGCCAGGGCCTGAGCCTGCCCGACCTGATCAGCGAAGGCAACCTGGGCCTGATCAAGGCCGCCACCCGCTTTGATGAAACGCGCGGCTTCAAGTTCATCAGCTATGCCGTGTGGTGGATCCGCCAACAGATCCTCCAAAGCCTGGCCGAACAGGCACGCATCGTGCGACTGCCGTTGAACAAGATCGGATCGATCAACAAGATCAACAGGGCTTTCGCAAAGCTGGAGCAGGAACATGAACGTCCACCCACGGCGCACGAACTGGCCGAAGTGCTGGAGATGACCTTGGAAGAGGTGAAGACCAGCCTGAACAACACGGGCAAACACCTGAGCATGGATGCCCCCCTGCGCGATGACGGCGACAGCGGAACCATGATGGATGTGATGCGCAACGACGATCAGCCCAGCCCGCTGGAGAGCCTGATGACGGACAGCCTGCGCACGGAGATCGAACGTTCACTGTCCGCCCTTGCGGGCCGCGAGGCCGATGTGATCCGCCTGTACTTCGGACTGGCCGGCAACCAACCGCACACCCTCGAGGAGATCGGACAGAAATTCGACCTGACGCGCGAGCGCGTGCGCCAGATCAAGGAGAAGGCCATTCGCCGCATGAAGCATACCAGCCGAAGCGGCGTACTGAAAGCCTACCTGGGCTGACGCCCATACCACACCAACGCAAAGGCCGCCGAAAGCGGCCTTTGCGCGTTCAGCTACCTTTGCGGACAAGCAGCCTGGACAACGCCCGTGCTGACCGTGAACATGGCCCACATCCTCGCCCCTTCCCTGCTCTCAGCCGATTTCGCCGAACTGCGCAAAGCCGTTGAACTGATCGAGGAAAGTGAGGCCGGATGGCATCATTTGGACGTGATGGACGGCGTGTTCGTGCCCAACATCAGCTTCGGGTTGCCGGTGATCAAAGCGATCCGCAAGCACGCACGAAAACCGTTCGATGTTCACGTTATGATCGTGGACCCGGACAAGTTCATCGGTGCGTTCCGCGATGCCGGTGCTGACCACCTGACCGTTCACTTGGAGGCGTGCCCTCATCTGCATCGCAGCATCCAGGCCATCAAGGCCGCAGGCATGAAGGCAGGCGTAGCCATCAACCCGCACAGCCGTGTTGACCTGCTGGAGGATGTACTGGCTGACGTTGACGTGGTGTGCCTGATGAGCGTGAACCCCGGTTTCGGTGGACAGAGATTCATCGATCGGACCTATGGCAAGATCACCGAGCTGAAGACCCTGCGTGAACGCACGGGATCCAAGGCGTTGATCGAGATCGATGGTGGGGTGGGCATGGAGAACGCCGCAAAGCTGGTGGACACCGGTGCGGACGTGCTCGTGGCAGGCAACAGCGTGTTCGGTGCGCCGGACCCCTTGGCGGCCATCCGGTCACTGGCCTGAGCGGGCCGCGAGGCGGATTACCTTCGCCGCCATGATGCGTTCGTTACCCCTTGTTCTTGGTCTTTTGGCCGCATACCCGATCGCTGCGCAAGACCCTGATGGGCACCGCGATTGTGCGGCCCATACCCTGACCCAGCGCTGGCTCCAGGAACAAGGGCTGGACACCGATGTGCTCCGAGCGTTGCCTGCCGCCACAGAAGGTGCTGAACGGGGTGGTACCCTTACCATTCCCGCGGTGGTGCATGTGGTGTGGAACACGGCCGCTGAGAACGTGCCCAATGCTGCGATCGAGGCCATCATCAACGAACTGAACCGCGATTATGCGGCCATCAACACGGACCTGGCCAACGTACGGCCGGCATTTACGGGCAGCATCGGAAACCCGGGCATCCAGTTCTGCCTGGCCCAAGTAGATCCCAGCGGCAATGCCACCACCGGCATCACCCGCACACAGACCACGGACACCTGGTTCGACCCGGAAACACAGACCAACGACATGAAGTCGGCTCCCTTGGGCCGCAGCCCTTGGAACCCATTACGCTACCTGAACATCTGGATCTGCGACATCACCAGCGGAGCCACCGGTGGCACGGTAACTGTCGGATATGCTTATCTGCCTGTTGGTGGCGTGGTGGGCAGCGCTATAGATGGCCTAGTGATCGACTACAGCTACGGCCTGCAGATCGGCGCAAGGACGGCGACCCATGAGATCGGACACTACCTCGGCCTATTGCACCCCTTCGATAACGGCAATTGCACGGATTCCGACGGTTTCACGGACACCCCGTTGACCAACAGTCCCACCTTCTCCTGCTCGAACACCAGCCTGGTAAAGTGCGGTGTGCTGACCCAGTATGAGAACTACATGGACTACAGTAACTGCCCGGTGATGTTCACCGACCAGCAGTCCAGCTACATGAGCAGTGTGCTCACCGGGGTGCGGTCCCAATTGCTTACTCCGGGTCCGTGCGGCATCACCCCGGTAGGTCCCTGCATCCCCACGGCACAGGTGGGGACCGCCGAAGGGGATTACATCAACCGCGTGGCGCTGGGCACCTTCAACAATGCGAACAGCGGTGGCACTTCGGCACCCGCCTACACCAATTTCAGCAGTACGTACAGCACTTCGCTGCAACGCGGCAGCACCTACACCATCACCATCCAGGGCGGCAGTTATTCACCAGACAACTACGCTGCGTGGGTCGATTATGACCAGGACAACACCTTCGAGGCTGGGGAAAAGCTCGGAGAGTTCACTACCACGGCCGTTAACCAGACCCAGACGATCAACTTCACCGTGCCTGCAGCCGCAACGCTCGGCAACACGCGTTTACGTGTGCGCGGTGTGTTCCAGAATGACGGAGAGCCCACACCCACCGACCCATGCTACAACTATATCTGGGGCGAAACGGAGGACTACGGGATCACGATCACTTCGCCCGGGGGCAACTACTGCATTCCCACCTCCACCCAGGGCACTTCGGACGGCGATTACATCAACGCGGTGCAGCTGGGCAACATCAACAACGTGAACAGTGGCGGCCCCACCGCCCCCACTTATACCAATTACAGCACCACCTGGTCGGCCTCGGTCGTGCGCAGCAACACCTACACGGTGACCATTCAGAGCGGCGCTTACACACCGGACAACTACGCCGTATGGATCGACTACGACCAGAACTTCACGTTCGCAGCCACCGAGAAGCTGGGCGAGTTCACGAACACGGCCATCGGTCAAAGCCAGTCCATCACCTTCACTGTTCCCGGCAATGCACTGCTGGGCCCTACGCGGATGCGCGTCCGTGGTGTTTACCACAACACCGGCGAACCCACACCGACGGACCCTTGCTACAACTATGCCTATGGCGAGACCGAGGATTACCGCATTGTGATCGAATCGACCACTGACCTGGTGGACAACATGGCCGGAGCGTTCAGATTGTTCCCCAACCCGGCCACGGACCAACTGACCATTGTGCTGGGCCAGGAAGGGCCGGCCGAGATCGAAGTGCTCGACATGCAGGGCCGCTTGATCGCCTCCCACCGCTCCACTTCGGATCCCGTGCAACTGCCGCTTACGGGGATAGCTACAGGCAGCTATGTGCTAAGCGTGGTCCAAGGTGATATTCGCCGTACAGGTCGTTTCGATGTCGGGAGCGATCGCTGACGCGTATTCATCAACGAACATGCACGATGGAGGCCAATAGCGGGCCTCCATCGTCGTTTTGCACCACCTCGTCGAAATAGACCTTCGATGATGGAACGCGCAGGGGCCGTTCACCGTACACCGACGCGACCCGAATACCCACTCGTCATGAACAAGCGCTCCCTGGTATCAGTATCGCTCCTATTGGCCATCCTAGGCTCGGTATCCGCACAACGATCAGGCCTGGGTATCAAAGGTGGCCTGATGGCAGCCACGACCGCGGCCCAACACATTGAGACCTCCAATGTGCCCGGTGCCACGGCCGGTCTGTACCTGCCTTTTCAGGTGGGTACACGTATGGAAGTGCAGCCCGAGCTGCTCCTGTCGATGCTCGGATCAGGCTTCATCGAACCCAATGGCGACCAGAGCAACCTGCGAACCCTGATGATACAGGTGCCCTTGTCCGTGAAGTTGTACTTCAGCAATGTGGTCAACGTGCAGGCCGGTGTGCAGTTCGGAAAGGTGCTCAGCGCACAACGGAGCGATCCCGAGGGCCGCACGGATGTGACCGCGGATATGCGACCGGTGGACATGGGCATGAATGCCGGCCTGGGCTTCGATACGCAGCACGGGATCGACCTGACGCTCCGGTATTACAGTGGCCTGTGGACCATATTCCAATATGACGAAGTCCTCTTCCCCCGCTATCGCACCCTTCAGTTCACCGTGGGCTACAGGTTGGCACGCTTCCAAGGAACGAGCGCGGTCCGCAAGCGTCGTTGAACCCATGGCCTGCCACCCGGCTATCTTTGCCGGCCATGGCACAAGCTCCGGTGATCGCCCTGCTCGGTGGCGGGCAATTAGGCCGCATGTTCATTGAGAACGCGCTTCGCTACGGCAGTGTGGTGCATGTGCTCGATCCCGATCCGAAAGCCCCCTGCTCCGGCCTCGCCACCCGGTTCGTGACCGGTGACCTCCGCGACCGCGAAACCGTGGTGCGGTTCGGTGCCGATGCGGATATCGTGGGCATCGAGATCGAACAAGTGAACGTGGATGCCTTGGAGGACCTGCAGCGCATGGGCAAACGCGTTGTGCCTGCACCGGCCGTATTACGGACCATCCAGGACAAGGGCCTGCAAAAACAGTTCTATGTGCAGCACGGCATTCCCACCGCCGCGTTCGCTCTGGTGAACGGGATCGATGAGATCCGTGAGGCCGGCCATCTGTTACCCGCCTTCCTGAAGACGCGTACCGGCGGATATGATGGCAAAGGCGTGATGCGGGTGGATGACCCCGCGACCACATCCGACCTGTTCGACGGGCCCTGCCTGTTGGAACAGTGCGTGGACATCGGGCTGGAACTCGCGGTGCTGGTGGTACGCGCCGACGATGGCAAGCAAGTCACCTACGATCCGGTGGAAATGGTGTTCGACCCACAGCTGAACCTGGTGGACCACTTGCAGGCACCTGCCCGCATCCCATCAGCAACAGCCGCTGCGGCGCGTGCGCTGGCCGACCGCGTAGCGGATGCTTTCGGAGCACCAGGGCTCTACGCCGTGGAGATGTTCCTCACGCGCAATGGCCAACTTCTGGTGAACGAGACCGCCCCACGCGCACATAACAGTGGACATCATACCATTGAGGCCTGCGCCAGCTCCCAGTTCGATCAATTGCTGCGCTGCTACATGCAATGGCCCTTGGGTGATACACGCCTGCGCAGCCTTGCCGCCATGGTGAACCTGGTGGGAAGTGGAGGCACTGGCGAACCCTCGTTGATGGGGGCGGAGGAGGTCCTGGCCTTGCCAGGCACATTCCCTCACCTTTATGGCAAGGCCGAAACACGCAGTGGGCGCAAGATGGGACACGTGACCGTGATGGCCGAGGACCAGCAAGCCTTGGAGCGTGCGATACACATCGTGCGCGACCGGTGCCGTGTGGTGCCCGTGACCTCATCGGCAGAAGCAAAGTGACACGAAGCAACCAACGAACACCCCTCACAACATGGTCGGCATCATCATGGGCAGTCGCAGCGATCTGGAGATCATGCGTGAGGCCTTGGACACAATGAAGGAGTTCGGCGTGGAACATGAGCTTACCGTGGTGAGCGCACACCGCACTCCGGACCGCATGTTCGCGTACGCCAAGGGTGCGGCCGACCGTGGCCTGAAAGTGATCATTGCCGGTGCCGGGGGCGCCGCCCATTTGCCCGGCATGGTGGCCTCCCTCACCACATTACCAGTGATCGGTGTACCGATCAAGAGCCGGAACTCCATTGATGGCTGGGACTCGCTGCTCTCCATTGTGCAGATGCCCGCAGGTGTGCCCGTGGCGACCGTGGCCGTGAACGGAGCGCGCAACGCAGGACTGCTTGCCGTGCAGATCCTGGCCACGGCCGATGAGCAATTGGCCGCCAAGCTCATCTCCTTCAAGGGAGAACAGGAGGACAAGGTGCGTGATGGTATCGCCGCACTGAAGCAACACTTCCCGAACACCTTCGATCAGTGATCCACACGGCAGGCCGGCCCTACCAGCTGCATACCCTTCGGTTATGGCCAGGGGAAGATCTGCGGGCCACGCTAGCCTTGTGGTGCTCTGAACAGGGCATCGAGGCGGCCGCGATCGTCAGTGCTGTGGGAAGCCTTTCCACAGCAGGGATCCGCTATGGAGGAAGACCGGAGAGCACCCTGCTGGAGGGCGATCTGGAAGTATGCGGCCTATCGGGAACGCTCTCACGCCACGGCATGCACCTGCATCTGTCCGTTGCCGACCACAATGGAAGCATGACCGGAGGCCATGCTTCCATTGGATGCATCGTACGCACGACCCTTGAGATCGTGGTCCAGGAGATCGGTGGCATACGTTACCTGCGCAAGCACGACGACCGCACGGGATACGATGAGCTGTTCCCTGAGGCGATCGCGCCGTGAATTGTTTCAGGGCACGATGGTAAGGGTCGTGCTCCCGGGCCGGATGTAGGGATAGATCTCGTCCAGGTCGGCGTTCCGCAACGCGATACAGCCCCAGGTCCAGTCCACCCCCTGCACGACCCAATGGTCCATTCCATCGGGCACTCCGTGTATGCCGATCTCGCCGCCAATGTCGGCGCCTGCCGGAACAAGACCCTGGCGCTGCCGTTCGCGGAACCGTCGCCAGCTCTCGGCATTGGGATAATCCACCCAAACGAACGCGTGCCACTTGTCGTGCATGCGCTTGCTCCGGAAGCCGAACACACCCTCCGGTGTGCGGCGATCGCCCTGCATCTGCTTATCTCCCTCTGGTCGTTCACCAAGCACGCATGGGTAGGTGCACAGCGTATCACGACCGGCGAGCACATGGAACACACGCCTGCGCTTCACCACATGAAACCGGATACTGTCGGCATGCACGTTCAGGCTGTCGATCGATCGTGCGAGAGGAACGCGGGGTGGTGAACGCAGAACGACCGGCGCTTCCACGGCCACCGGGGGCTCAACAGCAGGTTGGCCGCACGAGAAAGTGGGACAGAGCAACCATAAGAGGGACAGCTTCTTGATCTGGGACATGAGAACGAAATGCGTTCGACCCGCGGATGTAACTGCACCTTGAACGTAAAGACCCTTCGATCCTTGCCCTTTCCTTCGATCAGCGAGCGGACCCGAACGAGTACCTCACAGAGAGCGTCAGATCGGCGCCACGTGCATCCGCATAATACCGGAACCGGTCAAGGATATCACGGTAGGCCATGTTCAACAGGTTCGCTCCTTGAATGCCGAACCGCAACCGATCGTTACCGATCGGACGCTCCATACTGATGCCCAATCCGAGCAGGTGGTAGGTGTCCGGTGCAGGCATGAGATCCACATCGGGAGGAACACGGACCTGTTGGAACACGAACGCACTGCTGACACTGAACTCCACATCGCGCCACCCACCGGGATCCGGGGGTTGGTACACCAGGCTGTTCTCGATACGATCCGAAGGCATTTGGAAAAGCCACTCATCGGCGCCTACGTCCCAACCACGAACAATGCTGAAGCGGGACCGCAGTGCCCAGGGACCCTTCACCTGATACATCAACTGACCGTCCAGTCCATAAAGCCATGCATCCGTTGCCACGTAATTGAAGACGGGGAAAGCACCTCTGATGGTAAGCTGGAAGCCCGACGGCAACAGGTAGATGTAGCCATCGAAAAACCCGGCGTGGGCGGTGAGGTCCATGCGTAAACGACCCTTGAACGGTGCGGCCTGCAGATCGGCGGAGGCGCGGTAGGCGCGCTCGCTGTTCAATCCCGGATCACCGAGCTCGATGGCCGCCGAACCGTGGTGGAGCCCTTCACTGTACAGCTCGCTCACGTGCGGTGGCCTGAAGGCCGAGCTCAGATTGAACCGCATTCGCGTGCTGTCCGCGATCTCCCAGTTCAACCCAAGCCCCAGGGCCTGATTGACGAAGGAATGCAACGGGGTGGAATAAGTGCCTTCCCGATCGAAGCGGCGGACCTCGATGCGCGTGCCTTCCAGGCGGGCCCCCACCTCCAGTTCAAAGCGTTCGCCCAAGGGCACATGCTCCAGCACGAAGACCCCGCCCGTGGCCTTGGTGAAATCGGGAATAAGTGGCCGGATACCAGTACCGGGCACGTTGAAATTGTCCTGCAGCACACCGTTCGCACCGAACTTGCCATGCACCTTGGGGCCCAACCAGTGTTTCAGGACCACGTCCGCCGTATGGGTGGTCAGGAACAGGTCCAGTGCCTGCCGATCGCTTCGTCCACCGCGCCGGATATCGTACTCCTGTCGGTCGTCCGCCTGGTAACCATAGGTCGCGGACAATTGGCTGCGCTCCGCAATGCGGTGCTCGAACTCGGCCTTGAACAGGTGATGTTGCACCACCTGCCTTGGCGCTTCAATGTCATAGGTGAACGGAGCCTGGTACCACGGCTCACCGGTGGCGATCGCGATCTGCAGATCGGTGAGGTTCCCGATATGGGATGCGCGCAGGATACCGAGCTCACGGCCGAAATAGCTGTAGTACACTTGAGCGTGCCCCCAATGGCGCCGCATGCCCACCGCGACAGAACCACCGGCCTCCCGCATGCCGGTATTGCTCAACACATAGTCGGGTGCAGTGGCATCGCCCGTGGAACGTACAGATCCTTGAACGCGCCAGCCAAGACCCGGCATGGAGCGAGCAGCGCCTTGTAGCATTCCACTGGCACCGCCCCCTCGGCCGTTCAAGATCCCCAGCGCCCTCACCTCACCACCCAGACCATGTTCGCGCGGCAGTTCCACCGGTTCGGTGATCACCACCCCACCTATGGCATCGGCCCCGTATTGAACGGAACTCGCGCCCTTCACGACAGTGATCCGGTCGCTGGAAAAAGGATCGAGGTTGGGCGCATGTTCGGTCCCCCACTGTTGGTCCTCCTGGCGCACCCCTTGGTTGAGGGTGAGTATCCTGTTCCCCGTGAGCCCCTGGATCATCGGCTTCGCAATGGTGGGGCCACTGCTTAGCACAGTAACCCCGGGAATAACGGACAGCATGGTGGCCAGGTCGCGACCCGCTCCCCTCTCCATGTCATCCTTGCCCAGTTCCTGCTTTGCAGCACCCACGTTCTCATCGGGTCTCTCGCGCACTACTTCCAGTTCACGCAACTCCTCCACGTGGTGCTCCAGCCTGAAGTCCATTTCCATGCTTCGCTGAAGCACGACCCTGCGTTCGACCGGCTCACACCCCAAGTGCATCACCCTGACGAGGTAAGTGCCTGCGCACAACCCCTCGATCTGGAACCGGCCATCCACATCCGTAACGGCACCGCGCTCCAGTTCGGGCAACCACACCTCCGCAAAGGAGAGGCCCAGCCGATCGTGGTCATCGATCACCCGCCCACGCAGGACCAGGTCGCAAACCACCGGCTGGCCGAGAGCGGCCGCAGCGGCGAATGCCAACAATGCTGTAAGACAGGATCGGAACAACGAGGACATGAGCACGAAGGGGCGTGAACGGGGGATCCCCCAAAAAAGGGGGTGAACGGACAACGGTCAACGGGCCTGAGCAGGTCGTGCGGGGGGTGCTCGCCCGGACATCACCAAGCTGCAAGTTCCCGGCCGAACAGCAGGCCTCATGGGCACCTTATCGGCCAGGACCATGGCCAAGGGGGCCAAGGACGCAAAATGCTCAGCTTCAATGGCCGGCAGGGCAGCATTGCACAGCACGCAAGCCTCCACGCAAACGGGACCATCCGCACCCTGGTGATCGGCGTCATCAACATGCAGTCCAGCGTGGGCCAGCGGCGCAAAAACGAGATGAAGGACCGCGATCAGGGCAAGGCTTCCTGCCACCATCCACTTATGGGCCCTACCGAACATGGTCCAAAGGTAACCCCTGTGTTCGGCGCCTGCCTCCTGAAATTGGTCCGGACAAGCCTACATTCGCATCCCCAACACGGAGCAACGCATGACCGCAGTTCGACCCTTTTCGACCCTCGCCGCATTCCTGATCACCGCTCTTACTGTTCAGGCCCAATGGCAACCGTACAATGCCAGCACCTCGGGCGTGCAAGCGGTTCGCAGCATCACCACCCAAGGTGGCGCCATTTACCTGGCCAGCTTCCCGCTGGGCGTTTACAAATCAACCAATGACGGAGCTTCATGGGCCACTGTGAACGCTGGTCTACCGGTGGCCAGTGGGAGCATCAGCATTGAATCGGTGGGTAGCAATGCGACCCATCTGTTCGCCGGCACCCATTCAGGTGTTTTCCGCTCCAGCAACGGCGGTACCAGTTGGAGCCCGGCCAATGGCACGCTCACGGCCAATGCCAACGTGTTCGCCAACAAGTTCTTCAACTTCGGCGGGGTCACCTTCGTGGTGATGAGCGGTATGATCGCCAATGGCGGGGGCGTTTATCGCACCATCAACAACGGGGATTCCTGGTCCGTTTCGCACGCCGGAATGGGCAGCAACATGACCGTTTACCACATGGCCAGCATCAACTTCGTGCTGTATGCCGCTACAAGTGCAGGCATGGTACGCAGCTTGGACAACGGGGTTAGCTGGAGCATCGTGACAGGCTCGAATTTTGCCATGTACAGTGTGCAAGGCACACCCAGCCGATTGGTCTGCATCAGTGATGCCGGTTACAAATTCTCCACCAACGGCGGCGCTACCTGGAACAATGCGACAGGCGGTGTGGCCATCCCCCTGACCAAGAGCCAATTGATCCTTTATGACGGAAAGTACTTCGCCATCACAGGAGGATCACAGGGGATGCTCCGTTCGATGGACCAAGGTTCCACATGGAGCGCGTTCAACACCGGTCTGGCCGCGTTCGACCAGGTGGGATTGGAAGAGTTCCACGCATCGGGCACCAAGCTTTACACGGGCGCAATTTTCGATATCTACAGCATCAACGGCACCACCACTGGCGTTGAACAAGCGGACACGTCCGTCCTGCCGGTGCCCTATCCCACAGTGTTCACCGATGGTTTCCAGATCGACCTGAGCGCATTCCAAGCGGGCAGCACCCTGCTTATCATTGATGGAAGTGGACGCGAGGTGGCACAGCGCAGCGGCCTGCCGGGCGCTTTGGTCCGCGTGGACCGTAATGGGCTGGCGCAAGGAACTTACCGATTGGTACTGGTGAACGCCGGTGATGGTCGGCGCATGGCGCTCGGCACAGTGATCGCTGAATAAGCGGGATGGCCCCTTTGCGGCATATCGGCGTGTTCACCTCGGGTGGCGACAGCCCGGGAATGAACGCTGCGATACGTGCCGTGGCACGAGCAGCTGCCTTTCACGGCATTCAGGTCTCGGGCATACTGGGCGGTTATGAAGGCTTGGTGAACGATCAAGTCAGACCGCTCGGGCCGCGTGATGTGAGCAATATCATCCAGCGCGGCGGCACCATCCTTCGGTCGGCAAGGAGCGAAGCGTTCCGCACGGCGGAAGGCCGCACAAAAGCCGCGGCCACAGTTCGGCGCCACGGTATGGATGCCTTGGTGGCCATTGGAGGTGATGGCACGTTCACCGGGGCCAAGGTCTTCCACGAGGAGCACGGATGCCGGGTGATCGGCCTGCCTGGGACCATTGATAACGACCTTTTCGGCACCGACCGAACGATCGGCTTCGATACGGCCGTGAATACCGCGATGGAAGCCATGGACAAGATACGGGACACGGCATCCTCCCATGACCGCCTCTTCTTCGTGGAGGTCATGGGCCGCGACACTGGTTTCCTCGCGCTGGCCAGCGCCATCGCTTCGGGAGCCGAATATGTGATGGTTCCCGAACTATGCCAGAGCATCGAGCAGTTGGTGAAGGAGCTTGGCCAGGCCTCCCGGTTGAAATCATCGAGCATCGTGGTCGTGGCCGAGGGCGATGAACAGGGCGGTGCCATTGCCATCGCACAACGCGTGAAACACCATCTGCCCGACCGCGACATGCGCGTTACGGTGCTGGGACATCTACAACGCGGCGGTTCACCTACGGCCATGGACCGCATTTTGGCCAGTCGCCTGGGGGTGGCCGCCATGGATCGCTTGTTGGCCGGGGAGCATAACTGCATGCTGGGTGAAGTGAACGGCTCAGTAGTGAGCACGCCCTTCGCCGAGGCGATCGGCAAGCAGAAGAAGTTGCAGGATGAGCTGGTGGCCATGGTCGGTATCCTGGCCACCTGATCCCTTTTGGGGCCGAAATGTGAGTTCGCTTATCTTGGGTTTCGAAAACACGTTACCCGAGAAGCGATCATGCCGAACAGAACGAGGGTCCTATCCCTGTTCGTGACCCTCGTGTTGGCGAGCACCAACATGGTCGCTCAGCCTTGTCTTACAGGCTACACCCTTACTGCCAGTCCGCTGCCTACGAACGGCACCTATGCCTGCGGTGAAACAGTGACCTTCTGCTTCACCGTGACCTTCTGGAACTCTACCAACGCTAACTGGTTCCAAGGGATGACCGCGACCTTCGGGCCGGGCTGGGACCTGGCCACACTGACCCCTGGACCGCCACCGGCCACATGCGGCGGTAGCGGAGGCACCTGGGGCTGGTACAACTCGGTACAAGGCACGGCGGCCACCAACATAGGCCCCACAGGTCCAGGCTTTTTCTTTGACCTGAACAACGACGGCAACCCTGGGAACAATTTCGGCGACTTCTGCGTGGGGGCCGTGAACTGGCAGTTCTGCTGGACCATTAGCGTGCTGAGCGGACCGGCCTGTGTGAACGGCACCAGCCTGGCCGTAACGTTCAATACGCTCAGCGATAGCCAGACCGGATCATGGAGCAGTGCCGGATGCGGAGGTGATGCCAACCCACCGGCCTTCAACACACCGGTGGTCATTCAGAGCTGCACGGCGAACGCCGGAACACCAGGTTCGCTGACGCTTTGCTCCACCTCGCCCGCGACGGGGCTTTTCAATGTACTTGGAGGTACGCCGAACGCAGGCGGAGCGTGGACATCGCCCACCGGTGCCGCTCACTCAGGTGTGCTCGATCCTGCCATTGACGCCCCCGGCGATTACGTGTACACGGTCACCAGTGCCTCGCCTCCCTGTTCCGCTCAAGCCACCGTTACGGTCAGCATTCCACTACAGCCGAATGCCGGTACTTCGGATCCCATCACCACGTGCAGCACCACGCCGTCCGTACCCTTGTTCAACAGCTTGGATGGAGGTGCACAACCAGGAGGCTCATGGAGCGCACCAGGGGGCATAGCACATTCCGGCACTTTCGTTCCGGGCAACGACCCACCCGGCATTTACACTTACAGTATTGCAGGCATTGCTCCATGTGTTACCTCGGTGGCCACGGTGGATGTGACCGTGAACCCCACGCCCAGTGCGGGCATTAACGGAACGCTGACCATTTGTTCCAATGGTCCCTCCACATTGCTCTTCGGGCAGTTGGGTGGCACGCCCGACCCCGGTGGTCAATGGACCAACGTGAGCGGGACCCCATTGAGCGGCACATATGATCCCACACTGGATGCTCCTGGCATATTCACGTACACTGTTCCCGGGCTTGCTCCTTGTGCGGCAAGCTCTGCCACCGTAACGGTAACGGAACCAGCCTTGCCGAACGCAGGCACCGATGGTGCACCGACCAGCTTCTGCGAGACCGCTGGCCTTGTTCAACTGACCTCGCTATTGGGCGGCACACCGAACGCGGGAGGGACCTGGACCTCTCCGAACGGCACTGCCGTAAGCGACCAACTGGACGCTTCCACAGCATCCAACGGCACCTACACCTACACTGTTACGGGAACAGCGCCATGCCCGAACGCGCAAGCCGAAGTGGCCATTACGTTCATTCCCCAACCCAATGCCGGAAGCAGTGCAGATCTCAATTTGTGCGATGCCTCACCCAGCACCGATCTGTTCAGTGCTTTGGGAGGATCTCCGCAAGCCGGGGGCACGTGGACCGGTCCCGGTGGAACCTCGACAGGGCCGCTCTTTTCCCCTGGCGTTTCGGCACCCGGTGCCTATACCTACACCATCCCTGCCACAGCACCTTGTACGAACGCCTCGGCAACGGTCACGGCGAATGTTACGGCACAACCCAATGCGGGCACCAACGGAACATTGACCCTCTGCACCACGGGAGCATCGACCGATCTGTTCCCTGCGCTCGGTGCCGATGCCCAAGTGGGTGGCACATGGACAGGCCCATCGGGTGCCACATTCAATGGAAACTTCACGCCAGGTAGCAGCGCGAACGGCGTATACACCTACACCATAATCGGAGCGCCGCCCTGCGGAAGTGCCAGCACAACGGTTACCGTTGGCACGGTGCAACCGAACGACCCGGGCACGAACGGTGTGCTGACCCTATGTTCCAGTGGCCCGGCAACGAACCTCTTCGGGGTATTGGGTGGTACGCCATTGCTTGGGGGAACTTGGACCTCGCCGAACGGAACGCCCATGAACGGAACCGTGGATCCGTCCACTGGTTCGAACGGGGCCTATCAATACACCGTACCGGCGAACAGCCCGTGCCCGGCTTCGAGCTCCAATGTCACCTTGACCATTGTTCCAGCATCGAATGCGGGGACGAGCGGCACCGCCACCGTTTGCTCATCGCAAAGTGCGCCGTACCCATTGATCTCGGCCCTGGGCGGATCGCCTGCGATGAACGGGTCCTGGACGGCACCGAACGGACAACCGCACGGCAATTCGTTCAACATGGGCATCGATGTGCCCGGGGCCTACACATACACGGTGAACAGCACGGCGCCATGTCCTGCCGCTTCGAGCACGGTGACCATGAACGTAGTGCAGGCCCCCAACGCAGGCGTCAATAGCCTCATCACCGTATGCGCCGGTGACCCAGCCTTCGACCCCCTTGCCCAATTGAACGGTTCACCCTCGAACGGCGGAACATGGACCGCACCTACGGGCAGCACCATCACCTTGATCGATCCAGCCACAGCCGTTACGGGGAACTATACGTACACCGTTAACGGCATGGCCCCATGCCCGAACGCACAGGCCCTTCTCGCCGTCACCGTTTCACCCTTTCCGAACGCCGGGAACGATGACTCAACCTCTGTGTGCATCAATGCGGCATTGTTCGACCTGTTCCCACTTCTGGGACCGTCCGCCCAGAACGGCGGTTCCTGGAGCGGCCCCGCGGGTAATGCCGGAAGCACGTTCATTCCAGGGACATCGCCAGCCGGCAACTATACCTATACGGTGGATGGAACGGGTGGATGCGCAGGCACGAACGATACCGGTAGCGTGAACGTCGCAGTTTCACCATTGCCCGTACCGACGTTCAATGTGAACGTGGATTCCGGATGCACACCGTTACCGGTCCAGTTCACATACACTGGTCCTGGCGTTTTACAGAACGCGAACTGGACGTTCGGTGATGGCACCACTTCGAGCGTGATGGGCTCCACCATGCACACGTATGCCAATGCTGGCCAATACAACGTCAGCTTGACCGTGACCGACATGAACGGGTGTGTGGGTTCAAGCACACTCTCAGATGCAGTGTCCACGAGCAGCGGACCGACCATTGCATTCCTTGCCACTCCCTTCCGCGCAAGCGTTGAAGACCCCGTTTTCCAAGTGGAGCATACACCCAACGACAATGTGACCTATAGCTGGACACTTAGTGGAGAAACCATCGGCGGAGGCACCTCCTTCAACATGACGATCGAACCGGCCATTGTGGGCATCTATCAGCTGTGCCTCACCGGGGTGGATGGTCTGGGCTGCAGCGCAACGAATTGCCTGGACCTCCTGGTAGAGGATGTGCTGACGATCCATGTACCCAATGCGTTCACGCCCAACGGAGATCAGATCAACGACCTCTGGCTGCCCAGCATTTTGGGAGTGGACCCTACGAGCTATCAGTTGCTCATCTTCAACCGATGGGGCTTGGAGGTCTTCTCTTCAACCGATCC
>JBKDXR010000023.1:0-52324 GCA_046306055.1 Flavobacteriales bacterium
GGACGGCTTCGGCACCAACAGCGGCGTGATCCTCATCGGTGCCACCAACCGCGCCGACGTGCTCGACCGCGCGCTGATGCGCCCCGGCCGTTTCGACCGGCAGATCTTCGTGGACATGCCCGACCTGAACGAGCGGGAGGAGATCCTGAAGGTGCACCTGAAGCCCTTGAAGCTCGACGTGACCGTGGACGTGGAATTCCTGGCCCGCCAGACCCCGGGGTTCAGCGGTGCCGACCTGGCCAACATCTGCAACGAGGCCGCATTGATCGCCGCGCGCAAGAGGAAGACCTCGGTGGACAAGCAGGATTTCCTGGATGCGGTGGACCGGGTGATCGGGGGCCTGGAGAAGAAGAACAAGATCATCACCACCGATGAGAAGCGCGCCATCGCCTTCCACGAGGCGGGCCATGCAACTGTGAGCTGGCTGGTGGAACACGCATCCCCGCTGGTGAAAGTGACCATCGTTCCCCGCGGACGTTCGCTGGGCGCGGCCTGGTACCTGCCCGACGAGCGCCACCTCACCACAGCGGAACAGATGATGGACGAGATGTGCGCCGCCTTGGGCGGCCGCGCGGCGGAGGACGTGATCTACGGCAAGGTGAGCACCGGTGCGCTGAGCGATCTGGAGAAAGTGACCAAGCAGGCCTATGCGATGGTGACCATGTACGGCCTGAACGAGCGCGTGGGCAACATCAGCTTCTACGACAGCTCGGGACAGAGCGAGTACACCTTCGGCAAGCCCTACAGCGAGCACACCGCCCAGACCATCGACGAGGAGGTGAGCAAGCTCGTGGAAGGCCAGTACCAGCGGGCCAAGCGCATCCTGGGCGAGAACAAGGACAAGCTGACCGCACTGGCCACCCAGTTGCTGGAGAAGGAAGTGATCTTCAAGGAGGACCTGGAGAAGATCTTCGGCGACCGCCCCTTCCAGAAACGCGTGGAAGCACCCGCACCGAACGGCCACGACAAGGGCGCGGAAAAGGGAACGGCGCACACCAGCACCACCGAAGCAGCAGCCGGAGCCTAGGGGTCCTTATCCTTTGGACAATTGAAAGGCCCGGTGCGCGTAAGCCACCGGGCCTTTACCTTGCGGCACCACCCACACGACCGCACCATTGAACGAACTCGCCCTACGCTCCATCACCGGTGCCGTGTATGTCGCTGTGACGCTGCTTGCCGCGTGGGCCGGGCCGTTCACGACCATGCTGCTCTTTCTGCCGGTATGCGTGCTGGCCGCCCGGGAAATGCGCCGCCTGGTGCTGGTGACCGAGGATGACACAGTGGACATCTGGGGCATGCTGCTCGCCGCCACCGTGTACGTCGGCATTTCCATGATCGCCTTCGCCGACCAATGGGGATGGTTGGAGGTGATGGGCCTGGTGTTCCTGCTGTTGCTGGTCTCCAGCATCTGGCTGTTGTTCCGTGGCACCACAAGGCCCGAACAGGTGGTGGGCACCTATTTCACACAATTGCTCCTGGTGGGCGTCCCGTTCGGCACCCTGACCCATTTGTTCTCCAACGGCAGCAGCCAGTTCGTGGCCTTCATGGTGATGCTGTGGACGAACGACACCGGCGCCTACCTGGTGGGCCGGGCCATTGGGCGCAACAAATTGCTGCCGGCGGTGAGCCCCAAAAAGACGGTTGAAGGATTCCTGGGCGGTGTGCTCTTTGCAGTGGGCATCGGTTGGCTGGTGGCACGCTGGCTGCCCTATCTATCCCCCATGGAATGGATGGGGGCCGGTGCACTGGTGGCGGTCACAGGAACGCTTGGCGACCTGCTCGAATCCTCCTTCAAACGCGCACGCGGCGTGAAGGACTCGGGCGACCTGCTGCCCGGTCACGGAGGCCTGCTGGACCGTTTCGATGGCCTGCTGATCGCGGCACCGGCCATGGTGCTTTACCTGCACCTGATCGGCAAAGGCTGAGGACCTCCGGCTATATTTGGCCTGTTCACCACCGGACATGCAACTGCACCGCGAAGGCACTCCCACCCTACTCCTCAGCATGGCCGTGGTCTTTGGCCTCCTGTTCTGCCTATGGAACTGGCCGTTGCTGCCACAGGCCTTGATCATTCTGCTCTCCGCTGCGCTTCTGGTGGTCTTTGGCATCATTATCTGGTTCTTCCGGGTACCATCGCGCAAGGCCAAGGCCACAGGTGACCAGGTCGTGGCTCCCGCCGACGGCAAGGTGGTGGCCATTGAGGAAGTGCACGAGCCCGAGTATTTCAAGGACCGTCGGATCCAGGTCAGCATCTTCATGAGCCCGCTCAACGTGCATGTGAACTGGTACCCCATTGGCGGCACCACCAGCTACTACAAGTACCATCCCGGTAAATACCTGGTGGCCTGGCATCCCAAGAGCAGCACCGAGAACGAGCGCAGCACGGTGGTGGTGAAACATCCGGTACATGGTGAAGTGCTGTTCCGCCAGATCGCGGGTGCCCTGGCCCGCCGCATCTGCACCTACAGCCGGGAAGGAAGCCCCGCCCAACAAGGCACCGAGTTCGGCTTCATCAAGTTCGGTTCACGCGTCGACGTTTTCCTGCCCTTATCCGCCAAGGTGGATGTGAGCATTGGCCAAAAGGTGACAGGGTGCAACACCATCATTGCCCGATTCGAACACTGATCCCATGTCGCGCTCCATCAAGACCGTGCTCCTCGCTGTGATCGCCCTGCTCGCGGTGTTGCTCCTGTTGCGCGAACTGCACCTGCTGCCTTCGACCCAGCCCCCCACGACGCCAACTCCGGATGAAGCACCGGCCGGCCCCTTCACAGGCCTGCCATTGCGTTTCGATGGGCACTACCGCACCGAGAGCGGCGATGTGATCCGCCTGATGCGCTACTTCCCCGAAGGGCGTGTGGTCGTGATCAACGGCACGCGGGAAATGGAGGCCGACCTGCCCAAGTTCCTGATCCGGGAGACCAAAGGCGACCCGGCCATGGGGCTGCACAATGTGCCGGTGATCGTGAAAGGCGACAGCCTCCTGTTCACGGTGCACCCCGAGAAAGGCGATATCGATTTCCGGGGAAAGCCCTCGAGCGGTTCGTCCCTGCGGTTCGAGCGGTACAGCCACATCAACGGCCACCGTGAGCAGATGGAGTATTTCTTCCAGCCGGACTCACTGCCCTCCTAGGAGGATGGCACCGAGCTCATCGAAGTGCGTGATCCGGTAGGTGGACTCCGCATCGGGCGTTGTTTCGGCGGCATAGTGCACATGGTCCCAACCCGCCTGGCGCGCACCGAGCATATCGGCCTCGTGATTATCGCCCACCATCAGGCTTGATGCGGCCTCCGCACCGGCCAGCTTCAGCGCCTTGCCGAAGATGCGCGGATCGGGTTTTCGCGCACCGGCCCGTTCACTGCTCAGCACCACATCAAAATACCGGCCCAGATCGCTGCTGGCCAGTTTCACCCGCTGCACCGAATCGAACCCGTTCGTGATGATGTGCAGTCGGTAGCGCCCGTGCAGGGCATCCAACAGCTCACGCGCACCGGGCATCAGTTGCGGTTTCGTGGGACAGCGCTCCAGGTAGGCGTCCCCGATCCGTTCGGCAAGGCCGTTGGTGCGCACACCGAAGTGCAGCAGCGTATTGCGGAACCGAAGTACACGCAGCACATCCTTGTGCAGGCGACCCGCCTCATAGCGTGCCCAAAGTACCTGGTTCACCTCCTCGTAGACCTCGATGAACGAACCCGCATCGGGTACACCCTGATCGGCAAGTCGCTCTTCGGCATGCAGCTCGGCCAGCGTGGCGCGCGAGTTGGTGCGGAAGTCCCACAGCGTGTGGTCCAGATCGAAGAAAACGTGGGCGTACTTCCCCATGGCCACTACCCGGTGAGCTGACCCACAAAGCCCGTGAGCACGGCGGTGACACAAAGCGCCTGCACCACCACGGACAGCAGCATGGCCGGCAGGGTGCGACGATCATGATGGAAGAACCGCGCGGCCAGGATACCGCCCAGCGGAATGGTGAGCACCAGCGGTGTAAGGGCCGCGACACCCAGATATCCGCTCGTGTGCTTGACCCGGATGATCCGGCGGTTCAACTTGGTGAAGATGGGGGCCACCTTGGCGTCACCCTTCGCGATCGCCACGTTACGCTTCCGCAGCCAGCGCACCCGTGCCCGTTCCGTGAGCCGAGCACTGAATCCGTAAAAGAGAAGCACACCAAGACAACCACCGACCGCAGTGCACATGAAATTCTGAAGGAAGCTGAACCCGAACCCGGCCCCCAGGCCGGCGGCCACCAGCATCTTCAACATGCCCCACGCCACCACTGACAATATCTCGGCCAGCGGATGCACGATGCTTAGAGCTTGTTGCCGTAGGCGAGATCACCGGCATCGCCCAGCCCGGGCACGATGTACGCTTGGGCGGTCATCTCCTCATCAATGGCACCGATCCAGAAGCGGGTGCCAGGTGGAAGATGCAACTTGGCGTATTCCAACCCCTCGGCGCTGGCAATGGCCGAGGCGACATGCAACGCCTTGGGCCGCCCGAGGCGGAGAAGTGCCTTGTACACCAGCACCATGCTCTGGCCCGTGGCCAGCATGGGATCGCAGAGGATCACCACACGGCCCTCCAGGGATGGACTGGAGAGGTACTCCACTTGGATCTCGAAGGAATCCTCACCCTTTCGGTGCTTGCGATAAGCGCTGACGAAGGCACTATCGGCCCGGTCGAAATAGTTGAGCATGCCCTGGTGGAGCGGCAGGCCTGCCCGCAGGATGGTGGCCAGCACCGGTTGCTCTTTCAGCAGTTCCACGTGTGCCACGCCCAATGGGGTGGTCACTTCGCGTTGCTCGTACTCCAAGGTGCGGCTCAGTTCCAGCGCGATCACTTCACCCACCCGCTCCAGGTTGCGACGGAACCGCATGGGGTCCTTCTGCACGTTCACATCACGCATCTCCGCCAGGAAATGCCCGATCACGCTCCGCTGTTTCACGAGTTCCAACACCATGGGGCCATTATCGTTTAAGCCAACGCAAGGGCACGGGAAGGGCGTTGCGCAGCAGGTGTAAATATACCGTTGACCGCGCACCGAAGCCCGCATTGAAGCGGGCCACCGATGGCGTATTGGAGCCAGCAAAGTCCAGGAGGTGGATATCGGCCCTGGCCGTGGCCAGGTACTCGTCGATGAGCAGGAACATGGCGTGCAGCTCCTGCCCCCTCGCGTTGCTGGCCGATTTCAGCAGGATGGCCCGTCCTTCCCATTCCACGAAACAGGCCGCGGCGTGCAGCATTCCATCCTCCACGATGCCGAGCATGCGCACCTCGCCACGTGCGACGCCGGTGGTGAGCAGGTCATGCATCATGCCCAGGCTACGCTCGGGTACACCGTAACGTGCGGCCGTGGTGCTCCGGAAAAGAGCGGTGAACATCGTGGCGTCCACGTCCCAGGCAAGCAGGTCCCTTGCCCCCACTGCCTTGCGCAGATTGCGTCGATGGCCTTGCGAAAAGCCGGAACGCTGGGCATCCCTATCATGCAAGACATCCAACACTTGCTGTGTACAGGGTTGCGTGCGGCCTACGGCAACACTGGACATGCCTTCATGGAGGTAGATGTCCCAGTAACGGTAGTGCTGAGGTACCGCAGCGAGCATCGCATTGTCCAATGACCGGTCACGCATGGGCGCGAAAACGCCGAGCTGCTGCAGTCCGAAGGGTTGGTGCAGATAGTGGATGCCCATGCGCGAGCGCCAGGTGAGCGGCATCAACGCGCCGCGTTCCCGGTCCACCAAGGCATTCCATCCAGGCGATGCGATGTCCAGCACCCAGCTCTGGGCGTACCACGTGCGGTCGCTGCAACGCGAGAGCTGAGCGTCCCACCAGCTCTTTTCGACCCCGCTATGGACCAGATGCTCGATCATGACCGTGCGTGATCCACCACCTTTTGAAGAGCACCGGGCCAACCATGCCATGCACCATGACCGCTCAGGAACCGGTCGTGCCATACGCTCACAAAGGTCCCTTTCACCGCACGCACGGCATCGCTCACGGCGCACATGGTACGGGCCGCATCACCGGGTCCCATGCCCATGCGACCGTGCAGGGCACTGTCCATGGCGGCAAAAGGCCATAGCATGAGCCCGGTCTCTCGCTCATGCTCCAGATCGTACCAGGGGAATGGCGTACAGGTTCCCGCACGAAAACCAGGGCGATCACTGAACCCGAGCGTATGGTCCTCTTTGAAGCCGTGGGCCTCCAGGTAGGCAGGCGTTTCGGGGAACCGCCAGCGCAGGAAATGCTGACGGCTGATGCGGACGGGATGCTGCACAATGGCCTCCAGAAAAGCGCGGTCCTCCCTGGCCACAGCAAGGTCCATACTGCTCGCGTACGACGGATGAAGCCCGATAGTGAACGCCTTGTCCATCTCCACGATGCGTTCTCGCATCAGTGGATGCCGATGATCGGAGGCATGGTCGTAGGCACCTTCACCGCGCATCAACAGAAAGGCGATCAACCGGTCAACCTGACCGGCCCTCGCCAGTTGCACCAGGTCCTGGTACCGATCGAACGGATCGGCCAGTGCGCCCGAAAGCACTTGCATGCGCATTCGGACCTCACGGATATCGCCTTTGAAAAGACCGCGGACAATGGCTCCCGCCTGCTTCCAACGCGGCCTTCCGAGCACCATGGACCCATTGTCCACATCAACCGTCATGACATGGCGGTAGGTCCTTGTCGGCTCCGGCAGTTCAGGAAAGCGCGTTCGTAATGCCCCGACCAGTCGCCACATCCAATGATCGACCACGGGCGATTGCTCGAACCCATGACGCACCGCGAAATGAGCCTCCGAGGGAAACCGACCGTGGGCATCGTGCTGCGCAGCGCCAACCTCTTCACAACGTGACAGCAGGTAGAACGTGCCGGCCACGGGGTCATCACCGGCCGATGAAGGATAAAGGACGGGCATGCCGGCCTCCATGCCCACCGAAGGTTGATCAACCGACCGGCCTGTGCGAGCCAATGCCCCCGAGGCATGCAGCACCAGCGATGGGTCGGACGCATCGGCGCGTGCACCGTAGCGCAACCGGGGAAGGGCACTGCTCCTGAACTCCTCCTCGGAAGCTGCGAACGCCACGGACCATCCCGTCATGCGCCCCAACAGGTGCTTGAGCGCGTATCGCGCACGCGGCGAGGGGTCATCGACCCTGATGAGCAGCATGAAGCAACAGGGGCTTGGCCGAGCGCGAGGGCTCGTGTGAACGAATGAATGACCTCAGCGTGTCCCGCAGCCATCGCTCCATGCTGAAGTGATGGATACTGCGGGCATGGTCGTGCCGGATGTTCTCGGCGACCACTGCATGTGCCCGGGCCAGGTCGATGATCAGCGCGGATGTGCCGTCAGCGTCCACCTGCTGCATCGCGCCGGCCTTGAGCATCAAGGGCTCCAGTGCGTGTAAAACGTTGCTGTGCCCGGCGCGCTTGGCAAAGCGCCGATACTCCTTGTCCACCGATCGGCCCGCTCCATCGCTCACACGCAACACCACCCGTTCCCATCGACGATAGCGTACACGCTCCAATTCCTCCACGTGGTGCACGTAGGTGAAGGAGTCGTTCAGCGAAAGGTCGAGGGCGACCTGCACGGCACGGTGCTCATGGAGCATGGCGAACACGGATCGTGGACCAAAGCTGCTCACATCATCGGCATGCACGAATTCCTGCCCCAAGGCGCCAGCGACAGCGAAGGAATGAAGCGGATGCGCGGTGCGGCGGAACGCCGGATGGGCCAGTGCGGCAATACCGAGCGCGCCAGTGATCGGTGGTGTCCGTAGCGCATCATATGCTTCACCCGAGCGGAGATCGAAATTGTACGTGGGCACCAGCACCGTACCCTGAGGCCCCACAGCATTGCGGAACGCATCGAGCAACCGGTCCGCACTGAACACATGGCCTGCCCGACGAGCGTGCCATGCCATGCGGGTGAGGTCGGCCATCAGCAGCAGGACCATGCCTGGCCTTACGCCGCACTTATGGGGCAGCTCGTTCAGGTCCATGGTCACCCCTTTCGCAATTGAAGGAGTTCCACTGCAAAACCCATGGAACGCCAGAACCGCAGGCCTTCCTCATTGCCAACGACCACCTGCAGTTCGATGGATGCGACCTCCCTGGCCGTGAACCACGATCGAAGCTCTGCCACCATCTCCTGGCCAACACCCTGTCCGCGTGAACCAGGCTCCACGAAGACATGCGTGATATGTCCCAGACGTGCGCCCCCAAGGTGCTCGGGTGCGAGCTTCACAGCACCGTGAGCGAAGCCGACCACCTTGCCTTCGAGCTCAGCGACCACCAATCGACCAAATCGCTCGGCGTTCATGGCCGCCAGCTCCACCCACTTCGCCGCACCACCGGGCACCAATCCCAATTGCATACCCTGCGCTTCCATGGCGCGATGCATGGCTTCGAAAAGAGCGGGCACTTGCAACAACGCGGCATCCTCGACCGACCGGATGTTACGAATGGAGATGCGTTCCATGGCTCAGGCGAACAGGTCCAACAGGCCACCGATCGTGCTCGCCCTGCGTTGCTCCAAGGCTTGCTCCAGGTCCACCTCCCTGCCCGTCGCATCCATCAGACCGGCGATCAGGTCTACGTAGGACAAGGAGTCGAGCACACCCGAACGCAACAGGTCCAGGTCATCGGCAAGATCGCCCGGTGCGAGCCCGAGGGCGCTCGCACGATGCGCGATCCGTTCGCACAACAGCGTACGAAGTTCCGTCCTATCCATTCTTGGCTAAGGTGATCAGGGCCTTTCGATCGAGCTTTCCATGCGGACCATAGGGGAAGGCTTCGACATGTATGATGCGCGCTGGGACCATGTGCTCGGGTAGTCGTGACCTTAACGCGGCGAACAATGGCTCGGTATCCGCAGGCACGTCGATAAAAGTAACCAGTCGCCACGCGCCATCCTGCTCCACGGCCACTGTGGCGGCATTCCCTCCGTTCAGTAACGGCTCCAGCACCCCATCCACCTCACCGGGTTCCACCCGGTGCCCGTTCAGCTTCACCTGATCATCCATTCTGCCCTTGAAATGCAGCATACCGTCCGCATCCATGCGCACATGATCACCTGTGCAATACCAGTGCACACCATCCGGCACGACAGAACGGAAACAACGGGTGGTGGACGCTTCATCATTCAAGTAGCCTGCGTTCACTTGTGGGCCGGCCAACAACAACTCTCCGTCACCCTCTGGGAACAGCGCATCATCATTCCGGACCTGTGCGTTGTGACCGGGGAACACGTTCCCCAATGGCACCACCTCATCCTGTGCATCTAGCACTGCGGAGGTCAGCGGTTGAACAGTGATGGCGATGGTGGTCTCGGTGGGACCATACAAATTGAAGGAGGCCGCCGAAGGCACTGCCTGGCACCAGGCGCGTGCAAGCTCTGTGGAGAGCGCTTCGCCGCAGAAGAACGCCAGCCGCAGGTCCGGCATGCACCCCAATGTCAGACTTCGCATGCGTCGCATCAATGCGACCTGCGAGGGAACGGAGAACCAGACCGTGATCCGTTGTTCCCGCACATAGGACACCGCGCGCAGCGCAGCGTCGGCCGGTGGCACACACAGGCAGGCCCCCGCACCCCAACAAACGAACAGGTCGTGTACACTGAGGTCGAAGGACAAGGCGAAGAACTGCGAGAACCGATCGGTGATCGTGAACGGAAACGTGCGGCCCATGTACCCGAGGTATGCGGCAAGTTGAGACCGCCCTACCGGAACACCTTTGGGAACACCCGTGCTTCCCGACGTGAACATGAGGTAGGCCTCGACATTCCCGAGCGCCTCTGCGCTGGGTGCATAAGCCAGGAAAGCACGCTCATCGACCACGCTGAGCGGAGCAAGCGGAGCCAACGCCGCGGCATGTTCGGATGTGCACAATACTGTACGCACACCGGCCATATCCAACATGGTCCTCCAGCGCTGCACGGGATGCTCTGGATGCAGCGGCACATAGGACCGACCCGACCGCAGGATACCGAGGATGGCGGCATAGGCCCAAACCGTTCTGGCACCATGCACGGCAACGCGCGACTGATCGGAACAATGCACATGGCACCACGCGGCCACTTGAGCGGAAAGACGGTCAAGCTCCGCATAGGACCATTCCTTGGGCCCGATGGAAAGGGCCGGTCGCTCGGGCACCGCGTGCACAGAACGGAGGAATCCAGCTACCAGATCGAACGTGCGGTCCACCACCATTCAGTTCAATAACGGGGCGATCGGCCCTCGGTGCAAAGTAGGGCATCAGCCAGGTACTTCTGCGCCCAGTTCGGACAGGCGAACTTCTCGTAGCGCCCCCATAACGGGAACGAACCCGTGACCGCGCCGTGCATGTCCACCGGACCCTTGGAGGAAAGCCCCTGTACGGCCAGCAGCCAACGGACCATCCGCAAACACCCTTCCTGCCAGGACACATCGCCTGAAAGGGCGTGCATTCGTGCCCATACGATCGCCCACTGCGCACAGCCCGTGGTGATGGCCGCTTCGCTGCCCCGCCACTGCGCATCATAACGACCATTCAATGATCCATGGCGCGCGAACAGGTCCAACAGCACACGCGCCGGTCGCTCAGCAGCCTTCAAGTAGTTCTCGTCACCTGTGCGGGCATGGCACTCGATCAAGCCATCGACCGTGTAGGCCATGGTGTGGGTGATGGGACGATCGTTGTGTCTGAGCGTGTTGTCCGCATCGGCGAACCAACCGTTCGCGGACTGTCTGGAAAGCACCCATTCCAGATTCCGCAAGGCCGCCAGCCGGTAGGCCTCTTTGCCCGTCCGGTCGGCCATGTGCAACAATGGTGCGCTCACATAGGTGTCGTACACCCTTCGTTCGCCCAGGAAATTGTGGCGGGCCCACGAGCCATCGGGTTCCTGCACTTCCACGATCCAATCACACGCCTTGACTGCCGCGTTGCGATACCGCAGTTCGCCCGTGGCATCCTCGGCCGCCATCATCCCACGCACCACCTGAGCGGTATTGAACACCACGGCAGGGCGTTGCTCGCCCACGCGCCCTCCCTGCCAGCCTCCTTCGTAACGCTGTATGGCCAACAGCCAATCGGCTGCTTCCAGCGCACGCGAACGCAGGTCCTCTCTTCCCATGCGCTCGGCTGCCGCGAGCATGGTCGGGATGATGTATCCCGTGGTCTCCGGATAGGAAGCTCCCCAGCCATGTACAAGATGGTAACTGCCCATGCCCCGATCATTGCCACTGTCCTGCGCACGGGCCAAATGGTCCATCACCTTGACAAGTGCCTGAGGTACCGCCTCGTCCAAGGGACCTTCATGTGCACGCACCTTGCCGGCATGGGCCAGCAGCAGCTGCCGGACATCCGGGTCCAGCAGTCCGGTGGCGAACAACCGCGTGTATTGGGCCAATGAACGTATCACCGGCGCGAGGAACTGTTCAAGAGCTCGGCACAGATCCGCTCTGCAGCATGACCATCACCGAAGAGAGGCTGAACGGCAGGCAGGTCCTCCGTAAGGAAATGACGCACGGCTTCAGCGATCCGCTCGGGATCCGTATCCGCCAATAGGGCCTGACCGTGTGCGACCAGTTCCACCCATTCCGTTTCCGGGCGAAGAATGACACAGGGCACCCCGAAGAAGTAGGCCTCTTTCTGCACTCCCCCGGAATCGGTCATCACCAACCGGGCATGGCGCTCCAAAGCGATCATGTCCAGAAAACCGGCCGGAGGTACCACGTGAAATCCGGTCGCTCGTTCGATACGGCCCGAAAGATCGGACGCCAGCAGCGCATTCATGCGTTGCCGCGTGCGTGGATGCAGGGGAAGGATGACCTCCAACCCATGCTCTTCGTAGGCGCTCAGCAAGGCACCGATCACTGCATTGAGCCGTTCAGGATCGTCCGTTGTATTGTCCCGATGGACCGTGGCCAATATGTAGCTTCCCTTGCGAACGCCGAGATCGGCCAGCAGGGTGCTCCGCTGTTCCGCCATGGAGGCGAAGTACATGCTGTTGTCATACATCACATCACCGGACAGCATCACATGCGGCCTGTCCGCTGTCGGCACATGGTCCGTTGAAAGGTCGAATCCTTCGTTGCGGAGGTTGTCCATCGCGGTCTGCGTAGGACAGAACAGCCAGGTGCTGCAGTGATCGCAGACAATGCGATTGACCTCCTCAGGCATGGCCTTGTTGAAGGACCGCAGACCCGCCTCCACATGGGCAACGGGGATGCGCAATTTGGCGGCAGCCACGGCCCCGGCCAAGGTGCTGTTGGTGTCACCATAGAGCAGGACCGCATCGGGCCTATGCTCCAGCAGTGCCGCCTCCACCCCTTCGATCATGCGGGCGGTCTGCACACCATGACTTCCAGAGCCGACGCCCAAGGCAATGTCCGGACGCGGGATCCCCAGCTCATCAAAGAACACCTGCGACATGTTGGCATCGTAGTGCTGCCCGGTGTGCAGGATGGTCTCGCGTATGGGTGAGCCGGGTAAGGATGCAATGGCCCGGCTCATGGCCGCTGCCTTGATGATCTGGGGACGAGCCCCAATGATGGTGAGCAGGTGCATTCGGCCTTCGATCAAAGCATCCCGTTGTCCGCAAAGCTGAAATAACCCGTGCCTGCAACGATCAGGTGATCATGCACGGCGATATCCAGCAGTCGCCCGCCATCCACCAATTTTCGCGTCAGGCGGATATCCTCCTCGCTGGGGCGCAACTGCCCGCTGGGATGATTGTGGCACAGGATGATGCTGCTGGCCCTATGATCCAGGGCCTCACGGAAGATGAGCTTCGGATCCGCCACGGTCCCATGCATGCCGCCCTGGCTCACCTTGCATCGGCGCAGAAGGCGGTTGCCCCGATCGAGCAGGATCAACCAGAACTCCTCGTAGGGGAGGTCCTCCAGCACATCGCGCACCAGCTCGTGGGCCGAGGCGCTCGTTGCAACGGTGCTCCGCTCGCGCGGCTCCATATCACGCCGACGCCTGCCCAGTTCAAGCGCTGCCACGATGGTGATGGCCTTGGTCTCCCCAAGTCCGCTCACTTTCATGCGGCGCAGGTCCGAAACACCCAGACGACCCAGCTTGTACAGGTCGTTCTCCGTGTGCTTCAGTACCGCACGTGCCACATCAATGGCATTGTTGGTGATGCTGCCACTGCGGATCAGGATGGCAATGAGCTCTGCGTCGCTCAGCGCGGCCGCCCCTTTGCTCAAGAGCTTTTCCCGCGGACGGTCGTCCTCGGCCCATTGGGCGATACTTGGTTTGCGCGCTGCGTTGCCGGCTGTCTCCATGTGTTGGAAAAAGAACAGGTCCCCGTTCGGAGGACCTGTCCAAGATAGCGTTCGGAGCGGCTTACTTCAGGCCGTTCACATGCTTCTTGATGGAGCTCTTCAAGTTGGAGGCCTTGTTCTTGTGGATGACGTTGGTCTTCGCCAGCTTGTCCAGCATGGAGGTCACCTCAGGAAGCAGCTTCTCGGCCTCCTTCTTATCGCTGGTCGTTCGCAGCTTGCGCACCGCATTACGGGTGGTCTTGTGCTGGTAACGGTTGCGCTCGTTGCGGGTCTCGGTCTGGCGGACGCGCTTCAGGGCGGACTTATGATTGGCCATGTCGTTCGTATTCCTTTTCCCGAAAGGGACGGCAAATATAGGGTTCTTTCCACATCAACAAGCAATCGTGAAAAGAAAAGACCGGGACGGTCCCGGCCTTTTCACGCTGACGTCTTTGCTCAATAGGCGTTCGGGTCCTTGCCGAACATGTTGGTCACGGTCTTCACCACAATGCGCAGATCGAGCCAGAACGACCAGTTCTCCAGGTACCATACGTCCAGTTCCACACGGCGCTCCATCAGTTCGGGGGTCTGCGTTTCGCCGCGGAACCCGTTCACCTGCGCCCAACCGGTGATGCCCGGACGGACGAAGTGACGCACCATGTACTTGTCAATGATGTCACGGTACTGATCATTGAGGCGCAAGGGATGGGGCCGAGGCCCCACAACGCTCATGTGCCCGAAGAGCACATTGAGGAACTGGGGCATCTCGTCCAGGTTGCTCTTGCGAAGGAAGCGCCCCACCGCGGTCACGCGTGGGTCGTTCTTGGTGGCCTGCTTCACATCGGACTCCTTGTTCATGCGCATGCTGCGGAACTTCCAGCAAACGAATTCCTTGTTGTCCTTGCCCAAGCGCATCTGCTTGAAGAACACCGGGCCTCTGCTGGAGAGCTTCACCAGGATGGCCAGCATGGGGAACAACCAACTGAAGATGAACACGATGACACCGAGCGAGAACACGATGTCGAACGCGCGCTTCAATCGGCGGTTCATGGTCCGGTCCAGTGGCTCGCGACGCAGCTTGCTCACGGGCACGGCACCATGGAACTCGAGGTCCGTCGTCTTCACCACGGGGATGAAGCTCTCGGCGCTGGGTATGACGCGGAAGCGGATGGTATTGCGCTCACAGAACTCCATCAGCTCGGTGATCTCCTGACGACGCGTGCCGGGCAGGGCGCAGTACACGATATCGATCCTGTTCTGTATGGCATAGGCCTTGGCGGCCTCCACATCACCCGCGAGACGAGTGCCCAACGCACCATTCACGGGCGTATCGTTGAAGAGCCCGCAGAACCGGTATCCACGCACGGTCTGGTCCTCACAGTATTGGAAGATCTCCTCGGCAGCAGGGCCATCACCAACAATGATGAGGTCCTTTACCGTGGTCAACGGTTCCAAGGTGAGCACCCTGTTGATCCCTGTCTGCACGTTCTGTATGGATAAGCGGCCCGAGCGCAGCAATGTACTGAGTTCCGCACCAAGCTCGGCAGACCCCTCTCCTCCCAAGATCACTCCATCCTTCGCGGTAATGGTCTTCTCCATGTTCTCGTGCGTTGACCCCCTCGTTTCCGACCGGGGAGCCCAAATGTACCGTGGTCGTCGAAGAAAAGTCAAGTTCGTCGAAATTAAATGGGCATTCGTCGATTTAGAGGGTCGGCTATCCCGTCTCTCCAACACTTCGACCAGCGGATCAAAAAAACCTCTGGGCTACTGGAATTCAGAGCATTACACGAACTCGGCGCGCAGCGGACCGCTGGTGATCCAACTAGATCAACTTAAGATGTTCGTCGAAGCTTCGCTTGCACAAAGAGGTAAATGAAGACCGTGTTGGTGACCAGGTAGCGCTTCCAAAGCCGCCGGGGCTCGAGCCAAAGCCTGTAGAGCCACTCCAACGACAGGTCGCGCATCCACTTGGGGGCTCGGGTATCCATACCCGCATAGAGCAGGAACGCCCCGCCGAGACCCAGCATCACCGCGTTCACCCTGCCCTTCATGGCCGCCATCCAGCGTTCCTGTTTGGGGCAGCCCAAGGAGACCATGACAACGTGAGCCCCGGTCTCATTGATGCGCGCCGCCTCCACCTCCAGGTCCAAGGCTTCCAACGGACCGTAAGGCGGCGCGTAGGTCCCTGCGAATCGAATGCCTGGTATCTCCCTGACCGCACGATCGACCATGCGCTGTTGAACTTGTGCTGAAGCGCCATACAAGTAGACCAGAAGTCCTTCGCGTGCGGCCTTCTCCAACAGCGCCGGTAGAAGGTCGTTCCCGGCCACCCGTTCCTGATCCATGCGGTGGAACGACTGCAACGCTTTGACAACGGGCATTCCGTCCGCCGTGGCCAGATCGGCCTCGTTGACCACCCTGGCAAAGGCGGGGTCGCGCGCTTCCACCGTCATGTGGGCGTTCACACAGCACACATAGGATGACCTGTGCGCGGCACCCAGGTCGGCGATCGCATTGACCTGTTCCTCGAACGACCCGATCGTGATGTCCGACGTCAACACCCTGCGTTTGGGCAGATGTACAGGGATATCCATCAGTGTGCCGCCTTCTTTTGCCGAACGTCCTTCAATACTGGAGCGACAATGCGCTCACTGCCATTGTCGTACCAACGCACCATCGCCTTCACACCGTCCTGAATGCTCCATGGTGCCTCGCCCACCACTTGGATGGTCTTGTCCATGGGGGTGACATAATCGCTGGTCATGCTCCGGAAGCGGCCACTGGTAATGGGGAACGGGATGTGTACGGCCTTGAGGACATCGCCCCCCCAGGCCATCAACCGGATCAGGGCCGTTGGGATGTACCGCACGGGCTTGCCAGTGAGCTCGCGTGAGACCACCTCCACCCATTCCTTCAGGTCGAAGGGGCGATCGCCCACGTACAGCACCTGTCGGTCAACCAAGGCACGTGGGACGCTCAGCATGCGATCGATCTGCCAGACCACGTTTCCTACATAACCATAACTACGGACCACGCGGCCCTTTCCGGGATGGAAGTAGAGCCCCTTGCGCATCACTTTGAACATGACATCACGGTAACGCAGTGACCAAGGCCCCCAAATGGTGGTAGGCCTGATGATGGTCCACGCACAGTTCAACCCGGCCTCGCGTGTCACCAGTTCGGTCCTGCGCTTCGATTCGCCGTAGACGGTGAACGGCTTGAAATCGAGGTCGTGCGCGGGTTGGTAGCCGGCCTCACAAACGAATTGGGTGCTGGTCACGATGATCCGTTCGATAACGGCATGCTGCTTCACGACCTCGAGAAGTATACGGGTACCCTCGTGGTTCTGGCGGTAGGCATCCACATCCACCAGCTCATCCGTATCGGTGCGGGCAGCCAGGTGGATCACATGCGTGGGCTCGAACTCCTTGAAGGCCTGCTCCACAGCAGTGCGGTCCATGATGTCCACCTCGCGCCAAAAAGGACGCTGCTCCGGATCCAACGGTGGATTCCAATCGATGTTGACCAACGCAACGCCACGCTCCCGATAGAACGTCACGAGATTGGTACCGATGAAGCCGGACCCGCCGGTAACGAGAATGCGCATGGTACTGGTCACTGCTCGAATAGGGCCATCAGCTCTTGCTCCATGGCACGGTGAAAGGCGTTCAACGTAAATCGCTCCTGAAAGATGCGTCGGCCGGCATTGCCCATGGTCCTCCGCAATTCAGGGTCGGCCGCCAACCGGACCAACCGATCGGCCACGGCCTCGGGATCCTGGATGGGGACCAGGTACCCATTGTGGCCGTCGGACACCACGGACGGAATGCCCCGCCATTGCGTGGCGACCACCGGCTTGGCGAACTGCATGGCCTCGACAAGGACCAGTCCGAAGCTCTCGGCCTCGAAGTAGGAAGGGAAACAGAAGATGTCGCAGGCAGCGAAGAAGTTGAACTTCTCCAGGTCGCGCTTCACGCCAAGGAAGTCCACCCGGGCATCGAGACCACGTTCCGAAACGAAGCTGCGCACTTCGGACTCGAACACCGCATCGCCCCATTTGCCCATGAGCTGCAGACGCGCGTCAACGCCCTTTATGACCACCTTCTCGAAGGCCTCAAGCAGTACTCGCACCCCTTTGGTGGGTATGAGCACTCCTGTGAACAGGATGACCAATGGCTCCCCAGGACCAGCGGTGTGCTCCGGTACCGCACTGCGCATGTCCTCAATGCCGTTCGGGACCACCACGTTCCGTGCGGCTCCCAAGGCCACTCCATCATCGGGGTTCTGCGGGGCCGTGCGAATGGCCAATGCCGGTCGACCATAGGCATAACGGAAAAAGGGATGCAGCACGCCGGGCAATGCGGGCGCGAAGGTGGACACCCCGCCTGCATGGAAATGGAACACCACCTTACGGAATAACCAGCGTGTGGAACAGAGCAGGATGATATCACGGAGCACCGGAACCTTGTTCGGACCGCTCGGCGGATAATAAAGGACCGGCGTTCGCCAACGGAAACGTGCCCACCAGATGCTGAGAATGGTGGTGAAAAGCACCCATACCTTACGGAAGGCGAACTTGCCCACGCTCTCCATGTCCTCCGAGAACGCCATGCGCACATGGTAGAGGCGCAGCCGCTCGAACCGAGCTTGAAGCAGCTTTTCGATCATGACCGCCTGCCCACCGAACGGAGGCGGGGTCTGGCCCACCACGAGGATACGGTACGGGTCGGTGCGCATGATGGGCAAAACTACCGGGCACCCTTATCGACAGTTCGCCTAACGACCCGGCTCCATCAACAGTTCCGCGTTGACCATTCGTCGATAAAATCCATGATCCGTCGAAACCCAGCGGCTTTCCGTCGCCTCCGGGTAACACTACGGGGAGAAGGTGGGTTGAACGACCCCAAAGCAACGGACCCATGCGGAATCCCATTCTCGCCCACCTGCTCCTCCTCATCAGCCTGCTGGCCGGTCAGTGCGCGATGGCGACCATCTACTATGTCTCGCCCACAGGTAGCGATAGCAACAGCGGCACTTCGGCGGCCACGGCCTGGCAGAACATCTCCCGGGTGAACCAGATCAGCTCATCGCTACAACCCGGAGACAAAGTGCTGTTCCAGCGTGGTGGCACTTACCGCGGCAAGCTCACCATCTCCTCCAACGGCACGGCCGCAGCCAAGATCGAAGTTGGAGCCTACGGCACAGGAGCTCGCCCCATCATCAAAGGCAGCGTGGCCGTTGTGAACTGGACCAACCACTCCGGCAATATCTGGAGGGCACCCATCAGCCAGTCCGTGAAACATGTGTATGTGAACGGCCAGCTGATGACCATTGCCCGCTACCCCAATTCCGGATGGCTGCGTGTGGACCAGGGCACCAGCACCAGCACCACCGACAGTGAGCTGACCCAGGGCAGCGGCTACTGGACCGGTGCCACGGCGGTGATCCGCACCACCAACTGGAGCTATGATACGGCACGTGTGACGGCCTTCTCGGGGAACACGCTGACACACACGGGAACAGGCAACAACCTGCACAGCCAGAGCTGGGGATACTTCCTGCGTAATAAACTGAGCGAACTGGACATGCCCGGCGAATGGTTCTTTGACAGTGCCGCAGGCCAACTTTACCTGTGGTGCCCCGCCAACGCCGATCCGAACCAGGTCCTCGTGGAGGCCAGCGTGGTGGACAACGGCATCTTCGTGAGCTGGCAACGTCAGCACATCAAGATCACGGAGATCGCCATGCAGCACCAGTTCGATGCCGCCTTGCGCCTGAGCGGCTCCACCCAACTGGAAGCCGCCAACTGTTCCTTCTCGGAGGTGTTCCAGGCCATCAAGAGCACGGGCAACAACCAGAACTTCCATCACCTTGACATCCAACGCACGTACGGGACGGCAGTGCATCTGATGGACAGCAACAGCAGCATCACCAACAGCACGTTCAATAACATCTGCGTGGAGCCCGGTCTCGGCGAGAACAACTGGGGCTACTTCGGCATCCGTGCGACGGGAGCCGGGCTGGTGATAACGGACAACGTGCTGGAGGATATCGGATACATCGGCATCGGTGCGGACGGCAATGCACTGATCGAACGGAACGTGGTACGCAGGGCGTTGCTCATCCTGAACGATGGTGGAGGCATTGCCATTGACAACGCTGATGGCTTGATCATCCGGAACAACATCGTGGCGGACATCAGCGGGAACATCGAAAGCACCGCGCCCAACTTCCAAGCCTATCATCCGATCTGCCACGGCATCTACTTCGGCAACATCAGCATCAAGAACACCCTGGTGAAGAGCAACACGGTGGCCAACTGCCTGGGCAGCGGCGTGCATGTGGACCACACCATGGTGAGCCAGGGTAACCGCATCGAGGACAATGTCCTCTTCAACAATACCGTGCAGCTCAGCATCTCCGACTTCAGCAACTACAATGGACCCGTAGCCACCGCGCCCTACCACGTGCCCGCCTTCAATGATGTTTACACGGGAAACGTGTTGTACAGCCTCACCAAGGACCAGTTGTGCATGCAACAATTGCACGTGTACGCCACCAACTGGGTGGACTACGGCACCTTCAACAACAACTACTACTTCAACCCGTACAACGACCGGAGCATCCGCCTCTTCAATACGTTCGGTGGATTCGAGAAGTACTTCACGCTGGAGCGCTGGCAGGCAGAACAGGGAGAAGACCTCAACTCCAGTCGGAGCCTTCTTTACCTGGCGGACCAGGCCGTTACTGAGGTCATCGGTTCGGACCTGGTGCCCAATGGGGCCTTTGGCAGCAACATTACCGGCTGGAGCGGCTGGCCCACCCAGGCACAACTCACCCACGACCAGAACAACCTGGACAATGGCAGCCTGCGTGTGAGCTTCACCAACAACGCGAGCTACAACACTTTCAACCTGAAGCACAACACACTGGTGCCGATCCAGACCGGGAACTGGTACCGCCTGCGCTTCAGCATCGTGAGCCCCATGCATGGCGAGGTGGTCGTAGGCTTCAAGGGCCAGACCCAACTGAGCGGGCCGAACATGGAAGGCAAGCGCACCATTCCATTCAGCACGCAGCGCCGCGATGTGACCATCTTCTTCCAAAGCACCATCACGGACCAGGGCTACTGCTCGCTCACCAACAGCTATCTGGAGGGTATCTACAGTGTGGACAACATCCAGTTGCACCGGGTAAGTGTTACCCCGCTCGATCCGCTGGAAAAACAGCAGCTCTTCGTGAACGATGGCCCAACTGCTCTGACCGTAACGCTGGCCGGATGTTGGAGCGATGTGCAGGGCGACCTGCACACAGGATCCATCGTACTGCCGGCCTACAGCTCAGTGGTACTCATAAAGGAGGAAGACAGCATGTGCATCAGCACCGGGAACGATGACCAAGCTCCCCGCCATGCTGACGACGGCTTCGCGTATCCCAATCCCGCGGCCGCAGGCACAAGCCTTCAGCTGAGCTCCAGCTTCAGTTCACCATGGAGCCTTTCCGCGTTCAACATGGAGGGCAAGCTGGTGTGGAGCGACAAAGGCGCGGCCGAACACCGGACGACCAACGTACCGGATACAATGGCACCCGGGACCTACCTGTTGTTGGTACAGAGCGATGAAGGGACCCTGCGCCAGCGACTCGTGATCCTTTGATGGTCCCGTGCGCGATCGAACACCTTCCCTTCGACAGGGAGGGTGTTCGTGTTCATGCCAAGACCGTTCAGGTCGATCGCAGCTGCGTGTCCGGCGCCCTTGGCTTCAGGCATAATGGGGCCAACATGCAGAACAGGATGGAATGTCCGATATCCACCCCGTAGCAGAAAATGTCGATCTGCCAGATGAAGAGGATGTAGACCAGCCCTGCGAACATGGGCGCGAATCGGGTGCTGTCCAGGTACTCGCGCCGATAGAACTTGAACGCTCGCCATAGGATCACGTACAACAGCACCACACCGAGCACGCCCTGTGCCGTGAGCACCTCCGTGAACGTACTGTGGGAATGCAGATTGTAGGCGTGCGGTTCGCCCCAGAGCACGGCCACGAAATCGAGCAAATGCAGTTTGTAATGGCCCTTGTATCCATTGCCGAACAGCAATCCGGCACGGTCATAGAAGGCCCAGTCGGCAACGGCGTTCCAGATATAGCTACGGCCGTTGAACGTGGTCACATCCTCCTTGGACACACGCTGGAGGATGCTCACGAAGAACGGCGTACTGAGCACCTGGTATACCAGCAGTGAAAAGCTGAGCAGCAAGGGCATGGTGAACAGCGATATCGTGTAGAGCCCCTTCGCCAGTTTGACGGCACGCGTGAGGAACAACACGGCCAACAACAGGAAGATCATGAAGGAGAGCCGGCTGTTGATCTTCACCATGAAATACAGCCCGATGCCCAACGCGGCAAGCACCAAGGCATAGGCGACCGGCCGCCCGCGCACCGAACGCAATTGGTACAGACCCATAAGACTGATCACGGAAAGTACGTGCGCACCGGTGTAGATGCCACGCATGAAGGGGAAGTTGGCCCTGCCCTCGAAGCTGTGACCATAGGCCTGCACCCCGGCGAGGAAGCCCAGGATATTGATTCCCACCAGGAGCATGAGGCTCTTGAGCAACAGACCCGCGAAGTTGAAATCGGGATCGTCGCGATTGTAGAAGTTCACAATGACGGCGGACAGGAACGGCAGCAGGAAGACCATGCACGAAAGCAGGACGTTGCCGGGGTTGAGACCCGGAATGCCGTTACGAAGACCAACGACCATGGAGACCACGAGGGTACCGATGTACAACAGGCATAACCACCATGTGCGTGTGAGCAGATCGCCCACACGCTTGCGATAGAGGACATCGATCATATAGATCAGCACGATCGCCAGGAAGGGGGTCGTGGTCACGATCATCCCCTTGGAAATACCCTGCTTCAGACCGATATAGGCGCCGATCCCGAACAGGGGAAAGCCCAGCAGGAACAGGGCATTGATCAGTTGGCTCTTGCGGATCAAGGTGTTCGGAAGACGGCGGAAGGCCGCGCTCTCAGGAGCCGAACTTACGCTTGACCCGCGAAATGCCCTTCATGAACGCTCCTTGGGACCCGCCCGGCAGCAGTTCCTTGATGCGCTTCTTGATGCGATCACCGGCCGTGGACCCGATATACTTCTCGAAATACAGCTTGTCCCGTCCGGCATCCAGCATCACGAACTGCGGATGCGCCAGCGGGAAGCCCATCTCCGTGGCCGTGCGCTTGTTGCGCGGGTCGCTCAAGCTGGTGGTGTGTGTGCCATCATCGCCGAACCCTACGTTGTCGATCAGGTTGGTATTGGGCAGGATGTTCAGACCATGGTTCATGATCCGGGTGATGTCCAATTGATAGGACCAGGAGTTCATCCGACCTTCATGCACATAATCGAACATGGCGTGGACATCGCGCTCCTCCCCTTCGCTCAGGAAGAAGTCCTTGAGCAGCGGGCTAGCCTTAAGCGAAGGCCACTGTTTCATATCCACGTCGTAATGCTTCCATACTCTGCGCCAGCTGGCCCAACCCCATGGGGCGCCATAGCCGTGGGATGAGAAATAGTATGAACCGTCCTTCACGCCAGCCCAATCCTCCATCAGATTGTTGCCCATGATCACCCAGATCCGCTGGTCGTGGCGGTAGCGTTCGAGCAGTTCCTGAGCGTACCGGAAAAAGCTCGGGACCGGCAGGGTATCATCCTCCAGCACGATACCTTCCTCCACATGCTCGAAGAACCACGCGATGGCCGAGCTGACCCCTTTTCGTAGCCCAAGGTTCTTCTCATTGAACCGCGTTTGGACCTCACAGGGCCAGTCCACTTCGAGAACAAGAGCGCGCACTTCTTCACACCTGGCCCTTTCCCCCTCGTTCCGCGGCCCATCGCAAGCGAAGTAAAGCTTGGTGGGGCGCGCGGCGCGGATGGCCTCGAAGACCTGGCGCAGTGGCCCAATGCGATTGAAACCGATCAACAGGACCGGCGTGGTCAATTGAAAGGAAGTTCCATTGCCCATGGTGGACATCAATAGATATTGATCCGGTTGTTGCGGTGGAATACCGCGTAGTCGTTGAACATGGAGACCGCATGGCGGGCCACTGCGGTCGGTGTGGCGAACTCATCCACAAAGCGGTACAGGAAGACCTGCATGACATCGGTCCAACGCGTGGTAACGTCCTGAGCCAGGTTACGGTACCGGTCGTGCGGAAGGATCTCGATGCAACCCGCTGCGAACGCGGTCGGCAGCAACATGTTGGAACCATGCACTCCGATAACGAACTGGCTATTCGCGTAGGCCGCACACCAGGCAAGCTCCGTATCCACCGACATTTTACGCGTCCGAAGGTCAGTGACCCCATCGGGCAACGGGCGTGCATCACCGAGACCCACCACCGTAGCGGAAACCCCTGGACATGCCTTGCGCAGTTTGCTCAACGCACTCATGGCAAGACGCTGCTGATCGGCCAGAAGGACACCGCGGACCAGGCCCTTCAGACCGATCTTGCCAGACACACGGTCCATCAACTTGTGCAAAGGGGTCCTGTACCACAGACGATCCTCACGCAGCACGAACGTGACGTGGCGAGGCGCTTGGGCGTAGCCCTCCAGTTGGAACGGACGAACACCCGTATAGCGTTCAATGTCCACCTTGGATTTATCCGGATGAGCATAACCCTTGCCAAGGTAGACCTCATCATACTCCTCAAGGAACGCGTTCACCTGTCGATCGATCGAGCGATACCAACCGTGCGCTTTGCCCAGCCGCTGATCCACCGTCCAGACCTCGGCCGTTCCTCTCGGCACCATCCATTCAAAGGACTTCGGCATGATGATCACGAGACCGATGTCCGGATAGGCCTCCAGGTAATGCTGAGCGTTCCAAAGCTTCAGGAGCACATGTCCATAGAGGAAATCGAGCGTGTTCAGCACCACCACGCGCTTGCACGCACGCAGCACGCGACGCTCCATCGGGACCTCCTCATCGGAAGGCGACCGGAACCCCGCCATCAGCGGTGCTGTGACCCAGGGCTCGGCACCGTGTGCATCATGCATCGCACCATCATCAAGCCCAATGGCCACATCATGATCGACGGCGAAACCGACCGGCAGATCGTGCAGGAACCGATAGGTGCAGGATGTGCACTTGTAGCTGCCCAGCACATGAACGCCCGGGAATACAACACCTACGGCTGCCGGGGAACCTGCACCACACTTCGGACACAGGCGCTCATTGAACAACGCCGGTCTGACGGGAACAAGATGGCGATCCTTCAGCATGCTCAGGTTGCGCGGTGGAACTTCCAAAAGGTGAGGATACCACGGACCATCAATCGCAGATTCTCCCGTGTGCGTTCCAGCAGGAGGTCCAGCAGGAAGATGCTCACGAGGAATGAACCGATGGTGGCCCAGATGGCACCGATGGACTTGTACGTGGGAATGAGCAGATAGTTGATGCCGATGTTCAGTGAAGCCCCCACCACGGCCGTGAAGAGCGAATACTTGAACAGGCTCTCATTGGTGATGAAGCTTGATTTACCCGTGCCCATGTTGGTGAAGAAGAGGCGGATGGCGAAAAGCGACAGCAGAATGCCCGCCGGCCGGAACTCCTCGCCGTAGAGCATGACAATGATCGGCTCGGCCATGAAATAGAGGGGAACCGCAGTGACCAGGAACAACAGGAACATCAAGCGGTACAGGTTCAACAAACGGTCCGTGTAGAGCGCATGGTCCTGGACCTTGGCCCGGGTGATCGCCGGGGCCAGTGATTTCTGCACGATGACCGGGAGGAACCCGAGCGATTCGATCATCTTGAGCGCAACGGAATACTGGCCCACCTCGGCATAAGCAGCCTGTTCACCGTTGCGGCCGCCGAGCAGGTCCTTGATCATCACCTGATCGATGCGCGCCTGGATGTAAAGGGCCATGCCATAAATGAGCATGGGCCACGATTGGTGCAGCAGGTGGGCGGACATGGAACGCGTTACCCGCCAGTGCCTCCAAGACCCGCCATGTCGCTGATACATGACCATGTAGCCGATGCTGATCACCGCGTTCTCCACCACATACACCCAGGCGAACCAGACCAAAGCGTCCGAGGCGGTAAGCAGGTCGTTCGCTATGGCGGCGACCAGGCCGAGCTTCACGGACGCACTGGCGAACACCTGCACCATCTGCACCTTCACGGTCTCAGCCGCCTTCACTTGCGACATGAACCAGTGATCGATCACACTGAACGGGCGCAGAAGCTCGGCACTGGCGATGACCACGACCAGTGAAGCGGTCAACACGTCCATGCCCTTTAGCACGGACCCGACCACGGCCAACAGCACCATCACGACCGTACCCACCAGCTTGATGAACGCACCGGTCCCCAAGAGCTCCTCGCGCTTCTCTGGATGCCTCACCAGGTCGCGGACCAGGATATCATCGATACCCATGGCCCCCAACGCGAAGAAGAGACCAACGAAACCCGTGGCATAGTTCAAATGACCGAACAGGGTGTCGCCCAGGTAGCGCGCCACATAGATGCCCGTGACGAGCACTACCACGAGACGTATCATCCGTTCAACGAACAGCCAGGAAAAATTCTTCAGGTACTTCCTGGAGCCCTCGGAACGGATCATGCGCGGGAATGACCCTTACTTGGTGTAGTAACCGTAGCCATCACCATAGCCATCGCCTGGCTTTACATCGTTGAACAACAGGTCGACATTGGTAAGCTTGCCCTGTTGCACAATCTCATTCACCGTGCGCAACGCCCCGCGTCGGGTGTAGCCCCTGCGAACGATATACATCGTGACGTCGATATAGCGGGTCAGGATGACGAACTCGCTGACCAGGCCCATGGGCGAGGCATCCACAATGATATGATCATACCGGCCGCGGAGCGTCTGGAACAGCTCGGCGAAACGAGGGGTCTCCACCAATTCCAACGGATTTGGTGGCACGGGGCCTGCGGTGATCACATCCAGCCCGGCGACGTCCGTATGCCTGATGATGTTGTCGAGCGATGCTTCACCGATCAGGTAGGAGGAAAGCCCCTGGCCATCCGGAAGGCCCAGCATCTCGGCCACCCTGGGTCGTCGCATGTCCGCATCAATGAGCAAGGTGCGCTTACCGCTGATGGCCATCACGGAGGCCATATTGAGCGCACAGAAGGACTTGCCCTCTCCGCTGGTGGACGACGTGAAGCCGATCACCTGCCTCTGGGTCCCCACATTCAGGTACTGTAGGTTGATGCGTGCGGTCCGGAACGATTCCGCAAGCATGGACTTGGGCTCATCGGGTGTGACGCGCTTGCGTTTGCTCGTCGGTATGAGGGCCAGCACCTGGATCGGGCTCAACCGCTTGAGCTCGTCCACATCGGCGATCTTGTCATTGAAGAAGTCACGCAGCAGAATGACGACCAAGGGCAACAATAGCCCAAAAAGCAGGGCACCACCCAGAACCATCTTCTTGTCCGGTGATATCGGACTGCGTGAATCCGAAAGAGGCTCATCGACCACGAACTTGTCCACCTGGTCCGAAGCGATGGCAATACCTGCCTCGGCCCGTTTCTCCATCAGGTAGTTGTACAGGTTGTCACTGAGCTTGAACTTCCGTTCGATGTTGACCAACCGGCGTTCATTCTCGGGCAATTGGTTGAACTGGTAATTGATACCCCCCAAGCGGCGGTTCACCTCGGCCAGGCTCATATCCGCCTGCTCAACGAGGCTTTCAGCGGTCTGCGCCAATGATGAGGTCAGGTTCTTGATCCTGCGCTCCATGGCGATCACCGTAGGGTTCGAACGGGCGCCTGTGCTCAAGTTCTGTGCGGCAAGGTCCGCATACAAGCGCGTGATCTCAATGACCAGGTTGTTCAGCACCGGATCATCGATGCCCGAGGAGGAAGGCGCAGGCACGTTCCGCAGATCGCTGGAGGTACGGATCTTGTCGAGCACCGAAGCGCAGTAGTTCCGCCTGCGAATGATCGTCGAGCGCTCATCTTCAAGACGGCTCCGCTCCTGGAACAGGGCGTCCGAAGTGCGCCCTACATCCACCAATCCGCTCGATTGCCCCCTGAAGCTCTCCATGGAACTCTCGACACGACGCAAGGAGTCGGACACGTTCCCGATCTGGTCATCAATAAAACTGATGGTCTTGTAGCCCTTCTGTTGCTGCTTGTACAGCTCGGACTCGCGGTAGGTCTCCATCAACTTGGACAGGAACGCGATCTCTTTGGAGGGTACCTGTCCCACGATGGCCAGGTCCACGATATGGCCGTCCTTCTCCGGAGGCGACACGGTCAGGCGGCTCCGATAGTTCTGCAACAGCCCCTCCATGCTGTTGATCTTGAAGAAATACTTCGAACCATCCCGGTACTTGCGGTCCTCCGGGAAATCAATGGAAAAGCTGAGGTGCTCAGCGATGAACGGTTTGCCTATCGGGACGGTCTGCTCCACCTTGTACTTGGGCATGAACTCGTTCATGATCTCCTGCTTCTGCACATTGTACAGCATCACGTTCTTGCCCTCGGCCTTGACATGGTAGGTACCCGCCGCCTTGTCCACGGCCACATACACCGGAATGCCCGTGACCTGCAAGGACAAACTGTCGAGCTTGATGATGAAGGGCGGGTAATCGTAACGTTCCTGAGTGAGGAAATTGTGGGTCTCGTAACAGCTCACTGCCAGGTCCATCCTGTTCAGCGTCTTCCGAACGTTGGTTCGCGACGTCAATAGTGCGATATCATCCTCGATCTGCGAATTGCCCCGTACGAGGGACATCCCCTTGAGGAAATCCTCCTTCTGCCCAAGCCCCTGCTTCGAACCTTCACCCATGAACATCTTGGCATGCACCAGATAGGTCTTCGGGGTGGTCTTCAGGTAGGCCACACCAAGCGCACCTGACAGGATACAGGTGATGAGGAACCACCACCAATGGGCGAGCAGCTTGCGGAAGATCGCACGCAGGTCGATGATGTCGTTGGGGCGAGCCTCGGCCATGGGTCAATTATTCGAGTTCTGGATCACGTTGAACACCAAGGCGATGGTGCTTACCGTGGTCAATAGGATCATGTAGATCTCCAGGTTCAAACGACCGGAACGCGCCCTCATCGCCGGCACGTAGACCACATCGTTGGGCAGCAAATAGTAGTACTCCGAGCTGAGCAGTGCCGTGCTCGAGACATCCACATAAAGCGCTTGAACCCCACGATCGGTCTGTCGGAGAAGCGTCACCTGCGTTTTGTCCGCAAGCTCCAATGGACCGCCTGCCGTAGCGAGCGCATCCATCAAGGTGAGCTGGTTGTTGTAAACCATGTACGTACCCGGCCGCGACACTTCACCCAGCACGCTCACCCGCCAATTCACCATCTTGAGGATGACCGTCGCTGTGGTAAAATACTCGTTGATCTTGCGTTGGAGCAGGTCCTGGGCCTCGCCCACCGTAAGACCCTGCAGCTTCACCTTGCCCACCTGTGGCAAATGCACTTGTCCGTTCTTATCCACCGAAAAGCCATTGACGTACATGGCCGCATCGCTCATGGCCGCCATGGCATTCTGGGTTTCGACATTGAAGTAACGATGGGTCTGTTCGTCCAGACCAAGTACCCGGATCGAAAGCACATCGTTCACTTGGATGCGGTACTCGAACTTTCTGTTCTCGAACAGCTTGCTGCTGCCCACGCTGAGAGAGGGGTCGTTCAGGTAGTTGATGTTCTTTCGCCCTACACAGGAGCCCAAAAGGAGCAACATCAGGGGCAGATAGAACAGATGACGCTTGGACATGCGGCGAGTTGGTTCGGATCTGTGGAGGGCTTTACAAAGTGCGTATCAGCCCTTATGGTACAAGGCCAAAGATACGCGCCGCACTCACCCAAGGTTTCATGGATAGAAGCTTAAGTGGACCACTTATCGACTTGGGGCTCAACGGTGAAGGCAGTCCTGATCGGCATGGTGACGACCGCCCTTGAACGGACGATTAACACCAAGGCCTGCGCTACCTTGCCACTCCTTAACCCGTTGCCAGATGCGCTCATTACTCTTCGCATTGATACTCCCCTTCCCGTTCGCGGCCCATGCGCAGCTGCGCGTTCCAGCAACAACGCTGGTGGCCATGGCCGAATTGAAGGACTTGGCGAAAACCCATGCTGATGCCGCATCACTGACGGCTGCAACTCAGGGCTATTACCCTACTGCATTGCTAAATGGCCGTTGCATGATCGGGTTCCTTTGTATCACGAACGACACGTTCGACCCTGAAGCCGCGCAGAACGAAGCCGTGCGCTTCGGGGCCAGGATCGGCCAGGTGTTGTCAATGAGGATCGATGCCACACAACTGGATGTGCTGTACACCATCCCTGGCCTGACCTACGCCGAGCTGGCCGGTAAAGTGGCCCCGGACCTTGACAAAGTGCTGCGCGCCACCCGGGTGGACAGTGTGCACGCCGGTATCAACCTGCCTCAAGCCTACGCCGGCAACAACGTCCTGATCGGCATCACCGATTGGGGGTTCGACTACACCCATCCCATGTTCTACGACACGTCCCTGACCGCCACGCGGATACGTGCCGCTTGGGACCAATATCGCCAGGCCGGCCCTGCACCCGCCGGGTTCAACTACGGAACGGAATTGAGCACCGTGGCGGACCTCATGCAGGCCGGAAGCGACACGGCGAACATCTACAGTTACCATACGCACGGTACCCATGTGGCCGGAATAACCGGAGGCAGTGGCGCAGGCACCAACTACCGTGGCATTGCATTTCAAAGCCAGTTCCTGTTCACTTCCTTCCTCGTGGATGCCGCCGCTGTGCTGGACGCTTTCGCATGGATGCGTTCCATAGCCGAACAGGACCAGAAGCGCCTTGTGGTGAACATGAGCTGGGGCCTTTACCACATGGGCACCCTCGATGGCACCTCGTTGATCAGCCAGGCCATCGACCAGCTTTCCGACGAAGGCGTGGTGTTCGTCACTTCAGGCGGGAACAATGGGAATGTGAACTTCCATATCCGCAAGGACTTTGCAAGCGACACACTGCACTCGCGCATCCAGTTCTATTCCTACAGCGCCAACCCGAACATGTGGGGCCAGAGCATCAGCATGTGGGGCCAAGCGGGGCAGTCGTTCTCGGCAGGATTCGACATCACCAACGGATCGAACCAGGTGCTGCGTTCAACGCCATGGTACAACACGGCCACCCAACCGGCTTATTTGGACTCCTTTATCGTTCAAGGAACCGACACGGTGTTCTTCAACATTACGGCCGATGCGGCCCATCCGCTCAACGGGCGCCCACACTTCCGACTGCGGGTCAAGAATACGAGCAGCCAGCTTTTTGTGGCGCTGAAAGCCACCGCACCGAACGGCACCGTGCACTTCTGGAACGTCACAGAGCTGACCAACGATGTCGGCAACTGGGGCCAGGCCTTTCAGGCCCCGGTATCCGGCTGGACAGCGGGCAATACACTATACGGCATCGGTGAGCCGGCGTGCACGGCGAGCGCCATCAGTGTGGCCGCCTATTCCTCGGAGACCTACCTGCCGAACGGCAATGTGAGCGGCGGTGCCATTGCCGCCTTCTCCTCTACAGGGCCCACGTTGGATGAGCGCGTGAAACCGGACATTGCCGCTCCCGGGGTCAATGTCGCATCTTCCATCAGTTCATTCACCGATGCGGCCTACACCCCCACCACGAGCATTTCGTTCCAAGGACGCACCTATCCCTTTGCACGCTACTCAGGCACCAGTATGTCCTCGCCAGCAGTGGCGGGCATCGCTGCACTGTGCCTTGAGGCCGACCCCGAGCTGACACCCGCCGAACTGAAGGCGCTGTTAATGTCCACTGCCCGGACCGACAACCAGACCGGCGCGATCCCTCCAGGCGGCAGCACCCGATGGGGCAGCGGCAAGGTGAACGCGTACCGGGCCGTTCTGGAAGCCCTCGGCGTGGTCGGCATTACCTCGACCACGGACGACCAACTGCTCGTCTGGCCGGTACCCACGAACGACGTGGTCCATGTGCGACTGCCCGAAGGAATGAGCCAAGCGCATCTGACCCTGACCGATGTTACGGGCCGCGTGGTGCGTGAGATGAACGTGGTGACCACAGGGCAGGTCACGCTATCCATGCAGGACCTGAGCCCCGGCGCTTATCTGCTGCGCTTGGAATACAACGGCACCAGCCACGTGGTGCGGGTGGTACGCCGTTGAAACGGTTGAAAAACAAAACCGCCGCGATCTCTTGCACTGCAAGTATCGCGGCGGTCGTTCCGTAGCCCGTAGGGGAATCGAACCCCTGTTTCATCCGTGAAAGGGACGCGTCCTAACCCCTAGACGAACGGGCCATCATGTCAATCCCCCGGAGGGGTCCCCGTTAAGGGACGGCAAATGTAAACACTCCCGACCGAACCGTGCAAATGTGATCAACCAATGTCATCGACATCGGCCTGGAACCGGAATCCCAGACGCTTTCCGGTGCTCAGCGGGATACCTGCGTTCAACTCGTTCATCTCGCTCACCGTCACCTGGTTCACCTGATCATAGGGTGGCGCCAATAGGTCGAACTCGAGCACATAGAGGATCACCGAAAACAGCACCCCCTTGAGCGTGTCCCGATCAAGCACACCGCTCGAAAGGTCGTTGTAAAGGAATCCCAGCTGTCGCTTGCCTTGCACAAGGAAGTGGCCATCCTTGTTCAGGAAAAGACGGGCCACCAGATAGCCTAGATCCCTTTCTCGATTGTACTTGAACGAATCGCTGAGGAAGTTATACATGTTGACCACGCCGAAATACCCGCGCATCTCATCCTCGGCGAGATAGTCGGTACGCCACAGGCTGTGGCCTTGATCGAGCCGGAACACGTTCGTGTGCATGTGAAAGACGATCACATCACCGGCCACCTTCAATTCGCAGGAGGTGGCGCCCTTGTCGGTGAAACCGACCGTAAGCCTTCGATCGTGGTCCAGGACCTGTTGCTCCAGGTCCATGGCGATCTCCTGCAGGACCTCCTTGAGCTGCGCGAATAAAGCGATGGTACGGTGATAGACATCCTGCTTCATGCACGACTTGGTGCGCAGGGTGTCCAGTATGAGGTCTCGCGGACCCTTGGTCGTGTTCGGCTTCTTGCTCATCAGTAGGCACGTGCGAAGATCACCCGGCGTTCACTGGGGCGTCCGGTCACCATGCAAACGCCCGGAGTCGTATCACCGTTCAGTGGGATGCACCGGATGGTCGCCTTGGTCTCGTCCTTCACTCTGTTCTCGGTCTCGGAGGTACCATCCCAATGTGCCAGGATGAATCCACCTTCCTCAATGGCGACCTTGAACTCATCATAGGTATCCACTGCACGAGTGCTGGACTCACGCATGGTGAGCGCTTTCCTGTAAAGGTTGTCCTGAATATGGCCGAGCAGGTGCTCCACTTTGTCAGCCAGGTCCGCGGCCTGCATCACCTGCTTCTCCATGGTATCGCGGCGGGCCACTTCCACCGTTCCGTTCTCCATGTCGCGCGGTCCGATCGCAATACGCACCGGGCAACCCTTGAACTCATACTCGGCGAACTTCCACCCCGGCTTCTTGGTGTCATCGTCGTCGAACTTCACCGTGATACCCTTGGCCCGTAGCTGTTTGATGACGGGCCCGATGTAGTCGCTGATGGCCTTCAACTGTTCCTCGTTGCGGGCAATGGGTACGATGGCCACCTGGATCGGGGCCATCTTGGGCGGGAGCACCAGGCCGTGGTCATCACTGTGGGTCATGATCAACGCGCCCATGAGCCGTGTACTAACGCCCCAACTGGTGGCCCACACATGCTCCTGGCGGTTCTCCCGGGTGGTGAACAACACGTCGAACGCCTTGGCGAAATTCTGTCCAAGGAAGTGTGACGTACCTGCCTGGAGGGCCTTCCCGTCCTGCATCATGGCCTCGATGCAATACGTTTCCTCGGCACCGGCGAACCGTTCGCTGGCGGTCTTGATGCCCTTGATGACGGGAATGGCCAGCCACTCCTCGGCGAACTTCCGGTACACTTCGAGCATCCGTTCGGTCTCTTCAATGGCCTCCTCGCGGGTGGCATGTGCGGTATGGCCCTCCTGCCACAGGAACTCGGCCGTGCGCAGGAACAGGCGCGTGCGCATCTCCCAACGCACCACATTGGCCCATTGGTTGATCAGCAGCGGCAGGTCGCGGTAGCTCTTGATCCAGCCCCGGTAGGTGTTCCAGATGATCGTTTCGCTGGTGGGGCGCACGATGAGCTCCTCCTCCAACTTGGCCTCCGGATCGACCACCACACCGTGCACCGGGTCGCTCTTCAGGCGATAGTGCGTCACCACGGCGCATTCCTTGGCGAACCCCTCCACGTGACTGGCCTCCTTGGCCAGGTAGCTTTTGGGGATGAACAGGGGGAAGTAGGCGTTCACGTGGCCGGTCTCCTTGAACATCACGTCCAGGGCATGCTGCATCTTCTCCCAGATCGCATAGCCGTGCGGCTTGATCACCATGCAACCGCGCACATCGCTGTGCTCGGCCAGATCGGCCTTGAGCACCAGGTCGTTGTACCACTTTGCATAGTCCTCGTTGCGCTTGGTAAGTATGTCGGCCATGGCCCTATTGTGGTATTATTTTTGTTCCTCCGGCTAAGAGCGGCTAAAGTACACAACCACCAAGGGCGTTCAAGCGTTCTTCACTAAAGCGACAAGCCATGCGGAACATCCTTTCATCATCCTTGCTTCTCGCAGCGATCGGTCTGCTCGCCACTGGTTGCGGCTCCTTGCAGCAGACCACCTCCGTGCGCGACGACGTGTACTACAGCCCCGGCAGCGAGCCGATCGCAGCCGCAGTATCAATGCCGGTCGAGGAGGCCGCCACCACCGAGGCCACGGACGACTACTACTCTGCCCAGGAAGCGCCGACAGCAGGCTCCAGCGGCTTTTACGACATTGCCTACAACGACCCCTACTACTACAATTACGATCGGTTCGGTTTCGACCAGAGCATGAACATGGGCATGCAAGGCGGCATGTACATGGGCGGTTTTGGAATACCGGGCGGGTATGGTGGTTGGAACAGCCGCTACGTCGGGTTCGGCATGAGCTTTGGCATGGGTTGGCCCTACCAATTCGGAATGACCGGTCCCCTCGCTTGGTATGCCCCTTGGAGCTGGTACGACCCCATGACCAGCAACCCTTGGGGATGGAGCGCCGGGATCGGCTACGGGATGGGCTGGGGGTATGGCATGGGCTTCGGTCCCTATTATGGCCCATGGGGTGCCTGCATGACCTGCTACTGCCCAGTGGTGATCGGCAGTGGGTCCAACGCGGTGTATGGCCCTCGACCCGGGACCGGAGGAGGTGGCCGAACGGTACCGACCGCATCGGGCATGCGAACCCGCGACCCCATCAGCCTGACGCGGACGCTGCCTCGCAGCTCCAAGGCTTCTGAAGGCGCACGGCCTACCATGAGCGAGGGACGTCAACTGTCCGGAACGAGGCCGGCCACAGGCACCACCGAAAGGTCCGTCAGCCCGCAGGCCAGACCAACCCAGAACGAACGTGGACGTGCGCCCGGTGTATCCTATGATCGCCCTGCCACCTCACCTGGCCGCAGTGGAGGAATGGATCGCGGCACCGAAATGCGCTCCTCGCCCGGTGGCGGCGGTGGCGTTGGTCGTCCTTCCGTACCCGGCCGTCCGCGTTGATGAAGTGCCCCGGACCGCACCCTACGCTGAAGACATGGCCACTGCTGGTGGTCGCCCTGTTCCTCCATACTGGCGCAACTGCCCAGAACGAGGAGGACGCCCTGCGCATCAGCAGCTACCAAATAGGCGGCACGGGGCGTAGTACGGGACTTGCCAATGCTTTCGGGGCACTGGGTGCTGATGGTGCGGCCATCGGCATCAACCCGGCCGGCATGGGGCTCTACAGGGTCACCGAGCTTTCCATTACGCCTTCCCTGGAGGTGAACACGGCGAAAAGCACCTACTACGGGACCACCGCCACCGATACCCGAACGAACTTCCACATCAACAACTTCACGCTGGCCATTCACAACCCCAGTGAAAAAAATGGTACGTGGCGGAGCAGTACCTACGGCATCGCGTTCGACCGGCAGGCCAGCTACCAATGGGAAAGCCGGGCCTTGGGCACCAGCATACCCAGCACGATACTGCAGGCCTTCGTGAACGAGGCCGATGGAACAAGGTCCGGGGACCTCTCCACCCAGTTCCCCTTCTCAGCGGGCCTGGCGTGGGATACCTACGGCATCGACCCCTTGGACACGGTCGCGAACACCTACATCAGTGCCATCCCATTCGGTAGCCTGACCTCACAGGAACAGATCACCCAGAGCAAAGGCGCCTCCTCGAACACCTCCTTCTTCTATTCGGGGAGCTACATGGACAAGATCTACCTGGGCGCTTCGGTCGGCTTTACCAACCATCGGTTCGAGCGGACCCGAACGCACACGGAGACCACGTTGGACGAAAGCCTTGATCTGCGGGAACTGACGTACACCGAGGAGTTGAACACCACGGGCACTGGCATTGATCTGAAGATAGGCATCATCGCCCGGCTTTCGGACAGGTTCCGGATGGGTGCGGCCTATCATAGCGCCAAGGGCATGGACATGACGGATGCCTTCTTCTATGGCATGGCCACGTACTTCAGGACACCGGATGCACTGGGCAGGACCATTTATGCGGCCGATTCCCCCGACGGGCTGTTCACCTACAAGGTCCGCAGCCCGTGGCGGCTGGCGTTGAGCGCGGCCTACGTGGCCGGCCAGAACGGACTGGTTAGCGTGGACTATGGCTACACCGACCCGCGAAAAATGGAAATGCGCCCACAAGAGCCCGGCGCCTATGATTTCCAGGCCGAGAACCTGATCATCGCCTCCAGCTTTCGGCCCGTGCATAGCATCCGTGCAGGAACCGAATGGCGCCACGGTGCATGGTACTATCGCGTGGGCTGGGGCTTTGTGGGGGATCCGTACAAGGAAAGCGACCCGCGCCACGGACAGGCGCAGCGGACCTATGCGGGCGGCGTGGGTTACCGCACGGACCACATCGGGATCGACCTCGGCTTGAACATGGTGACCAGTTCCCGAAGCTATTTCCAGTACGACGCCGAGCTGGTGGACGCCACCACGGAGCAACGGAACAGCTTCCGGACCATGCTGACCGTGAGCTTGAGACCGTAGCCATCGTCGCTCAGCCCAACGAAAAAGCCCCCGTCATCCGGGGGCTTTTCAAGTTCGAACGGTAGGCGCTTACTGCGCTCCGCGCACACGGTCCACCACGTACTCATCCACCAGGATGCGTCCGCAGTGCTCGCACACGATGATCTTCTTGTGGCTGCTGATGTCCAGTTGACGCTGGGGCGGAATGCTGTTGAAGCAACCACCGCAGCTACCACGCTCCACCGGCACCACGGACAGGCCGTTGCGTGCATTGCTGCGAATACGGTGGTAGGCGCTCAGCAGACGCTCTTCGATGTGCTTGGAAGCGACATCGCTCTGCTTCTGCAGCTCCTTCTCCTCCTTCTCGGTCTCGGCAACGATATCGTCCAGCTCCTTCTTCTTCACGTCCAGGTCCTTGCGACGCTCATCGTGCTTGGACTTGCTCTCCTCCACCACGGCCTTCTTCGCATCGATCTGGGCCTTGGCCTCCTTGATGCGCTTCTCGGCCAGCTGGATCTCCAGGTTCTGGAACTCGATCTCCTTGCTCAGGCTGTCGTACTCGCGGTTGTTCCGCACTTTGGCCTGCTGGCCTTCGTACTTCTTGATCTGGGCCTTGGCATCCTTGATCAGGTTCTGCTTGTCGCTCACCTGTCCTTCGATCTCGGCCAGTTCGTCCTGCAGCTTCTTCAGGCGGGTCTCCAGACCGGCCACTTCATCCTCCAGGTCCTGCACTTCCAGGGGCAGTTCGCCGCGCTGAACGCGGATCCGGTCGATCTGCGAGTCGATGTGCTGGAGGCGGTACAGTTCGACGAGCTTCTCGGCAACCGTGACATCAGCCTTAGATGCTGCACTGCTCTTGGTGGGCTTCACTTCCTTCTCCGGAGCCTTCACGTCGCTCTTCGCCATGGGTCAAAAATGGTATATGGGGTCCGTGACCTTTTCCGTCAAACGGACGGCAAATGTAGGGAAAAGTTCCCCTAACCTGCGCTGGATCAGGTGCATGGTGAACTGCTCGCTGCCGTAGTGCCCGATATCGGCCAGCAACAGCCGCCTGTCCGCGTCGAAGAACTCGTGGTATTTCACATCGCCGGTGAGGTAGGCATCGGCCCCTGCGGCCTTCGCCTTGCCCATGAGGAAAGCCCCTGATCCTCCGCACAATGCGACCTTTTTCACAGGCTTGTCCAACAGCCGCGTATGGCGCACCACCTGCAACCCGAAGACCTCCTTCAACCGCTCCAGGAAAGCACGCTCCTCCATGGGTTCCGGCAGGGTGCCGATCAGCCCCGAACCGATGCTCCGGTCCGGATTGGCCAGGGGCAGCAGGTCGTAGGCCACCTCCTCGTACGGATGGGCGGCGCGCAAGGCGGACAGGATGACTGCCTCCTGTGGTACGCGGTAGATGAACTCCAGCCGGAACTCCGTCACCTGCTCACGAACGCCCTGTTCGCCTTGGAAGGGGTTGGTGCCCGGTCCCGGCCGGAAGGTGCCCATGCCCCCTACGGTGAAACTGCATTCATCGTAATGGCCCACGTGGCCACCACCGGCCTGGAAAATGGCGTTGCGCACCGCATCGGCATGGTCCATGGGTACATACACCACCAGCTTGCGCAACTGCCCCGGCTTGGGGGCCAGCACCTGCACATCGGCAAGCCCCAGCCGCGCGGCGATCTCGCCATTGACCCCGGCCAGCACATTGTCCAGGTTGGTATGGATGGCATACAACGCGATGTTGTGCCGGATGGCCGCGAGCACGGTGCGCTCCACGTACCCCTTGCCAGCCAGGCTCTTCAGCCCACGGAAGATGACCGGGTGGTGGCTGATGATGAGCCCGCAGCCCAGCCGCGCCGCCTCTTCCACCACTTCCTCGGTGCAATCCAGGCAGACCAAGGCCGAAGTCACCTCGGCATCGGGGTCGCCCACCTGCAGGCCGCTGTTGTCGTAATCCTCCTGGAGGGAACGGGGGGCCCAGGCCTCGAGGGCGGCGGTCAACTCTTTGATGCGCATCTTTCGCCTTGAATGATCGTTCCCGCAAAGTACGCGATGCTGCTCCGAAGGATCTATTTCTGGCCCGTCAACCTATCCTATGGGGCCATCCTTCATGCGCGCCATGCCCTCTACAACAGCGGCCTGTTCAAGAGCACACGCCCTGCCGTACCCACCATCGCCATTGGCAACCTGGCCTTGGGAGGCACGGGCAAAACCCCCATGTTGGAGCTGGTGCTGCGGGTGCTGGAGGGCGTGCGACCCATTGCCACACTGAGCAGGGGGTATGGCCGCAAGAGCACCGATATCCACGAGGTGCAGGCCACGGACAGCGCGGCGCACAGTGGCGACGAGCCTGTTCAGGTGAAGCGCAACTTTCCGGCGGCCCGTGTGTTCGTGGGCGCTGACCGGGTGAAGGCCGTGGCCCTGATCCAGCAGCTGGTACCCGGGGTGAGGGCGGTGGTATTGGACGATGCCCTGCAACACCGCGCCCTGGATGCCGGGCTGAAGATCCTGCTGACAACGGCACAACGGCCCTACTGCGACGATGCGCTGCTGCCTGCAGGCACCCTGCGCGACGTGCCTTCCAGGGCCCGGGTCGCACAGGTGGTGGTGGTCACCAAATGCGTGGACGTACCCACCGCCGCCGAGCAGCAACAGTGGCGCCAGCGCTTGGGACTACACGAGGAGCAGCACTTGTTCTTTGCCGGCATGGCCTACGGCGAGCCCCGTTGGATGGACGGAACGGATGTGCCCGCATTCCCCGCACAGGAAACCAGCGCCCTGGTGTTCACCGGCATTGTGCAACCTGAACCGTTCGTGATGCATGTGCGCTCCCTGTGCGGCCATGTGGAGCACATCGCCTTCGCGGACCACCATGACTTCACCACCCCGGAACTGCAACGGCTGGCGGACGTTTTTGGTAGCTTCGCGGCCGGTCCGAAAATGCTGATCACCACGGAGAAGGACGCCGCCCGGCTACGGTCCGTGATCGCTGGCAGCCCGCTGGAAGGGTTGCCACTGGCAACGATCGGTGTGCGGACCGTCATCCTGAACGAACCGGAACATTTCGCCGACCTGATCATTCGCCATGTTGGAACGCATCAAGCGCATCGCTGACCACCTGAAACAGGCCACCAATGGCTTCGTGCCCGGGACCGGGATCATCCTGGGCACCGGGCTGAGCGGACTGGGCAAGGAGATCGACGTGCAGTTCGCCATTCCCTACGGCGATATCCCCGAGTTCCCCGTGAGCACGGTGCAAGGCCATCCGGGCAAATTGCTGTTCGGCCTGCTCGGTGGCAAGCCCGTGGTGGCCATGCAGGGCCGCTTCCACTATTACGAAGGGTGGACCATGGGCGACGTGGTGCTGCCGGTGCGGGTGATGAAATACCTGGGCATCCAGCGCCTCTTCGTGAGCAATGCCTGTGGCGGTGTGAACCCGGCCTTCGAGACCGGCGACCTGATGATCCTGGACGACCACATCTGCCTGTTCCCGAACCCGCTGATCGGTCCCAACATCGACGAGCTGGGGCCGCGGTTCCCGGACATGAGCGAACCCTACGACAAAGCGCTGATCGCGAAAGCCCGCGCCATTGCCGAGGCGAACGGGATCGGCCTGCAACAGGGCTGCTATGTGGGCCTCACGGGTCCCATGCTGGAGACGCCGGCCGAATACCACTATGTGCGGGTGATCGGTGGCGATGCCGTGGGCATGAGCACCGTGCCTGAAGTGATCGCCGCACGCCAGATGGGCATCCCCTGCTTCGCCATGAGCGTGATCACCGACATGGGCGTGAAGGGCCGCATTGAAAAGACCACCCACGAAATGGTGCAGCGTGTGGCCGAAAAGGCCGAGCCGAAGCTCACGCTGATCATGAAGGAACTGATCGCCAGCTGCTGATATGAGCACCACGAAGGAAGCCGTGACCGGCACGGGAGCACCCCACTGGAGCGGGAAGTATGAACTGGTGGTGGGCCTGGAGGTGCACGCCCAGCTGATCACCGCCAGCAAGGCCTACAGCAGCGACCCCAACGCCTATGGCGACCACCCGAACACCAATGTGAGCGCGCTCACCCTGGGCCACCCCGGCACCCTGCCCGTGGCCAACAAGAAGGTGGTGGAGCTGGCCGTGCGCATGGGACTGGCCACGGATTGCACCATTGCGCCGTGGATGCACTACGCCCGCAAGAACTACTTCTACCCCGACCTGCCCAAGGGCTACCAGATCACGCAGGACCACACGCCGATCTGCACCAAGGGGCATGTGATCATTCCCGTTGAAGGCGGCGAAAAGCGGATCGGCATCACCCGCATCCACATGGAAGAGGATGCCGGCAAGAGCATCCACGATGTGGACCCCTTCAACACGCTGGTGGACCTGAACCGCGCCGGTGTGCCGCTGATCGAGATCGTGAGCGAACCGGACATCCGCAGCGGACAGGAGGCCTACGACTACCTGGTGGAGATCCGCCGCCTGGTGCGCTACCTGGACATCTGCGACGGCAACATGGAGGAAGGCAGTTTGCGTTGCGATGCGAACATCAGCCTGCGTCCCATCGGTTCCGAGAAGTTCGGCACGCGCTGCGAGGTGAAGAACATGAACAGCTTCCGCAACGTGATGCGCGCCATTGAGTTCGAGGCACAGCGGCAGAGCGAGATCCTCGATGTGGGAGGTGTGATCCATATGGAGACGCGCACCTTCGATGCCGGCAAAGGCAGCACCGTGGGCATGCGCAGCAAGGAACTGGCGCACGACTACCGCTACTTCCCCGAGCCCGATCTGCAGCCCATCACGGTGAGCGAGGCCGCCAAGGAGGCCATTCGCAAGGAGATGCCTCCCCTGCCCCGCGAGCTGCGCGCCAAGTACACCCAACAGCTGAGCCTGAGCGACTACGACGCGGGGATCCTCACCGACGACAAGGCCACCGCGCTGTACTACGAGGCCGTGATCGCCGGGACGAACAACTTCAAGGGCGCCGCCAACTGGGTGATGGGCGATGTACGCAGCTGGATGAACGAGCGTGGCCTGCCCATGGAGCAGTTCCCCATTACCGCTGAACGCCTCGCGGGCCTGGTGCAACTGATCGACGCGGGCAAGGTGAGCCATACCATCGCCAGCCAGAAGTTGTTCCCGCTGATGCTCGAACACGCATCGGCCACTGCGGAGGAACTCGCCGTGAAGCACGACCTGGTGCAGCGCACCAACGAGGACGAGATCACGGCCATCATGCAACAGGCCATGGCCCAGTATCCGGACAAGGTGGAGGCCTACCGTAACGGCAACAAGGGCCTGCTCGGCCTGTTCATGGGCGAGGTGATGAAAGGCACCAAGGGTAAGGCCGACCCCAAACGCGCCAACGAAGTTGTACGTCGTCTTCTGGAAACATTGTGATCGTTCCGACCATGAACCGTTCGACCATTGCGCTCATCGCCGCATCCCTGACGCTTGCCTCCTGTGAAAGCGGCCCTGCGAAACGGGCCATCACGCTTTCGGTGGAAGGTGCCGGTGGCAAGACCGTGTACTTCGATCGATTCGAGAACAACATGCCCTACCATGTGGACTCCGTGAAGTTGGACGCACAGGGCAAGGGTGTTCTAAAGACCATCGCGCTGCCGCTGGACTTCTACCGCATCGGCCTGGACAACGAGCAATTGATCGTTGCCCTGGACAGCGCCGAAGAGCTGACCATCGAGGCCAAGGCCGGTGCGTTCGCACAACCCACCAAGGCCAGTGGCTCCGTGCATACCGATGCGCTGCTGCAGTTCTACAGCGATGCCCGTAAGTATGATGCCCAACGCGAAGCGCTCCGGGCCACGATCAGCGCTGCTCCCGGGGATACGGCGTCCATCAAGGCCTTCAATGCACTGAACGCTACGTTCCACGAGCAATGCAAGCAGTTCGTGCTGCAACACAGCAACACGCCCGCTGCCCTCACGGCCGTGAACAAGCTCAACATACAGGACGAGTTCGAGCTGTTCAAGAAGGTGCGCAACGACCTCCGTCCTGTCATGGGCCGTTCGAGCTTCTTCGCCATGTTCCGCGACCAGGTGGACCGCATCGAGCAGCAGGAGGTCCAGATGAAGATGCAGGAAGAGGAAATGAAACGCCTCAGCAACCTGCTGCCCATTGGTGGTGAAGCGCCGGAGATCCGCCAGAACACGCCTGAAGGAGGCAGCTACGCATTGAGCGACCTGCGCGGCAAGATCGTCCTGATCGATTTCTGGGCCAGCTGGTGCCGTCCCTGCCGCATGGAGAACCCCAATGTGAAACGCGTGTACGAGCGGTTCAACAAGAAAGGCTTCGAGATACTCGGCGTATCGCTGGACCGCGACCATGCGGCATGGGTGAAAGCCATCCAGGACGACGGGCTGCCCTGGAAACACGTGAGCGACCTCGGTTTCTGGAACAATGCCGCAGCGCAGGAGTACGGGGTCACGGGCATACCCTACACCGTGCTGGTGGACCGCGAGGGCAAGATCCTGGACAAGGGCCTGCGCGGCGAACAGCTGGAGCAAAAGCTCGCCGAGCTGCTGGGCAAGTGATCCTGTAACCCATGTGGCACCAATGCCGTCATATGAACACCCTTCGCCACATGTTCCGCTACCCGACCCTCGTCGCCGGTCTGCTGCCGGCACTGCTGTCCTTCGCACAGAACGATGGACGCGCCACCTACTTCCAACAGCGGGTGGACCACACCATTGAGGTGAGGCTGGATGATGGCGGGCACTACCTGCATGCCAAGGAGACCTTCACCTACACGAACAACAGCCCGACCACGCTCGACACGATCTGGATCCACCTATGGCCGAACGCATACCGCGACAAGCACACGGCGCTGAGCAAGCAGTTGGCCGCGTCCGGTGCCCTGGACCTTCACTTTGCGAAGGAGGAAGAGCGCGGCTTGATCGACAGCCTGGACTTCACAACGAACGGATCGCGCCTAAGCTGGGGCTACCACCCGGAACACGGCGACATCGGTTGGATCAAGCTGAACACACCCCTGGCCACGGGCGCTACGGTGGACATCAGCACACCCTTCCGCGTGAAGGTGCCCGACAGCAAGTTCTCCCGGCTCGGGCACACGGGCCAGGCCTACCACATCACGCAGTGGTTCCCGAAGCCAGCGGTATTCGACAAGAACGGCTGGCACGCCATGCCCTACCTCACCCAGGGCGAATTCTACAGCGAGTTCGGCAGCTACGATGTGACCATCACCTTGCCTACGAACTACGTGGTGGGTGCTACGGGCGTGCTCCAGAACGAACAGGAACGGGAACTGATGGACCGCATGGCCTCAGGGGAGTGGAAGTATCCGGAGCCCATGACCGACATCAACACGGGCAAGCCGCTCTACAACCAGTTCCCGGCCTCTTCGACCCAAATGAAGACCCTGCGCTACGTGCAGGACAACGTGCATGACTTTGCGTGGTTCGCTGACAAGCGCTTCGTTGTGCGCAAAGGAAAAGTGGTGCTGCCCCAAAGCGGCCGCACGGTGACGACCTGGGCCCTCTTCACCCCGAAGAACGCGGAGGAATGGAAGGCCATCGGCATTGAGTCGCTCAACCAGAGCGTGCTGCGCTACAGCGAGTGGGTGGGCGAATACCCCTACTCCGTATGCACCGCGGTGGATGGCACCATCAGCGCGGGCGGCGGCATGGAGTACCCGATGATCACCATCATCGGCAACATGGGCAGCACCGAGAGCCTGGACAACGTGATCGCGCACGAGGTGGGCCACAACTGGTTCTATGGCATCCTGGCCAGCAACGAGCGCGACCACCCCTGGATGGACGAAGGCATGAACAGCTTCGTGGAACTGCGGTACATGCGGCTCCGCTACCCCAACAGCGAACCCGGCGTCGGACTACCCGGTGAAAAGAAGCTCTTCGGCCACGTGAAGGACGGGCACCGCTTCCGCAGCGAGGCGGTGTACCGGATAAATGCACGCCGCAACCTGGACCAGCCCATTGAGCAGTGCGCACACGACTACACGCAGATCAACTACGGGGGCATCGTGTATGGCAAGACCGCGCTGGTCTTCGACCACTTGTTCGCCTACCTCGGCGATGCGCTCTTCGACCGCTGCATGCACGCCTACTTCGAGGAATGGAAGTTCAGGCACCCGCGGCCGGAAGATGTGCGCCGCGTGTTCGAGCGGGAGAGCGGGAAGGACCTGGGGTGGATGTTCGATGGGCTGATCGGTACTGACATGAAGGTGGATGTGAAGGCCCTCCGCCTGAAGTCGGACCAAACGTTCTACCTGAAGAACACAGGCCTTGATTCCATTCCGGTGCCCGTAACGGCATGGAGAGGCTCCGACACGCTCGGGACAAAGTGGTTCATGTCTCCGCATGACGTAGTCGGCTTTGAACACCCATGGCCGAACGCTGACCGCATCCGCATCGACGCCGGTGCCCGCACCCTCGATATCGACCGGCGCAACAACGAAGTGCGCAACCATGGCCTGTTGCGCCGCTGGGCCAAGCCCGAACTGAAGTGGCTCGCCGGGGTCGAAAAGGACGATCGCCGCAGTGTGTACTGGACACCGGTGGCTGCGTGGAACGGACACGATGGGTTCCAATTGGGAGTTGCCGCCTACAACACCCTTTTCCCCAGCCAGCGCACCGAGTGGGTGGTGGCCCCGGTGTATGGTTTCGCCAGCCAACGGATCGGTGGTGCGGCCCGCATCGAACGTCATTTCGACCGGCTGCGGAGCGGCCTGTTCCAGAACATCCACCTTGGCCTGAACCTGCGCTCATCCTCCATCTACCAGGACCATGGGAATGTGGCCGCCTACGAGAAAGTGGCTCCACACATCGTGTTCGACATCAAACGCGATCCACTGAACCGCCCCTGGCAGCACAGCATTGGTCTGCGCGGCATTTACATCAATGCCTATGAGGCCAACCTCAGCGACCCCGACCACCGCTTCCCCTCAAGCCTCCCGCTCTTCGAACAGTTCAACGGGGAACTGCAATACACGGCCCGCAACGACCGTAAGCTGGGGCCGACATGGATCCAATTGACCGTGCTGGCCCAGGACGCGCTCGACGACGGCAACTTCGTGCGTGCTTCGCTGGAGGTCAAGCGCGCCTTCACGTACAATGCCGATGGCAAACAACTGCGCCTCAGGGCGTTCGGCGGCACCTTCTTCGGCGACCCCGCTCTGAGGAACACCCTGCAGGCCTGGGGGCTTTCGTGGGGACCTGAGGACCTGCTCTACGACCACGCCTATTTGGAACGCGGCGCCACCACCGGTCTCACCGGGCAGCAGTTCAACAAGCAACAGGGCGGGTTCAAGACACCGTTCGCACAAGGAGGCAGTGAATCCTGGACCGCCTCGCTCAACGCCGAGCTCGACTTCCCGTTCAAGCTTCCCATCGCTGCGTTCGCCAGCGCAGGATGGGTGCCAGTGACCACCATTACCGAGGCCGGCAGCAGCACCAGCACAGCGACCTATTTCGAGGCCGGACTGGGTATACCGGTGGTTCGCGATGTGCTCGAAGTGTGGTTCCCGCTCTACGTGTCGGACCGCATCAGCACGGAAGAAGAGACCGCAGGCCGTGATATCGGCGATCGCATCCGCTTCGTGTTCACCATAGAGCGGATGGACCCCACGAAGGCCCTGCGCAAACTGAAGCCCTGACCTGCGGCGGCCCATTCTTCGCCGAACAGGAGAGCGTGGGAAAGACCGATCTTCGCGCAGCATGCAGCCCGGCCAGAAGATCCATTTCCTCAGCGACTTCCACCTCGGCGTGCCCGATGCAGCTAGTAGCCTGGCGCGGGAAAAACGGATCTGCGACTTCCTGGATGAAGCGGCGAAGGACGCTGCGGAGATCCATCTGCTCGGCGACCTCTTCGACTTCTGGTTCGAGTGGAAACGCGCCGTGCCGCGTGGGCATGTGCGGCTCTTGGGGAAGATGGCCGAGCTCACCGACCGTGGCATTCCAGTGCATCTGTTCATCGGCAACCACGACATGTGGATCTTCGATTACGTGCCGAAAGAGACGGGCGTGATCGTGCACCGCGAGCCCATCGTGCGCGAGATCGGCGGCAAACGCTTCTACATCGGTCACGGCGATGGACTGGGCCCGGGCGACCACGGCTACAAGTTCATCAAGGGCGTGTTCCGCAACCCCGTGTGCCAATGGCTCTTCGCGCGGCTGCATCCCAACTTCGCCTTGTGGCTGGGCGACTTCCTCAGCGGCCGCAGCCGGAAGAAGAGCTACGAGAACGACCGCAAGTGGCTCGGCGCCGATAAGGAATGGCTGGTGCAGTACTGCAAGGACGAACTGAAGAAGCAGCACTACGACTTCATGATATTCGGCCACCGCCACCTGCCGATCGACATGGAGGTCGCACCGGGCAGCCGGTACGTCAACCTCGGCGACTGGATCAGCTACTACACCTACGCCACCTTCGATGGCCAGGAACTGAAGCTGATGAAGCGCACCAGTGATGGCCCATTGAGCGGGGATGTGCGGATCACGGGTGGGCCGGCGGTGTAGTCCGGCACGACACATCATCACTGGGCAAACATCCACTGAACCGCGGCACTTTGATGGCTGGTCAGGGCTTATCCTTGGACGCCTCGCCTTTTCCCTTCCCAGCATTTACTCATCTGCGGAAAGCGCGACATGTTCCTGGAAGGTGGCCCGATCCGCCGCCACCACGTCGACATGAACATGGGCGGGATCTGGACTATGCCGAGCGAATGACCTTCTTGAAGTGGACACGCAGCCCATTGGGTTCACGGTCGGACAACAGCTGTGCCCGGCGCTGTGGATCGGCGAGCGCATCCGGGTCGACCTCCGGGAACAACAGGAGCAGGTCTGGCATGACGCGGTCCAACACACGCGCCTTCTCGAAGCCTTCCAGAAGCGTATGGAAAATGATGTTGCGCTCCAGTTCACTCCTGTCCTGGAGCAGCCGTGCCGCCGCCCATTCGATCACCATGGACTCCCGGTGCTTGCGTCGCTCGGTCCGCCGTTGAAGCACATCATACCAAATGGCGTACGTGAGGTATCGCGCGGCAGGAAAGAGATGCACGGCGCTCAGTTCGTCCGGTCCGAGCGGGTACGTATAGAGCCGACGGCCTTCTTCAGCGGCACGCGCATCCCCTTTCAGGACGTGATGCCTGAACAGCATGGACCTTGCGAAGAGGCGATCCCCCAACCCCTGCTCGTCATCCATGGGCCTGGATGCGCTGAGGTAGTGCTGCAGGCCTTCGTCCGCATGGGCAAGTTGGAAATCGGGATCGGCCATCAACTCGAACAAGCCTCTGCGGACCACCGGATGGGCAGCATAGCGCGTTACGAACGGCCTTACCACTTCCGGTTGTTTATAGAGCACCGTGTAGAGGGCCAGTCCAAGATCGAAGATGGCCACGTGGTCAATGCGGTCGAGCCATTGATCGAGGAAGTCATCCAGCACCTCGTAACTACCCTTGCGGATACAGGTCTCAAGCAGCACAGGCAGAGCGAACACCTGATCCAGGCGCAGTGCCGGCTCAGGCCCGACTTGTGAACTGCCGGACTGGAACGCATGCCAGTTCGCGGACCCGAGCAGTCGGGCCAACGCATGCAGTGTCTCCAAATACGGCCGCCGGTCGCCTATTGGAGCAATAAGCAATTGGTAGAGCGTTGTCCCTGAAGGGGCATAACCCCCTTGCGCTTTAAGTATGTCCGAAACCTTCACACAAGCAGTCTTGCCATCCAAGGGGATGTCCAACTGCGCTTCCAACGACCGGCGCAGCAGATCACGGTCGGCTTTGCTGAACTCGTGTCTTGGAGCTGGCATAATGTTGTTTATCGGCGGTCGGTGTAATACAGAGCACAATATATTGGGATCGGAGAGCTAATTCATTCATCAGTGGCGGAACACTTCGGCGCATCCCGCATCCATCGCGCCGCAACCCTTGCCCTTGCCATCCTACCGGGTGTGCATGTCCTGACCCTGCACGGCATGATCTCCGATGCGGTGCTGCTGGCACGCCCGCAGATCTTGCTCATTTACTACAGCAGTTTCATCGGGATGGCCTTCTCCATGGCCTTCTTCGCACCGCTGTGGAGCCGACTTCCCCTATCCACTGAGGGCGAGTTCCTCCTGTGGCGGTTCAGTGGTCCTTGGGCAATGCGATTGCACGCCATGCGTTCGACCCTCCTCGGTGTGCTGGTCATCCCGATCCTGATGTGCCTGCTGCTGATGCCCTTGCAGCAGGTGCTCACCGAAGCGATCGGGCTTGAGCGCCGGACCGCCCTCATCGTTCTCGCTACGCTGCTACTGACCGGTGCGACCATCAACTCGTTCGGGCAACGGATCCGTATCGACCGCCTTGTCGGTCTTGTCGCCGCAGTCCTTACCCTGCCCCTGCTCGGCATGTCGGTGATCGGTCTTCGCTCACAAGCCAAATTGCCGATCACCACGGACTGGCATCGCTGGTTCCAGGACCTTACCCCCATCGATCTACTTGCACCCCTGCTGGTGTTGTGGTGGTTCGCGCACATCATCGACCTGCCCACCATGGTCGGCCAGAAACTGCTTGCCAGTCGCACTGAACGTGCCGGCACAACGGGCGCTGTGGTCGCCTCCGGGAGCATGGTGCTCATCAGCGGCATCTTCCTCGCCCTTCCCCTCTCCTTCGGCTATACGCCTGAACAAGGCAGCTACTTCGCCTATGTGGGAAGCAAGCTCCACGGGGGACCATGGCTTTCCCTGCTCGTGGCCTTCTACCTCTGTTCGGGCATGTTCCTACTGCTGAACCTGCAACACTGGGCCGGAGGGCTCATCGATGGCAACCTCGTCAAGCACCATGTGGGCATCGAGCGGAGCAAGGGAACAGCCGTTGGCGCAATGCTCCTCAGTTCCGCACTGGGCTTCCTATGGCTCTTCGTGCACGACCACACGATGGAGACTTTCTGGGACCGCATCCTGATCACCGCAGGCGTAGGCCCGGTGTTCATCCTGCGCTGGTACCTGCCGCGTGTTACAGCATTGGTCCAGTTCACCGCCATGATCGCAGCCTTGGCGTATGCCTTCCTCTGGCACCTACTGACCGGCACCACGGCTGGTTCATCTCTCGTGGCACAGAGCGCGGCCGCGCTGGACGTCCCCCTACACTTGTTCCAAGTCGGGACCATTGGGATTGCCACGCTGCTCACAGCGGCCATACCGTATTGGAAGGCGGATGATGCGGAGGTGGCCCATGGCCGTGAACGGCTGCTCGAACTGCATGGCGGACGCCCGGCGCTCCGTGGACCCTTGCGCTTGGTGCTGGGGCTCTGTGTTCTTTACCTGTTGCTGGCGATGGCTCCCGCGACGATCGGGATGCTCTGGTGAATGTCCAGCCCGGCCGGCCCAGGGACATGTGAACAGACCGGGTGCGTGGATCGTCCTCACACGCTGATGAGCTTCCCCATCACCCAGTACCAGAAGGCGATCAGGATCACCAGGCCCAGGGCAACACCCACCACGCCGACCACTTTGATGAGCTTCATGCCGTAGCGGTCCAGCGAACGTTGCAGCTCAACATCATGGGCATCCTGCCTGCCTTTTCTCGCAGGGCTCCTCTTGCGCGATGCCATATTCATATACGGTAATGGATGCGCAGGCCAAGCAGCGCGGCAAGCACCTGGCCAACGGCGGTCTCGCCGAGCAGCCGGTCGGTGAAAGCAACGTATCTGTCCGCAGGCTTCAAGAAGTAAAACAAGGCCTGGAACAGCGAGAACCCGGCCGAGAACGCAGCAAGGATGATCAGCGGCCAGCGCACGATCCCGTGGAACCCGCTTCCCCAAAGCAGGACCACCAACGCCGGCATGACCACGCAGTCCACCGTTTGGAGGAACGCGTTCACCAGGGCATAGCCCAGCGGAACGCGATAACTGGTGGTGCCGTGCGGATGAAGCTCCACCGCCTTGACGGAGGCAGGAAGTGATACAACCTCATCGATCAAGCTCTGCAACAGCCCCATGGATCATCGGCGTTTGATGAACAGGGACAGGAACAGGATGACGAGCGCTACACCGTTCGCCGCCAATGTGGAAAGGCCCAGGTAATACCAACCAGCATCGTGGCCAGGCCCTGAGGTGAAGACCAGGCTGTAGCTGATGGTGCCGAACACGCCCGCCGCCAGCAGGGCAAGCAACAGCCACCCGATGCCCCCTCGCCCCTGACCGCGGGTCCTCAGAAAGAGGATGCTGAAGATGAGCGCCGAAAAGAACGAGCTCAACAGGTAGAGGACCACCATCCACAGCGAGGTGCCTGCCACTTCATTCCGATGGCGTGTCATGGGAATATGTTCGTTGTTTCCACCACCCGTTCTCAACGCCTACCGAAGAGCAGCCGCAGGATGTAGCGCCCGATCTTGCGCTCCATACCACCACGCGTGGTGGGCACGCCCGTGCGGTGGGCGATGCTGGAACGCAGGCCAGCAAAGCCCAGCAAGCGACGCCAGCTGAAGGAGAGTCCGTATTTACCCTTGAAGCCGAACATGGTGACACGGTTCAATCCACCGGATCGGAAATGTACTGCATGATCACCGGCCGCACCCGGGCGCGCATCACTTCCAACATGCGCGAATAACCCTCATTGGAATAGCGGTTCTGGCCAAGCTGTGGGATGCCAAGGAACAACTCCTTCCGGCCGGCACAACGGCCCATCTGAATGGTCAACTCACGGCTCTTGTTCACACGCACACGCACAGGTTCGTCCAGCGCCTGAAAGGCAAAGCTTTGTGCCTCAAGCATGGCCTTGCCCGCAGCAAAAGCCTGAGATCCGAAGAAGATCACCACTTGGGGCCGCACGGCAGCCATCTCGATCAACAGGTCGCTCCTGCATGGACAGGATGAAGCATCCAGACCACCCGTGGAGAATGCACACTTGACGAGGTCAGTGAAATAAATGGAGCCGAGGTCATCCGCCTCTGGCAACATGGAACACAGATAGGCGTGGTAACGGGCATGGCGCGCTTCCTTCAAGTATCCCTCCCCTTCATTGAACAGCCGGTGGATGGAGAATACTGTGTTGAACTCGGACCGATCCGGATGCTCTTCGCCTTTGCCCGCATCCTGCGCCACCAACATGTAGCGCTTGGGCAGCGACCCTTGCCAGAACGGGAGATCTTGTCTGTACTTGGTGGCCGGACAATCGGTGCACTTGCTTGCCGGCCCAAAGGATAGGGGAGCCCCGAAGTTCATTTGCAATGGATGGCCGCCGCGCAGGTTCCGGGCGTAGCGATCGCCGAAGCGCTTCAGCAAGAGCTGGTGCAAACGGAGTAATTCAGGTCCCATCGACAACTCAGCGCTCAAGGTCAACGAAGCCTATTGAGGGCGTAACGTATCGTTATCCAGAACCCTGAAATCGGACCTCCGGTTCAATGCGTACAGGCGTTCCTTCTCCTCGGCCGAACGGGCCCGCTTGATGGAGTCCATAGGTATCAGCGGCTCATCGGAACCCATGCCAATGGCAACCAGCCGGGCAGGATCAATACCGCGTTCCACCAGATAGGCCACGCAGGACTCAGCCCGTTTCTTGGACAATTCTGCGTTACCACCCTTGAACTGAGGTGCTGGACGTGCATCCGTGTGCGAACGTACCTCGACCATGAGCGTAGGGTTGTCAACGAGTACCTGGTAGAAAGCCTCGAGGCTGTCCCTTGCCTCAGGGGTCAGTTCATAGCGATCCTTGGCATACACGATATGCGGTAGCTGGATCGCACGGTCCACATAGGGCTCCAAATAGTATGCTCCCAGCTGGACCATCGGAGCGGTTCCGTTCACCACGAGGCTCACTTCCTCCTCCAACACCAAATACCCATCCTTGGAAAAGGACAACATAGCGTTCAAGGTGTCGATGACATTCGGAGCGCTTTTGCCATCCACGAAATAGACACCTGCTTCATCGGTGGTCGCCGCAAGGGTTCCCATC
>JBKDXR010000024.1:0-72434 GCA_046306055.1 Flavobacteriales bacterium
TGTACCGGCGCCTGCGTGCGCGAAGACCATGCCGGCCCCGTCACCCGGCCCCCTGTACATCACGAACACCCTCACGCGAAGGAAGGAGGAGTTCGGACCCCTTCGTCCGCCCCATGTGGGGCTTTATGTCTGCGGGCCCACGGTGTATAGTGATGTGCACCTGGGCAACGTGCGCACCTTCCTCAGTTTCGACATGCTGTATCGCTGGCTCACCTATCTCGGCTACAAGGTGCGATACGTGCGCAACATCACCGATGTGGGCCACCTGGTGGGCGATGTGGACGAGGGGGAGGACAAGATCGCCAGGCGGGCCCGGCTGGAGCAGCTGGAACCGATGGAGATCGTGCAGAAGTACACCAATGGCTTCCACGATGTGATGCGGCTCTTCAACATCCTCTCACCGAGCATCGAGCCCACTGCAACTGGACACCTCATCGAGCAGATCGAGATGGTCAAACGGATCATTGGAAGCGGCTACGGCTACGAGGCCAACGGCAGCGTGTACTTCGATGTCCCCAAGTTCGCGGAGAAACATGCCTACGGTGAACTGAGCGGACGGAAGATCGACGAGCTGCTGGCCAATACGCGCGACACGGAAGGCATGGAGGAGAAGCGCAGTCCGCTGGATTTCGCGATCTGGAAACGTGCCGAGGCCCAGCACCTGATGAAGTGGCCCAGTCCTTGGGGCGAAGGTTTCCCAGGCTGGCACCTGGAGTGCTCGGCCATGAGCACCAAATACCTGGGTCAGACCTTCGACATCCACGGCGGCGGTATGGACCTGAAGTTCCCGCACCATGAGTGCGAGATCGCACAGAGCGTGGCGGCCGATGGCCATGCCCCGGTGCGCTACTGGATGCACGGCAACATGCTCACCGTGAACGGCCGCAAGATGGCCAAGAGCGAAGGGAACGGCTTCACACCGGAAGAGCTGCTCACCGGCAACCACAAGTTGCTGGAGAAGGGCTACAGCGCCATGACCGTGCGCTTCTTCATGCTGCAGTGCCACTACGCCAGCACGCTCGACTTCAGCAATGCTGCCATGCAGGCCTCGGAAAAGGGGTTGGAGCGCTTGATGACCGCCATGGACACGCTGGAGAAGCTGAGGCCGGCCACCAACGCCGACGCTGCGCAGGAGCAGGCCGTTCGCGCCCTGGCCCAGCGCTGCCATGCGGCCATGAACGACGACCTCAATTCGCCGGTGATGATCGCCGAGCTGTTCGAGGCCGTCCGGCTCATTAATTCGGCCAATGACGGGAAAGTGGCGCTTGGTGCAACGGCGATCGAAGACCTGCGCGCACTGATGAAGGCCATGGTGTTCGACGTGCTGGGCCTGCGCACCGAAACAGCCGCAGCGGGCGACGATACCGCGTTGGACGGCCTCGTGCAGGAGTTCATCCGTATGCGCGCCGAGGCTAAGGCCCGCAAGGATTTCGCGGCGAGCGATCGCGTACGTGATCAATTGGCGTCGCTGGGCATTGTACTAAAGGACACCAAGGAGGGCACCACATGGCAACGCGCATGAACCATCACTGGAACCTGAACGCCTGGCCCCTGTTGCTGGTGCTTTTGCTGGCGGCCTGCACACCCGATGAGCCGGCGACCTCAACGGTGCCCGAGCCCGCACTGCCGGAACTTCCACCAACACCTGTGTTCAATGCGGATAGTGCTTACGCCTTCGTGCAGCGGCAGGTGGACTTCGGTCCGCGGGTGCCGGGAACGAACGCCCACAGGGCCTGTGCCGATTGGATGGTGGCCCGCCTGAAGGCCGCCGGTGCCGAGGTTATCGAGCAGACCGGTTCGGTCACAGTGTACACCGGTCAGAAGCTGCCTCTGCGCAACATCATCGCACGGTGGAAGCCCGATGCTCCGGACCGGGTCCTGTTGCTCGCGCATTACGACACCCGCCCCTATGCTGACAAGGACAATGTGCGGAAGAATGAACCGATCGATGGCGCCAATGATGGTGGTAGCGGAGTAGGTGTTCTGTTGGAGATCGCACGGCATTTGGTCGCCAAGGAGCACGGTCCTGGTGTGGACATCCTTTTTACCGATGTGGAGGACCATGGACAGCCCAGTGGCGCAATGACCATGGAGGAGAACAGTATGGATACATGGGCACTGGGCGCACAGTATTTCGCCAAGAACCCCCATGTGCCGGGTTACAAGGCCCGCTTCGGTATCCTGCTCGATATGGTGGGTGCCAAGGATGCCGTGTTCTACCGCGAGGCCATCAGCATGCAGTTCGCTCCGGCCATTGTGGCCAAGGTGTGGCGCACGGCAGCAGCCCTCGGGCATGGTGATCGTTTCATCCAGGAGACGAAGTACTTCGTGGGGACGGATGACCATGTGCCCATCAACCGGGACCTCCGGATACCCACGGTGGATGTGATCGAGTACCACGAGGCGTCCGGCTCATTCCATCCCAGCTGGCACACACATGCCGACAATATGGATGTGATCGATCGGGCCACGCTCAACGCGGTGGGTCGCACCGTGCTGGAGGTGGTCTGGAGGGAGCGATAAGTTCCAAGGAGACACCGGAAGCACTCCAAGCGAGGGGTGATCATGACGGGGCCGATCCGGGAGGCCGGGTACTTTCACGGTCAACCATTCACCCGGACCATGAACAGGACCCTAACACTTCTTGCCCTGCTGCCCTCGGTGGCGTTCGGCCAATCGCTGGTTTCCACCTCCCCGCAGAACAGGACCGTTCTTCTTGAGGATTTCACCGGTATCCACTGTGGTTATTGCCCCGAAGGACATGCCATTGCGGCTGCGCTGGAGGCACAACATGGTCCTCGTATCGCCGTGGTAGGGGTACATGCAGGCCCTTATGCGACACCCGCCGCAGGTGAGCCCGACTTCCGGACCGCCGACGGAACGGCCATCGATTCCTATTTCACCATTGGTGGATATCCTGCTGGCGTCATCAACCGGCACCTTTTCAATGGGGCCGATGATCTCGGACGTGGTGCATGGGAGGGAGCGGTGAACGAGATGCTCGCGCTTCCCTCTCCCGTGAACCTGGGCCTGGCCAGTGCATTCGATGCGGGCACGCGCGAACTGACCGTGAGCGTCGAGCTGCTCTATACGGCGGACAGCCCTGGTGGCGACGACTACATCAGTGTGCTGCTGGTGGAGAGCAACATCATCGGACCACAGACGGACTACGGCCCTTCCGGGAACCATACTGACTACGAGCACAACCATGTATTACGCAGCTACATCACCGGCACCTGGGGCGAAGCAGTGAACACCACCACGCAAGGCACCTCCTTGGTGCGCACCTACACATTCACGGTGCCCGAGCAATGGAACGTGGCCAATTGCGAAGTGGTGGCCTTTGTGAGCGAGGACCATAGCGAAGTGTACCAAGTGCGTGAGGTGCCCGCCGATGGTGGTACCACCCTGGTGATCGGCGAACTGAACGGCCCTGAGCAGACCCATGTGGCGGGAAGCAATGGTCAGCTGAGCACCTTCAACAGCACCCTCACCAATGTGCTTGGCACTGCTGCGGACTATCAAGTAACGCTGACCAGCTATGGTTCCCCGGTATCGTGGACGAGTGCGGTATCGGTGAATGGAGTGGCGATCGCGAACCCGGGAACCATGGCCGTGGCCGATGCCGCCACGGCGACCATTGCCGTTCAGGTGACCCCGAGCGCAACGCCGGGTATCGGCCGATACGTGTTGTCCATTGTATCCATCAACGATCCAGGTGCTCCCGTTCTGGAACAGGAATTCAACGTGATCAGTGGCATTACCGACCTGGTCGTCACCCACACCGGTGCCGAGCCATGGGAACAGTTGTACCTCGACGGACTTCAACAGGCCGGGAACCAGGCCTTTGCCGCAACAAGCAAGGCGAAGTTCATGCGCTTTGGTGAACAGGGCGCCTTGGCCGGGGTCAACAACTTGTACATGAACATCAGCTGGACATTCCCGTCGCTCACCGATGACGAAGTAGCCGTGCTCACAGCACACATGGATGCCGGTGGTGATGTGATGATCGCTGGTCAGGATATTGGTTGGGACCAGAGCGGCGCCACGGGCAGCTACGGTACGGCCATCACACAGGCCTTTTATGCGTCGCACATGTACGCCACGTATGTGGCCGATGGCAGCACCGCGAACAGCTCGGTGAACTTCTTCGATGCGGATGACGTCTTCGGTAACCTGCCCAACAGCACGGTGGCCAATGTCTTCAACAACAACACCTATCCCGAGGAGATCACCCCGATCGCGCCGGCAGTGGGCATCCTGCACTATGGCACCAACGTGAACAAGATCGGCGCGTTGCGTTGCGATAATGGCACCTACAAGGTGGTGTATTTCGGTGTGGGCCCTGAGCAGATGAGCAATGCTGCTGTGGCCCTTGCCATGGTCCAGGTAAGCCACGATTGGTTCTACGGTGTGGTGGGCGTTTCCGAGTTCGAGGCCATGCTGGCCGATGCGCTGGGACAGGCCTATCCGGTGCCGGCCTCGGACCGTATCACCATTCCGCTGAACGAGCTGAAGGTGGCCGCAACCATCGAAGTGTTCGATGCCACGGGTCGCAAGGTGATGGAGCAGCGTGTTGCCTCGGGCAGTTCGCAGATCGTGCTCGATGTTGCGGGCCTTGAGGTCGGGCTGTACCGTTACGCATTGCGCACTGCGGAAGGAATGGGCGCCGCCCGTGCCTTCCAAGTGGTCCGCTGAGCGCAGGCCTGTCAAATACCGAAGCCCCTGCGATGAGCGGGGGCTTCGTCTTTCCAAGTGGTCCAAGGCGCGGAGCGTAGTACCGACCTGCCTGTGACGGCCGCGCTACCTTCGGCCCATGTCCGATCAATTCGACGCACCATTGACCAGCAACACGGCCACAGAGGACAAGCGTTTGTTCCTGCTCGACGCCTATGCGTTGATCTACCGTGCCTACTTCAGCTTCATCAAGGCGCCGCGCATCAACAGCCAGAGGCTGAACACCAGTGCGGCCTTCGGTTTCACGCTCACCCTGCTCGACCTGATCAAGCGCGAGAAGCCCACGCACATCGCCGTGGTGTTCGATACCGCTGCGCCCACCGATCGCCACATCGAGCACACCGAGTACAAGGCCAACCGGCAGGAAATGCCGGATGACATCCGCAGCAACGTACCGTACATCCGACGGATCATCGAGGCGTTCAACATTCCCGTGCTGGAGAGCGATGGCTACGAAGCCGATGACGTGATCGGTACGCTGGCCAGGAAGGCGGAGCAGGAGGGGTACACCACCTACATGGTCACGCCCGACAAGGATTTCGGACAATTGGTGACCGACAAGATCCTCATGTACAAGCCTGGGCGTGCCGGTGCCCCCCCGGAGGTGCTGGGACCCAAGGAGATCTGTGACCGCTGGGGCCTTACGAGCACCGATCAGGTGAAGGACATCCTGGGCCTGATGGGCGATGCCGTTGACAACATCCCGGGCATTCCCGGAGTGGGAGAGAAGACGGCCATCAAGCTCGTGCAGCAGTACGGCAGCCTCGAATCGGTGATCGAACACGCCCACGAGATCAAGGGCAAGTTGGGCGAGAAGATCCTCGAGCACAAGGACCAGGGGGTCTTCTCCAAGCGATTGGCGACCATCATCGTGGATGCACCCGTGGACATCGACCATGATGCCCTGCACCTGGATCCCCCGGACAAGGAAAAGGTCATGGAGGTGTTCAGCGAGCTGGAGTTCCGCAATCTGCTCAAGTCCGTGCTGGGGGAAGAGGTACAACTGCAGGCGCCTGCTGCTCCAGCAAAGCGTGCCAAGGCAAATGTGCCTTCGGATCAAATGGACATGTTCGGCGCCGGGGAGGAAGAGCTGGTCGGCGAGGACCCCTTGCTTACCGGCCCGTTGGCCACCATCCATTCCACTCCGCATGAGTACTTCATTGCGGCCACAGCAACGGAGCAGGAGGAGTTGGCACGACTGCTGGCCGCAAAGGAGCGTTTCTGCTTCGATACGGAGACCACCAGCCTTGATGAGCGGCATGCCGAACTGGTGGGCTTGTCATTCAGTTGGAAAGCACACACGGGATGGTACGTGCCCGTGCCCTTGGAGCGCAAGGAAGCAGAGGTCGTTGTTGGCAGGTTCAAGCAGGTGCTTGAGGATGCACGTTCGCTGAAGGTCGGTCAGAACATCAAGTACGACCTGATCGTGCTCGAGGGCTACGGTGTGCATCTGGCGGGCCCCCAGTTCGATACCATGCTCGCACACTACCTGTTGCAACCTGAGCTACGGCACGGGATGGACTACATGGCCGAGACCGTGCTGGGGTATCGCCCGGTGTCCATTACCGAGCTGATCGGCCCGAAGGGCAAAGGCCAGAAGAGCATGCGCGATGTGCCGTTGGAACAAGTGGCGGCTTATGCAACAGAGGATGCTGACATCACGTGGCAGCTGTATGAGGCCTTTGCGCCACGCTTGAAGGAGGATGCTCTGGAGGAGCTCTTCAAGGACATGGAGATGCCCTTGGTGCGGGTACTTGCCGACATGGAGATGGAAGGCATTCGCCTGGATGTGGAGGCCCTCAAGGTGTTCAGCGAGGAATTGAACGAGGATATCCTGGATCTGCAGAAGTCGATCAAGGAGGCATGTGGGAACATCGAGTTCAACATCGATTCCCCGAAGCAATTGGGCGATGTGCTCTTTGAGACCCTGAAGATCGGCGGCGAGAAGCCCAAGCGGACCAAGACCGGCCAGTACCAGACCAGTGAGGATATACTTACTGAGCTGGTCCATGCCCATACGGTGGTCCCCATGATCCTGGACTATCGCGGCCTGCGCAAGTTGAAGGGCACCTATGTGGACACGTTGCCCACCATGGTGGACCCCCGCACCGGGCGGCTGCACACCAACTACCGCCAGGCCGTGGCTGCCACGGGTCGCTTGAGCAGCGAGGACCCCAATCTGCAGAACATCCCCATCCGCACGGAGAAAGGACGCGAGATCCGCAAGGCCTTTGTGCCTCGGGATGACCAACACCGTCTGCTGAGCGCCGATTACAGCCAGATCGAACTGCGCGTGATCGCACACATGAGCGGCGACCGTAATATGCAGGATGCCTTCCGCCATGGGCTCGATATCCATGCGGCCACAGCAGCCAAGGTCTTCAATGTTGACCTGACCGAGGTGACACGGGAACAGCGCAGCCGGGCCAAGGCCGTGAACTTCGGGATAGCTTACGGGCAGGGGGCCTTCGGCCTCAGCCAGAACCTGGGCATCCCCCGTACCGAAGCGAAGCAGATCATCGACGACTATTTCGCCCAGTTCCCTGGTGTACGTGGCTACATGGACGAACAGGTGGAGTTCGCACGGAAGCATGGCTACATACGGACCCTTTTCGGCAGGCGTCGCTACCTGCCCGATATAACCAGCGCCAACCAGACAGTGCGGGCACAGGCCGAGCGCATCGCCATCAATGCGCCCATGCAGGGAACGGCCGCCGATATCATCAAACTGGCCATGGTGCGCATCCACGATCGACTGTTGCACGATGGGCTTCGCAGCCGACTGCTACTACAGGTACATGACGAACTGGTGCTGGATGTGCAACTTGAAGAGGCCGATCGCGTACAAGCGCTCGTGAAAGAGCTCATGGAGAACGCGATCGCACTGGATGTACCGCTCGTTGTTGACATGAACATGGGGAAAAACTGGCTCGAAGCCCACTGACCCCCGCTCCCATGCGATGGACCTTTACGCCAATTCCCCCCACAACCCCATGACCGCGATGCGATCGAACAACTGGCCGATGCTGTTGGCCTTCCTGGCCGTGTTCAGCGCCTGCGGAGGCGAACAGCCCCAACAGGACCAACTCCAGGTCGAGAACAGCGAGGACAGTGCCTTGGTGGCCGACCGGATGAAGAAGACCAAGAACATCTTCTACAACATCCCCTCGCCCATGGAGACCGCTTCGCTGTTGAAGAAGGCAGGCGCCTCCTACAACGGGAAGATCCTGAACGATGTGAAGAACGTGGACAAGTACACGGCCGCGAGCAAGCAGGCCTTGAACCTGGGTATCTACGGCGCGGACCTGAGCTATGCCAGTGTGTTCAAACACACTCAGGAGAGCATGTTCTACACCTCCTGCTCAAAGAAACTGGCCGACCGCCTGGGTGTGAGCAGCGTGTTCAATGACAGTACGCTGGAGGCCATGGAGCGCAGCCAGAACGACCGTGATGCCCTGCTGGACATCATCAGCGAGACCTATTGGAACGTGGATGGTTACCTGAAGGAGAACGGACGCGACAACATCAGCGCGCTCATGATCGCCGGTGGTTGGGTCGAAGGCTTGTACATCGCGACCCAGGTGGCCCGCACGAACGATTCTCCCGAGCTGCGTCAGCGTATCGCCGAGCAGCACTACTCACTCAAGGACCTGCTCGATTTGATCGCTTCGTACGAGGTGGATGAACCAGCGCTCAATGGCGTGAAGTCCGATCTGGAGGCCATAGCCGCCCTTTTCAGCGGGGAGGAAGCCACCACTGCAAAGGAAACAACGGTGAGCACCGAGGGCGGCGTTGCCGTGGTCGGTGGAGGCAATGCCCAGAGCACGCTCACCGATGACCAACTGACCGCCATTCGGGACAAGGTCGCCGCCATTCGCAATACCTACATCAACTGATCGCCGCCATGCGCAACGTTAGGACCCCCTTCGCATCCACCCTGTTGGCTGGCGCGTTGTTCCTTGTGGCTGCTGGAGCCTCGGCCCAGTGCCGCAGTTTCGCCAAGAACAAGTGTGTTCCCGAACTGGCCCCATACAAGTTCAACGAGTCGTTCAATGCGGCCCAGCTGGCCCCGGGAGAGGAGGCCGAGGTGAACCTTACCTTCTTCAGTGGGCAAGAGTATCGTGTGATGGTGTGCAGCCACCCCATCCTGGGCGAGGTGAATTGGAAGTTGGTGGACGCCAACAACAAGATCATCTTCGAGAGCCTGGCGGATGAGCCCAAGCACCATTTCGACCTAAAGGCCGCCAGCACCATGCAGATGCGCGTGGTGGTGTGGGTGCCGACCAAGGGTAAGAGCGACATGGTCCATGTTGGCTGTGTGGCCATCATGGTCGGCTTCAAGGAATAGAAGGAACCGTTCTGCGAAAAGGAAGGCCCATCCGAGCAGGATGGGCCTTCCCTTTTTTCCCCTTGGTCCTATGCCGGTCACTGGATCACGACCTTGCTCTTGCGGGTCAGGTCCGTGCGTGCTTGGAACTGGAACACATAATGGTCGGCGCTCCCTGCGGCCAACTGGACCGGAAGCATTGCACGTCCCATTTCCTTCCCTTCCTTGTCATAGGCCATCGCCGATAAGGTGTCATTGAAGTCCCTTTCGGCCACCAGATAGACCACCAACGCATTGGTGCGGCCTTCGGCGTCCTGCGCCACATCCCGACTACCCAAGGTGATGCCACGCGCGCCGAGACCCTCCGAAACGGAAACCTCCACGGCCAGCGTTTTCTCCACGCCAGTGGTCACCCCTTCCAACACCTCGGACGCTGCCTTACCGGCCAGCTCACCCCCCTTGTTCAGGGCATCCTTGGTGCCATCGGTCACTCGGCCGCATCCGGCCAACAGCAGAAGGGCGGATACGAAGGTCAACGCCCTCATCGCACCACTAAACGGGCCACCTCTGAGCGGCCACCCTGGACCACCCGAACGAAGTAGATGCCGCCTTGAAGACCACCGAGCTGTATTTCCACACGTTGCTGCCCAGTGCCAAGCTGGCCCTGGAACGCTTCGCGCACCAAGCGGCCCGTAACATCGAGCAGGTCCACGCTCACACGGTCCTTTCCGGTGGCCTCGAAGATGGCTTGGGCCACATCGGTGGCCGGGTTGGGCATCAGTACCAAGGCGCCACCCGCATTGCTCAGCGTCTCCGCCAGACCAACGGGCATTCCGTTAATGTTGATGTCATCGATGTACACGTTGTTACCACCGTTGCTTTCCAGTTCGAACTTGAAACGGAAACTGGAGCTATGGAAGCTCGTGCTCACGTTATCAATAATGGAATAACCCCACTGGTCCGGTCCGTTGGGAACAAATGAGGCCGTGGTGTTCGGCGCGGTCACCAGCACGTTCGTGGAGGTATTGCTGGCACGCAGTGTCTTTCGCAGGCTCCACGTGGCACCACAATTCGCGCTGACGTAGAAGCGAAGGATATCGTCATTGGCCGCAGAGCGCCTCGCGTAGGCGTAGCGGAACGAAATGGTCACGTCCTCGGCATCGCTCATGTCAAAGGTGGAGGAGACGAGCTCATCCTTTCTGCCGGACATCGACGCGGTGTTGATGATCCGCACGCTCTGGTTGCCCGAATAGGCGGCCGCAGTAGTGGGGACAAAGGTGTTGTCGCCATTGGGGTTCACTGCGGTCCACATCTCTGATGGGAACGAGCTCATGGGCTCGAAACCTTCGGTGAAGGGAGCGGGCATCCCGGGGTCGGCCAGTACGGTGATGTAGTTATTTGCCGTGGTGTTCAATGTGTTGGTGCCATCGCTAACGGTGAGTCCCACCTGGTAAACGCCGGGTGTGGTGTAGGTCACTGTTGCCTCAGCATCCGTGCTCGAGCTCGGCGTGCCGCCCGGGAAGTCCCACGTGCGCGAGGTGACACCGTGAAAGCTTTGGTCGGTATAGGTCACCGTGGTACCCGCGCAAATGGTCTGTGCCGTGCCACTGAACTCCGCAGCACATAGTACCGGGTCGATGCCGACACCAGTGGCGGTCAAATTGTTGGCCGTCCATAGCTGGTTGCGCTGTGCGGTACCGGAGTTGAGCGCAGCGAGCATGCGCGTCTTCTGCCCTTCGGTGAACATCTTGGAGCAATAGGAATACTCCATGTAGTTCTCCACGTTGTCAACCGGGGACCCGCAGGTGGCACCATTCACGTTGCAGGTCGTCCACCCGATCGTGTTGGGAGTGTCGCTCACGCCATCATCGTCACTGCAGTTCGAGGCCAGCCCAGGCTCGTTGGAATTGCCCCAGGTGTGTGCCAAGTTGATCCAGTGACCCACCTCGTGGGTCAATGTGCGGGACCTGGATGGGGAGCTGGTCCCGATGCTGCCCGTGTAGTTGTGCAACAGCACGATGCCATCACCTGCAGGCCAGTTGGCCACAGCGGAAGGGCGATAGGTATACCCGGCAGCACCATCAGCGGATGCGGCCACCCATACGTTCAGGTATTTGTTCCGCGGCCATTGGATCAGGTCCTTCATGGTCTGCGAACCATCGTTGGTCAGGGTCGAAACGGTGCGCGTAATGCCTTTGGTGCAGTTGCCCTGGGGGTCCTTGCGGGCCAGGCGGAACTCCACTCCAACGTTGGCCACAATGCCCAGGAAAGCATCGTTCACGTTCTGCCAATCGGTATTCAACCGGTTGAAATCGTCGTTGAGGACCCGCATGGCATCAAAGACCTGCTCGTCGCTGATGTTCTCCGGACCGTTATTGTGGATGATGTGGAACACCACAGGGATGATATATGCGGTACCTCCTTTCGGGGCACCTTCGAAAGCACGCGTGAACGCCTCCAGCTCGGCTTCAGCAGCCTCGATGCGGGCCAATTCAGCAGGGTCGTTGTGGTGGAAGCGCTCCAGTTTGCGCAGGTCGTTCGCACCGCATGGGTGTACGGCTCCGTCCTGGCCAATAAGAGCGAGGGTGGATGCCAGTCCGATAATGAACGCAAAGGGTCGAAGGGTCATGACGGTTCGGGGGTGCAGGTGTACCAAATGGGTCCCTAAACTACTGAACCCGTTATCAACGGAACGTCACAGGCACGTCGATCGTTCGATACAAGCTGGTGATCCTGAAACGGCCCACGGCTGGTCATACCCTGTCCGCCTTCCTATGAAGGGGGCCATATGGCAGGTCAACGTCTGAGTTTGATCGACCAGCCTCTGTCATTCCACGGCCAAACGGGTCGATGACCGCCCATCCTTGGACCGCACCACAACACTATAAATACCCGGCGGAAAGCCGACAAGATCGATGTTCGTGCGCTCGGTAATGCCGGTCCTGCCCTGAATGGTGGTCCGTTGCACGACCCTCCCCATGCCATCCACGAGCTCCAATTCGTAGATACCTGTCGTTTCGGGCCGCCATACTAGAACGGTATTGTCGGAGGCCGGGTTGGGGGCCAATACTGGACCCATGGCGATGTTGTCCAATGACCAGACCCCAACGGGTGTACCACTGAGGTTGATATCGTCCAGGTATAACGCGTTGCCCCCGCCGCTCACGAACTCGAACTTCAATCGGAAGTTCGGGGCGTGGTAGGCCGAGCTGATGTTGTTCACTACGCTGTAACCCCATTGCTCAGGACCCGCAGGCACGAACGTGCCATTTACGATACCTCCGGTGGTGAGCACATTGCTGGTGGTGTTCGAAGCCCTCAGGCTCTGGCGCAGGCTCCAGGTCTCGCCGCAATCATTGCTCACGTGAACACGGAGCACATCCTCATTGGAAGGAGCGCGTTTCGCGTAGGCATATCTGAAGGTGATCGTCACGTCCTCGGCAGCGCTCATGTCGTAGGTGGTGGAGACCAGGGCATCGCTATGGCTCCAGTTGGCGGGGCCGTTCAGCAGTCGTGCACTGTGCGTTCCCGAATAGGAGGCTGCATCCGTAAGGGTGAAACCGCCATCTCCATCGGGGTCCTGGACGCTCCATTCCGCCGTAGGCAGGGTCGAAATGTTCTCAAAGCCTTCGGCCAAGGGTGGTGTTGCACCCGGGTTGGCCAGAACGGTGATGTAGTCCATGGCGACCACTTCCAAAGAGTTGGTCCCATCGCTGACCACGAGTGAGACCGGGTAGGTCCCTGGCGTAGCGTAGGTCACCGAAGGCTGGCTGGCATTTGATGTGGCGGGCTCACCACCCCCAAATGTCCATGCGCGCTGTTGCACACCATTATAGCTCAGGTCGCTGAAGATGACCGGGGTGCCTGCACAGACCTCGCGCATGTTCGCAGTGAATTGCGCACTGCACAGGACAGGTGTTCCAAGCACTCCGGTCTGTTGCAGGTTGCCTGGTTGCCACAATTGATCACGCTCGGCAACGGGAGAGGTCAGTGCCTCCAACATCCGTTCGGCCTGCCCACGGGAGAACATTTTCGCGCAGTAGGAGTACTCCATGTAGTTCTCCACGTTGTCAAGGTCGGAGCCGCATGATGCACCGCTGAGCACGCACGCTGTCCATCCTACGGTCAGAGGGGTGTCCGTTACTTGGTCGTCATCCATGCAGTTCTGAGGCATGCCCGGTTCATTGCTATCGCCCCAGCAGTGCATCAGGTTGAGCCAATGCCCCACTTCATGGGAGAGCACACGGGAGTGCGAGACGGAACTGGTGCCAATACTGCCCACATAACTATGGAGCAGCACGATGCCATCCGCTTCGGGCCAGCTGTCAAGCCACATCGGGTAGTAGGTGTAACCTGCCGCACCACTGGCGCTGGCGGCCACCCAGACGTTCATGTAGCTGTTCCGTGGCCATTGGATGAGCTGGGTCATCTCGAAATCACCATTGTTGGTCTGTGTGGAAACAGTCCGGGTGATCCCATTGGTGCAATTGCCTTCCGGATCAAGCTGTGCCAGCCGGAACTCGATGCCCACATTGGCCACGAGGTCCAGGAACTCCGGCCTCACATTGGTCCAATCGGGGTTCTGTCTGTTGAAGTCGTCGTTCAGCACGCGCACGGCGTCATACACCTGGGCATCGCTGATGTTCTCCGGTCCGTTATTGTGGATGATGTGGAACACCACGGGTATGATCAATGGGCCACCTCCGCCCCGATGGGCGCCTTGCCGGTGTGCTTCCTGTCGTGCCTTGGCCTGCATGGCGCACTCCGTGAAACCGGGGCGTTCGGCCTCCATGCGCTGCAGGACAGCCGGATCGTTGGAACGACAAGTGAAGCCCTGGTCCTGGGCCAAAGTGGTCAATGATGTACAGGCCATGACCATGGCCACTACGGAATTCCGCATGTTGTGGGAATGAGTTGCTTCGCAAGATAGCGCCTTCACTTCCGGGCCTGCGACGGCTCGCGGTTTATCGCCACGCCTTCCTTGGAGACCTTACCGCAGGTTCAGGCCAGCGCCTGGTCAAGGTCGGCGATCAGGTCGTCGGCATCCTCAAGACCTACGCTCAGGCGGATCAGCGTATCGGCCAATCCGTTCCTGAGCCGCTCTTCGCGGGGAATGCTGGCGTGGGTCATGCTCGCCGGATGGCCCGACAGCGATTCCACACCGCCCAGGCTTTCGGCCAGGGAGAAGAGCTTGGTGCTGCTGAGCACGCGCGTTGCGTCGGCCATGTTGTCGCCCTTCAGGGTGAAGCTGATCATGCCACCGAAGCCACGCATCTGTTTCGCGGCCACCGCATGGTTCACATGCGTGGCGAAGCCGGGCCAGTAAACCTTATCCACTTTGGGATGTGCCACAAGCCATTCGGCCACCACCTTCCCGTTCTCGCAATGACGCTGCATGCGCAGGTGAAGCGTCTTCAGGCCGCGCAGCACCAGGAAACAGTCCATAGGACCGGGGGTGGCGCCGGTACTGTTCTGAATGAAGGCCAGGCGCTCGGCAAGCGTATCGTCCTTCACGACCAAGGCGCCCATCACCACGTCACTATGGCCGCCGAGGTACTTCGTAACGCTGTGCATGACAATGTCGGCACCCAGGTCGATCGGGTTCTGCAAGTAGGGGCTCGCGAACGTATTGTCCACGCCCAGCAGGCAGCCCTGTTTTCTTGCGATCGCGCTAAGCCCTTCGATGTCGATGATGCGGAGCAGCGGATTCGTTGGGGTTTCTGCCCAGATCAGGCGCGTTCGGGGCGTCAGTGCGGCCTCCACGTTCCTCAGGTCGCCCATGTCCACGAAGCGGAACTTCACTCCGAAGCCTTCGAAGATCTTGGTGAACAGACGGTAGGTGCCACCGTAAAGGTCGTTGGTGCTCACCACTTCGTCGCCCGGCTTCAACAGCTTCACGATGGCATCGATGCTGGCCATGCCCGTCGCGAAGCACAGGCCGTGCTTGCCGTTCTCCAGCGCGGCCAAGGCGTTCTGCAGTGCCGTGCGCGTGGGGTTGTGGGTGCGGCTGTATTCGTAGCCTTTGTGGTCGCCCGGTGCTGCCTGCACGTAGGTGCTGGTCTGGTAGATGGGCGTCATGATGGCCCCTGTAGTGGGGTCCGGTTCCACGCCGGCGTGGATGGCCTTGGTGCCGAATTTCATGCGGAAAGGAATGGGCGGCGAAGGTAGGTGGAGGCGGTCAGCCCTGTGTGTTGTGGCCGGTCCTGCGCAACCATCGCGGAAGGATGATGGTACCCATGAACAGGTAGAGGTAGTAGCTGAGCAGACGCCAGATAACGGCGATGGCCCCGATGTAGCCGACCGCCGGTAGGAGGTCCCGGAAGAATCCCGAGAAGGCGATCTCGGCCACGCCGCTACCTCCAGGGGTTGGGCTGATGAGCAGGATCACCCACATGATCAACTGTCGCGCATAGAGCAACAAGTGGTCATTCACCGTGAAGAACGCAGCCGCAATGAGGTTGATCACAACGAAGCGGTTGGCCCAGGAGAAACAGGTCGCGGCAAAGGCCTTTATCCAGAATCGTCTGGGCTTGCCGCGTAGTTCCTCTGAAGTGAGGACAATATCATCACCCACTTTGATCACTGCTGGCCGCCAGCGTCGGAGGAAGGGGAGCTTGAAGACACGAAGCAGGGCGAACTTGAAGGCCCTGGGGCGAAAGAACACCCCGTAGAAGATGGCCAGCACCATCACCAGGATGAACAGGTAACCGATGACGAAGATGGTCTTGATCGGCAAGCCCCAGAAAGCGTGGTCCAGTTGGGCGGGAAAGAGGTGTTCCATGCCCACGGCAAGGAACACCAAGGGGACCATGATGATGTAGAACAGTTCATCCATCAAAGCGGTGACCAATACGATGGCCGTGGCCCGCCCAAGCGGTATTCCTTCGCGCCCGATGATGAACATGGCTATACCGGATCCTCCCACCACCGATGGAGTGAGCGCTGATGCGAACTCCCAGAGGAAGGTGACGTTGAAGGACTGGCGCCACGAAAGGTGCCCGTCCGAAAGGACCCGCATCCTGAAAATGTAGCCCAGGTCACGGAAGGCGGTGGCGACCACGGCCAGGAACAACCAGCCTGTGCTGTACCAGGTCCAATCAATGGTTCGAAGGATGTCGCGTGTGGTCAGCCTTCGGTATTCACCGCTACCGCTCTCTACGGCCACGAACTCCGCCGGGTCGGCCAGGTCGGGGATCTTGTTCTTATTGACGTCCACCCAAGCGTAGGTACCGCCGCCCTTTAATGCACGCTCAAATCGCTCCTTGCCCAGGTCGCGCCAGAGCAGCCAGCCTGCGGCCAACATGCCGATCAGCACAGGCAAAAGCACCTTGCGCATCCGGAAGCTTCGCCGAATGTCCTGTTCGTCCGTTCCCTTCACTACCTCGTTCATCCGATAGTTTTGTCGCCGACCCTTGCCGACGGCCCTAAAGATATCCGTTAGGCCGAACGATGAACCGCACGACCCGCGCCCATCTGGCCCTCTTCGCGGTCAATTTCATCTATGGGGTCAATTATGTCGTGGCCAAAGGACTCATGCCGAATGTCATCGGACCCTCGGGTTTCATCCTGCTCCGTGTGATCGGCGCCACCTTCCTATTCTGGTTGTTGCGTGCGTTCGGTCCGGAACGTGTGTACCGGTCGGACATGCTGCGCCTGGCCTTGTGCGCGGTCTTCGGAGTGGCATTGAACCAGCTCATGTTCTTCCATGGGCTCATGCGCACCACGCCCTTGAACGCGAGCATCATCATGGTCGCTACACCCATATTGGTGCTGGTGCTGGCCGCTGTGCTCATTGGCGAGCGGGTCACCCGTCGAAAGGTCCTGGGAGTGGCATTGGGTGCGGCTGGTGCATTGATCCTCATTTTCCTGAAACCGACGGGTTCAATGGCCGGTGCATCCACCTGGGGCGATCTCTTCATTCTCATCAACGCCACATCCTACGGTCTGTACCTCGTCCTGGTGAAACCCTTGATGCGTAAGTATACCGCGGTCACGGTCATGGCCTGGTCCTTTCTGTTGGGGCTCGTGCTGGTGCTGCCTTTCGGGTGGTCCGAGTTGATGGCCGTGCATTGGTCGGCATTGAGCACGCCGGTCTGGTGGGCCCTGGGTTTCGTCGTGGTGATGGTGACATTCGTGGCATACCTGCTGAACACATGGGCGCTTGGCGTGGTGTCGCCGAGCGTGGTGGGGACCTACATCTACATGCAGCCGGTCCTGGCCGCGGTGTTCACGTGGCTGTTCGTTCAGGTCGGTGCCGAACGGCTGGGGATACCCGGTCAGTATGTTGCGTCACTGGGTTGGCCGCAGGTCCTGTGTGCAGCAATCATTTTCCTGGGTGTTCACCTCGTGAGCAGGAGCGATAGCGAACAACAAGCGCAGCGTTGAACGCACGCCTACCTTTGCGGCCATTCTATCCGCATGTTGCGATCAATGACCGGTTTCGGCCGCGCCGAAGGTGTGGTGAAGGAGCGTAAGGTCACCGTGGAGGTGCGCTCGCTGAACAGCAAGCAACTGGACCTGCTGGTGAAGGTGCCTGGGCTTTACAAGGACCGCGAGGCCGAGCTACGGCAGTGGGCAGGTGAACAGATCGTGCGAGGCAAGGCCGAATTGGTCGTGCATTGCGAGCAACAACAGCTGGCCAAGCGCACCAGCTTCGATAAAGCGCTCATCCAGGCCTATTACCAGGAGCTGAACGCCATCGCTGCCGAGGTGGCACCAAATGATCGAACGGATATTCTGGCGCAAGTGCTCCGGTTGCCAGATGTGGTCAGCACGACCTCGGACCGTGCTGATGACGAGGAATGGAAGGGAGTCCTTGCCCTTGTCCGCCAGGGGGTGGAAGCGTTCGACCGGTTCCGCGGCAGCGAGGGTGGGCGTTTGGAACAGGAGCTTTCACAGCGTGTCGCACTCATCGGCCAGTTGCTCTCAGAGGCGGAATCGTTGGACCATGGCCGTACGGACCGAACCCGCGAAAAGCTCCGGACACGGCTTGCCGAGCTGCAGGTGAACGTGGATCAGGACCGCTTCGAGCAGGAACTGGTGTACTACTTGGAGAAACTGGACATCACCGAGGAGCGCGTTCGTCTGCGTTCGCATTGCACCTATTTCATGGAGACCCTTCAGGCCGATGAGCAACAGGGCCGCAAGCTGGGTTTCATTGCCCAGGAAATGGGGCGGGAGATCAACACCCTCGGGTCCAAGGCGAATGATGCTACCGTGCAACGGCTGGTAGTGCGTATGAAGGACGAACTGGAGAAGATCAAGGAGCAAGTGCTGAACGTGCTTTGAACCTCATGAACGGACCGCAGCGTGGCAAGTGTGTGATCCTATCGGCCCCTTCGGGTGCTGGCAAGACCACCATCGTGAAACACCTCCTGGCCCAGGACCTGAAACTCACGTTCAGCGTAAGCGCCACCACGCGCCCTCCGCGGAACGGAGAGATCCACGGGCGCGATTATTACTTCATCAGCGAGGCCGAGTTCAAGGGGAATATCGCTGCAGGTGAGTTCGTGGAGTGGGAGGAGGTGTATCCCGGCCGCTTCTATGGCACCTACCGCAGTGAGGTGGAGCGCATCTGGGCAGAGGGGCATCATGCCATCTTTGATATTGATGTGATCGGTGGTTTGGACCTCAAGGAGATCTACCAGACCCGCGCCCTGGCCATTTTCGTGAGCCCGCCCTCGGTCGAAGCCTTGGAGCGCCGTTTGCGCGACCGAGGTACCGAGGATGATGGCACCCTCAAGGTGAGGGTGGAGAAGGCCGTGCATGAGCTCTCCTTCGCGGACCGCTTCGATGCCACCATTGTGAATGATGATCTGGAGGCCGCCTGCGCAGAGGCTGTTTCCTTGGTACGCCTATTCCTGTTCTGATGCACATTGGCTGCCTCTTCGGGACCTTCGACCCCCCGCATCGCGCCCACGTGGCCATTGCCGAACACATGATCAAGGCTCGTTCGCTTGACCAGGTCTGGTTCGTGGTCACCCCGCAGAATCCGTTCAAGCAGGACGTGATAATAAGCCCCGATCACCATCGCCTGGCCATGATGCGCCTGGCCGTCCTGGGGCATGAGGGCCTTGTGGCCAGCGGTTTCGAACTGGACCTGCCCAAACCCAACTATACGGCTGACACCCTGCGCTTTATGCGCCAACGCTGGCCTGACAATCGTTTTGACCTCATCATCGGTAGTGACAACCTCGCGGGCTTCCATCGTTGGAAGGACCCGGAGGATATCCTGGAGCATCATCGATTGCTGGTTTACCCGCGCGAAGGACTGAAGGACCATCTGGCCTCCACTGTTTTCCACGGCCACCCCGGGGTCCATATTGTTGCCGATGCACCGCTCATGCCGATCTCGGCCACGGGGATCCGCGATGATATTCGGGCATGGCGACCCGTGGATGACCGGCTATCGCCATCCGTGATCAGCTACATCAGGCAGCACCGACTCTACGGTCAGTGAAGGGCCGGGGACTCGCTCACGCCTGCCGTATGCATCAGGTGATTGCGGAGCACCTTCACCGCCCGTTCAAACCCCAGCTCGTTCACCACGTGAAGGTCGCACAAGTGGCGGTACGGTAATAGGAAATTACGGTAGGCGGGCAGCACGTGGTTCTCCCATTGGTACAGGATCTCGTCCGATCCATAGCCGCGCTCCTTCGCATCCCGCTTCAGTCGGCGGTCCAATTGGGCACTTTCACTCGCGTCGATGAACACCCGAAGGTCGAACAGTTCGCGGATGGGCTCATGGTGGAGAACGAACAAGCCTTCCACCAGGATCACCGGCGCAGGCCGCAGTTCGATGGTGCCGGGTTCCCTTCCCTCCTGATTGAAGGTGTATTCCTTTTTCTGGATGGATCGGCCGCTCACCAGGCGTTGCAGGTCCTCGGTCAATCCGTCAAGGTCAACGGCGGTGGGCAGGTCGAAGTTCACCTTGCCATTGGCATCAACGGCCTGCAGCTCCTTGGGATGGTAATAGTCGTCCTGGGACACCACGCACACACTATCGGAGGGAAGGCTGTTGCGGAGGGCGCGCACCAGGCTGGTCTTGCCCGATCCGCTGCCACCGGCCACACCAACGAGGTAGGCTCCGCTATGCATCGTTGACAAAAATAGGCGCTGGCGTGTGATGTACTGGCCATCCCCGGGCACGTAAGGGCAGTTTGGCACGGCACTTGAAAGTATGCCTTGCACAACATTGAACCAATACGCCATGAAAGCCCCGATCGACCTCTACCGCTCCTTGAAGCTCCAGGCCAAACGCCTCCTGCTTGCCGGTGATGTGGACCGGTACATGGACATCCTTCGACGGCTGCATGAACTGCGGCGCGCGGGTGGTGCGGCCATGGTGTGAACACTTCGGGCGCACACCCAGGGGTGGGTGAGTGCCATGGGCGGGGAGCCCGGGTCTGGTGAACTTGCGACGGGGTGCCGAAGGCGCCCCGTCGTCGTTCACGAATGTGCCGTCCAGCGCGGGTTTCGGCACTTTTTTCCTTCCGGCCGGATCTTTTTGGCCGCACCTGCCGTAGAAGGCCACATGACAAAGAAGGACAAGATCGCCTTCATTAAAAGCAGTAAGCGCAAAACGCACGTGTACCAGGACCTGACCCGGTATTCGGACGAGCAGCTGAACGGTGTGATCCGGGAGATCGTGCAGGGGCTGATCCGCGAAAGCGAGATCATTGCAAATGCCTACATCAACGGCTACCGATAGGATGCTCTTGCGTGCGCACTGCTGAAGGCAGGGAACCACAGGTAACAGGGCCTTCCACCGCAGGGTGGGGGGCTTTGTTACTTTATGCCGGAAGGTTGCTGTTCGTATGGTCCGGAAGTCATTGAACCATGGTGGTTTCCACTGATCGAACAACCGTGGCTTATTCTTCCGCGCGAACCTTAGCAGGTTGTGTTCATCGACAGTTGATCTTCCCGCTGCATGGTCTTACATTCGGGGCATGAGCTCCTTTCCGACCAGGCGTTGGCGCCTGAAACCCGCACCGGACGAGCAGGCCGTGGCAGCGCTTACACACGACCGTTGTCCCGATATGGCCGCCAAGCTGCTCGCACAGCGCGGCATTATCGACCCCGCTTCCGCCTCGGTGTTCTTCCGGCCGGCCTTGGCCCAGTTGCACGACCCGTTCTTGATGGCCGATATGACCAAGGCCGTGGAGCGTGTGGAGCGTGCCCTTGGTGAGAACGAGCGTATCATGGTCTATGGGGATTATGATGTGGACGGCACCACGGCGGTGGCCTTGGTGTATTCATTTCTGAGCCGGTTCACGGGCAACCTGACCTTCTACATACCCGATCGTTATGCCGAGGGTTATGGCATTTCGTTCCAGGGCATTGACCATGCCGTGAATGAAGAGGTCGGGCTCATCATCGCGTTGGATTGCGGCATCAAATCCATCGACAAGGTGGCCTATGCAGCGGAACGCGGGGTGGACATGATCATTTGCGACCACCACCGCCCGGGGGATGAATTGCCTGCCGCAGTAGCCGTGCTCGATCCCAAGCGATCTGATTGTCCCTATCCGTTCAAGGAGCTGAGCGGCTGCGGCATCGGCTTCAAGTTGATGCAGGCGCTCGCCGAGCACAACAATATCCCGCTCACCGAGCTGCTGCCTTTGCTCGATCTCGTGGCCGTTAGCACCGCGTGCGATATCGTGCCGGTGAACGGTGAGAACAGGGTGCTTTCCCACTTCGGCCTCAAGCAGCTGAACGACGAGCCGCGCCCCGGCATCCGGTCCATGATGAACATGGCCAATGTGAAGAAACAGCTGAGCATCACCGACCTGGTCTTCACCATCGGGCCGCGGATCAATGCCGCCGGTCGTATCGAGCATGGCCGTCAAGCGGTGGAGCTGCTACTGGCGCACCACCAGCAACAAGCTGACCAGATCGCCCTGCGGGTCGATGGCAACAATGTGCAGCGCCAGGTATTGGACAAGGAGATGACCCTCGATGCGCTGGACCGTATTGCCAGCGATGAGGCCCTCCGCGATGCCTGGAGCACGGTGGTATTCAATGATACTTGGCACAAGGGCGTGATCGGGATCGTGGCCTCGCGTTTGGTGGAACGGCACTATCGCCCCACCGTGGTACTTACGGAGAGCAATGGCAAGGCGGTCGGTTCCGCACGAAGCGTGAAGGGATTCGATGTGTACGAGGCGATCAATGCCTGTGGTGACCTGCTGGAGCAGTTCGGAGGCCACATGTACGCGGCGGGCCTTACCATGTCATTGGACCAAGTGGGGCCGTTCCGCGAACGGTTCGAACAGGTGGTCCGCAACACAATTGCGCCGCACATGCGGATCCCCGAGGAAGAGGTGGACCTGGAGGTCACATTGAAGGACCTGGACCAGCCGTTCGTGCGCATCCTTCACCATATGGCACCGTACGGTCCGGCCAACATGCGCCCTGTTTTCCTTACAAGGGGCCTGGTCGATACCGGATATGCCCGTCTGGTGGGAGACGATCATATCAAGATGAGCCTTTGCCATCCGGATGACCCCAAGCGATCGTTCGATGCCATTGCCTTCAAGCAGGGGCGTCATCTCGAATTGGTAAAGAGCGGGAGGCCCTTTAGCGTGCTTTATACCGTGGAGGAGAATGAATGGAACGGGCGCCGTACCGTACAGTTGAACATCAAGGACATCAAACCCGGCGTGGATGACCTGTTGGTGCAGGAACTGCCGGCCGGTGATCTGCTCCAGGAAGCACGTTGATCGTCATCGCTCATTTCCCTCTACCAACCTCATGGCCATGACCTTGCGCAGAACACATCTTCCAATAGCCCTGGCGGTCTCCTGGCCCTGTATGCTGCAGGCCCAGGCCCCAACATGGAGCGACGACGTGGCGTGCATCGTCTACACCCATTGCACCCCCTGTCATCACGATGGAGGCGTGGGCCATTTCAGCCTGGAGGGATATGGCGATGCTTTTTTCTGGAGGAACGAGATCCGCTCTGCGACGCAGGCGGGGTATATGCCCCCCTGGCCCCCCGACCCGTCCTACCGACCGTTGGCGCATGAGCGCCTCTTGACGCAGGAGGAGATCGATATCCTGGCGGCCTGGGTCGATGGAGGTGCTGCGGCCGGTGATCTTTCCGGAGAGCCTCCACCTCCTGTTTACGCCAGTGAAGCGGTCATCACCGGACCGGATATCACCGCGATCATGCCGGATTATGTCATTCCGGCCTCCTCTGCCGATCTCTATCGTTGCTTCGTACTGCCCATTGATAATCCCGTCAACAGCTATATCACGGGTCTTGAGGTGGTACCCGGCAATCGTGAGATGGTCCACCATGTACTGGTCTACCAGGATGCCAGTGGACAGGCTCAGGCATTGGATGACGCTGATATTGAACCCGGGTACACCAGCTTTGGAGGGATCGGGGTATCCGGGGCCAAGCTCGTGGGTATCTGGGTGCCCGGATCGGAGCCCTTCTTCACCGTGCCAGGCATGGGCATCAAGCTTGATGCAGGAGCTGATCTTGTCATCCAGGTCCACTATCCCGCCACGAGCAATGTGGAGGTGGATAGCACGCGCGTGAATATCCAGTTGAGCAATGGTGGCCTTGTCCGGGAACTTGCCATTGATCCCATCCTTAACCATGCCAGCTCGCTCACGAACGGCCCGCTCATCATTCCACCCAATGAGGTGCGCACCTTCAATGCGCAGTACACGGTGCCCATCAACGCCACCATCACGGCCATCGGTCCTCATGCTCACCTGATCTGCCGGAGCATGCGGGCTTGGGCGGTGAAGCCGGATGGTGCGATCGTCAACCTCATCGACATACCGGAGTGGGATTTCCGATGGCAGGATATCTACTCCTTCCGTTCGCCCATCCACCTGCCAGCAGGGAGCGAGTTGTACAGTGAGGCCACCTATGATAACACCACGGCGAACCCCAACCTGCCGGAGGATGAGCCGCAATGGGTGTTCCTGGGTGAGGCCACCACGGATGAAATGATGCTGTTCTATTTCGCGTGGACCTATGGCGTTCCTTCGGATGAAGGGATCGTGGTGGATGACGGCTCCCATGAGAGCCACTACCTGGATTGCACGGTCGACTTCAACGTGGGTGTGGATGAGAACAGATCGACCGACCTGCATGTCTGGCCGGTTCCAGCTCAGGACCTATTGTATGTGAGGTCTGATAGGGCATGGTCTGCATCGTTGCTTGATGCCACCGGGCGCATGGTGCGTTCGTTGCGCGGCAGCATGGGAAGCACGGAAGTGTTCGTAGGGGGGCTGGCCAGAGGCGCTTATTCATTGCACGTTCGTTCGTCCAACGGTGACAAGGTCCGTCACGTGAACATCCTGCTGGAATGATCGTGCATGACGACGAATATTTCATGCGGCAGGCCCTGCGCGAAGCGGAGCAGGCCTTCAAGGCGGACGAGGTACCTGTGGGGGCAGTGATCGTCTGTGCGGACCGCATCATATCACGTGCGCACAACCTCACCGAGCGGTTGAATGACGTGACCGCCCATGCGGAGATGCAGGCCATCACGGCCGCTGCGGATCATCTGGGTGGGAAGTACCTGAAGGACTGTACCCTCTACGTGACATTGGAGCCCTGTGTGATGTGCGCTGGTGCACTGCAGTGGGCACAACTCGGACGCATCGTGTTCGGGGCGTTCGATGAAAAGGCCGGTTACAGGCGCATCGGCGGAAGGCTGCTGCACCCCAAGACCAACGTGACCGGTGGAGTTCTTGAGGCCGAATGCGCGGACCTGATGAAGGCGTTCTTCAAGAAGAAGCGATCGTTGTGATCGTTCATACAGTTCCGATGATCGCGTAAAAAGCGAACGGACCGCATCGAGCGGTCCGTTCAACGATCAATTATCCGTTCAGGGTAGTCGTTCAGGCCTGATCAACGTTGGGACCACACCCCCAATGTTGGTCAAGATCGGGTCCCTGTCGTTGTTCTCCCCAGTATACCGGATCACGCCGTCCATGTTGACGTCCTGGGCATGGTAGCCTATCGCCGAGGTGTTCGTGGGGATGGTGCCGCCGATGGCTTGCAGAACCGCATCGCGGTCGTTGTCCGTTCCGGTGTAGATCAGGTTGTTGTCGCGGATCACATTGCCTGCCCAAAGGACCGTACGTGCGTTGATGGTCTTCTGTGCCTCCGTTCCGAAGGTCGTGGTGCTCGGGACGGTCAGGTCCAGCGCCGTCGGAGACCCTGTCAACGCCAGGAACGTATTGGTCATGCAGCCCAAGTGGTTCCGGTGGCGAACGGCCACGTGATAATTGCCGGGCGCCGCCATGAATGTCAGGGGCGATGTGCCATCCTTGTCCACCACATCGCCATCACGCTGGAGAAGAGCGGCGCGCGTGGCCACAATGGTCGTTGGCGTGGTTGCGCTTCGCAGTTCCACCAGTACCCAGTCCACTATGGCATCGTTGCCGGTGGTGGTCAGCACGGTAGCACTGATCGATTCGCCGCCACCATTGCCGGCCTGGGTGAAACCGAGGCCGGTGTAAGGCTCCTGCAGGGGGATCTGGCCCGCAGCACGAAGGTCATCGCGCATGAGGCCGGTGGCTGCTACGTAAGGTCCTTCCAGAAGCATGTCCAAGGCGAGCTTCACTCCGTTGTTCTCGATCGTCATATTGTCCAGGTAGAGGAAGTTGCCGTATCCGTTGATGCCCGTGAAACGTACCATGACCGAGCCACCGTCATAGGCGCTCAGGTCGATGTCGTTCAAGCGCCATTGCGAGCAGTTCGTGGGGACCCATGCAGTGGTGGAGGCTGGTGCAGTGGCGAGCACGGAACCGCTCTGCTGGAACACAGTGGTCCATGTGGCGCCACAGTTTTCGCTCACCTCCACACGCAGGCCATCCTGGAAGCTGGCACTGTAGATGACATACGCGTGGTGGAACTTCAGTCGGGTGCCCGCCGATGTACTGAGGTCGATGACCGGTGAGACCAAACGGTCCTCCTGGCCGGTGGACTGATAGGCGAAGTAGTCAATGGACCAAGCACGGCTGCTGGCACACAGCGCCCCGTTGGTGAGCAGGGTAGTGCTCCATGTGGTGCCGTTGTCGGGGTTCTGAAGGGTCCAGCCCGCTGGTGTGGTGCTCCCACCTTCCACATTCTGGGTGTAGGTGGCGGGGATCACCGTGGCAGCCGTTGTGCTGACCGAGCGCGATTGTTGGTCGTTCGAGGTGAATTGGTCTCCCGACAAGGCGGTGCTGACCACGAAGTTGAACGGCCCGCTTCCTGTGAGCGTTGGGGACTGGCTGAAGGTGAACGTGGCCAGCCCGCCCGCACCGATCGAGCCGGTGAAGGTCTCCGTGACGGGCGCACCGCCGTTCACACTGTAGGTGACCGGGAATCCGGTCTGGGGTTGCGAACCGGAGTTGCGGATCTCCACCACCACCGGCACGGGCTGGTCCGGACAAGTGAAGAGGTTCGTGGGCGGGGACACGATGGAGAACACGCCCACATTGTTCGGCACCGGGGTGTCAAAGGCCTCCACCTGATCTGTACGGCTGGTGGACAAACCCTGGTTGGCACCGGCTCCCAATCCGCGACGGGCGAATGCAGCCCAGATGTACGCTTGGTTCGCACCGCCATTGTTGATCTGGTCGGCGAGCAGGATGGCATCACGGCCATCCACGAACCCCGGGTTGCAAGGTGTGAGCTTCAAACCGTCGATGACCAACTGCATGGCAATGTTGTTGCCGCCCGTGCCATTGTAGATGTCCGGGTCGAAACCATACACACCGATCAGTTCCCAGGTCATCTCCCAGAGCATGGTGCACCACACGAAGCCAATGCCGTGGGGCTGTGAGATGGTACTGGTGTTATTTGTGCTTGCATAAGTGAAGCTGTTCACGGCGAAGCTGGTGCTGTATCGCGCCGGGCGGATGCCCCCACCGGTGGGCGGCTGGTTCTGCACATACGTGCCGATACCTCGTCCCATGGGGCCGGTATCCCCCGTTCGCATGGTCATGACCAGACCGAAGTAGTCGCTCCAGCCCTCGCCCATCTGCTCTGCGTTCGCCAGGCAGTTCACGTTCGAAGGACCACCGACCAGCCGGTTGCTGATACCATGTCCGTACTCATGTGCGATCACGCCATTGTCCAGGTCACTGGTCCGGTCCGGCGTTGCCGGGGTCCATACGAACATCTGCATGCGCGGATTGCTCCCGTCCGGCGGCGTGCCGAAGTTGGCGTTGTTCGTGCCATTGCCGTCCAGGGCATCGGCGAACACAAAGTCATTGCCGAGGCCTCCGCGCCCGTAGTTGTTCTGCTGGAAATTCCCGGAGGTCTCGGTAAACCCATACTTGTACCAGACATCGTGGATCAGGTTGTTCCAATAGAACAGGTTGGTGATGGCCGCGCTCTGGTAGTTCACCGGCGTCTGGGTGAAGTCGATCGGGAAGTCGAAATCGAGCGTGGCACCACCGTTGGGACTGAATCCTCCGGTGTTGTTCGCGTCTGCGTCCTCTTGGGCCTGCACATTGTTGCCCTTGGTGATGGTATGTTCAGCACCTGCTGCCCCGTTGGTGTCATGCCAGCCGTAGGGTGATGCGATGCCACCCGCCAGCCAGGGTGCGTTCTGTAGCGTGCGTGAACCGTGGCTCGGGCTCTCGAGCGGCCAGGCGAAAACGTTGTAGTCGTTCGGGGCCAATGGGGCCGGTGCGGCTTCAGGGGCTGGCGTTGGTGCGGTCGCGTGCGCATGATCGTGGCCCATGCCAAAAGCACACTGGCTCACCCAGTCGTTCCGTTCCAGTTCAACACCGGTCTCCGCATCGACCCGCACATTCCACCAGTGCGAACCGTCGGGTGTGTAGTGGTTCACGTTCCACGCCAGACGCAGGCCATCGCCCACTGGGACCAGAACGAGCTGTACGATCACCTCGTTACCGCTGGTGTGCGTCCCATCGTAGCGCTGGCGTTTTCCTCCATCCTCGGTGGCGATGAGCTCCGGTAGAGGCACGCCAGGAAGGGTGCGGGTCCAAACGGTGGCCAATGCCTGGGACGCATCCAACTTGGGTGTGACCGTGTTCACACGTTTGGCCATGAAGGGCGCTGCTCCATTGTTCACCTTCAGGAGCGCGTTGTTCGGGCCGCGATGGATGGCGATGTCCCCGTTCCAAACCTCAATACCCTGCCAACGCTGACGGAGGTACACATGCTGTACCCCGTTGTGCTTCGTGGTGTAATTGTCCTTTTCCACCAGATCGACCAGGTCCTGTTCAAGGAAACCGGACCGTATCAATTCGGCTTGTACATCGGTCGGAAGGGTGGCGCGTTTTTCCTGTGCGCTCAGGGTGAACGGAATGGCGAGCGCGAGCAGGTGCAGCAGGGAATGTCGTAAGGCCATGGGGAGCATTGGGAATTTGAAAGTATTGGTAGGACAAGCCACGGGGCAAGTTCGTTCACCGGCTCTATGGGGATCCCAAGCCGGATCGGGCGGTAACGGCCCTGCTGCGGGTCATTGTAGTTTTGTATTCGCTTACCAACCGGCGCCGGGTGATCCCACGCTGGAACAAATCCCCGAAATACTGATGTACCCTCCCGAGCTTGTTGCCCCCATGAAGACCGACCTGACCAGCGTCGGCTTTGAAGACCTGAAGACCCCCGAACAAGTGGACAAGGCCCTGATGCAACCCGGCACCGTGCTCTGCGTGGTGAACAGCGTTTGTGGCTGCGCGGCCGGCGCTGCCCGTCCCGGGGTGAAAATGAGCCTGCGCTCGGAGAAGCGCCCGGCCAAGTTGGTCACCGTCTTCGCCGGTGTCGACACCGACGCGGTGATCCAGGCCCGCAAGCATTTCCTGCCCTATCCGCCCAGCAGCCCCAGCATGGCTTTGTTCAAGGATGGCAAACTGGTGCACTTTCTGGAGCGCCACCACATCGAAGGCCGCAGTGCCGAGATGATCGCGGATAACCTGATGATGGCCTACGACGAGTTCTGCTGAGGCCGTATCCGGATCTGTCCCATTCATGAGCCCTTGGCCTTGGCCAGGGGCTCATGTTTTTCATCGTGCTCGTCTCAGGCAGCGCTTCGCTTTGCTACCTTGTCCTGCATGGGACTCCGTGCAACATGAGGATCCAACAGCTTGCCATCGGCTTGGCCTTGGTCCGTTCAGCATTCGGTCAGCTGCCCGCGGAGGTGGCCGACCAACGTGTGCAGATCGTTCGCTACGATCGTGTAGTGGCTGGTGCCCCCGGACAATGGATCTTCGCGGGTGTGCAGCAGGGTTGGGACGAAATGCGCACGGTGCTTGTGGCCCGGGCAGAGGACGGCAGTGTGTTGTGGGATTCGCCAACGGATGTCCCGGCGGCGTTTCTGGAGCCCAGTGTAATGGCAGCACTTCCGGATGGTTTCGTGCTCGGTGGCCGGCCCATTGAGTGCTCACTTCCCTTGGGGCTGCACCACTTGCAACGGCGCGACCAGGCCGGTGAATTGCTATGGTCGATCCTGTTGAACGACATCGCACCTGCATCGATCAGCATTTCGGCTTCCGGGGCCATTGCATTGGGTGACGACCCGGAAGTGGATGATCCTTTGGTGCGCGTGTTGGATGGCAACGGCGTTGAACAAGCTGGTTGGACCATTCCCTGGCCTTCCATGCGCTGCGTCCGTTGGGCGTCGGATGGTGCGCTGCTCACCATGAACGAGGGTGTACTCGCGCGCTGGACCAACGAGGGCGAACTCCTTGATCAGGCGATGATACCGGCCGGTGCATTGGATCTTGTAGCAGTTGGTGCTGACGATCTGCGGGTCCTTCATGCCGACAGAATGGTGCGCTACGACGGCGCTTTCAATGCGATCGATAGCATCGCCTTGGCCGGACTTGGTGAGTCCCGTTGGATGGAGCTGGCGGAGGATCTCATTTGGATCACCTGCACGGAAGCCTTCGCAGCGGTTGATCCCGTATCGGGTCTGGTCACGTCGTTCAGCAACGATCCGATCGATGGGCATGGGGTCACCGGAACGGCTGTGCGCGACGGCCTGATCATGACCGCAGGCGCTGCATCCGTGGATGGCCGCAGCGGCGGGGTGATGCGCTCCTTCACCAACTCGGGGGAATTCGCCCAGCACGCAGATGATCTCACCATCAGCATCGCTTCGGTTGACAGTCTGTACTTCGAGGTATTCGACCTGTCCCCGCAGATCGTTCGGGTACACGCACAGGTGACCATCCTGGTGGAGAACCATGGCACGGACGTGCTTGATAAGCTGTTGATCAACACCCAGCGGACGGTGGGCTATTGCGGTGCGGACTTCGGAGCCAACGCCACGCCCATGGACATGCAGATACCTCCTGGCGGAACAGCGCTGGTGCAGATGCCCTTGATCATTTCGCAACCCTTCACGGTGCCGGTCGGTGATACGCTCGTGTTCGAACAGTGCTTCGTGGCGCTTTCCCCGAACGACAAGGTGGATCGTGAACCATCGGACAACCGCACCTGTCTGGAGGCGGGTTTCAACAACACCACATCGATCGCAGAGCGTGATGCCTTCGGTGGTGCGCTTATCGCCCCTGTCCCCTTCAAAGATCACTTCACGATCGAGCTGGGCTCTTCCCCTGGACGGAACGCGGTCATTATCGTGCATGATGCAGCTGGTCGGCAGCTTCACCAGCAGCAGTGGCCGGCCGGGTATTCCCGCATCACCCTATCCGCGGCACACCTTCCGGCCGGAGTGCTGGTGGTCGTTGTCCATGATGCGGAGCAACGCCTTGTGCGGCGTGTGGTATGTATCCCTTGAAGAGCCTCAGGACCGGGTCTTTCGTGACTTGACAGGCCAGGATCACCAGCTCTGTATCCCGCACCTGCAAGTTCCCATGGTGGCACGAGCGGTCGGGTGCACAGTGGCAGGCGCGGGGCACCTCGCCATCCGCGATCTGCCGCTTTGGAATGCGTTGGCTGTGCAAGGGAAAGCCCCCACTGTGTTGAACAGTGGGGGCTTCGCATTCCTGGTCGGTCGTTGGCTTACACCACGCCCTGCTCCAGCATCGCGTCGGCCACTTTCACGAAGCCGGCCACGTTGGCGCCTTTCACGTAGTTCACGCTCCCCGGTGACCCGGGACCTTTCGGCTTGCCTTCGGTGCCGTACTTCACGCAGGCGGCATGGATGTCCTTCATGATCGTGTGGAGGCGGGCATCCACCTCTTCGCGGGTCCAGCTCAGGCGCAGGCTGTTCTGGCTCATCTCCAGACCGCTGGTGGCCACACCACCGGCGTTGCTGGCCTTGCCGGGGGCGAAGAGCACACCGGCATTGTGGAACACCTCGATGGCCTCCGGCGTGCTGGGCATGTTGGCCCCTTCGGCCACATACTTCACACCCTTCTTCACCAGGTCCTTGGCGTTCTTGCCGTCCAGTTCGTTCTGGGTGGCGCAGGGCAGTGCCACATCGCACTTGGCCACCACGTCCCACACACGGGCACCTTTCTTGAAGGTCACGCCCTTGAACTTCTTGGCGTACTCCTCGATACGGCCGCGCTTCACGTTCTTCAGCTCCATCAGGAAGGCGAGCTTCTCTGCGGTGATGCCCGCGGGATCGTAGATGCTGCCATCGCTGTCGCTGGCGGTCACCACTTTGGCACCCAGCTGGGTGGCCTTCTCAATGGCGTACTGGGCCACGTTGCCGCTGCCGCTCACGGCCACGGTCTTGCCCTTGAAGCTGGTCTTGTTGCGCTTCATCATCTCCTCGGCGAAGTACACGCAGCCGTAGCCGGTGGCCTCGGGACGGATCAGCGAACCGCCCCAGGTGCGGCCCTTTCCGGTGAACACACCCGTGAACTCGTTGCGCAGGCGCTTGTCCTGGCCGAACATGAAACCGATCTCGCGACCGCCCACGCCGATGTCACCGGCCGGAACGTCCGTGAACTGGCCCACATGGCGCCACAGCTCGGTCATGAAGCTCTGGCAGAAGCGCATCACTTCGTTGTCGCTCTTGCCCTTGGGGTCGAAATCGCTGCCGCCTTTGCCACCGCCCATGGGCAGGGTGGTGAGGCTGTTCTTGAAGGTCTGCTCGAAGCCCAGGAACTTCAGCACGCTCAGGTTCACTGTGGGGTGGAAACGCAGGCCGCCCTTGTAGGGGCCGATGGCGCTGTTGAACTCCACGCGGTAGCCGCGGTTCACCTGGATGTTGCCTTTGTCGTCCATCCAAGGCACGCGGAAGGTGATGGTGCGCTCGGGCTCCACCATGCGCTCCAGCAGCATTTTGCCCTGGTACTTGGGGTTGGCCTCGATGAAGGGGATGATCGCTTCGGCCACTTCGTGAACGGCCTGGTGGAACTCGGGCTCGTTCGGGTTCTTGGCCTTCACGTAGCTCATGAACGCGTCCACATGCTTCTGCACGTTGTTCGCGGACTTCTTGGCGGTTGCCATGGATGGGTTTTTGGGAATTTGGGCGCGAAGGTACAGGGCGGACCCGTGCAAGGGGCACGTCCGGGTCATTCAACGGACAGGTTTTCAAGCAGCTGCGGTGAAGAAGCCCCCCGGTCAGTTGAGGGCGTAAACCTTCCCCGGAAGGGCCCTCACCACCCCATTGAACTCGAGGTTCAGTAGCAGCCCGGCCGCCTTGCCTTGGGGCATCCGGCTCTGGATGCACAGTTCGTCGATATCCACCTTCCCCTTGGCCTTGATGATGTCCACCAGCGTCTGCTCCTCGGGTAAGAGGTCAGCGAATAATGCAGCCTGCACGGGTGCCTTCTTTTTCCGGGGCAACCATTCCATGAAGGTGATCACGTCCTTCGCGGAGGTCACCAGCATGGCTTTGTTCTGCTGGATGATCTTGTTGCAACCCTCGCTGCGCGGATCGGTGGGGCGTCCGGGATAGGCGAACACCTCCCGGTCGTAGCTATTGGCGATATCGGCTGTGATCAGGCTGCCTCCCTTGGGGCCGCTCTCCACCACCACGGTGCAGTCGCTCAGCCCAGCGATGATGCGGTTGCGGGCCGGAAAGTTCCCGGGTGCGAAGGTGCTTGCACTGGGCAATTCACTGATGAGCGCCCCTTGGCCCAGCATCTGCTTGGCGGTGGCCGCATGTTCGCCGGGGTATAGCTTGTCCAGTCCATGTGCCACGCAGCCCAGCGTGGGCAGGTCCTGCTTCAGGGCCGTGCGATGGGCCACGATATCGATCCCATAGGCCAGGCCGCTCACAATGGTGGCGTTCGCCTCTTTCAGGCCTTCCACCAGTTCCACACAAAGCCGCTTGCCTTGTTCCGAAGGGGTTCGTGTGCCTACGATGGCCACCATGTGCTCCACATCCAGGTCCGCTTTGCCTTTCGCGAAAAGGAGCACGGGGGCATCCTCCGCCTGTTTGAGCCGGCGGGGATATTCCGCATCGAGGTAGAACAGCATGCGCAGCTTGTGCTTCTGCACATAGGCCAGTTCCTTTTCCGCCAGTGCCAGCACCTTTTTGTCCGTGATGCTCGCGATAAGCTTGGGTCCGATGCCCGGCACCTTCTCCAACGTGTTCTTCAGCTTGCGGTCGGTGAAGATGGGGTCAACGCCTCCGCAATAGGCCACCAGGTTGCGTGCGTTCACCGGTCCGATGCCCTTGAGCATGGACAGTGCGATGCGGTGAATGAGCTGCTGGTCCTCCATAGGGTATTGTGGAACGTGCTTTCTCTACATTTACCCGCAACGCCTACGGCAACAACAGGTGCCGGGGTGCGAATGCCACAAATCTAATCGCCCCATGATGAGGCTGATCGCCTTGCTCTTCGCCCTTGCGGGAACCTTCTTCTCGCATGCTCAGACCACCCTGCTGAAAGGCATGGTGAGGGACACGCTGAGCGGCGAACCGCTTATTGGCGTGAATGTGACCCATGCCCCCGGCAAGGGCACCGCTACGAATGTGGATGGTGCGTACAGCATGGACCTGCCGGTGGGCACCTACACCATCACCTTTTCCTTCGTGGGTTACACCACCGTGACGCGCAATGTCACCATTCCGGAGGCCAATTCGCTGACCTTGGATGTGCGCCTAAGTCCATCGGCCACCCAGCTGGACATGGTGGTGGTTAGCGCGGGCCGTTTTGAACAGCGCGTGGGGGAGGTGACACAGAGCCTGAGCGTTCTGCGGCCGGAGATCGTGCAGAACAAGAACATCGTGAGCATGGACCAGGCCTTGGACCAGGTGCCAGGCGTGGTGGTGGTGGACGAGGACCCACAGATCAGGGCCGGCAGTGGGTTCAGCTACGGTGCTGGCAGCCGTGTGCAGGTCCTGGTGGACGATATGCCGATACTGAGCGGGGACATCGGCCGTCCCAACTGGACCTTCCTGCCCTTGGAGAACCTGGAGCAGGTGGAGGTGATCAAGGGGGCCAGTTCGGTGCTCTATGGCAGTGCTGCGCTCAGTGGGGTCATTAATGTGCGCACGGCCTATCCGCGTGCCGAGCCCCGCACACGGGCCACGGTGTTCAGTGGTGTTTACAATACGCCCGGCAGCACGGCCGCCAAGTGGTGGGGTGACAATGCCCCGTTGTTCGGAGGTGCCAACTTTTTTCACAGCCAGCAGTTCGGACCATTGGACCTGGTGATCGGTGGCAACGCCTATGCCGATGGCGGTTTCGTGGGCCCCGAACCCATTCCTGCGGATTCACTTGCCGCCGACCCCTTGCGCACCGCTCCGGGAGGGTACGAGCAACGTGTTCGGTTCAATGCCGGACTACGTTGGCGCGATCGCAAGGTGAAAGGGCTGACCTACGGCATCAGTGGCAATGCCATGCGCAGTCGCTCATCCAGTATCTTCATCTGGAACGATATCGAGGAGGGCCTTTATCGCGCCAAGACCGGCACCGTTACACGTACCCAGGGCTCCCAGTATTACGTGGATCCCCAGGTGAATTACCGCACTGCGTCCGGCACCCGGCACACCTTGCGCGGCCGTTTCCACCGGCAGGAGTTCGACAACGATAACGACCAGAGCAATGCGAACAGCACCATCTACGGGGAGTACCAGGTGCAACAGGAGGTCGACCTGCTGGGACAGACCATGATCACTGCCGGTATTGTGGGTCGTGGTACCAATTCCATTGCCGAGCTCTACCGGGGAGGACTTGATGGCAGGGACCGGAACACGTCCGCGAACCTGGCCGCCTACCTCCAATTGGACAAGAAGCTGTTTGACAAGCTGGCCATATCCCTTGGCATGCGCTACGAGCAGTTCCGCGTGAACGATGCCGACACGGCCCAACCCGTTTTCCGCGCCGGGGCCACCTACCAGGTGCATAAGGCCACGTATCTGCGTGCGAGCTATGGCCAGGGATTCCGGTATCCCACCATCGGTGAGCGGTACATCCGTACAGCGGTCGGCCTGTTGAACATCTATCCGAACGAGGCTCTCCGCGCCGAGCAGAGCTGGAACATTGAAGGGGGCGTGAAGCAAGGGTTCAAGCTGGGCAATTTCATGGGCTATTTGGACGCGGTGGTGTTCCAGCAGGATTTCCAGGATTACGTGGAATTCACCTTCGGGCAGTGGGCCGCGAGCCAGGGCACGGGCAACCTTTTCGGACTTGGTTTCAAGAGCGTGAACACCGGGGGTGCGCGTGTTTCCGGTTACGAGTTCGAGCTGGTGGGCAAGGGCACGGTCGGCAAGGTGGACCTCACCATGTTGATGGGCTACACGCACACCTTGCCGGTCTCCACCACGCCTGATCAGGTGTATGCCACATCGGTTGCTCCCGGGTTCCCGCCGGCGACCTACACGAACACCAGTTACAACCCCACGGACAACATCCTGAAGTTCCGGGTCCAGAACCTCTTTCGCGCGGACCTCCAGACCGACTACAAGCGCCTCATGGCCGGTGTTAGCGTGCGCTACAACAGCCATGTGCGCAACATCGACCGGGTGTTCGTGGACCTGGACGAAAGCGGGCTTTTGACCACGGGCGTGGGCCAGTGGATGTCGGAGCACACCACCGGCGATTGGCTGGTGGATGCGCGCGTTGGTGTTGACCTAACGGAGGTGGCACGTGTGGCGGTCATTGTGAACAACCTGACGAACGAGGTGTATTCGCTGCGCCCCCTGTCCATTGAGGCGCCACGTAGCATCCAGGTGCAGCTTACGGTGAACCTATGACGGTGATCCAGCGTTGTGCAGTTCCTTGGCCGCTGGGCACAACGCTCGTGCTTTGGTGCATCATCGCGACCGCTTTGTTCCGGACACCGCCGGTCAACATCCTGAGCTGGGATACCTTCGGCTATTACCTCTACCTGCCGGCCACCTTCATCCACCACGACCCGGCCATTCACGACATCGGGTGGGTGCAAAAGGCCGTGGAGCAGTACAATAGCACCGCCACGCTGTATCAGGTGCAGCAACAACCGGAAGGGGCGTGGGTGTTGAAGTATCCCATGGGCATGGCGGTGCTGTGGCTGCCTTTTTTCCTGGCAGGCCATGTCGCGGCGCTGATCACAGGAGCACCCGCCGATGGTTTTTCAGCACCCTATCAATGGGCCATCATTCTGGCCATGCTCTGCTATGCGTTGGTCGGACTGTTGTTGTTGCGAAGGGTGTTGCGGTCCTTCTTTTCAGAAGGCATTGTGGCCGCCATTCTGGCCCTGGTGGTCATGGGCACCAACTACGTTCACCAGTCCCTGTACTCCACCGGAATGCCGCATGTTTTCCTGTTCACGCTGTATGCAGCGGTGCTCTGGTACACCCTGCGATGGCATAAGGACCATCGGCTTGGCGATGCGCTCCGGCTTGCGGCAGTGATGGGTCTGCTCGCCCTCGCGCGTCCGTCGGAGGCGGTGTGCGTGTTCATTCCGCTTCTCTATGGTCTCGACCATCCGTCCATGTGGCGGCAACACTTGAAAGGGCTTTGGGCATGGAAAGGGCAACTGGTCCTGGTGGTGATGGTGCTGCTCGTCGTGGGCGCCCCCCAATTGCTCTACTGGAAATGGCTCACGGGGAAGTTCCTGTACATGAGCTACAACAACCCCGGAGAAGGCTTCGAGTTCCTGCATCCGTACACGTGGGAAGTGCTTTTCAGTTTCCGCAAGGGGTGGTACATCTACACGCCGCTGATGGCCGTGGCCACCATGGGGCTTTTCCTCCTGCGCCGGCACCTGCCTTCCTTGCGCTGGTCCATCGTGGTGTTCTTCGCGTTCAACCTGTACATCGTGTCCAGCTGGTCGTGTTGGTGGTATGCCGATAGTTTTGGTCAACGCGCCTTGGTGCAGAGCTATGCGGTGATGGCGCTTCCACTGGGTGCCGTGCTGCAATGGTTGCGTGAGCGCACGATGGCATGGAGGACCACGGGACTGATGCTGCTCCTGGGGCTCACGCTGTTCAATCTCTTCCAGATCTATCAAGGCACCTTGGGTCTTATCCATACTTCGCGCATGACCTGGCCGGCTTACAAAGCAGTATTCGCACGGCTGTCGAGACCGGAAGGCTTGGAGAAGCTCTGGTCCGTTGAGCGCTCGCTCACCATGGAGCATGGCACGCCCGATCTGCGGGGCTACAAAGCATGGCCACTGGTGGTGATGGGTTTTGATAGTGAACGGACCGAACTGGATGTTTCGGGCCGCACGGACTCGCTGGTCTTCGACGGCGGGTCCGCCTGGTTGTTGCAAAAGGGACGTGAGTTCACACCGGCCATCAGACTGCCGTGGTCGCAGATCTCGAACGCGGACCATGTCTGGCTGCACGTGTCGTGCCGTATCCATCGGCCTTCGGATGGCCGTTATCCGGCGGTATCCCTGGTGACCACCTTCGAGCACAAGGGACATAGCTACGCCTACCTGGCGCGTGACGCGGACACCTCCGGAACGCGTGCCGGGCAATGGATGGAAATGCACTATTGGTACCAAAGCCCCGAGGTTCGACGCCCGGACGACCTGTTGCTCGTGTATGGTTGGCTGCGCGATACCTTGCCGGCCGTGGTGGACCGGTTCGAGGTGACTGTTCATGAACCCACGGTGGAACAATGACGAAACACCTTCGTATTCTGGGTGTGATACCCGCCCGCTTTGCCAGCAGCCGCCTGCCCGGGAAACCCTTGGTGGACATCGGTGGGCGCACCATGGTGCAGCGTGTACTGGAGCAGTGCCTGTTGGCCAGAGGACTCTCCGAAGTGGTGGTGGCCACGGATGATGAGCGCATTGCCGATCATGTGCTGAGTGTTGGAGGGAAGGCCGTGATGACATCGCCGGACCACCCAAGTGGTACCGACCGATGCCATGAAGCACTGTTGTTGGCCGGTGCCGAACGCTTCGATGCCGTGGTGAACATCCAAGGCGACGAGCCCTTCATCGTTCCAGAACAGATCGATGAGCTCTGTGCAGCGCTCGCTGAGGCCCCGGGCGGTATTGCCACACTGGCACAAGTGGTCACTGATGATCGTGACCTGGACGATGCCGGCGAGGTGCTCATCACCACCACAGTGGACATGGATGCGCTGTATTTCAGCCGGGCGGCCATTCCCTTCCTGCGCAACACGGCACCCGGCCCCCGAAGCGCCCAGTACCGCTATCTGAAGCATGTAGGCTTGTACGCCTACCGCTGCGAGGTACTGGCCAAGCTGGTCCGTTTGGTCCCTTCCTCTTTGGAAAAGGCCGAATCGTTGGAGCAGTTGCGCTGGTTGGAGAACGGTTTCCGCGTACGGATCGGCCTCACGGAGCATCCCTCTTTCTGCGTGGATACACCCGCCGATCTGGAAGAGGCGCGGCGCAGGGTGGCGGCGTTGTAATTTGGCCGCGGCGAAGAATGGCGATCGAGAAGGACATCCGCGAACTGCTGTACGACCACGACCTGGTGATCGTGCCGGAATGGGGTGGTCTGCTCACGCATTACCGCCCCGCCCGGTTGGACGAGGCCCGGAACGTGGTACATCCGCCAGGCAAGGACCTGAGCTTCAACAGGAACCTGCTACGCAATGACGGCCTTCTGGCGGACCGTATTTCGAAACGGGAAGGCATCGGGTTCGACCAGGCCACCGGGCGTATCGCCGCCGACGTGAACGCCTGGCAACAGGGCCTTCAGCGCAATGGTCGGGTGGAATTGCCATTGATCGGGATTTTCTATCGTGATGCGGAGCACAATCTCCAGTTCGACCCCGATCCCAGGGGCCAGTACCTGAAGGATGCCCATGGCCTCCGACCAGTGGCTGCCGTGCCTGTGCAGCGCACCGAGGGCACACCTGTGATCGCACTGCCCATTGCAGCGCCAGTGGAAGAAGCATCCACCGGGCGCCGTACCACGTGGGTGTGGGCGGCGGCGGCCGTGGCCGGCCTCCTGTTCACCGCGGCCGCTTTGTGGGCGTATCGCATGGGTGGTCCTGATGCAGCGCAATGGAGCGGTTTCGACCCGTTCGCCGACCGTCCTGAGCGCACTTATGTGGCCCTTGAGCAGGTCACACCTCCGGGTGTATCGCAGGTGGCGCATGTGGAACTTCCCAAGACCGGTATCGGCACCGTCATGGTCGAGCTGGTCCCGGAAGAGAACATCGTGTTACACGTGGACCTGGGCGCTGCGGCAGCACCAGAGAGCACGGCCGTTGCCGTTCCAAGTGCCGAGCCGGTGAACGTTCGTGCGCGGTTCCACGTGATCGGTGGCTGTTTCGCGCAGCCCGAGAACGCCGATCGCCTGCTGAACGAGCTGGTAGCGAAAGGCTATCCCGCTGTGCGCCTGCCGAAGAACGGCGACCTTCATCCGGTGGCCTTCGGCAGTTATGTGGACCGTGCTTCTGCCCAAGCGGCGATGTCCGAGATACGTGCGGTCGGTGGTGGCAGCGCTTGGTTGCTGGTGCGCTGATCCCCGTCCTTTCCCCCTCCCCTTGCCGTAACTTTGGACCAACCCACATCATGGCGACCATTCAGACGGTGGAACTGGAGGCTTGTACCGTATCCTTTTTGGAGGGGGATATCGTGCATACCCATTTCCGTGAGCACCGCATCGTTACGCCAGAAGAGGTGCAGCTCATGTTCGATGCGATCGAGGCGGAGCGCACGGGTCGCAAGGTGTTGCTGATGGTGAGCGTGGGCGAAGGCACCACCATGAGCAACGAGGCCCGGGGGCATGCTTCATCTCCGTTGTCCAACCGCCTCATCGCGGCGGACGCCATCGTGGTGCGCGATTTCGGCCACCAATTGGCCGCCAACGTGTTCGTGCGGCACCACAAACCGGGCCGCCCTATTCAGATGTTCCCCGACCAGGATAGTGCCCTGGCGTGGCTCGCTCAACAGCACCACCTCGTCGATCACGCATGATACATTATCGATCCCTGGTCTTGGTCGGCGCCTTGGCTTGCGCCCTTGTGCTCACCACAGCTTCGGCACAGCTCGCTGAGGGTGCGGCGGCTCGCACCATCCGCACCACCAAGGCCGAGGTCACTGCGTTGGCCGTATCGCCCAAGGGTGATCATCTGCTGGTTGGACTGAACAAGGGCGCCGAGATCTACGATATCGCAACGGGCAGGAAGCTGCTCAGCCTGCCTTACAACGAGGATGGAGGCACCACCGTTTACTATGCCGCCTTCAACGAGAATGGCGAGTACGTTGTGCTCATCGGCCATTCAGGGAAGCGCGTGGTGTATGACGTGAAGACCGGCAAGCCAGAGCCTTCATTGATCCAGCACCGATGGGTGCCTGATCCACGCGCGGTAAAGGCCATGGGCCTCGACATGGGCAACTCCCTTGCTGATCGATTCTACCAACAGTCGCAGGCCACGTACGGTGAGTTTGCTGTTCGCACCGGACGCAATGGGACCATCGAGTTCGTGCGCGACGACAAGGTGACGCGGAAGCTCGAATATCCCGAGAACAAGGACCAGCACCACCGCGCGCCGCTGTTGTTCTGGGAGGAGTGGTTCATCACCGGCACCGATGACGGCCGCGTGTTGCTCTACAAATTGCTGTGACCGCGCAATACGTCAAAGGCCTCCCGCACATGCCGGTCCGAGCCGAGCAGGCCGCTGTAAGCTCCTTTCACGACCCCATCGCTGCCGATCACGTAAGTGATGCGTTCGGAGACCAGCCCAAGCACCCGTTGCACATCGTAGGCTTTATGCGCAGTGCCTGCCGTATCGCTCAATAGCGTGAACGGGAGTCCCCAGCGCGTTGCGAAGGCCTTTTGGGCCTCACATGTGTCATGGCTTATCCCGACGACCGTGGCCTTCAAGGCGCGCAGGTCGGTGAGCGCATCCCTGAACGCACAGGCCTCCTTGGTGCATACAGCGGAATCCGCTTTCGGGTAGAAGAACAGCACGATCGGCCCTGTGCTCCATGCACCGGCAAGTTCGAACGGTCGACCTTCCTGGTCGGGCAGCGTCAGTGGTGGTGCGTTCGTTCCAGGCTTGAGCATGTGCTGTGCGAAGGGCAGCAAAGGAACACGGATCTTCGGCGCAGGTTCATTCGTGGCTAAGAATGCGCGATCGGGCGGCCCTACTTTTACGGCGCTCCGCATGGTGAGCAACAGCATGAACAAGACATCACGCCCCGTAAGCGACAGTTATGCGCAGACCACTCACGTGGTACTGCCCAACGATACCAACACGCTGGGCAATCTGTTCGGTGGCCGCTTGTTGCAGTGGCTGGACATCAGTTGTGCCATCAGCGCCCACCGGCACTGCAAACGCGTGGTGGTCACCGTGGCGGTGAACCATGTGGGCTTCGACAAACCGATCAAGCTGGGCGATTTTGTCACGATCCTCAGCCACGTGAGCCGTGCTTTCGGAAGCAGTATGGAGGTGTGGAGCGATGTGTACGTGGAGGACCAGGTGACCGGGGAGAAGATCAAGTGCAACAGTGCCATCTACACCTTCGTGGCCGTGGACCAGGCCGGACGTCCGGTAACGGTGCCTGAGGCGGTGCCAACGAACGAGGAGGAGCAGCAACGTTTCGATGGAGCACTGCGGAGAAGGCAGCTGCGGCTAATTCTCAGCGGCAAGATGAAGCCGGAGGAAGCGACCGAGCTCAAGGCCCTGTTCCAGTAACTTTTTACCTGGGCAGGGCGTCCCAAGACGCATGATCACCCGGGGATGCCGAGCCGTCCCGTGGATAATGTTCCCACCTGACCCACCCGTTCACTGATGAAACGCCCACTGCCCTTCCTGCTGGCCGCCCCTGCCTTTGCGCTCGTGGTGGCCTGTGATCAACCCTCCACTGCTCCTGCATCCGGGACTGTCGCCGTTGCAGAGCCGACCGAGGCCGAGCTGATCAAGCGCGGCGAATACCTGGTGCAGGTCATGGGCTGCCATGATTGCCACTCGCCGAAACTCATGGGTCCGCAGGGTCCTTACCCCGATCCGGACCGTTTGCTGAGCGGACATCCGGCCGGTACGCAGTTGCCGCCAGTGCCAAAGGACGCCGCCGGCTGGGCCCTGATGTCCATGGACCTTACGGCCGCTGTCGGACCTTGGGGCACCAGCTTCGCTGCCAACTTGACCAGCGATGAGAGCGGTATCGGCAACTGGACCGAAGAGCAGTTCAAGCGTGCGTTGAAGCAGGGGCTTTACAAGGGGCTCGAAGGCTCGCGTCCGCTGCTTCCTCCCATGCCCTGGCAGAACTTCAAGGACATCAAGGACGAGGATGTGCGCGCCATGTTCACGTACCTGCAGAGCACCAAGCCCGTGGCGAACGTAGTGCCAGCGCCGGTGCCTCCAGCGGGCATGTGAGGCCGGTCAGAGGCCTTCGTCCAAGCTGAACCCGTCGAAGAGGTCACCGGTCCGGGTGTCGTGCGCGCGAAGGCCCAAGTGGCGAAGGAGCGCTCCGATGCAGGCCGCGCTCTGCTCGCCGCCGTGCACATGCGCAACCATGAACCGTACCTTCTCACCTTCCTCCATGTGCAACTGGATGCTGATGTCGATGTCGTTCGCCTTGATGAACAACCAGTCGCTGTCCATCAGGTCGGCGAAGGGAACGGCTTCGCGCACTTTGGCGATGATGGCTTCCCGTTCACCAATGGCTTGCGGACGGAAATCGTCAGGCACATCGGCGATGGTGGCAACGGCAGGCAGGTCCTGAATGTAGATGTCCCAGCTCATGGGCGCGCAAGTTGAGCGATCTTCTGAAGGCCCTGCTTTTCCATGCAGTGGAAGTGGCCCTTGGGGCAGCCATCATGCCCGATCTTGCTGCATGGCCGGCAGGAGAGGCCTGATACTTCACTGTTGACCGCGCGTTCGGGATGTTGCGGCAGGTAAGGTCCCATGCCGAACAGCGGCACCGTATTGCCCCAGATGGTCACCACCTTCCGGTTGAACGCTGCCGCGATGTGCATGGCCCCGCTGTCATGCGCGATCACGGCCCGCGCATCGCGGATCAGGGAAGCACTGGCGAGGATGTCGTATTTGCCCGTGGCATCGAACACGCGGCCGCCAATGGCCGAGGTGATCGTGCGCGCCACCGCCTTGTCCTCGGGCCCGCCGATGAGCACCACCGGTCCTTCGATCAAGCGCGTCAGTTCGATAAGGCGGTGCTGCGGGAGCCGCTTGGTGGCATGCGCTGCGCCAATGGCCAGAGCCGTGTAGCCTGACCGATGGAGCGCTGGCAGGTCGGTGCCGGGTACGCACCGATCCGCAGGGATGAACAGCTCAAGGCCCTGTCGGTCGTTCTTCACGCCGAGGTGGTGCACGGTGGAGAGGTAGCGGTCCACGATGTGCACCCGGGGCATGCGGTCCACCTTCAGGTTCACCAGCAACCACTTCTCGATGTTCAGCTTGGGGAAGCTGGTGGCCGCTACCCCGAGCGAGCGTTTGATCCGTGCCGTGCGCAGGTTATGGTGCAGGTCGATCACCGCATCGAAACGTTCAGCTTTCAGCCGGGCGATCAGGTCACCCAGATCGTCGTTCAGCTCATGCACCTTGTCCACTTGCGGGTTGAAACGCACCAGGTCCGCAAAGGTCCCTTTGGTGGCCATGTGTATTTCCGCACCGCGCACCTGCTGCTTCACGCACCGCAGCACCGGGCTGGTGAGCACGATGTCGCCGATGGAGGAGAAGCGGAGGACCAGGAGTTTCATGCGGGGCAAAGGTGGGCAAGATCCGGGCTGTGGTCATGAACGTTCCCGGGTTCGCGTATTCCCGCCGCTACCTTCGCGGCCATGTTCATCGACACCCACGCCCACCTCTACAGCAAGCAGTTCGATGGCGACCGCGAGGCCATGCTGCAACGCGCACTGGACGCGGGTGTCACCAAGCTCTTCCTGCCCAACATCGACCACGACAGCATTGCGGACATGCATGCGTTGGTGGACGCGCATCCCGGGGTGTGCATACCCATGATGGGGCTGCACCCCTGCCATGTGGGCGTTGATGTGGCCACTGCCCTGGCCGAGGTGGAACAGCTCTTGCGGAGCGGCTCGTATTGTGCCGTAGGCGAGATCGGTATAGATCTGTACTGGGACAAGACCTTCCTTGCGGAACAGCAGGAAGCCTTCCGCCAACAAGTGCGCTGGGCCAAGGAGCTCGATCTCCCCATCGCCATCCATTGCCGCCAGAGCTTTGCCGAAACGATCGCCATCGTGGAGGAGGAGAATGCCGCCGACCTGCGTGGCGTGTTCCATTGTTTCACGGGTACTCCAGAGGAAGCGCAACGGATCATCGCGCTGGGCGATTTCTTCCTGGGCATCGGAGGCGTGGTCACCTATCCCAAGGGAGGACTTTTCGAGACCATGCAAGTGGTGGGCCCTGAGCATTGCGTTTTGGAGACCGATGCGCCCTACCTCGCCCCGGTACCCTTCCGCGGCAAGCGCAACGAAAGCAGCCATATCCCGCATATCGCGGCCAGGCTTGCGGACGCCACCGGTCGCACGGTGGAAGAGATCGCTCGCATCACCACCACCAACGCTGAAACCCTTTTCCGCCGATGAACCAGCGCCCCGCCGTCCTGCTGATCTACACTGGTGGCACCATTGGCATGTGGGCCGATCCGCGCACCGGCGCCTTGCAGCCTATGGACCTGGCGCACTTGGAAGAACAGGTACCCGAGCTGAGCCGGATCGCCGTTGAATTGCACAGCGTGGCCTTCGAGCGCCCCATCGATAGCAGCGACATGCGGCCGGCCGATTGGGTGAGGGTCGCGGGAATCATTGGCGACCACTACGATCGGTACGATGGTTTCGTGGTGCTGCACGGCAGCGATACCATGGCCTATACCGCCAGTGCGCTCAGTTTCCTGCTTGAGGGCCTGACGAAACCAGTGGTCCTCACCGGCTCGCAACTGCCCATCGGCACCATACGCACCGATGCCAAGGAGAACCTGATCACGGCCATCGAGATCGCGGCCGCCCGGGATGAACAGGGACGGGCCATGGTGCCCGAAGTGGCTGTGTACTTCGAATACCGCCTGATGCGTGGCAACCGCACGGTGAAGGTGCATGCCGAGCGTTTCGAGGCGTTCCGGTCGCCCAACTGGCCCGTATTGGCCGAGGCCGGGGTACATCTACGGTATGACCGGGCCGCCATTCTTCCACACCGCGCAGGGCCACTGAAGGTGCACGACCGGCTTGATGACCGGATCGCCGTGATCCGCCTGTTCCCAGGAATTCGGGCCGATTGGATGCGGCACGCCCTTGCACAGCCCGGTCTGCGTGCGGCGGTGCTCACCACCTTCGGCAGCGGCAACGGGCCCACGGACCCCGGGTTCCTTTCCGCTTTGCGCGAGGCCAGGGACCGCGGCATGGTGTTGCTGAACGTGACCCAGTGCGTTGGTGGGCGTGTGGAGCAGGGCCGCTATGCCACCAGCCAGGCCTTTGTGGACATGGGCGTGGTGGGCGGAGCGGACATCACCGTGGAGGCCGCCGTGGCCAAGACCATGTTCCTGCTGGCCAATACACAGGGAACGGAGCAGCTCATCCAGCGAATGGGGGCACCGATCGCAGGCGAGTTCACGTTGGCTTAACATGACAACCTTGTCTACCGCTAACTGGTCATCTTCCACCGCTTGCTGTTCCGCCGTGGCACCGTGCATCCTTTTTGTAATTTGGCCGCCCATTACGGGGGAGGTGCCCCCGGAAAACAGATCAGGAGAGATGGCCGAGTGGTCGAAGGCGCGCGCCTGGAAAGTGCGTATACCTGTCAAAGGGTATCGGGGGTTCGAATCCCTCTCTCTCCGCCATTGCACCTACAGCGGCGAAGCACATCTCCAGGAGTGCAAAGCCCCCTCTCTCCGCTATTGAAAAGGACCCAACGGAACCAACACCGACAACAACCCTCACTCTGATCAACAACGCTAACATGGTACGCAAATTCCTGACCCTCTGCATGGCTGGCCTGATGGGCATCAGCCTGCTCACCACCCCGGTCATGGCACAGGACGCCCCTGCAGCCGCCGAGACCGAAGTCGCTGCCCAATCCGAAGAGGTGGGTGGCCACCAAATGTTCAAGCAGCGTTTCATCGAGGGTGATCCGATCTGGATGGCCCCCGTGTTGATCTGCATGATCCTGGGCCTCGCCATTGTGATCGAGCGTATCATCTACCTGAACATGGCCAGCACCAACACGACCAAGTTCCTGTCGAGCGTGGAGGAGGCCCTGAAGAGCGGTGGCATCGATGGTGCCAAGGAAGTATGCCGCAATACCCGCGGTCCGATCGCTGGGATCTTCTACCAAGGCCTCGACCGCGTGCATGAAGGTGTCGACATGGCCGAGAAGAGCATTGTTGCTTACGGCGGCGTGGAAGTGGGTCGCCTCGAACGCGGTCTTCCCTGGATCAGCCTGTTCATCGCCCTGGCCCCCATGCTCGGGTTCTTGGGAACCGTAGTGGGTATGATCTTCGCCTTCGACCAGATCGCGGCCGCCAACAACATCAGCCCGGCCATCGTGGCCAGCGGTATCAAGGTGGCTCTGCTCACCACGGTGTTCGGTCTTATCGTGGCCATCATCCTGCAGGTCTTCTATAACTACCTCATGAGCAAGATCGACAGCATCACGGGCCAGATGGAGGAAGCCTCCATCACCCTGGTCGATATGCTCGTGAAGCGGAACCTGTCGAAGCACTAAGTCCATGGGACACAAGACCTCCCCCCTCGGCCGTATCGCCATGTGGGCGATCGGGCTCCTCGGCACCCTGTTCGTGGTCATGATCTTCATGGGCAAGGACTGGGGAATCGATGCCGGGCTCTACATCACCTATCTGGCATTCGGCATAGCAACCGTTGCCACCTTGGGTTTCTCCCTAACGGGCTTGACCAAGCAGTCCATGATCGGTATTGGCGCTTTCGTTGCTCTGCTGGTCATTGCTTATGCCATTTCCGATGGCTCGGTGCGTCCGGAATGGAACATCAGCGAGGGCACCTCCAAATGGATCGGGGCAGGACTTATCCTGTTCTACGTTTCCATGCTGGGTGCCATCGGTGCCATCCTGTACGGCGAGATCACCCGGATGCTGAAATAGTCCGCCATGCTCAAGAAGCGCAAGAAGGAAGGCCCCGGCGAGATCAATGCCGGCTCCATGGCCGACATCGCATTCCTGCTGCTCATCTTCTTCCTGGTGACCACCACCATGGATACGGATTCGGGCATTATGCGCCTGCTTCCGCCGGTGGTCGTTGAGGACGTGAAGATGGACGTGAACAAGCGTGATGTGTACGAAGTGCTCATCAACGACGCGGACATGCTGCTCGTGGAAGGTACTATGATGGACATCAAGGAACTTCGGGCCGGTGCCAAGGAGTTCATGACCAACCCGTCCAACAACATCGACCTGCCCGAGAAGCGCCGTATGACCAGCGCCGAGTGCCAGCAGAAGATCGCGGAGTACCGCTCCGGCGTGGCCTCCACCAGTGATCCCAAGCTGAAGGATGACTACCAGAAGCTCATGGAAAAGTGGGAGGACCGTTTGAGCGCCGTGCGCCTGCTCGGCGAGTACAACGAACTTCCGCCCAATGCCGTGATCTCGCTGCAGACCGGCTCCAAGACGAGCTACGACATGTACGTGAAAGTGCAGAACGAACTGGAGGCAGGCATCCGCGAATTACGCGATGAACTGTGCAAGGAGAAGTTCGGTCGCAAGTTCACCGAGCTCGATGACAAGGTGGACGACGACAAGGCGATCATCAAGGCCATCCGCCTGGTGTTCCCCCAGCGTATCTCGGAAGCCGAACCAGTGGATGTGACCAAGAAAAATCCTGCCTGAACCATGTCCCGTTTCAAGGATAAAGGATCCAAGTCGGTACCTGCCATCAGCACGGCCTCGCTCCCGGATATCATCTTCATGCTCCTGTTCTTCTTCATGGTGACCACCGTGATGCGCGAAACGGACCTGAAGGTGAAGATCACCCTGCCTGAAGCAACGGAGGTGACCAAGCTGGAGGACAAGGCCTTGGTGGACTACGTGTACATAGGCCCCCCCACCAGTCAAGCGCTCGGCACAGAGCCCCTGATCCAACTGAACGACCAGTACGCCAAGTTGGAAGAGTTGGACGCTTGGGTGAAGGCCGGCAACGAACGCCGCGACGAAGTGCTGCAACAGAAGATCACACGCTCGCTGAAGGTGGACAAGGAGACGAACATGAAGATCGTCACCGATGTGAAACAGGAGCTGCGCAAGTCCAACGCCCTGAAGATCAACTACAGCACGGGCCGGGGTCGCTGATCCCGGAACGAACGACCCTATCGAACGGCCGCCCTTGGGCGGCCGTTCGTCGTTCTAAAGGACCGGCCATGGACCTCCCGTACCTTTGCCAGCCTTTTGAGCATGCCCCGTATCGGTCCCATAGAGCTGCCGGAGTTCCCGTTGTTGCTGGCCCCCATGGAGGATGTCAGCGACCCGCCGTTCCGCATGCTGTGCAAGCAGCACGGTGCCGACCTGATGTACACCGAGTTCATCAGCAGCGAAGGCCTCATCCGCAAGGCCGCCAAGGGGATGAAGAAGCTCGACATCTTCGAGGCCGAACGCCCTATCGGCATCCAGCTCTTCGGGGGTAGCGAGGACGCCATGGAAGAGGCCGCGCGTATTGCCGAGGCCGCCGGTCCCGATCTCATCGACATCAACTACGGCTGCCCCGTGCACAAGGTGGTGAGCAAGGGCGCCGGCGCCTGCCTGCTGCTCGATGTGGACAAGATGGTGCGCCTCACCGAAAAGGTGGTAAAGGCCGTGAAGCTGCCCGTGACCGTGAAGACACGCCTGGGCTGGGACGACAAGAGCAAGAACATCATCGAGGTGGCCGAGCGGTTGCAGGACGTGGGCATTGCCGCACTGAGCATCCACGGTCGCACACGTGCCCAGCTCTACAAGGGCCCGGCCGACTGGACGCTGATCGGCGCCGTGAAGAACAACCCGCGCATGCACATCCCTATCTTCGGCAATGGAGATGTGGACACGCCGGAGAAGGCCGTGGAGAACCGCGCCCGCTACGGCGTGGACGGCGTGATGATCGGCCGCGCGAGCATCGGCCATCCGTGGATCTTCAATGAGATCAAGCATTACATGGCCACTGGCACGCACCGCACGCCACCCACCGTGGCCGACCGGGTGGAGGCCGCGCGCCAGCACCTGCGCAGTTCACTGGCCTGGAAGGGATCGTGGGAGGGCGTGGTGGAGATGCGCCGCCACTACGGAAACTACCTCAAGGGCCTGCCCAACGTGAAGGAGGTGCGCCTGCGCCTGTGCACCGAGCGCGAACCGGCGAACATCGAAGCGATCCTGGACGAGGTGAAGGCGATCTACGCGGAGGTGGATGCCGCATGAAGGAACCGCCGGCTGAGCGCCCGCAGCGGCACCCGGGTGGCCAGGAGTCCAATGGCCAGCACCGTGGCCACCACCACCAAGAGGTCCGTCCAAAGCACCTTCACCGGGAAGGCCTCCACCATGGTGCCCTCCATGGGGACCAGCCCGAAGCGCTGCTGGGCCCAGCAGATGCCGCCTCCAACCACCAGGCCGGCCACGATGCCCACGACCACGATCAGCAGGCCCTCGTAGAGGAAGATGCGGCGCACCAGTTGCCCGCCCGCGCCCATGCCCATCAGCGTGCGCATGTCCTGCTTCTTCTCGATCATCATCATGGTGAGCGAGGCGATGATGTTGAAGGCGCCGATGAGCCCGATGAAGGTGAGCAACAGGTAGGTGATGCGCTTCTCGGTGGCGTTGGTGCGGTACATCAGGGCGTTCTTCTGGTAGCGGGTGCGTACCAGTAGTTCGGGGCCAAGGCGCTGTTGCAGTGCGGTGGCCATGCGGTCCAGGTCCGTGCCGGGTGCCAGTTGCAGTTCCAATGCGCTCACCGCACCGCGGTAGTGCAGCAGTGAATCGGCGAGGTCGATCGGCACCAGGGCGTACTTGGAATCGAACTCCATGTTGAGGCTGAAGCTCCCGGCGACGGCCACCGCCGTGTGCTCGAAGGCCTGCTGCCGGTCGCGGCTCAGCTTGCGGCCACGCACGGGCGCGCTGATCTCCAGTGGTTCCAACACGCCATCGTCAAGTGGCACGTCCAGCTCCACCTTCAGCCCGATGCCCAGGATCGCGGCCGGTCCGCTGCGGCCTTCCAGCTCCGCTTTGCCCGTGTATAGGTGGGTCGCCATGTCGCTCATGGCCAGGTATTGCGGTTCCACGCCTTTCAGGGTGGCCACGGCCTGCTGGTCGCCGCATTGCAGCAGCACGTTCTCCTCGATGGTCCAGCTGCCGTTATGCACGGCGGGCAGGGCCAGGATGCTGTCCAACGGAACGGCGCTGCGCTCGAAGGTCTTGCCCTCGGCGGCCGTGATGGTGATGTCCTGGTCGAAGGGGCTGTAGAGCTTGTCGACCAGGTCATTGATCCCGTTCATCGCGCTCAGCACCACCACCATGGCGGCCGTCACCACGGCGATCACCACGATGCTGATCAAGGTGATCAGGTTGATGGCGTTGGTGGACCGCTTGGCCAGCAGGTAGCGCCGGGCGAAGAGGAGGGGGAGGTTCACGCGTTCAGGGTCTCACTGGTTATCGGTCACCTGTAGGCGTCCTTTCGGTCCGCGATCCGCTCCACACGCACTACCCGGATGTGATCGTTCACGGAATAGATCACCCGGTAATTGCCGAACCGGATGCGCCAAAGGTCCGCATGACCGGCCAGCTTCTCGCAACCAGCAGGTCGGGGTGTTGTCGACAGTTCGCCAACTCCCTCAGCGATGCGTAAGGCTACGAGGGGCGGCAGCTTGCGTATTTCGCGGGCCGCGCTGCGGGTCCACTCGATCTGGTAGCTCACTTGCGACCAGCGCGTTTCCTCAGTGAACGGACCACGGCATCATGGCTCACGGTGGGTTCCGACCGACGACCTTCTGCGATCAGGCCATCCAGAAAGTCCTCAACGGCATCGGGTTCCTTCACCAAGGTGGCCAGGTCGATCTGCACATAACGGCGCTGCTCGGTTTCATCGGTCAGCAGCTTCACACCCTTGAGCTTGTTGCGTGCCATGGTCTTCCAAAGATAGGAGCGCTTCGAGCATTGCTGCCCCGATCGGGTGGATGGCGTTGGTGGACCGCTTGGCCAGCAGGTAGCGCCGGGCGAAGAGGAGCGGGAGGTTCATCGCTTCATGTGCTTATAGGCACCTGTGCACATGAGCACATGGCTACTTCCACGCCTTCACGATCAACCCCGTCCCCGTGGGGTGCTTCATGCGCACATCCGCCATGTTCAGCACGAAGGCGATGGGGTAGGCGAGCAGGTAGTACACCGGCAGCACCACGAAGAAGAGCTTGCTTGCGTTCAGCATCAGCAGCGGCCACTTCATGCTGAGCTTCCAGCTGATCTTGCCGGGATCGCCGTAGCTGTAGCGGGCCTCCACCTTGCTGAAGCCGTTGCGCAGGCACTTGGCGCGGATGTCGTCGATGTTGTATCCGTCGCGGACGTGCTCCTCGATGAAGGAGCCTTCGCCTTCCTCGTGTACATCGCTGCCGCCCTGGTCGCTGGGGGTGCTGATGATAAGCATGCCGCCCGGTTTCAGGCTGGTGCTGTAGCAGCGCAGCGCGGCTTCGTCCTCCAGGATGTGCTCCATCACGTCCACGCATACCACCAGCTCAAAGGCCTCGGCCCGCTGGAATCTCGTCACATCGCCCACCTCGAACTTCACCTGCGGGCGACCGATACGTTTGAAAAAGGCGTTGCAGTCCGCCACCTGTTCGTCCTTCACATCGATGGCGGTGATGTTCCATTTTGGCGACAGGCCGCTGAGCCAGTAGGTATACTGTCCGAAGCCCGCACCCGCATCATAAATGGCCAGTCCGCGTTCGCGTTTGTCGGCCGCCCAGTTGCGCAGCTCGCGCTGGATGTGCCACGCGCGCAGCAACAGCAGGTCCAGCAGGTGGTAGAAGAACTTGCGGAGGAAAGGCGTGCTGTTGAACACTACCCCCAATCGGCGCTTGACGGGATCGTACTGCATGGTGGGTCCGGTCGAAAGTGTCAAGTAACAAGTGTCAAGGAGCAAGGAACAGGACGCCGCGGATGTACAGGGTTGGCACTTGACACTTGTCCCTTGTGACTTGTCACTTCTTCAGCAGTTTGTCTATTTCCTCGGCGCGGTCCAGCGAATCGTCCACATAGAACAGCAGTTCGGGCACCACGCGCATCTGTTTGCCAATGCGCAGCCCCAGCAGTCCGCGCAAGCGGTGCGAGTGCTCCTTGATGTGGCCGATCGCGGCTTTTTTGTCCTTCACGGGGAAGAGGCTGAGGAACACCTTCGCCAGTCCGAGGTCGGGGCTTACGCGCACGGCTGAAACGGTGATGAGGCCGCCGGGCAGCAGTGTGCGGGCCTCCTGTTGGAAAATCACCGCCAGCTCCCGCTGCAGCAGGCTGTTCACCTTGTTCTGTCTTACACTGTCCATGGAAGCGCGAAGGTAGGGGAGGGTGGGCATCTGCACTGTGCCTGGGTTGCCATGTGCTCATGTGCGCATCTGCCCATTTGCCCATGTTCGGCTGGTCGTCCATGCCAATGCTCATTCGCGATGCCCGACCCTCCACGGCAAAGGGCGCCATGTTCCTCACCGGACAACCGCCTCCACCCGGTACCTTCGCCTTCCCGCATGCGCAACTTCTTCCGCATCCTTCGCTTCGGCGCTCCCTACCGGCACTATGCGGTGCTCAACGCGGTGTTCAACCTGCTGGGCACGGTGTTCCACCTGGCCTCGCTGCTGCTGTTCATCCCCTTTCTGCGCTTGTTGCTGGGGCAGGTGCAGCCCGTGCATGAACGCCCTGCTGCATTGTGGACCCGCGATGGACTGGAGGGCACGTTCAACTGGGTGCTCACCCAGCTCATTGAGGAGCGTGGGCAGATGGGCGCGCTGCTGGTGATCAGCATCGGGGTGGTGGTGCTTTTCCTGCTGAAGAACGTGTTCCGCTACCTCGCGCTCGTCGCCATTTGCAACTTCCGCAACCTCATCATCCGCGACATCCGGGCACGCATCTACGACAAGCTGCTGGAGCTGCCACTGCGCTACCACGCTGGCGAACGCAAGGGCGATCTGCTCTCGCTGATCACCAACGATATGCAAGTGGTGGAGTATTCGGTGATGTATTACATCGAGATGATCTTCCGGGAACCCATCGCGGTGATCCTCTTCCTCGGCACCATGCTCACGCTGTCGCCGCAGTTGACGGTGATCTCGCTGTTGCTTCTTCCCGTGAGCGGCCTGCTCATCGCACGCATCAGCAAAAGCCTGAAGCGCAAGAGCGCACGGGTGCAGGAGAAGAGCGCCGATCTGCTCGCACGCGTGGAGGAGACCCTGACGGGCATCCGCGTGATCAAGGCGTTCAACGGCGAGGCCGACATGAAACGGCGGTTCGATCGCGACAACGACCTGCTCACGCGTTCGAGCATCGCCATGCTCAACCGGCAGGATATCGCTTCGCCCCTGAGCGAGACCATGGGCGCCGCTGTGATGGCCGCCATTGCCTTCATCGGCGGGTCGTTCGTGCTGGGGCCCGATCCATCGCTCACGGGCGACAGCTTCCTGGGCTTCATCATCATCTTCTCGCAATTGCTGGCGCCGATCAAGGGCTTTTCGCAGGGCTGGAGCGGTATTACGAGGGGCGGAGCCAGTGGCCAGCGCATCTTCGACCTGATCGCGGTGGAGAACACCGTGAAGGAGAAGCCCGATGCACGTCCCATTTCCGCGTTTACCGACCGCATCGAATACCGCGATGTGACCTTCGCCTACGAAGCACCGCCCAGCGATGGAGGCGAGCGCCGGAACGTGTTGCAGGACATCCGCATCACCGTGCCCAAAGGGCGTAGCGTGGCCCTGGTGGGTACCAGCGGTGGCGGCAAGACCACCCTGGCGAACCTGCTGCCCCGCTTCTTCGATGTGACGCAGGGTCAACTGCTGATCGATGGACAGGACGTGCGCGACCTGCGGATCCGGGACCTGCGCGCGCTCATGGGCATCGTTACGCAGGATAGCATCCTCTTCAACGACACGGTGGCCAACAACATCGCCTTCGGTACACCGGGGGTGGCGCAGGCCGACATCGAGCGGGCAGCGCGCATCGCCAATGCCCACGATTTCATCACGCGCTTGGAGAACGGTTACCAGACCAACATCGGTGATGGCGGCAACCGCCTCAGCGGGGGACAGAAGCAGCGCCTCAGCATTGCCCGGGCCGTGTTGAAGAATCCGCCGATCCTCATCCTCGACGAGGCCACCAGCGCGCTGGACACCGAGAGCGAACGCCTGGTGCAGGAGGCGCTGTACAAGATGCTCGAAGGCCGCACCAGTTTGGTGATCGCGCACCGGCTCAGCACCATCCAGCACTGCGACGAGATCTGCGTGATCGACAAGGGCCGCATCATCGAGCGGGGCACACACACTGAGCTCTACGCTGCCGGAGGGCAGTACCGCAAGCTGTGCGATATGCAGGCATTCGCGTAGGCGATTCAATCCGTGAAGACCACCAGCTGCGTGGCCGGGACCTCCCCGTTGGTCCGCATAACCCGGATGAGGTAGGTGCCGGCCACAAGTCCGTTTCGGTGAAGTACGATCCGTTCCGTGATCGGTCCTTCAACCTGTTGCACAAGCCGACCACCCAGGTCCCGGATCTCGATCCGATGCACCGTAGGAAGTGAGGCGCCCAGTTGGATGGTCAGCGCATCGACCGCCGGATTGGGGGTGATATGGATGGCCTGTGTTGAGGTCTGGTCTGATACGCTGGTCCAGGTGCAACTGCTGTTCGTGCAATAGGTCACGGTCGGCGAGATGGTCCCGGTATTGATGTCAAATCCTTCTACTCCATCCATGGATGTCGCATCACATATCCTCAACGAGCCCAGGACCGTGCCATGGTTGATGCTTGAGTCTGAAATGCAGATCGTTCCATGTCCGTTCAGTGTGCCCTGATTTTCCAGCTTGGCCAGCGTTGCAAGTGAGTTCGTTTGGAAAGTGGCGCTCCCAAAATTCAATAGCTCAACTGCGGTTGTCAGGGAATTGGGCCGCATGGTGACATTCCCGAGGAAAGTCTCAGTACCCAGTTGCAGCAGTTCGCTGCAATGAAGCTGACCGAAGTTATCCACGTTCAGCAGTTGCGCGTTGTCCATTTCCATGGCGCCTTCATTCAGCACTAGCGCGGTGCTCAACAGATAACCAGTGCTGAGTTCTCCCTCTGGAAGTACGTACAACGTGGTCATGTATAGCAGGCTGTCCGATGTGAACGACCCTGAGTTGATCAAGGTGGCGAGTGTCCACGTCCGAGTTGTGCCAGAGGTCAGGTTTCCTGTGTTATCGAGGATGCACTCATTAAGGAGTAGTACATTCTGAACGGTCAGGCTGCCATTATTAACGGCACTGTCACAGGACAGGGTCATGCTGCCACAACTGATGAGGCCGTTGTTCCTCAGGTGTGCAGCGGACTGGGAGAGAACGATGCTGGAAGACGAGAATAGGTGGCCGTTGTTGACCACGGACCCGCTCAGCGACAGCTCTGCGCTGGACAGTAGTTCGCCGTTGGCCTGTATGACCAACTGTGTCGGGTTGAGCGTGATATCCACATCAATGGTCAAGGCATGCGCGATGATCAATGTGTCACAAGCGATCGGGTCGCAGCCGCAGTCCCACACGTTCACATCGGTGAATGGGCCCGAGGCCACCGTGGTACAGGTGGAACCCAGGGCTGTACAAATGGGAAGCAGGGCAAGCATCAGTTGAGCTAGAAGAGTTTTCTCAATTGCTGCCATTGGTGGTTTTCTTGGGAGCCGTAGCAATTCGTGGGGTCATTGGCCGTGAGGTGTATCAGTGTGACCTGATCATGGCCTTGGCACTAATGATGGTCGTTGGGCCCTGTCAAGCGCTCATAGATAGATGAGCAACCCGCTCAATGACTGCTCTGTGAAGCTGTATTCGTTGGTGTACGACATCAGTCCGTGAAGACCACCATCTGGGTGGCCATGACCTCCCCGTTGGTCCGGATCACGCGGATGAGGTAGGTGCCGGCCACAAGTCCGTTGCGGTGAAGTACTATCCGGTCCATGATCGGTTCTTCAACCTGTTGCACGAGCCGCCCACCCAGGTCCCGGATCTCGATCCGATGCACCGTAGGAAGTGAGGCGCCCAGTTGGATGGTCAGCGCATCGACCGCCGGGTTGGGCGAGATGTGGACCGCCGGCGACGATGCTTCATCGGATACGCTGGTCCAAGAGCAACTGCTGTTCGCGCAGTAGGTCACGGATATCCAAAAGGTGCCGGTGTTCACGTCCATATAGGGCGGCACGTCCATGGTGGGCGACAGGTCGCAGATGACCAATGAGCCGCGCAGCACGCCGTGGTTCTCGGCATGGCCTTCGATACACAGCTGGCCCGGGCCGCGGATCTCCGATCCGGCCGAGTTGATGAAGTCCCGTGTACGGATGGTACTGTTGGCTTGGAGGCGGGTGTCCCCTGAGCTTAACCCGCCGAGCTTCAGGGTGCCTGAGAGCTCTATGGATCCTGAGTTGTCGATACTGCGCGCGATCAAATGATGTGAAACTACATTGGAATCATTGCGAAGGGAGGTACAAGTAAGCGAGTCCTCAACGGTAACAGTACCGCCGTTGTAGATCGTATTGCACTTGAGCGTATTGCAGCTGGTGGCGCCCGAGTTGCTGAAGAATCCCGAGCTGTAGATGACGGGACTGCTGATGCTTCCCTCATTGAACAACGGTCGTATCCAGCTATTCGTTAGTGAATCCGTGCAGATCAGCTCGCCCCGGTTAATGGTCGAATCGGAAGCCACCACGAACACCGTGCAGGCCATGGTGCCCAGGTTCTTGGTATCATGACCGAACAGCGTGCGCACACGATGCACATTAATGGATCCCTCATTGATCAGGTCGCCATCAGGGATCAGTCGGACCTGGCCTGTCAAGCTTCCTGTCGGGGTAATGTGGAACAACCCTCCGTTCCATTCCAGATCGGAATCGAGCGTCACGGCATGTGCGATGATCAAAGTGTCACAGGCGATCGGGTCACAACCACAATCCCACACGTTCACATCGGTGAATGGGCCCGAGGCCACCGTGGTACAGGTGGAGGCACGCGTGGCGCCCAGCGAGAGCAGACCGACCAGAACTAGGAAGCAACGCATGCGGACCATGGAAGGGAAAGTTAGCTGGAGCGCGTGTTGTTGTTGCCTTCGCCTAAGGACCGGCAGGTGTAGAGCAACGACCGGTTACTTTGCACGGACCCGCGCATGATGACCGCCCCTGACCACCGCATCTTCGGCCTCGACCTCATGCGGGCGGTGGCCATCGTCCTGGTGGTGCTTTCCCACGCGGACGACCTCTGGGCCGCCTGGTTCCCCTATGATCCGGGACTTTCCCGCGTGGATGGGGTGGACCTCTTCTTCGTGCTGAGCGGCTACCTCATTGGTGGCATCCTGCTGCGCTACACCGCGTTGGAGGGCATCCCATGGCACCGGCGGCTGCTCGATTTCTGGCAACGCCGCTGGCTGCGAACCCTGCCGAACTATTACCTCTTTCTCGTAATCAATATTGCACTTGTCCATTTCGGTTTGGCCATAGGCCTGCTGAACCACAATACGCTGGCCTACTTCGTCTTCCTGCAGAACCTGCATGTGCCGGTGGATCTCTTCTTCTTCGAATCGTGGTCGCTGGCCATCGAGGAATGGTTCTACCTGTTGTTCCCGGTGGTGCTCGTGCTGGTGTCCATGCTCGGGATCATGGGCCGTCGTGCCTTTCTCGTGGCGGCCTTACTGATGATAGCGGTGCCCACCTGGCTGCGGTTCCAGGTCGCACCGGAGGTGGCCTCGCTCCAGGGCATGGACCTCTACATCCGCAAGTTGGTGGTGACCCGCCTGGACGGGATCGGGTTCGGCGTGCTGGCGGCTTGGGTCCAGGTCGGTGCGACCGCTTGGTGGCAGCGGCTGCGTGTACCTGCAGTCATGCTTGGTGCCGCGTTGCTTGTGGTTGCTGCCGTCCTGCATGGCGGATCCCACCTGTGGTTCACCAGCACGTGGTACTTCACCCTGTCCGCGATCGCGATGGCGCTCTTATTGCCGTTGCTCAGCCTGTGGAAGAGCATGCCGCCATGGGGACGCCCAGTGGTCTTCCTCAGCAAGGTGTCCTACGCACTCTACCTGGTCCATCTGCCAGTACGGCATCTTTATCTCCCGTTGATGGACGGCCGTTCGATGCCGGCCACCGTTTTGCTGTACGCGCTCTATTGGGCGCTCTGCCTCGCGTTGAGCTGGTTGGTGTTCCGTTACTGGGAACGACCCTTCATGGCGCTGCGTGACCAGATCGGCAAGCGCCTGTTGCCGGCTACTCCTTCTTCTTGAAGAGCCGGTCGAAGATGTTGCGCCGATCGGCCTCGCTGGTGTCCCGGTCCCTTGGGCTTCTGGGGCCGAACGCGTCCTCGATCAAGCGTTCGAGCGCGCTGGGTTGTCGTCGTGCTGCACAGTCAAGTTCGGTCTCGTGGTCGATCGGAATGGTGAATTCACGGACGTACTTCCGCCGCAAGGTGGCCGAAGCCTCGATCTGTTTCAGCGTGCGCCCGGCAATGGGCAGTGCCAGTGAGCCACCGGTGCCCAGCGCGCTGTTGAAATGCACGTCGGGCTCAAAGGCGCCCACCCAGGTGCCGATCACCAGGCCGGGTGTACACGCCACGAACCACGCATCGCTGTAGTCCTGCGAGGTGCCTGTCTTGCCCGCATAGGGACCCATGAGCCCGAAGCGCGATCGGAGTGCTGTACCAGTGCCCTGGTCCACCGCGCGGCGCAGCATGGCGATCAGGTCCGCAGCGGTATGCTCGCCAATGGCCTGCACGCTTTTCGGGGCCCTGGCCTTGTACAGTTCCTTGCCCGTGGCGTCCGTGATGCGCGTGATCAGTTGCGGTGTAACGCGCTTGCCTCCCATGGCGAAGGCACCATAGGCCGGCACCAGTTCGCGCAGGCTCACCTCAGTGGCGCCCAGTGCCATGGCGGGTTTGTCCACGTCCTTGGTGGGCAGCCCGAGGGCTTTCATCACTTGCTTCAGGGTGTCCGTCCCCGTGCGGAAGTAGAGGTCCACGGTGGGCCGGTTCATGCTCTTGGCCAACGCGTACCACATGGCCACTTCGCCGCCCACGGTGTCCTTGTCGAAGTTGTCCGGCGTCCACCCATCGAACTCCGCGTAGCTCTTTTGCTCGTTGTCCAGGTAAGTGCAGGGGTGAAGGCCGCGCTCCAAGGCCGCTGCGTACACGATCGGTTTGATGGTGCTCGCCACCTGGCGGCGTGCCTGCACCAGGTCATAGGGTAGGTATCGGTGGTCGTTGCCACCCACCCACGCGCGCACGGCCCCGCTGGCCGGTTCCATCATCAGCACGGCGCCGTTCAGCAGCCGGTGGTAGTGCCACAGTGAGTCGCGGTAGGTCAGTGTGTCCAGGCGACGGCCTTCATGGTCGTACAACTCGCGGACCAGCTTCTCGTCGTTCTTCCATCGCTTGCCGCCGCGCTTCGCCTTGCGTTTTTCCCAGGCTTTACGCGCGCCGGCATTGCGTAGCTCGCGGTCCAGCTTGGGCTGCATGGTGGCGAGGTGCTCGTGCACGGCATCGTGTGCAGCGTGCTGCAGCTCGGTGTCCAGGGTGGTATGGATGCGAAGCCCGTCCTTCCGCAGGTCGTACGTGGTGCCCTTCTTTTTGGCCAGCTCCTTCAGGATGCGCTGTGCTTCCTGGTCCACCTGGTGGTTGAAGTAGCCGTACAGGTCCAGGGCATCGCCGCCGGTGTAGCGCAGGGCGATGGGCAGCGCGCGCAGGCTGTCCGTGGCGGCCCGGCTGAGGTGGCCGCGATCGTGCATCAGCTCCAGCACCTGGTCGCGGCGTCCTTTGGAAGCGTCGGGATGCAGCCGTGGGTTGTACGTGGTGTTGGCCTTCAGCATACCAACGAGCACGGCCGCCTCCTGCACGTTCAAGCGCTTGGTGGGCTTGTTGAAGAAGCGCTGTGCCGCGCTCTCGATGCCATAGGTGTTCTCGCCGAAGGGCACACTGTTGAAGTAGAGCACCAGCACATCGTTCTTGGTGAGCAGGCGTTCCAGCCGCTGCGCCACAAGGGCCTCCTTCATCTTGGTGACGGGCACGGTGAGCAGACCATGCCGTTCCCGTCCGTAGAGGTTCTTGATGATCTGTTGCGAAATGGTGCTGCCGCCACCGCCGCTGCGGTCGCGCCCCAGCAGCGTCCGGAAGAACACGCGGATGTAGCTGCGGCCGTCCACGCCCTGGTGGGTGAAGAACCGCGCATCCTCCGTGGACACCAGTGCATCGATCAGGTGCTTTGGCAGGTCCTCGTAGTGCACGTTGGTGCGGTCCTCCGCGAAGAGCTTGCCGATGATGGTGCCATCGCTGGCCAGTACCAGCGTGGCCTCTTCATGGCGGATGTTGGAGAGCTCCTCTTCGCTGGGCAGTTCACCGAACACGCCCATGCGCACGGTCTGCATCAGCGTGAAAAAGGCCAGCAATGCCAGCGAAGCGCCGATGAGCAGCACCTTCAGCCAGGGCACACGCTTACCGCTCTTCTTCTTCGCGCTCTTCTTCGCCATGGGTCACTGGGACACAACGTGGCACGGAGAACGATCATGATGTCGTCCGCCGTGCGTTGTCGTTCATTCTTCGCCGCCTTCGAGGTATTCGTCCTTGAACAGCAGGTCGCTTTCGTAGGGGTAGCGCGCCACGTGCAGGGCCTTCACACGCTCGTAGAGCAGCTTGCGCAGGCCATCGAGGTTGACGCGTTGCGCGGCGCTGATGAAGATGCATTCCTCGCCGTTCATACGGGCCATCCACGTTTCCTTCAGTTCTTCCAGGGTGAACTGCTCCTCGCGTTTCGGGGCCAGGTCGTCGGGGTCGTGCGGGGCCGGACGGTAGGCATCCACTTTGTTGAAGACCACGATCACCGGCTTGTCACCAGCGCCGATCTCGTTCAGCGTCTGCTTCACCGTTTCGTACTGCTCCTCGAAGTTGTGGTGGCTGATGTCCACTACGTGCAGCAGCAGGTCGGCCTCGCGGGTCTCGTCCAGCGTGCTCTTGAAGCTCTCGATGAGCTGTGTAGGCAGCTTTCGGATGAAGCCCACCGTGTCGCTCACCAGGAAGGGCAGGTTGCCCAGCACGATCTTGCGCACCGTGGTGTCCAGCGTGGCGAAGAGCTTGTTCTCGGCGAAGACCTCGCTCTTGCTGAGCAGGGTCATCAGGGTGCTCTTGCCCACGTTGGTGTAGCCCACCAGCGCCACGCGGATCAGTTTGCCGCGGTTGCTGCGTTGCGTGGCCATCTGCCGGTCGATCTGCTTCAGTTGGTCCTTCAGCAGGGCAATGCGGTCGCGCACCAAGCGGCGGTCCGTCTCGATCTCCTTTTCACCCGCACCGCCGCGTGTGCCCGTACCACCGCGCTGGCGTTCCAAGTGGGTCCACAGCTTGGTAAGGCGCGGCAGCATGTATTCGTACTGCGCCAGTTCCACCTGTGTTTTGGCGTGTGCGGTGCGGGCGCGGCGGGCGAAGATGTCCAGGATCAGGCGCGGACGGTCTAGAACGGGTTTCGCCAGTTCCTTTTCCAGGTTGCGTTGTTGTGCCGGTGAGAGCTCGTCGTCGAAGATGATGCAGTCCGCACCGTGCTCCTCCATCCAAGCCTTCACTTCCGCCAGCTTGCCGCTGCCCACATAGGTGCGGCCATCGGGTCGGTGCAGGCGCTGGGTGAAGCGCTTCAGTGTGGTGATGTCCGCTGTGGTGGCCAGGAACTCGAGCTCGTCGAGGTACTCCTTCACCTGTTCGGTATCCTGGCCGTCCGTGATCAGGCCGATCAACACGGCCTTCTCAGCCTTTCCCTTCAGTTCCAGTGGGTCTATCATAGGCTACTGCGGACGGAGGCTGCGCACATGGGCCACTACGGCCTCGATCTCGGCAGTGGTCAGTACGTTCTTGTAGGCCATCATGGCCCCCTTGCCGTGGGTCACCTGCGCGATCATTTGCTCTTTGCTCAATGCCGAGGTCGTCAGGTCCTTGGCCCCGTTCAGGCCCAGTTTGCCGTCCTTGCCATGGCACAGGGTGCAGTGCATGTTGAACAGCTGTTCGCCGCGCCCCTTGCCTTTGCGTTGTTCGGCCGTATCAGCTGCTTCGCCGTTCCCGCAGGCGAGCAGTAGCAACAGGGGGAGAAGAATGATCAGGGTGATGCGCGTCATAGCCAGCCTCGTCCATGTCCGATCTCGCGGAAGGGCCACGGTGTTGCCCACAACATCAATGCCAACCCGATCAAGTAGAACACGGCCACGCGTAATTGCTTCGCCCGCTCCTCCTTGGCCCTTTTCGCGAGTGATCGTCCCAAGGTCACCAGGATGATCGCGATGAGCATGGTGCCGATATGCTCGAACTTCCAAAAGGTGTAGGAGGGGTAGTTGGGCGTGTAGCTCTTCACGCGCATCAGGTAGAGGACCAGGCCCACCACGAGCTGCACATGGCAAAGGACCATGGCAATGATGGCGATCATGCGTTCGCCCACCAGGATGGGCCGTTGCATCAAGTAGCCACGCAGCGCCAACAGGCCCGCCACCAGCACGCTGATAAGCACGCCATAGCGCAACAGACTGTGCAGAAAGAGAAAGAAGTAGTCACTGTTCATGGAACGGTCGATATGGTTTACCGGAGCGGGGCGAAGTTAGCGGTCCGCAGGGGTGGGGGAGACGTTCCTGGGCAGCACAGGCGCTGTGATCGTTACTTTCGTGCGGTCCATGGTCCGATACTTCCTTCTTCTGCTCCTGTGCGTGCTGTCCGCCGCACCGGTCGCTGCCCAAAGCATACCGCCGAAAGGCCACATCAGCGATGCGGCCCCCGTGCTCGTGGCCTTTACCAATGCCACGGTGCATGTGGATGCGCGTACCGTACTGTTGCAGGCCACGCTGCTCGTTCGCAATGGCGAGGTGGTGGCCGTGGGCCCCAAGGTGAAGGTGCCCGAAGGGGCCCAGGTGCGCGACCTGAAAGGGTTGCATGTGTGGCCTGCCCTCATTGAACCGTACAGCGATCTCGGGCTGCCTGCCGATAAGCAGGAACAACGGAAAGCGGAAGTGAAAGGTGCCCGTCATTGGAACGGCGCCTTGCGGGCCGATGCGCATGCGCACACCCTGCTGCAACCCGATGCCAAACAAAGCGCTGAGCTGCGTGCACAAGGCTTTGCCCTGGTGCTCACGCACCGCATGGACGGCGTGGCCCGCGGCACCTCGGCGGCGGTGCTGTTGAACGACGCGCCTGCGGCCCAGGCGGTCGTGCGCCCGGACGTGGCAGCCCATTTCAGCTTCCGCAAAGGCAGCTCGCCCGACGACTATCCCAGCTCGCAGATGGGGGCCATCGCCCTGTGGCGGCAGGCGGTGCTCGATGCCCGTTGGTATGCCGCACAACCCCAGCCCCCCGAGACAGATGCCGTGCTTGCCGCATTGGCCGAGCAGTTGCAGGGCCGCATCGTGGTTGAGGCCGGTGATCGCAATGAGGTGCTGCGTTGGGTACGTCTCTTGGATGACTTCAAGCTGCCCGGTATCGTGAAGGGTGCGGGCGATGAATATGCTCGGCTGGAGAGCATTCGTTCGGCGGGTCTGCCCATGCTCCTGCCCATCTCGTTCCCCGAGGCCTACGACGTGGAGGATCCCTATGACGCCCAGGAGGTCAGTTTCGCCCGGTTGAAGCATTGGGAGATGGCGCCACGGAACGCGCATGTGCTGGATACGGCCCGGGTTGTTTTCGCCTTCACCGCGCATGGCCGCAAGGACCTCAAGGACCTATGGAAGGACATGCGCCGTATGGTGGCCCTTGGGTTGGACAGCGCCCGCGCCATCGAGGCCTTCACTACCGACCCCGCCCGCCTTTTCGGCCTGGATGATCGGTATGGTGCCCTGCGTGAAGGAATGGCCGCCAACTTCCTCATCACATCGGGACATTTGTTGGCAGAGCGCAACATCATCCACGAGACCTGGGTGGATGGCAAGCGCTTCGTGCTTGATGATCCGGAGCGCATCGACATCAAAGGTTCCTATGAGCTCAACCTGGCTGCCTCCATCTGGAACCTGGAGGTGACCGGTGAAGGCGGCAAGCTGGAGGCGAGCGTGCGCCGGTCCAGCGACCCGGACAGCCTGAAGGTGAAGGCGCACATCGAGCGCCAGGGAAGCATCGTGAGCCTTTCGTTCGCCCTGAAGGACGACCCCAAGGCCATCACGCGCCTCAGTGGCACCATCCATGCGGGTGGTGGTCTTTGGGATGGGCAGGGCCAGCGACCGGGCGGTGAGTGGTTCACATGGTCGGCGTTGCGACGCGCGGGTAAGAACGGTACGCGCAAGGCCACGGCGGACAGCACACGTGCCGGTACGTCGGAAGTGGGCGCAGTGCCACACCCCATGGTGGGCTTTGGGTGGACGGAAGCTCCCAAGCAGGGTACGGTGATCTTCCGTTATGCCACGGTCTGGACGAACACCGGACAAGGCATCCTGCGCAACACGGATGTGTGCATACACGAGGGCCGCATCAAGGCCGTGGGGCAGGGACTCGATGTGCACGCGCTGTTCCCCGGAAAGAAGAAGCCGGAAGTGACCGAGGTGAACGCCACCGGCATGCACCTCACCTGCGGCATCATCGACGAGCATTCACACATCGCCATTTCACGCGGGGTCAACGAGGGCGGCATGGCCGTTTCGTCGCAAGTGAGGATCGGTGATGTGGTGAACCCGGACGACATCAACATTTACCGCGACCTGGCGGGCGGGGTCACCACCGTGCAGCTGTTGCACGGCAGTGCCAATCCCATCGGGGGGCAGAGCGCATTGATCAAGCTGCGCTGGGGTCAGACCGCGGACAGCATGCTCATCGGCAGGGCCCCGGGTCATATCAAGTTCGCGTTGGGCGAGAACGTGAAGCAGAGCAATTGGGGGCCGGGTTCGCGATTCCCGCGCTCACGCATGGGCGTTGAACAGCAGTTCTACGAGGCCTTCATCAGGGCGCGCGAATATGATGCGGCCAAACGTCATTGGAGCGAACTGCGTCCACGTGATCGAGCGGGCCGCTTACCGCCCCGCGTCGACCTGCAACTGGAGGCCCTTGCGGAGATCCTTCGTGGCGAGCGGCACATCAGCTGCCATAGCTATGTGCAGAGCGAGATCGACATGCTCATGCATGTGGCCGACAGCATGGGCTTCAAGGTGAACACGTTCACGCACATCCTTGAGGGCTACAAGATGGCGCGCAAGATGCAGCAACATGGCGCCAATGCCAGCACCTTCAGCGATTGGTGGGCCTATAAGTTCGAGGTGTACGATGCCATTCCGTACAACGCCGCCCTGATGCACCTGCAAGGGGTGAACACGGGCATCAACAGCGACGATGCGGAAATGAGCCGGCGCTTGAACCAGGAGGCCGCCAAGGCTGTGAAGTATGGAGGAGTTCCCCCCGAAGAGGCCTGGAAGATGGTGACGCTGAACCCGGCCCGCATGTTGAAGCTCGATGACCGCTTGGGCACGATCGAACCGGGCAAGGATGCCGACCTGGTGCTGTGGAGCGCCGATCCGTTGAGCATCGCCGCCCGTGTGGAGCGCACCTATGTGGATGGCGTCTGCTATTTCGACCGGGCTGCCGACGCGGCGCGGAGGGCCTGGGTCGCCACCGAACGTGATCGGATCGTGCGGGCCATGATGGCCGCAAAGGCCGAAGGCGCGCCCACACGCAGACCACGCAGCGAACGCCAGCATCTGTGGCATTGCGAGGACATTGGTGAGGAGAGTGAACAACACGAGGAACACGATGCACACTGAGCGGACCGACTTCCAACTTGGGCAGGCCCATGGCGTGGCGCGCTTTGTCCGTGCCCTCATCGTTGTGTCGTTTGCGGTGCTTGTGTTACCGATGTACGCGCAGCAGCCAGTGCCTGCTCCTGTCCAGCAGAAGAGCGTGCTGATCACCGGCGGTACCGTGCATGTGGGCGATGGTCGTGTGATCGATGAAGGGGCCGTGGGCTTTCGTGATGGTCGGATCGATTACGTAGGCTATGCCTATGGCGTGAAGGCAGCGTATGATACCATCATTCAGGTCGTTGGACAGCATGTCTATCCAGGCATCATTGCCGCCGATGCGACCATCGGTCTTCAAGAGATCGAGGCTGTGCGTGCGAGTGTGGACGTGGAGGACATCGGGCGTTTCGAGCCCGAGCTGCGTACGTTGATCGCTTACAAGGCCGATTCGCGCGTAGTGCCCACGGTGCGGTCCAATGGCGTGCTGCTGGCCCAGATCGTACCGCGCGGTCTGGTCATCAGCGGTACGAGCTCCATTGTGCAGCTCGATGCCTGGGATTGGGAGCATGCCACCGTGCGTGCCGACGATGCCGTTCACCTGAACTGGCCGGCCGCCTACCAACGCAGCGGCTGGTGGGCCGAACCCGGCGAAACGGACAGCGAGAAGAAGGATGAACGCGCCAACAAACTGGAGGACCTGCGGACCTTCTTCCGGAAGGCGAAGGCCTACGCAAAAGAGAATGCCCCCGGGAATGTGGACCTGCGCATGGAGGCCATGCGGGGTGTATTCACCGGGCGGAAGGCGCTCTTCGTGCACGCCAATGCGGCCAAGGAGATCACCGAGGCCGTGCAGTTCGCCAAGGCCGAAGGGGTGAAGCGCGTGGTGATCGTGGGCGGATATGATGCATGGCGCGTGGCCGATCTATTGCGCGAGAACAAAGTGGACGTGGTGCTGCGCCGTTTGCACAGCCTGCCCATGCGACCTGAGGACGATATCGATCTGCCCTACCGGCTGCCGGCCTTGCTCAAGGAGCGCGGCGTTCGGTTCTGCCTGGGCTATGCCGGCGACATGGAGGCCATGGGCCTGCGCAACCTGCCGTTCCTGGCAGGCACTGCGACCGCTTATGGTCTTTCGGCGGAAGATGCCCTGCGCAGCATCACGCTGGACGCTGCCGCCGTGCTGGGCGTGGAGGATCGCTTAGGCAGCCTGGCGGTTGGGAAGGACGCCACGCTCATTGTGTCCGCTGGGAACGTGATGGACATGCAAGGGAACCGCATTCTTCACGGGTACATCCAAGGTCGCCGCATCGTGCTGGACGATCATCACCAACAGATGTACCGCCTGTACCGGCAGCGGTTCGAGCAGGGTCAATAACCCAGCCTGCCCCGCGTTCGCGACAAAACTTCGGCCGCCACCGTGCGTGCCTTTTCAGCGCCTCGCTTCAGTTCGCGCTCCAGTTCGGCGGGGTCGTTCATCAGCCGGTCAAAGGTCTCCCGTTCGGTGCGGAAGCCGTCGAGCAGCGCTTCGAGCAAGGCTTTCTTGGCGTGACCGTAACCATATCCGCCAGCGCGGAAACTGGCCGCCATATCGGCGACGGCATCGGCCGGGGCCACCAGGCGGTACAGCTTGTAAACGGTGTTGCCCTCGGGGTCCTTGGGCTCCTCCATGGGCGTGCTGTCCGTCACGATCCCCATCACCTCTTTCTTCAGTTCTTTCTCCGGGGCGAAGATCCGCAGCAGGTTGTTGCGGCTCTTGCTCATCTTCTCCCCATCGGTCCCGGGCACGATCATCACCTGCTCGTCAATGCGTGCATCGGGCACCACGAAGGTCTCGCCCATCTGGTGGTTGAACCGCTCGGCCACATCGCGCGTGAACTCGATGTGCTGCTTCTGGTCCTTGCCCACGGGAACGATGTGCGCATCGTACAGCAGGATGTCCGCAGCCATTAGCATGGGGTAGCTGAACAATCCGGCGTTCACGTCCTCCAGCCGGTCGGCCTTGTCCTTGAAGCTGTGCGCCAGTGCCAGGCGCGAGTACGGGAAGAAGCAGGAGAGGTACCAGGACAGCTCCGTCACCTCGGGCACATCGCTCTGTCGGTAGAACACCGTGCGATCGGTGTCCAGCCCGCAGGCCAGCCAGGCCGCAGCCACGCCGCGTGTGTTGCTCCGCAGCAGCTCGGTGTCCTTGATCTGGGTGAGCGAATGCAGGTCGGCGATGAACAGGAAGCTGTCGTTGCCCGGCTGGCGGCTGGCGTGGATGGCGGGGCGGATGGCGCCCAGCACGTTGCCAAGGTGCGGCGTGCCGGTGCTCTGGATGCCGGTGAGGATGCGGGCCACGGGAGGGACGGTGAGAAGTGAGCTGTGAGGGGTGAAGTGTAAAGTGTGAGGTGTGAGGTGGCGAACGGGGCACCGCACAACACGCACTTTCGCGGCTGCGCGCCGAAGATAGCCGGGCGCTCCGCAGGCGCGGGGGCGGTTCTACCTTCGCCGCACCACCCATCATGCGCAACCAGCATCCGCACGAGCACCATGCCCAGCCGCTGGTGTGCGAGGGCGAGGCCATGCGGTCGGTCGTGCTCAAGTGGGTCCTCTTCCCGCTGCGCTTCGCATACAAGCTCTGGTTCGGGTTCATCTTCTTCGGCACGCTGCTGCTGCTGTACATCCCCTTCCGGCGTTTGCTGCGCCGGGAGCGCGACCACCCGCGGGCCTTCCGCCTGATGAACATGTGGAACCGGGTGTTGAACCCGCTGCTGCTGGTGCCGGTGAAGCGCGTGTCCATGGCCCCGCTGCCCCGGCCGCCGTACGTGATCTGCGCGAACCACGGCAGCTACCTGGACATCGTGCACATGTACAGCCTCGGTCTGGACTACTTCCTGTTCATGGGCAAGTACGAGCTGCTGCGCTGGCCGCTGGTGGGCATGTTCTTCCGCCGCATGAACATCGCCGTGAACCGCGGCAACCGCACCGAGGCGGCCAAGTCCCTCATCCGTGCCGCGCGCGCCATTGACAGGGGCGTGTGCGTGGCCCTGTTCCCCGAGGGCACCATCCCGCACACCGTGCCGCGCATGAAGCACTTCAAGGACGGTGCCTTCAAGCTGGCCATCGAGAAGCAGGTGCCCATCGTGCCCATCACCTTCCTGGACCATTGGAAGCTCTTCGGTGATCCCGCCGAGCTGCTAAGCCGTGGCCATCCCGGCCTGGCCCACGCGGTGCGGCATCCGTACATCGAGACGAAGGGCATGACCGAGGCCGATCTGGACGGGCTGCGCCGCCGTGTGTACGATGCCATCGAGGCTCCCCTGGCCGCATATGCCCCGAAGAACGGCCGCCCCCCGCTGGTCCTCTGAGCGCTTCTCCGTTCCTTTGCCCCACCATGAAGATCGACGAGGCCGCCCTGGACCGCATCGCCGAGCTGGCGCGCCTGGATGTGAGCGACCCCGCAGTGCGTGCGCGCCTGCTGGGTGATATGCAGCGCGTGATCGACTTCGTGGAGAAGCTGAACACCATTGACACGAAGGGGGTGGAGCCCCTGATCCACCTGGGCGAGGAAGTGGACGTGCTGCGCGCGGACGTGGCCCTGCCCGGGCTCACCAAGGCGGAGGCCCTGATGAACGCGCCGGTGAAGGACAGCGACTACTTCAAGGTGCCGAAGGTGGTGGAGAAGGGCTGAGGGGTCCGGCAGGGTCAATTTGCGGTCTGCAGTTTTCAGTTGGCAGCAGACAGCAGGCAGTTTGCGGTTTTCACTTGGCAGTTCTCCGCTGCCGGTTCCAGGTCGATGGGGATGAACCCCTTGCCTATCGGGACGCGGCGAACATGGCGATCGTCATGTGGGGATGAGGGTCGTTCGCCATCTTGCAAGAAGAACCTTCCTGCATTATCCGCTTTTCCCTGTTCGTTGCCGGCGCGCTGCTGGCCGCGGCCACGCATGCCCAGCTCGAGTCCTTCCGTTACACCGGCCAGTTGGGCAAGCAGCCCGACTGGGTGCGGCTGATGTACAGCGTGGACGCCGATCCCGGCGCCGTTCAGGCGGCTTACGACGCCTATTACGCCACGCATCCGTACGTGAAGAACGCGCACACCCAGTATTTCAAACGCTGGAAGCGGGAGCTCGGCCATGACCTGGTGCCGCGGGATCCCGCGCAGCGGGCGGAATATGCCGCCAACGTGCACGCCTACCTGAATGCCAGTGCGGACCTGCTGGCCTCCCGCGCGGCCAACTGGAGCTGCATCGGACCCACCGACTGGGACCACGGTGCGGTGGACAAGAGCTATGCCTGCGGCGCGGCACATGTGTACACCGTGGAACAGGCGGCCAGCAATGGCAACATCATCTACGCGGGCACGGCCAATGCAGGCGTTTGGAAGAGCACGGACAAGGGCCTCAACTGGATGAACCTCACGAAGAACATGCTGGTGGGCGAGGTGCTCAGCGTGGAGATCGACCCCACCGATCCGAACACCGCCTGGTTCGGCGCAGCCGGCAAGCTGTACAAGACCACCAACGGGGGCGCCACGTGGAGCCAGGCGGGCGACGCCACCTTCAATGCGTTGAACCATTCGATCCGCGACATCGCCCTGCTGCCGGGCAACAACCAGAAGCTCTTCGTGTGCAGCGACCAGGGATTGTACCGCAGCGACAACGGCGGAACGTCCTTCACCCAGGTACAGCCCGGCACCTGGCAGGAGATCGAGTTCAAGCCGAACGATGTGGACACGGTGTACGCCGTGAAGCAGGTGAGCAACCGTACGGAGTTCTGGCGGAGCGTGAACAGCGGATCGGCCTTTGCGCAGGTCGGCACCGGCTGGCCGAACCCCGTGAGCCCGGATGAGCAGAAGCGCACGGAGCTCGCCGTTTCGGCCGCCGCGCCCAACACGGTGTATGCCCTGTGCACCGGCGCGGCCAATGGGGGCAGCGGGCTGTATGGCGTGTACAAGAGCACCGACGGCGGGGGCGCCTGGACCTTCCAATGCTGCGGCACCGGCCCGGGCGGCGTACCATCGGCCACGAACATGAACCTGATGGCCTGGAGCGACCAGGGCACGGACGATGGCGGCCAGTATTACTACGACCTCGCCTTCGCGGTGGATCCGGCGAACGCCAACAAGCTGCAGGTGTGCGCCGTGAACCGCTGGGTGAGCTCCGATGGTGGTGTGAACTTCACCTGTCCCGCGAAATGGAGCCACAGCTACAAGGCGGATTATGTGCATGCCGACATACACGATTGCCGGTACTATGGCAGTGAGGTGTGGATGGCGTGCGATGGCGGCATTTTTTACAGCAGCGATGCGGGCGCCACCTTCAGCCGGCGCATGAACGGGATCGCCGGTACCGATTTCTGGGGATTCGGCGCGGGGGGCTGGACGGGTGCGCAGGTGATGCTGGGCGGCACCTACCACAACGGCACCCTGCTCAAGGACGGTAACGTGTACACCAACGGCTGGGTCAGCACCGATGGCGGGGACAACTACCGCGGCTTCGTGCATCCCCAATACGACCGGCGCGCGCTGAGCGACTACGGCTACAAGACCCTGAGCGGCGACCGCAGCGTGGCCAACAGCAGCTCCACGTGGAGCAAGCAGCCCAATGCGGACTACATCACCGGCCACAGCAGCGAGGTGGTGTGGCACCCCAACCTGGTGAACACGGCCTACCTGGGCAACGGCAACATCCTGTGGCGCACGGACGACAACGGCGCCTCGTTCACGGCCGTGAAGGACTTCGGCGAGTACGTCACGAGCATTGAAGTCGCTTTCAGCGACCCGAACACCCTGTACGTGTGCACCTACCTGGGCTGGTGGGATGCGAAGCGGGTATGGCGCAGCACGGATGGCGGCGCGAACTGGACGGATATCACGCCATCAAGCGCCGTGCTGAACGGCAACACGTGGGTGCCGTATGACATCGCCGTGAGCGGCACGGACCCGCAGACCATCTGGCTCGCGCGCACCTCGCAGTACGGCGACTATCCGAACCACAACGGCTACGTGGTGTACAAGAGCACCAACGGAGGGACGAGCTGGACCAATATCACCACTGCCGCCTTGAACAGCGAATGGCCCACGAACATCGCGCACCAGCTGGGCAGTGATGGCGGCCTGTACTTGGGCACGCGGCGCACTGTGTACCACCGCAACGACGCCACGGGCACCTGGAGCCTGTGGAACGCCGGGCTGCCCACGAAGCTCTTCAGCACCCGCATGCTGATCAACTACCGGGACCAGAAGATCCGCAACGCCACCGACCGCAGCGTATGGGAAAGCGCGCTGGAGGTGGCCGCGCC
>JBKDXR010000025.1:0-9085 GCA_046306055.1 Flavobacteriales bacterium
CCCCCACCTCCGCAGGGTCTCCCGCAGGGGACCCTGCGCCTCAACGCCGTAACGCCATACCTCACCACGGTGCTCCTTTCCCACCAAGATAACCAAACTCTTGGTAGGGTGTTAGGGGTGCGGACCGGTTCTCGCCGCGCACATAGAAGGCAAAGCTGGAGTGCGGATACTCCACAGCATCTTCGGCAAGGCGCCATCGCTTGCTCACGGGGTTGGCATGGATGTAACGAAGCTTCTGTTCGATCATCCGTGCACTGAAGAGCTCGATCAGGTCCGTGGAGGTGTCGAACACACGGTGTTTTTGCCCTCTGGCGTGGTCGCTGGGGCGCAGGCCTTCGCCAAGCCGTTGCAGCAGGTCATTGCGGCCGGCCTTGTGCAAGCGCTCGATGATGGCATAGGCCATGAACCGCTTACCGTTGGACAACATGCTGTTCAACTGCCCTTCTTCGGGTACGCGGATGATGAAGTGGACATGGTTGGGCAGGATCACATAGCCCAGAAAGCGATAGCCCTTGTCGTAGGCCAGGTGCATCCAGTGGTAGAACAGGTCGTAGCCATCGGTCTCCCTGAAAAGCGGCAGCCACTGATGGCAAGTGAAGGTGGCGAAGTATACCGCCCCAGGCTTGTTGCGCAGTGTGCGTGTGGCCATATAGGCAAGTTAGACCGTTGCGGCTTCGGAGCGCAATGCGCAGGGTCCCCTCGTTCCTCGGGAGACCCTGCGGAAGTCGGGGATACACCATCCCGCCATCGCCACAACTGAGCGCCGTCCATCAAGGCATCATCGTTCTCTGTCATCCCTTACAGGCGAGGACACACGCCTCGTTCGTTCCCCATCAAGGCTCCTTCGCTTCCCCGTCCGGCCGCTTCAATACCCGTGGAGGGTCGTCCTTGCTCATTCGCCGATCAGTTGCTACGGGTCCACCCTGCGTTGCTTCACAGGTCATCTCCTTCGCGTCCCCTTCCCATTCGTTAGCGCCACTATCCCCCTCCTTCGTCAAGCGGTCCGCATCGATATCCACCCTCGCCGCTTGACAAGATCTCCCTTCACCTGCAATGACGTCAGTGTGCGCGGCGTGAACGGCGCTGTACGCATCGTGTGCAAGCCTTGACGCATCGTGTGCGGGGCCGCTCGCCTGACAAGATCTCCTTGCACCTGCAATTGGTTCAGGTGCACAGGTCATGGCGGAGGTTGCCGCGTCGTGTGCGAGCGTTGCCGCCCTCTTGGATGCCGCGATCGGCGCGGTTCCGCCTGTGCGCCCGGTACCCCACCTTTGCCCCATGCACACCGATGTCCTCATCCTGGGCCGCGGCATCGCCGGGGCGGTGCTGGCCGAAACGCTGCGGCAGCGCGGGGTGCGGGTGCACGTGTTCGATCGCAAGCGGCCGGGCAACGCCAGCATGGCCGCCGGTGGCGTGGTCAATCCCATCGTGCTGCGGCGCGATGTGCCCAGTTGGCGCGCGGGCCAGTTGCTGCTGGTAGCGCAGGGCTTCTACACGGTGTGGCAGCAACGGCTGGGCATCACCTGCTGGCAGGAACTGCCCATGGTCAAGGTCTTCCCCACACCGCGCGAGGTGGAGCAATGGCAGCGTGCCATGCAGGATCCCGCCAGTGCGCCCTTCGTGCACCGCCACGCCGAGCCCGAAGTGGATGCCGCACCCATTGCGGCACCGCATGGCTATGGCACCGTGTGGCCGGCCGCCTGGCTGGATGTGCCCGCCCTGCTCGAGTCCCAGCGCATGGAGCTGCTCGCGGCAGGCCAGCTCACCGAGGCCGACGTGGCAACAGAAGAGATCATTATCACACCGGACCACGTTCGCATTGGCGAGGTGCAGGCGCGCTGGCTCGTGCGCTGCGAAGGGCCGTTCAGTAGCGTGCCAGGGCTGGTGCCCGTGAAAGGCGAAACACTGGTGGTGCGCATTCCCGACCTGCACCTCACGCGCATGGTGCATCGTGGCGTCTTTGTGCTGCCGCTGGGCAACGATCTCTTCCGCGTGGGCGCCACCTTCAAGTGGGACGATGTCTTTGCCGGCCCCACGGACCAGGCGCGTGCATGGCTCTTGGAGCGGCTGCAAGCGCTGGTCCAGTCCCCCGTGGAAGTGGTGGAACACACGGCTGGCGTTCGGCCCGCTGCACGTGACCGTCGTCCGTTGCTGGGCATCACCGGTCCCGCGCAGGCCGTGTTCAATGGGCTGGGCTCGCGCGGTGTGCTGCTGGCCCCGTGGTGCGCGCAGCACCTGGCCGCGCACCTGCTCGATGGCGCTGCCCTGGATCCCGAGGTGGAGGTGGCGCGGAGTTAGCGTTTGCCCCGCTTGTCGCGCCCAAGGCTCACCTCGTACTTGTCCGGCGTACCGGTCACCCGCACGTTGAGGAAGCGCACGCGCTGGTCACTGTCGCGGTACTGGATCGCGTCCACCTGGTCGGGGTCCACCTCCTCCTTGCGGCGGCCGCCGAAGAGCTTGGTGCTGGCGGCCTGCGTCACCAGGCTCCACGGGATGCGCAGGTAGTAGTCCATGGTGAGGTCAAGGCCCTGCTTCCCGCTGATCTCCATATAGCCGAGCGAGCTGTTCAGGTTCATCGCGGGGATGTCCAGCACACCATCCTTCAGGTGCAGTTCGTTGCGCAACGTATCGAAGCGCACCAGGTCCAGGTTCTTGTCCGCGAAGAACTCGGCCATGGCGTGCATGGGTGTGAACTGCACCAGGCTGCCGTCCACCACTTCGATGTCCAGGTGCGCCTCGCCTTTCTCCATGATCGGCGTCAGGTCGGCGTGCATCGGCCAGGTGCTTTTCACCCGCCCGCTCACGCGCCCGTGCAGGTTGCGGTTCAGCAGCACGTCCTGCCCGAAGTTGTCGAACTTGATCATCAGCGCATCCAGGTCCAGGTCCTTGGCCACCAGTTCGCTGGTGAAGCGGATGTCCTTCGGGTCCTTGGCGGTGAAGGTGCCCTTGAGGCCCACTTCGCCCTGCGCGATGCGCACGCTCAGCGTGTCCACCTGCAGCGTATGGTCGGGCTTCAGGTGCAGTCGCGTGCGGAAGTCCTTCAGGTCGTAGCGGTGGTACTTCAGCGTGCCGATGTCGGTGATCAGCTCCAGGTCCGGGAAGGGCAGGGTGAAGATGTTGAAGGCGCTGTCGTGGTCCACGGTGCGCTCGGGGCTGTAGTTCATCAACGCGTCCAGGTCCAGGAAGCGTGAACGCAGGTGGAGCTTGTCGGGTGCCTGGCGTTTGGCGGGATCGTCGCCGAGGTACACGCGCAGGTCGGCGGCCAGGTCGGTGCGGCCCATGCGCCCGCCGAGGTCGTCGATGGTGAGCACATCGTCCTCCACGTGCAGGTGGCCGTGGAAGTCCTCCAGCTTCAGGGGGTGTACTTTCATGCGGCCGGACAGCTTCGTCACGCGCAGGTCGGCGAAGCGGAACGCGTTGTCCGCAAAGCGCAGGTCGGCGTCGGCGTGGAAGCGGGCCTCGCGCAGCACTTCGTCACGGTATTCCTGGGGCAGGTGGTTCTCGCCCCGGTAGCTGAGCAGGTCGTGCAGGATCAGCTGGTCGCTGCGGAAGTCCACCGCCACGTGGGTCTCTCCGGCCTTCCGTTCCTGGAACCACACGGCGTAGTTCTCCACCAGTCCGTTGAAGTGCAGGTCGCTCGCATCCACCGTTCCGGTGAGGTCCTTGATGCGCAACGTGCTGTCGGTGACCAGGATGTCCACATGCACGTCGTGCAGGCGGTGGGGGTAGTGCTTCGCCTTCACGGTAAGGTCGTCGATGAAGAACTCGCCGATGGGCAGTGGCTCGTGGTCGAGCAGGCCGCTCACACTGGTCACGAAGTGGAGGTGCGTGCTCAGACCGGTGAGCACTTCGTTCTGGGTGCGCGCCAGTGCGGTGTCGTGGGCCAGCAGTTCGGAGAGGGCCAGCTTGTTGGCGGCCACGGCGAGCTTCAGTTCAATGGGCTTCTCCTGGTGGTGGAAGATGGCCGGCAGGTCGCTGATGCTGCCGCTGAGGCGCAGGTCGCTGGTGGCCATGCGCAGGCTGAAGGTGTCCACCTCCACGAAGCCCTGGCGCATCTGGGCGTGGATGTCGAGGTCGTCGATGGGGTGCGGGTGGTCGGGGAGGCGCACGTGCAGGTCCTTCACGCGCAGCTCGCTGTCGATGCCTTGTTTCAACCGGGCCAGGTTGCGTTCGGGCGCTTCGATGTCGATGAGCTCGGTGAGCTTCATGTCCACCTGCACATGCCCGCTGAGCTCTTTCACCACCTCCACGTTCAGGAACTTGCCGATGAAGTCGAGGTCCAGGTCGCAGTGCAGGTCCACATCGATGAAGGGTTCCACGAAGTCGACCACCACGAGGTCGCCGCTGAACTCCCCGCTGCCGGGCCGCAGGTTCAGGTCCAGCAGATGGAACTCGGCTTTGCGCAGGGTGGGGTCGCCACCGTTGGTGAAGTGGCCGTTGAAGGCCAGCTGCTCCACGCGCTTCTTCGTGGCCGGGTTCTCGAACCAGCCATCGGTGCACCCGAAGCTGATGTGTACGTGCGGGGTCTGGCCCAGTGCGCTGCGACCTTTCACGGTGCCATCGAAGACGATGTTCCCCGCGTTCTTGAACTGCTTCAGGAAGTCGGCCAGTTCATTGGGCGCGAAGGCGGTGAGCAGGGAGAAGTCCGGCTTCTCGCCATGCACATGCAGGTCAAGGTCCACTTCGTGCGAGATGTCGATGCTGCCCTCGGCATGGAACTCCACTTCCTGGAGCTTCAAGGAGCTGAGCGGCATCCTTAGCACCTGCGTGGCCATGTCGTAGTCGAGGTGCACGTCGAGCTCGATGTGCTTGTCGTAGAAGAACGAGGTGTCGCGCTTGCCAATGACGTCGAGGCGGAGGTCGGCCTCCACTTCCGAGGCAATGCTGTCGCCGATGATGCGGAAGGAGGCGTTCAGTCCGGCGATGCGCGCTGTCACTTTTTGGCCGGTGCCCTCCTGCAGGTGGCTGAAGGTGAAGTCGCGCAATTGCAGGTCGCGCAGGTGGATGTGCAGTGCGGACGCATCGTCCTCTTCCGTGGTCGCGAACTGTTTGGCCAGGAGCAGGTTCAGGCTGCCGTCCGGGTGTTGCACCAGGTCCAGGTGTCCGCCATCGGCGTGCACGCTCTGCACATCGAAGTAGCCCCGCACCAGGTCCCAGATGCGGAAGCAGAGGTAGAGGTCGTTGATGGCGTAGATCGGTGCCTGTGTGGTGTCGTCGCTGGCATGGAAGCGCACATCCTCCAGGTCGATGCACATCAGCGGGAAGGCCTCGAACGGCGCGATGTGGCTGCCGCCGATGGAGAGGGTGCCGGCCATGTCCCGGTTGATCTCGGCCACGGCATATTCCACCACGGTGCGCTGTTTGGCGTAGGCAATGGCCAGCACGGTGCCGAACAGGAGGACCAGGATGCCCACAAGGAGCAGAGCGATGCGAAGGACCTTACGGAGCATGCGGGGCTGAAGTGACGCGCGAAAATAGGGTCAGGTGCCGCCATCGACCTGCTCGCGCCGGATCACTTCATCCAACGCCAAGCGGTGGAACTTTACGCTGATGTCGCCGAGACGAAGGCGCACATCGGCGTTCAGGGGTTTGTCCAGATCGGTGAGGTCCCAGCTCACCTGCGGGTGGCGCTGCGTAAAGACCAGCAGGTCCTCCTCCACCACGAACTCCGCGTGTTCCCATCCTTCGGGATATGGGCTGCCCGGTTTCGGTGCGGGTAGTTCCACCAGCTGGATGGCCCGATGGCCATGGACGATCGGCACCTGCAAGCGGAACGTGGCGATGGGCCTTCCACCGATCGTCGTCTCGGCCAGCAGCTCGCCATCGGCGCGCAGTGCGTTCCGGAGCTGTACATAGCGTTCCTGCGTCGCCACCCGATAGCAGAGGTGATCGAGGGGCATCCCGCTTACCTCCACGCCCTGCTGGTCCAGCGCGGCGAAGAGTTGTTCCAGGAACGTCCCGGGTTGCGGTAGGTGGAACGGTGTCACCGGGTAAAGATGCAAAGCACAGTGACGAACGGTCGTCCCAGGAGCGACCGGCCGGCCCACCTTTGTTCCCGGAAGATCATCTCCGCATGCGCACCATTCACTGGGCCCTCGGGCTCCTGCTCCTGGCCTTCAGCCTTTTCGCCTGTCGTACCTCTCGGACCACTATGAGCACGAGGCCGGCCACCTCCGATCCCCGTTGGACCGCGGTTGATTCGCTCGTGGGCATCGGTCAGTATGCGGAGGCCTTGGAGCGCACGGACGCGTTACTGTCCGAGGCGCAGACCTCTGGTGAATGGCGCTTGGAGTTCGCGGCATGGGCGCGCTGGGCGGTATGCGAGGAGTTGGCGGGCACTCCACCGGACAGCATCATCCAACCCCTGGAGCAACGCGCGGCCACGGCGCCAGTGCCGCTCGCGCAACTGCTGCACAGCACCCTCATGGACCGCTGGTGGCAGCGGTATCAGCGTAACCGCTGGCGCATCATGGACCGCACCGAGCTGGACGGATCTTTCGATGCCACAGACCCCGACACCTGGACACAGGGCCGCTTCATGGAGCGCATCATCCGCGAAGCGCAGGCCTCTTTGGAGCCCTACGACACGTTGCGGTACATCCCCGTAGGCGAACTGGCCGAACTGGTGGTCGGTGATACCGCAGCTTATCCCCTGCGTCCCGCCATCTACGATGTCCTGGTGCATCGAGCGCTGCGCATCTTCAGCAACACCGAGACCCGCCTTGCAGAGCCGTCGTGGCGTTTCACGCTGAACGACCCCAGGGACTTCGAGCTCTTCGAGCCCTTCCTGTATCGTTCGCTCCAGCACCGCGACTCCACTTCCTGGGAGTTCCAGGCCCTGCGGCTCTACCAGCGGTTGGAGCGGCTGCACATCAATGCCAACAAGCTCGATGCCTATGTGGATGTGGTGCTGCAGCGCCTGACCTATGTGCGCGAGCACAGCGTGTTGCCTGAGAAGGACAGCCTCTACCTCGGTGCGCTGCAACTGCTCCGCACCCGTCTGCCGAACGAGGCCAGTGAGGCCGAGGTGATGGTGGCCATGGCGCGTTGGCATGAGGAGATGGCGGCCAAGTACGACCGGCTGCGCGGCGATGAGTGGAAGTGGGAGCGCAGGACCGCCGTGGATCTCTGCAACGAGGCCATGGCCAAGTGGCCGGCCACTTTCGGAGCGCGGAACGCCGCCGCGCTTCTGGCCCGGCTACAGCAGCCTTCGGTCAGTATCAGCAGCGAACAGGCCGTGCCTCCTGGCAGTGAGTTCCTTGCCTTGGTGAAGTACCGCAACACCGCGAAGGCCTGGTTGCGCATCGTGAGCGATCCCGACCGTGGCGAGTACGAACGCCGCTACGACCCCGACCGCAACGCCTGGCTGCTCAAACAGAAACCGCTGAAGGAGTGGAGCGTGGACCTTCCCGACGATGGCGACCTGAACGAGCATGCAGTGGAGATCGCCATCGAGGGCCTGACCTTGGGCCGGTATGCGCTGCTGGTCAGCAACGAAGCGTCGTTCACACGCGATCTCGGGTCGATCAGCTGGTGCGGGGTGCAGGTCACCGAGCTCTCTCTTGTGCATCGCTACGAGGACGGCACGAATGAGCTGCTCGTGCTGGACCGCACCTCGGGCCGGCCGGTCGCAGGGGCCAGGGTGGAGGCCGTGCTCACGGCCTGGGATCGTGGCAAGGGGACCAGCACGGTCGTTTCGAGCGCCACGTCGTCGGAAGAAGGAGCGGTGCGCTTCAGCCTGGGCGCGCAGCGCGGTAGCCTTGCCTTCGTGGTCACCCGTGGAGCCGACCGCATCACGAGCAGCAACCATTACAGCTACAACCACCTCCGGGACACATCGGAGACCATCCGCGCCTTCCTCTTCACCGATCGCGCCATCTACCGGCCCGGACAGGAGTTGCAGTTCAAGGGCATCGTCACCGTGAAACGCGGCAAGGGCACCGAGGTGCTGGCGGACTACGAGACCGAGGTCTGGCTCAATGATGCCAATGGCGAGGAGGTGGACACCATGACCGTGATCACCGATCGTTTCGGGGCCTTCCACGGGCGCTTCACCATTCCGCAGGGAAGGCTCACGGGCTCGTGGTCGTTGGGCATGGATGATGGTGAGAAGAACATCCTTGTTGAGGAGTACAAGCGCCCCACCTTCGAGGTGGTCTTCGATCCGGTGAGCACGGCGCCCAAGTTGGGTGAGGAGGCCACGGTGACCGGGGTGGCGAAGAGCTACGCGGGCGTGCCGCTCGATGGTGCCACGGTGAAGTACACCGTCACGCGCAACCCCATCATGCCCTGGTGGTGCGGCTGGCGTTGGGGCGGCTTGCCGTGGGGCCGTAGCACCGAGATCACCAGTGGGGAGCTCGCCTGTGATGCGCAAGGCCGCTTCACGGTGAGGTTCACCGCCGAGGCCGACCGTGCCTTCCCGCGTCAGTCAGATCCGAGCTTCAACTATGAGGTAAGCGCCTTCGTCACTGACATCACGGGCGAATCGCACGATGCCCGCACCGCCCTCGTGGTGGGCTACCGCAGCATCGACCTGGAACTGGGCATCGATGCCACTGTGGACCGAAGCACGGCGGACAGTGCGCTCATCCGCGTGGTGAACCTGAACGGCCAGGAACAGGACACGCAGTTCAACCTGCGCATCACGCGACTCGCGATGCCCGAAGGCGGTGTGAAGCGCGAACGGCTCTGGGAACGACCGGATCGACACGTGATGGCGCAGCAGGCGTTCGCGCAGCGCTTTCCACACGATGCCTTCGCCGCCGAACACGACCCAATGACCTGGGCGCGTGGTACGGAGGTGCTGCGGCGCGTGGATGTAAGGACCAAAAGAGCACCCCTTGCGCTCACCGGTGTTCAGGCCTGGGAGGTGGGCACCTACCTCGCTGAGATGGAGGCCATCGATCCCACGGGTCAGGTGGTGAAGGCGAGCAAGGTCTTCACCCTCTACGATCCCGAGATCCAGAACACGGGATTCGAGAACGAGGCGTTCCATGTGCAGACGGTGAAGGAGCGGTGCGAGCCGGGTGATAAGGCCGTGCTGCTGCTGAGCACGGCCCTGCCCGAATGCCGTGTGCTGATGGAG
>JBKDXR010000026.1:0-49929 GCA_046306055.1 Flavobacteriales bacterium
GCTCAGCCCAACCTGGCCAATGCGGGTGCGGACCTGATCGGTTGCGTGGGCAGCTTCCCCATTGCCCTGAACGGCAGTGTGACCAACGCTACGAGCGGCTCATGGTCCGGTGGTAGCGGCAACTTCAGTGGCACATGGCCCAACGTGAACTACTCGCCCAGCCCGGCTGATATCGCGGCCGGCAGTGTCGGCCTCACCTTGACCACCACCGGCAACACCAACTGCCCACAGGCTGCGGACCAGCTGGTGCTGACCATCCCGAACAGTTACGCCAACGCCACGGTGACCCCTACTGATGCCATCTGTTCCGGCACGGCCACGGGTTCCGCTGTTTTCGCTCCTGCCCTGCCGGGTGCCACATATGCATGGAGCACCACCCCGGTACAGACAGGCCCCACGGCCAGCGACCTGATGCCCGGCAGCTACAACGTCACTGCCACGGACAGCTATGGATGCAGCATCACGATGAGCACCACCATCGGCCCGGTGGCGCCTGTTTCCATCGCCTCTCTCACTGCCACGGACGAGACCTGTGCCGGTTTCGGTAACGGCACGGCCACGGTGAGCGCCACGGGCGGAACCATGCCTTACACCTACGCTTGGAGCAACGGTGGGAACACCGCATCCATCACGGCCGGTGCCGGTAGCTACACCGTTAGCATCACCGATGCCAACGGATGTGCGCCCGCCACGGGCAGCATCACCATCAACGCCACTGGCCAACCCAATGCGGCCAATGCCGGTCCGGACCTGGTGGGCTGCCTGAACAGCTATCCCATTGCCATCAACGGCAGCATCGTGAACGCCACCGGGGCCACTTGGACGGGCGGTCAAGGTGCCGTGGTGGGTAGTGGTGCAGCGATTGAGTACATGCCAACAACGGCCGAAGTGCTGGCGGGTGGCGTCACCCTTACCCTTACCACAACAGGCAACAGCACTTGCCCGCCGGCCTCGGACCAGGTCTTTGTCGCGCTCAGCAACAGTTTCATGAACGCGGCGCTGAGCACCACCAATTTGACGTGCAACAGCTCTGGCAATGGCAACATCGTCTTCGCTCCTGCCCTGTCCGGCAACACCTATGTGTGGAACGACCCCATGGCGCAGATCACCCCGAACGCCACAGGGCTTGCGGCAGGCACCTACACCGTGCAGGTCACCGATGCCTTGGGCTGTGACACCTCCTTGTCGGCCACCATCAGCCAGCCTGCTGAGCTTACCATAGCTGCACTGAACAGCACCAACGTGAGCTGTAACAACGGCAACAACGGCACTGCACAAGTGATGGTGAGCGGCGGTACGCCCAACTACACGTTCACTTGGAGCAGCGGGCAATCCACGGCAGTGATCGGCAACCTTACAGCAGGTACCTACAGTGTGAACGTGACCGATGCCAACGGCTGCACCACGGCGGGTACGACCACCATCACGCAACCAGCGCCCATCCTGCTCAGTGCGTTCGCGCCGGACACGGTCTGCGTGAACGCGCCTGTGACGCTGACCGCACAGGCCAATGGCGGCACGGGAAATTTCATCTATGCCTGGGCAGGCCTGGGTTCGGGCAGCACGCTCACGGCCGCGTTCAGCCAATCGCAGAACGTGGTGGTGAACGCTATTGACCAGAACGGCTGCACCTCCGCACCGGTGACATTGCCTGTGTACGTGTTGAACCTCAGCACGGCCTCTTTCACGGCCTATGGCGATACCACGGTATGCCCCGGCGGCGTGGCCAATGTGGGCGCCATGGTGGCCAACTATCCTGGCAGCTTCACCATGGTGTGGACCGAACTGGGCACCTTGGGCAGCGGTCCTTTCACGGTACCCATTACCGGCGACCAGGACCTGAACGTGGTGGTGACCGACCAGTGCGGCAATGTGCGCACCGAAGTGGTGGAACTGCGTTTGCAGACCCCACCGGCCATTGTGTTGCCGCCGATCATGGCACAAGGCTGTGCGCCGCTGGGCGTGCAGTTCCCGGACCTTGAACTAGGCACCGGCCTCACCTACAGCTGGAACCTCGGCAACGGCAGCAGTTCCTCGCAGGCATCGCCCTTTGTGACCTACTTCGCTGGCAGCTATGCCGTGACCCTCACGGTGACCACTTCGTTGGGTTGCACGTCCACCAGCGCCAGCGCTGGCCAGGTGGTGGCGTACCAGCCTCCCACGGCCGCCTTTACGGCAAGCCCTTGGACGGCTCCAGTTGACAATGGCAGCATCGTCTTCACGTCACAGACCACGGGCTCCATCACCGGATACGAATGGACCTTTGGTGATGGCGGCACCGGCACTGCGCCGAACCCCACCCACGTGTATGGCGATGTGGGCACCTTCGAGGTGGAGCTGATCGTAACGGACGTGAACGGATGCACGGCCACAGCAGTGAACCCCGTGGTGATCACCCCTGTGTACGACATCACCCTGCCCACGGCCTTCACCCCCAACGCCAACGGCGGACAGGGCGGTGGATACGATCCGAACGACCTGAGCAACGACGTGTTCTATGCCTTCGTGCGCAGCGTGAAGGAGTTCCGCATGCGGATCTTCAATCGTTGGGGTGAGCTCGTTTTCGAGAGCGACGACGTGATGAAGGGCTGGGACGGATATTACCGTAACCAGCTCAGCCCGCAGGACGTATATGTCGTCCAGACGTGGGTGCGGTTCGTGGATGACAAGGAAGTCCAGAAGCTGACCGACCTCACGCTGTTCCGATGAACGCGGGGAGGAATCGATCACTGCTCTTAATACCCCTGGTGCTGCTGATCCTTCAACGGGCCACGGCACAGGACCCGCAGTTCTCCCAATTCTACGCGGCCCCGCAATACGTGAACCCCGCCCTCACGGGCAACACGCACCAGGACCGCATCGGCCTCAACTACCGCCTGCAGTGGCCCGGTGTACAGCCCGGTTACGAGACCTATATGGCGGCCTACGACCATCGGTTCAGCACGGTGAACGCGGGTATCGGGGGCATGGTGCTGCGCGACAAGGCCGGTACCAATGGGCTCACCTTCACCACCATTGGTCTGAGCTATAGCTACGAGGCCCGCATCAATTACAAGCGCGCGGTGCGTGGTGGGCTTCGCTTGGGCTACACCATGCGCGGCACCGATCCCAGTGGCTACCTCTTCGCCGACCAGGTGATCCGCGACAACGCTTCTCAATCCGTTGAGGCCAACCTCGTGGAGCAGGTCAGTTACCTCGACATGGCCGCTGGCTTCATGTACTACAGCGAGCAATTCTACGTGGGCACATCGTTCAATCATATCAATCGTCCTAACCAGAGCCTCATTCTGGATGGTGATGCACGCCTGCAGGTGCGTACCTCGGTGCATGCCGGCTACAGCTTCGCCACGGACGGCCGCTCATTCAGCAAGGCCGATACCCGCATGACGCTGGCCGCGCACTACAAGGCCCAAGGCAAATGGGACCAGTTCGATCTGGGCTTCTACCTGAGCCACCGGCAACTGCTCGGAGGCCTGTGGTACCGCGGCCTGCCCGTGGTGAAGGCCTACCAGCAAGGCTATGGCAACGATGAGTCGGTGATCCTGATGGCCGGCCTCGAAGTGGACCAGCAGTTCCGCGTGATCTATAGCTACGACATCACCATCAGCAAGCTCACCATGCGCAGTGGTGGCGCGCACGAGATCAGCCTGCAGTACGAGTGGCCCCGCAAGGCCAAGAACCGGAAGCACCGGACGATCCCGTGCCCGAAGTTCTGATCAGTTCAACGCAGAGACTTAAGTGAATACTTGCCCGATGACGAGATCGATGATCATTGGAAACAGCCATTCAGCAAGCGGAAAGGGAAGTACAAAGCTCAATACGGAGAATAGGATATCCGTACCTCTGTAACGTCTTCTTCCAGTTGTTCCAGTATCGATCCCGCCTCGCGACAGCATCGCGAAGTGGTCCTTGTGGAGCCCAAGACTGATACGATCCAGGGCCAATACGAGCAACAGACCTGCCGGGCCAAGGAAAAGGGAATTAGCCCATGAGCCTTGGTGCGTTTGCGTTTCTGCTTGTACCATCAATATGCTCCCGACAACAAACTGCATCGTGAAGATCGTCCCCCAGAGCAACTTCAGGTTCAACGGCTTATACTGGATCTGAGAACCCAGGACCACGAAGACGAAAGAACCAATTGCCAATCCAGAAATGAACGTCTGACCTGCATTTGGTTCATACACGATGAATGGAACTGCAATTGTTATTGAAGCGAGGTAAAGCGTGATGATGAAGGTATCCCACTGCCCCCATTTCGCTCCTTTCCTGCTCGCCATCTGTCACATCCGCTCAGGCACTGTGATGCCCAGGCACCACATGCCTTTTTTCACGGCGGTGGCCACGGCAGCGCTCAAGGCGAGCCGGGATGCGCGCTTGGCCCCATCCTCCTCCTTCATTACCGGTATGGCCTGGTAGAAGCTGTTATAGGCCTTCACCAGTTCGTAGGTATGGTTGGCCAACGCCGATGGGTCGAGCTTGGTGGCCGACTCGTCCAGCACGGCCGGGAACTGGTGCAGCAGTTTGATGACGGTGCGTTCCTCGGGGAGCAATGTCCACGAACCCATGTGCTCAGGTGCCCATGTGCCCTTGTCCCCTGCTTTCCGCAGCAGGCTCTTGATCCGTGCGTAGGTGTACTGGATGAAGGGCCCCGTGTGTCCTTGTAGGTCGATACTGGCCGCTGGATCGAAGAGCATGCGCTTCTTCGGGTCCACCTTCAGGAGGAAGTACTTGAGGGCGGCCAGGCCGATCATCTCGTACAGTGCCGCCTTCTCCGCTCCTGTGAAGTCGTCCAGCTTGCTGAGCTCTTCCCCCACACGGCGCGCTTCGGTCACCACCTCGTCGATGAGGTCGTCGGCATCCACCACGGTGCCTTCGCGGCTCTTCATCTTGCCCGAGGGAAGGTCCACCATCCCGTAGCTGAGGTGGAAAAGCTCATCGGCCCAGGTGAAGCCCAGCTTCTTGAGGATGATGAACAGGACCTTGAAGTGGTAGTCCTGCTCGTTGCCCACGGTGTAGATGAGCTTGCTGAGGCCGGGATACTCCTCGAAGCGCTTGATGGCCGTACCGATGTCCTGCGTCATGTACACGCTGGTGCCATCGCGGCGCAGCAGCACTTTCTCGTCGAGGCCCTCGGCGGTGTTGTCCACCCACACGGCGCCATCCTTCTCGTAGAACACGCCCTTCTTCCTGCCTTCCAGCACATCGGCCTTGCCCAGCACGTAGGTCTGGCTCTCGTAGTAGTTCTTGTCGAAGTCCACACCGGCGCGGGCATAGGTGGCATCGAAGCCGGTGTATACCCAGCCGTTCATGGTCTCCCACAGCGTGCGTACGGCCGGGTCGTTGGCCTCCCATTGACGCAGCATGTCCTGTGCTTCCAGCAGGATGGGCGCGCTCTTCTCCGCATCCTCCTTGGTCTTCCCTCCTGCCACTAACGCGTCGATCTCGGCCTTGTACGCCTTATCGAACTCCACGTAGTACTTGCCCACGAGCTTGTCGCCCTTCAGGCCGCTGCTCTGCGGGGTCTCACCATGGCCGAACTTCTGCCAGGCCAGCATGCTCTTGCAGATGTGGATGCCGCGGTCGTTGATCACCTGCACCTTCACCACCTCGTTGCCGGCCGCCTGTAGGATGCGGCTCACGCTGTAGCCGAGGAAGATGTTGCGCAGGTGACCGAGGTGCAGCGGCTTGTTGGTGTTGGGGCTGGCGTACTCCACCATCACCTTTTTCCCCGTGGCGGCAAACGCAAGGATGTCGCTCTCTCCGGCCTCTTTCAGGAAGGCGGTCCAATAGCCGTCGGCGATCACGATGTTGAGGAAGCCCTTCACCACGTTGAAGCGCGCCACTACGGGCACGTGGGCCAACAGGTGGTCGCCAATGGCCTGGGCCGTTTGCTCGGGGCCTTTGCCGCTGAGCTTCAGAAAGGGAAAAACGTTGATGGTGACATCGCCCTCGAACTCCGGTCGGGTCTGTTGGAAACCGATGGCCTTGGCATCGAGGTCGTGGCCGAAGAGGTCCTTGAAGGCGCTTTGCAGCGCAGGAACGAGCTGGGAACGGAGTCTGTCCTGGAACATGGCTTGGGGCTGCAAAGGAACGGGATCGGGGTGGTCGGTTGAAGGTTGCCGGTCGGCAGGAACCTGACAACGGTCGACCGATAACTAATCCCCACGCAGAAGATCCTCGGCCAACATGCACCGCACACTACCACCACCCACGGCCTCGATGGTGGGTACGGGCACCGGCACCAACTGCCCATGGCGTAGCAGGGTCAGGCGTTGATCGGGCTGAAGAGCCTGGAAAGCGGTCTCTGAAAGAAAGATGGAGAAGGCCGGGGACCCGCCGTTGCCTTTTCCACGAAGCTGCAGCATGTTGCCCACGAAGTGGTTCATCTGGTGGAGCGTGATGGGGATCAACTCCTTGCCCGCCTCTGCCAGCGCCGTGCGCAGTTCTTCGCGCTCCGCGGGGTACGGCATGGCCTCCAGGCAGACCACGGCGAACCGCTCGCCGATGCTCATCACCACGTTGGTGTGGTAAACGGGCTGGCCGGTAAGCGTACCGTCCATGGTGGCCAGGAAGGGCATGGGGGTGTAGCCGAGGTATTCGCACCACGCGTTCAGGGCGGGTTCGCTGGTGCGCGGCGAAATACAGGCGAATGCGAGGTGGTGCACGCGGTCCAAAACCAAGCTTCCCGTACCCTCAAGAAAGAGGTTGCGGTCCTCCCAAATGCTCAGGTCGAGCACCTGGCGCACATGGCCACCTTCCTGTTCCAACCGCTGACGCAGGTGCGGGTCGCGTTCCACACGGCGGCTCGGCGCGCACATGGGGTACAGTACCACCGTACCATCGGCGTGGGTACTGAACCAGTTGTTGGGGAAAACCGCGTTGGGCGCTGTGGGGTCCGCAGGGTCCAGCACGGTCACGGTCACACCGGCATGGCGCAGGGCATCCAGCAGCCCATCGAACTCCTCGGCGGCCTTGCGCTGCACGTCCGGGTCGGGACGCACCTGCTGAAAAGCGTTGCTCTCGGCCGTGACCGGATCGTAGCCGAAGCCCGTCGGACGGACAAGGATGACGGCGGAGGCGGACTGGTGGATCATATGCTCATGTGGTCATGCGACCATGTGCTCATGTGCCCATGAAGTGTTCACAGGCAACGCGCCATCTGGCACTGTTCTCTGTATCTGACATGAGGCCGGAGAGCGTTCCAGGACGACTTGCACGGCCTGTGCTCGAAGGCGCATAACATGGGCACATGCGTGTTGTCTCCATGTGCTCATGTGGGCAGCGATCCAAGACCTTGGTGATCCACATCCTCCTGAAGATCGATATTCAGTTCGGACATGACTTGATCAAGGTCGAACGGAAGATCGCGTGGTATATTGATGGTCAGGAACCGATCGAGGTCCAATTGCCAGAATCCGCCATACTTCTCCAATTCGGAGCCGAGAAACAGGTAGTCGCTCTCTGAGTATTCTGTAGATAGAATGAACCTACGCGTGATCAGATCCGAAACCTTGCATACCGAGAGAAACTCATAGTTCTCGCCATCCACCGGGTTTACTTCGATCTCGGTCCCTCGCACAAGGCGCCGATCATACAGGTGATTCTCCTGTAGCCTGAACTTATGTTCATCCAATTGTTCTGCTTCCAGCAAGACGGTCACACCTTCCTTTCTATCGTGGAGATGAAGTGTCATGTCCGCGGCGGCACCATTATCTGTTCCGCAGGATGGGGAACAACGGTTCCAGGATCTTCAGTACGGCCTCGGCCATGGCGTTGCCGGTATCGAGCGCGGGGTTGATCTCCACCACATCGAGGGTGGCCGTGCGCGGGTCGGCGCAGAGGCCCTGGAGCAAGGCGGAGGCCTCGTCGGCCCACAGCCCATCGGGCACAGGTGTACCGGTGCCCACGGAAATACTGGGGTCCAGGCTGTCCACATCAAAGCTCACGTGCACCTTGTCACAGGCCTTCAGGTGGGCCAAGGTCTCCTTCACCACGGCCTCGGCCCCTTTTGTCCGCACATCGGCCACGGTGATCACCTTGATACCCAGTTCGTTGATAATGGCCTCCTCTTCCGGCTCATAGTCACGCAGGGCGATGAAGACCAGGTCCGTGGGCAACATCTTGGCACTGCTCACGCCGATCTTGCGGAGCCGGTCCCAGGTATCCATGGTGTACACCTGGGGGCGGTTCTTCCCCTTCTTCTCGATCTGCATCAGCAAGGCCAGTGGCATGCCGTGCACGTTCCCGCTGGGGGTGGTCCATGGGGTGTGGAGGTCGGCATGGGCATCGATCCAAACCACCCCCACACGCTGGTCGGGGAAGGCCATCTTGGTGCCCGATACGGAGCCGATAGCGATCGAATGATCACCTCCGACAACGATGGGAAATACGTTATGCCTGAGGTACTTATACACCTCATAGGCCAGGTCGCTCTCGAAGCGGATCAGGCCATCGATGTGGTGGGCGTTCGGCGAGATATCGTCCTCATAAAGTACATCGTTCTCGTCGCGTAGGATGCTTTCCTCGGCGTGGCCGAAGAGCTCGCTGCCCAGCTTCCAGGCCGCCACCCGCAAGGCCGACATGCCCATGCTGGTGCCCCGTGTACCGGCCCCGATCTCCGAGGCCGCTTCGATCAGTCGTAATTCCATGCATGCCCGTTGGGGGGCGTCCAAAGGTAGTACGGCCCCGGGAGGCCCCCTCCGACGAACGTGAAACGAAAGCCGACCAAGCGGCGTAGAACTGGCACCTTCAAGCCCATTCGACCGATGAATTGTATGAATGTCCAGACGATCGCCGCAGGCGCCTGTGTGGCCCTGCTCCTTGGCGGATGCAACACCGGATTGCTGAACTCGCGTATCGACGAAGGGGTGATCGAATACGCGATGACCTTTCCTGAGTACGATCCCAATGGCATCATGGCCGGCATGTTGCCCGAAAAGACCGTGCTGAGCTTCTCGGACGACCGCCAAGTGGCCGAGCTGAGCGCCGGTATGGGCATCTTCCGCACCACGTTGATCACCAACAACAGCGAGCAGGCCATGGACTACCACCTGAGCCTGATGAGCAAGAAGATCGTGGCCCACATCCTGCCGGTCGACCTGCCCCTGTTCACCCAGCAACAGTCGAAACCCATCCTGTTGTTCACCCAAGAGGTGGACACCATTGCGGGCTACCCCTGCCGCAAGGCCGTGGCCGTGTTCGAGGACCTGAACGAAGCCGAAATGGAAGTGTGGTACACCGACCGCATTGCCTTGAAGGATCCAAACTGGTTCGGCCCATTTGCCGAAGTGCCCGGTGTGCTGATGCGTTACGATGTGCTGCAGTACGGCATGCGCATGCGGTTGGAGGCCGTTACCGTCACCCCTGGCAAGGTGGACCAGGCCAAGTTCGATGTGAAGCAGGAATACCAGGCCGTGCCCCCGCAGGTGCTCAACAGCGAGCTGGCCGAAGTGCTCCGCACCTTTGCCATGTGACCGGACCACCCGATCGGAACAGCACGCCCCCGGACAGCCTCCGGGGGCGTTCCTTTTGGTGGCCGTGGTAAGGCACAAGCCGCGCTTACCACCACGCTGCTGTTGATAATAGCGCAGTGTGGCTGGCCGTTCTCCGCTGGGTGTCCGGATACTTTTGATCGCCCCGCGCACGCGGGCTTTAGCCCCATTGCACCTTGGCCAAGGAAAAGACCAACCGCCTGCGGGAGGACCGCACGGAAGAAGAAGCCCCGAAAAAGCGTCGCCGCGCTTCAGCTGCTCCTGTCGGCGAGGGACGCTGGGCGCGCTTCAAGTCGTTCATGGGCGATGAACGCACCCACAAGGTCTTCGGCCTCTTCCTGGTGTTGCTCAGTGCCTATCTGGTGGTGGCCTTCACCAGCTACCTGTTCACCTGGCGCGAGGACCAGGACCTGATGGCCCGCTCGTGGGTGGAGGTGTTCCGTACCGACATCCGCGCCGAGAACTGGCTGGGCAAACTGGGCGCCATCACCGCCCATCGGTTCATCTACACCTGGTTCGGCATCGCGGCCTTCGCACTGCCCCTCTGGAGCTTTCTGGGCGGCATCCGCATCCTGCTGGGCACGTGGATGCTTCCTGCCCGCCGCACCTTGGGCTGGACCGCCATGACCCTGGTGTGGCTGCCTGCCCTGCTCGGCTTCTTCTTCCGCGGCGAGTACGTGTTCCTCGGCGGTGGTGTGGGCTTCTCCATCACCAAGCACCTCACCACGCTGCTCGGCAACTTCGGGGCGGGTGCCCTCATCGTGTTCGCCGCCGGAGCCTTCGCCGTTTACACCTTCAACCTCAGCTTCCACTGGCTGGAGGACCTGTTCGAGCGCATGCGGACGATGCGCGCCAGTGCCGCCGTTGACGACGAGGACGATGACGTACCCGAAGTGGTGCCCGCCAGCGGTGTGCGAATGAAGACCACCGCCGCTGCTGCTGCGGCTGCTGCGCCTGCGGTCGCTGCCGTGGAAGCGGAGGAAGAAGAGGACGAGGAAGTGGAGCAGGACGAAGAGCTGGAGGTCGAAGAGGAAGTGTCTGCCGAAGAGACCGAAGAAGAGGAAGAGCCCGAAGTGCCGGAAATGGAACTGGCGCCCATCACGGAGCTGGAACTGGACTCCGCCCCGTTGGAGGTGCAGGACCCGATCATCTCCCCTGTCCTATCGCCCATGGACGGGCTCAACGGCAACCTGAACGGCATGGACGTGCAGGTGGCCGCACCGGAAGAAGCGGTGCTGAGCGAGGACGAGATCGAGGCCAAGCTGCAAGAGTTCGGTGAGTACGACCCCAAGCTGGACCTGAGCAGCTACGAACTGCCCCCGCTGGACCTGCTGGTGGACCATGGCACCGGCGAGGTGACCGTGACCAAGGAGGAACTGGAGATGAACAAGGACCGCATTGTAGAGACCCTCGGCCACTACAACATCGGTATCGACAAGATCAAGGCCACCATCGGCCCCACCGTTACGCTGTACGAGATCATCCCCAAGGCGGGCGTTCGCATCAGCAAGATCAAGAACCTGGAGGACGACATCGCCCTCAGCCTTGCCGCACTGGGCATCCGCATCATCGCGCCCATCCCCGGCAAGGGCACCATCGGTATCGAAGTGCCCAACAGCAAGCCCCAGGTGGTGGGCATGCGCGCCGTGGTGGCCAGCGAGAAGTTCCAGAACAGCAGCATGGACCTGCCCATCGTGCTGGGCAAGACCATCAGCAACGAGACCTTCGTGACCGACCTCGCCAAGATGCCCCACCTGCTCATGGCCGGTGCCACGGGACAGGGCAAATCGGTGGGCCTGAACGCGATCCTTGTCAGCCTGCTGTACAAGAAGCACCCCAGCCAGATCAAGTTCGTGCTGGTGGACCCGAAGAAGGTGGAGCTCACCCTCTTCAACAAGATCGAGCGGCACTTCCTGGCCAAGCTGCCGGGCGAGGGCGAGGCCATCATCACCGACACCAAGAAGGTGGTGGCCACGCTGAACAGCCTGTGTATCGAGATGGACGAGCGCTACGAGCTGCTGAAGGATGCGCAGTGCCGCAACATCAAGGAGTACAACGCCAAGTTCATCAGCCGTCGCCTCAACCCCGAGAACGGCCACCGGTACCTCCCCTACATCGTGCTGGTGGTGGACGAGTTCGCCGACCTGATCATGACCGCGGGCCGCGAGGTGGAAACGCCCATTGCCCGCCTGGCCCAGCTGGCACGCGCCATCGGCATCCACCTGATCATCGCCACGCAGCGACCCAGCGTGAACATCATCACCGGTACCATCAAGGCCAACTTCCCGGCGCGCATCGCCTTCCGGGTGACGAGCAAGATCGACAGCCGCACCATCCTCGATGCCGGCGGCGCCGACCAACTGATCGGTCGTGGCGATATGCTCCTGAGCACCGGCAACGACCTCATCCGCATCCAGTGCGCCTTTGTGGACACGCCGGAGGTGGACAAGATCTGCGACTTCATCGGCAACCAGCGCGGCTATCCCGATGCCTTGCTCCTACCCGAGGTGCCCACCGAGGACGGCGAAGGCGGCGTGGACCTGGACGATGGCGACCGCGACAGCATGTTCGAGGAGGCCGCCCGCCTGGTAGTACAAACGCAGCAAGGCAGCACCAGCCTGATCCAGCGCAAACTGAAGCTCGGTTACAACCGCGCCGGCCGCATCGTGGACCAACTGGAGGCCGCCGGCATCCTCGGCGCCTTCGAGGGCAGCAAGGCCCGCCGGGTGCTGATCCCCAACGAGGCCGCACTGGCCGCACACTTGAATCAAGGGGTGGCGGCAGGGCCTGGCGTGGGGGGATTCTGAGGGGGGACGGTCTTGCTCTTTACAGAGACGAAAGCACGGATCCTGGGAACTGTGTTCTTAGGAGCAACGGGGCTTTCCCTTGACGCGGGCAGGATCGAGAGTGCAGGAGCTTTCTTAGGGTCAGGTATTGGATCGGCCGTATTCTTCTGGTTCATCGGCGTGATCGTGGCTTTCGCGTCAAGGAGTAGAAAGAAAGTCGATGCTGATGGTCCACCACAGCCGTCACTTATGTGGTCCAGTTGGAAGTATGCACTCCTTTTCAGCGCTGCGTTCGCAGGTATTTCCGCGCTCAATTGGCTGGTGGGGTACCTTCAATCTGATACGTTTTGAGGGCCTCAACAATGCAGCAATGGCCCCACCTCTGAATCAGATGTGTCGCCGCAAAGGCCTGGCGTGGGGGGATTCTGACCAACCCGATCTCTACTACGAAGGGCTTCCGATAAGGAGGCCCGCTTGCTTTTCGCTTGGCCCCATCGACCGTTCATAGCAAGAATAGGCGATACACAAGAAGGTCGCCGACCTCTCGTTACTGAACCCGATGCGTTGGTGGTTTCTCCTCCCCTTCCCTACTGCTGTTATGGCACAGGCGCCCGAGGTCCCACCGGACCGCACGTATGCGCCATCCGCAGAAGTGGCTATAAGCATGCTATCCTGCGAATGGGGCGCGCACCATGTGAACGAGGCGATGAGCGGACAACGCGTGAATCCGGCCTTCTCGGACCTCACATGCGTGGTGTACACCACCAGAGCGGACAGCACTATGGCCAGCGTGGGCGAATACAGGCGAGGAAGGCCGTCGGGAACATGGTACACCTTGGATGCGCACGAACGGGTAACGAAAGTGGTCGACTACTTGCCGGACTCGACCCAGTGGACCTATTGGTACGAAGTAGAAGGTCAGCTCACATCGTTTTGCCATGTCACCAACTGCCCTGATGATGTCTTCGATCGGATCTTCGGGGGAGGCTGTCCAGGCCAGTGTTGGGTCCTGGACAAGGAACAACGGCTGGTCCAGAGCTACGGCACCGATACAAGCGGGCTGTTCGTCCAAACCTGGTACTACCCGGATGGACAGTTGGCAGCCAGGACCACTTCCACCGACGGTACATCTATCCAAGAACAATGGTGCCCATCAGGCAAGCGGATCGGCTTTCTGCAGGTCACGAGCAACGGATCAAGCAAGGTTACCAGTATGTATGGAAGGGTCGTTCTATGGAGCGTCTCAGAACATGACTATTACGTCCATGCCGTTCGGGCCGGACAGCATAAGCTCCGCAGGCTGCCATGGGGGCTTTGGCGCCGATACGATGAACGAACGATCCGGGAACGCGATGAAGAACTTCAATTGCGTTACGTGGTCTACGATGATCCGGATCGGCCGGTGGAGCTGCCTTGTCACTTACCGAAAAGGTGATATGGTCGATGATCCCTCGCTCTGTGCGGACCTCGGAACAAGCAGGACAGCTCACAACGCGGCATGCACCTTCATGGAGCACGAGCCATGTAGCCCCGTTCCTTGGCGCACCACGACCGATGGTCTACAATGCCGATGTATCACCCAGCTCCGGCGAATGTTCCCGATCGCTCCCGCGGATCTGCGATCTATGGTCCTCTTACTAATCACTGGGCTAAGTCCGTAGCGCTGTAGCCGATCTGCGAACGGCCACCATTATCTTCGATCTGTGTCGCGCAATTACAAGATCCACGACCAGGAAGACCTGCACTACCTGACCCATGCCACGGTGGGCTGTGTGGATCATCCGATGGGCTACCGGGGAAGTTGAAGCTGGCGAGCATCTGGGGTGAGGGGATCCAGATCCCCATGGAACATTGGCAACGCATGAAGCAGCATAGGAACCACGGATCGCAGATCCGCGGGAGCGGGGGTGAGCGGGGAAAAGGGTAAACCGAAGCAATGAGACGTCATAGGAATTTACTTCTATGGGTACTTGTTACGTCTCTCGTCCACCTTGGATTTGTGGCGAGCGACTACTATGGCCTTATTTCACTAACTTCCTCGAGGGGGTATGATGAAGTGAAGAACATACTGATTAGTTTTCCTCAGATGATACCTGCCTATACCGACTTGTATTCAGGTAGTCGACATGGTGTAACATTATTCGGATTTGCTGGCCTTATGCTTGCGTGGGGAATGCTTTTAGTTCCAATCCATCTCGGCGTTCATGCTCTCATTATGCTAATTCGGTCATCCGTACTCCGCAGGCCCTAGTCTTTGGCCCGTAAACTCCCACGTGAAAGTCGGAATAACTGCTTCGAAATTTCAAATTGTGGTTCCCCCGCTCCCGCGAATGCTCCCGATCGCACCTGCTAACGCGGATCTGTATCGCTGCCGCTGATCTGCGAACAGTGGTCGTCTACTAGCTCCGGTCGCTCAGGTCACAGAGGCGGAGGATAGGTCGCAGCGGAGAAAAAGTTCTTCACAGCTCACGCGAGTTCCCCGCGCTTTCGCGAAAATGAGCTCAGGGCAGGGCGTCCTTTCCAGACTCCAAGGCGTGCATCCCGGTTTCTAGATGGTGTGAAGCTGATAGGCACGCTACGTCCTGCACTAGGCCATTTTCCGGTCCTTGGAGTACTGTCATTGGCTTGTTGACGACCGTCAAAGCCCCGTTGAGAACCATCATTGATCCGTTGACGACCGTCACAGCCCCGTTGACGACCATCATTGATCCGTTGATGACCGTCAAAGCACCGTTGACGACCATCCTTGATCCGTTGACGACCGTCATTTATCCGTTGATGACCGTCACAGCCTCGTTGACGACCGTCATTGATCCGTTGACGACCATCATAGACTCGTTGATGACCATCACAAGCGGTTGATCGGACGTTCTGTCATGGGTGTTCGACCCATCTGGGATCAGACGGCCTACACAGGGGCGATCCATCGGGGGAAGAGGCACTGATGCCTCCCGTAGGCCAACCTGCGAACGCGGTCATTTGCCCCCGAGGTACTGCTTCACGAACGCATTTACGTTCATGATACTGGTGCGGCCATGCTTTTCCAGGACCAACAGGTCCTTGTCGCCAGTTAGCAGCACTTGGGCCTTTGCAGCCTTGGCAAGGGCCAGCAGATAATCATCATCGGGGTCACGGGAGATCGCTTCGATCCGCAGTTTGCCATGGACCAACATCCCATCCTCCTGCAACCGGAGCAACAGGGCATCTACGACCTGTTCGGGGAAGTACTTGCGGAACTTTGTTCTCCGCGCCACGTCCTCGAATTCGCCCAGCAACTCTTCGTGCACCACCACCGTGAAGCGCTTGTCCTTGAACAGACCAAGCACTGCGCCCACCCGTTTCCCGATGAGCAAGCTGACAAGCAGATTGGGGTCAACGACGACGCGTATCCGTTTCACGGCGCAAGCGTGCTTGACGTTTGGCCCTTACCTTCTTCACCACGCGGTCTATCTCCTGTTGCGGCACCTGTCCGGGTGTAATGGCGGCGAATATCTCGTCCCAGTCGGCCTTGATGCCTTCTTTCCGCAGTGACTCGGCCAACCGTTGCTTCTCCTTGGCGCCTAGCTGCGACACCAATTCCTCCACCTGCTCATAGGTGAGGCTAATGTGTGGGCCTTTGGTGAACGACATGGTGGGTTTGTCCTCGTGAACCTCAAAGATAGCGAGGTGATCGCTGGAGATGGCACAAGGCCAACGCACCATGTCCGCTGGCGCGCTATTGGCAGGCCGTTGAAATGGTCGACCGTAGGTGCCCTCCCTCTGGCGAACACGTGGTCTTCGCTACACGACCGCTCACCGTTCCATCGAACGGGGCAGCCCTTCCCTACCGCCTCCTCCGCGTCGTGCTCTTCAGCCCCAGCACGCCCAGCAGGCCGCGGGCCAGTTCGCGCATCAGGGTGTTGCCCACCTGGCGCACCATGGTGTTCTTGGTCATCTTCTCGATGGTGCTCACCTCCTTGGGGGCGGTGGTGGTCTTGCGGGTGGTGGGTTTCTCGTCCTCCACTTCCGCAGTGGCGCTGTCCTTCATGCGCTTCTCCAGCAGCTCGAATGCGCTTTCGCGATCGATCACCTCGTTGTAAGTGCGCGCCAAGGCACTACGGGCCACCAGTCCATCGATCTCCAGCGGACTGAGGATGTCCATGCGGCTGGCTGGGGCGCGCAGCAGGGTGTGGGCCAGGGGTGTGGGCGTGCCCTTCTCGCTGAGGGCAGTGACGAGCGCCTCCCCGATGCCCAGGGAGGTGATCAGCTCCTCCACGTTGTAGAAGGGCGTAATGGGGTAGTTCTGCGCCGTCCTCTTGATGGTGGTGCGGTCCTTGGCGGTGAAGGCGCGCAGCGCATGCTGCACCTTGAGGCCGAGCTGGCCGAGCACGCCTTCGGGCACGTCGCTGGGGTCCTGTGTGCAGAAGTAGACCCCCACCCCTTTCGAGCGGATCAGTTTGATGATGGTCTCGATCTGTTCCTGAAGGGCCTTGGTGGCGGTGCTGAAGATCAGGTGGGCCTCGTCGATGAAGAGCACGAGCTTGGGTTTCTCGGGGTCGCCCACCTCGGGGAAGGTGTTGTAGATCTCGGCCAGCAGGCACAGCATGAAGGTGCTGAACAGGCGCGGCCGGTCCTGGATGTCGGTGAGGCGTACGATGTGCACCACCCCCTGGCCATCGCGTGTGGCGAGCAGGTCGTTCACATCGAAGGAGCGTTCGCCGAAGAAGCGGTCGGCGCCCTGCTGCTCGATCTCGATGAGCTTGCGCAGGATGATGTTCACCGTGGCGCCGCTCACGGAGCCGTACTGCTTGCGGATGGCCTCCTTCCCCTCATCGGTGACGAACTGCAGCACGCGGCGCAGGTCCTTCAGGTCGAGCAGCGGCAGGCCGTTGTCGTCGCAGTACTTGAACACCAGGGCGAGCACGCTCTGCTGGGTGTCATTCAGCTCCAGGATGCGGCCCAGCAGCACGGGGCCGAACTCGCTGACGGTGGCGCGCAGGCGGGCGCCGGGTTCCTTGCTGAGGCTGAGCAGTTCCACGGGCATGCCCTGGGGCACGTACGGTTCGCCCACCTTGGCGTGGCGCGCTTCGATCTTCTCGTTGGTGGTACCGGGGGCCGCAATGCCGCTGAGGTCGCCCTTCACATCCATGAGCAGGGAGGGCACGCCCTTCAAGGAAAGTTGCTCGGCGAGGATCTGCAGGGTCTTGGTCTTGCCGCTGCCCGTGGCGCCGCAGATGAGGCCGTGGCGGTTCATGGTGCGCAGGGGCACGCGCACCTGGCAATCGGCGGGCACTTCGCCGTGGTACAGCGCACCGCCCAGCAGGATGCTATCGCCCTTGAAGGTGTTGCCAGCGGTGATGGCGGCTTGGAAGTCGGTGATGGAGCTCATGTGCAAGGCTCCAAAAGTAGCGGGCGCTCGAGTGCGCGTTCTGGTGCTCCTGGGCTACACATCAACACAGATACGCACAGGTTTTTCGGCTGTGTTCCGCTCTGCGTGTCCAGGAGATGCCGCAGGTGCGTGCACGAAGAAGGGGGCCTTGGAGCCCCCCTCAGATCGTAGTGGCCGCGATGAGCCTACCTGAAGAGCTTGCCCAGCATGCCTTTGGCCATGTCGGCGATGTCGCCGCCACCACCGAGGTTTCCGAGCAGGCCCTGTAGCGCACCGGCATTGCCGCCGATCTTGTCGCTGAGCAGGTTGGTGAGCACGGGCATCACCAGGTCCTTCACGCTGTTCGCCTTGGCAGCATCGAGGCCCACCTGGCCGGTGAGCTTGCCCAGGTAGTTCTGACCCAGTTGGCCCAGCAGGTCGTTGGCGCCTGCGGTGTTGGTGTCCTTGGAAAAGAGGTTGAGCACGGTACCCATGTCGATGCCTTTACCGCCGAGCAGTTCGGAAACGGTGGAGGACGCCGCGTTAAGGGCGCCATCGGTCTTGGAGGCGTCGAGGCCCACCTTGTTCATCAGGTCGGCGCCGACCTTGTCTTTCAGGAGGGGCAGCAGATCGTTCAGCATGTTGTTCGTGTTGGGTGGTGAAGGTAAGCGCTGGTGGTGCGAACAAGCATCGGCATGGGCTGTTCTCCGATGCATGCGCATCTATAACGTGAGCTACAACGACCCCAACGTGGATCGCGCGGTGAACAGCGTGTGCGGCGAGGGGATCGGGTTCTGGACATCCATCCGGATGGGAGGCACGGGTTCGCAGCGCTTCGAGTTGATCGATGGTCCGGCCGAACTGCTGGAGATGGTGGACCGCTTGGAGGACCGACGCTTCTCTTCACTGGAACTGCGACAGGGCGGATTGCTGTTCCGCTTGCGCAACCGGCTGGAAGCGCTGGCCGTTCCGCTGGCCTGGAACACCATCGCGGAAGTGAAGCTCAGCCCGGTGGGCCCGGCCATTTCGGTGGACCTGCACGTGCGTACCAAGCAAGGCGAACACCTGCACTTCCGCATGGCCCGCGAGCAGCATGTGGCGCTGGACCGATTGCTCCGGAAGGGCCTCCCTGCCAGTGTTCCGTTCGCGTGAACGGACAATAACGCGAACCGTTCGAACCCCGGCAGATACCTGAACGATGGTCCCGTTCCAGTGACCTAGCTGAACGAGATGCGGTCGATGGCGAAACGCCCGCTGCCGGTGAAGAGCAACGTGACAAAGGCGAAGAGGTACACCATGGCCAGCTCCTTTTCGGAGAAGGAAGCATCGCCCTTCACCATGAAGACAATGACGGCCATGCCGACGATGAGCGGGATCAGTGCCGCGCGTGTCCACAGCCCCAGGATCACCAAGGCCGAGCAGACCACCTCGGCGAACACGATGAGGGCCAGTGAAAAGGCGCCGCCCAGACCAAAGGGGTCCGCAAAGCCGTCCATGCGCTCGCCGAAGGACATGAGCTTGGGCCAGCCGTGCTGCCACAGCATGGTGCCGCCCGCAGAGACCCGCAGGACCAGGTAGCCGAATTCCTCCGACAGGGGTTCACTATTGAGCAGCATGGTGGTTGGGATGGAATGCGCGACGAAAGTAGCGGCCGGGCCCGTGGCCCTATGAGGGGTGCATGCTCCGACTTTTCCACCGCCCCATGCGAACATGTTGCGGGCCGATCACGTAAGAACGGCGCCATGAAGAAATCCTTGATCCTTCTTGCTGTGCTCAGCACCCCTGCCCTGTTCGGTCAATCCGACGATGCAGGAAATGGTATGCTCGCCGGCCTCACCGCCTTGCGCTCTGCCGACCACACTGCGGCCCAGGCGGCCTTCAGCCAGGTGGTGGTGGCCGAGCCGGACAATGCCAAGGCCTGGTATTGCCGCGGGGTGAGCCGGTTGCAGGCCGGTGATGCCGAGGCCGCTGTGAACGACCTGGGCCGTGCCCTGCGCCTGGCCCCCACCGATGGCAATGTGCTGATCCGCCATGCCGAAGCATGCATGGCCATGGGTTGGCGCACCATGGCCCAACAGGACCTGGAGCAAGTGCTGGCCCTTCGCGGCGATGGTCCCATGGCCGAACATGCGTTGCTGCTCCTCGGCGAACTGTCCTTTGCTGCGGGCGATCTGATCACGGCCAAGGCCCATTACGACCGATTGATCCACATAGCACCGTACAACGTGCTCGGTCTGGTGGACCGGGGCATCATCCTGATCGCGCTGGGCCAGAACGTGGCCGCCATTGCCGATCTGGAGCAGGCCATCGACCTGGACACCACCCTGGACATGGTGCATGGCCAGCTGGCCCTGGCCCACCATCGTCTGGGCCACCGCATGGAGGCCTGCCAGGCTTGGCAGCAGGCGCTGGATGCCGGTGACCTCAGCGTGCAGGAATCGCTGCTGGTGTTCTGCGAGTGATCAACGATGGGTTCCGCTCCACGGCGTTAAGTCCGTGTGAAGGGAGTATTTCCACTTGGGCATCAGCCGGTTCAAGGGGTTCCGTTACCTTTGCGGCCCTGTTGCCGGCCCGTTCGTAGGGGTTCGGCCAATGCACATGAAGATCAACGTGACCCTTCCGGACGGATCCGTCCGGAACTATGATGCTGGAACAACGGCCATGGACGTGGCCAAGAGCATCAGCGAAGGCCTTGCCCGCAACGTGCTGGCGGCCAAAGTGAACGGCGAGGTACGCGATGCCTCCTGCCCCTTGCCCGGCGATTGCACCCTGGCCCTGCTCACCTGGAACGACACCGAAGGGAAGTCGACCTTGTGGCACAGCAGTGCCCACCTGATGGCCGAGGCCATTGAAGCGCTTTACCCCGGCACCAAGTTCGGCATCGGTCCGCCCATCGAGAACGGGTTCTATTACGACATCGACCTCGGCGACCGTACCATTGGCGAGGGCGACTTCGCGGCCATTGAGGCCAAGATGAAGGAGCTGGCCGGCAAGAAGAGCGCCTACGAGCGTCGCGAGGTGCCCAAGGCCGACGCCATCGCTTACTTCACTGAAAAAGGTGATGAGTACAAGCTGGAGCTGCTGGAAGGCTTGAACGATGGCGACATCACCTTCTACAGCCAGGGCAACTTCACCGACCTGTGCCGCGGTCCGCACATCCCCGACACCTCGTTCATCAAGGCCGCCAAGGTGATGAGCGTGGCCGGTGCCTACTGGCGCGGCGATGAGAAGCGCAAGCAGCTCACCCGCCTCTACGCCATCACCTTCCCCAAGCAGAAGGAACTGGACGAGTACCTGGTGTTGCTGGAGGAGGCCAAGAAGCGCGACCACCGCAAACTGGGCAAGGAACTGGACCTGTTCACCTTCAGCGAGAAGGTGGGCGCGGGCCTGCCGCTGTGGCTGCCGAAGGGCACCGCACTGCGCGAACGTCTGGTGAACTTCATGAAGAAGGCCCAGGAAGAGAGCGGCTATGAGCAGGTGGCCACGCCGCACATCGCCCACAAGGACCTCTACATCACCAGCGGGCACTACGAGAAGTACGGGAAGGACAGCTTCCAGCCCATCTTCACCCCGCATGAGGGCGAGGAGTTCCTGCTGAAGCCGATGAACTGCCCGCACCACTGCGAGATCTTCAAGAGCCGTCCCCGCAGTTACAAGGACCTGCCCATCCGCTACGCCGAGTTCGGCACGGTGTACCGCTACGAACAGAGCGGCGAGCTGCACGGCCTCACCCGGGTGCGTGGCTTTACGCAGGACGATGCCCACCTCTTCTGCCGCCCCGACCAGGTGAAGGAGGAGTTCATGAAGGTGATCGACCTGGTGCTGTTGGTGTTCAAGGCGCTGGACCTGAAGGACTACGAGGCCCAGGTGAGCCTGCGCGACAAAGAGGACCGCAGCAAGTACATCGGCAGCGACGAGAACTGGGAGAAGGCCGAGAGCGCCATCATCGAGGCCGCCGCTGAGAAGGGATTGAAGACCGTGGTGGAATACGGCGAGGCGGCCTTCTATGGCCCCAAGCTGGACTTCATGGTGAAGGACGCACTGGGCCGTCGTTGGCAGTTGGGCACCATCCAGGTGGACTACAACCTGCCCGAGCGCTTCGAGCTGGAATACGTGGGCAGCGACAACCTGAAGCACCGCCCTGTGATGATCCACCGGGCACCTTTCGGAAGCCTCGAACGCTTCGTGGCCGTGGTGATCGAACACACCGCCGGACGCTTCCCATTGTGGCTTACTCCGGAGCAGGCCATCCTGCTGCCGATCAGCGACAAATACGTGGATGCGTGCAACGACGTCGCCCGTGTGTTGAAAAGTTGCGATATTCGCGCCTCCGTTGACGAACGGAACGAGAAAATAGGCCGGAAGATCCGCGATGCGGAACTGGCCAAATCACCGTTCATGCTCGTTATCGGGGAAAAGGAGGCCGCAGAAGGCAACGTATCGGTGCGGGAACATGGCCAGGGTGATCTGGGAACCATGAGCCCGCAAGCTTTCGCCGAACTGGTGAACGCACGGGTACGCGAGCAGCTGGGCAGCCTTTGATCAGTACTGGAACCAATCAATCCTAAGTGGCAGGACCTCCCTTCAATCGTCCCCCTGGACCCCGACCCCCTGGTGGTGGTTCGGGCCCGCGTCGTCCGTTCCGTGGTCGTGTGATCAAGGAAGACCCGCACCGGATCAACAACAAGATCTACGGTGTGAACGAAGTGCGCGTGGTCGGCGAAGGCATCGAGCAAGGCGTGTACCCCTTCAGCCAGGCCTTGCGCATGGCCGAGGACCTCGGTCTCGACCTGGTGGAGATCAGCCCCACGGCCGTGCCTCCGGTATGCCGGATCACGGACTACAAGAAGTTCCTCTACGATCTCAAGAAGAAGCAGAAGGAGATCAAGGCCAAGCAGGCCACGGTGGAAATGAAGGAGATCCGGTTCGGCCCCAACACGGACGAACATGACGTCAACTTCAAGCTGAAGCATGCACGGGCCTTCCTGACCGAAGGGCACAAGGTGAAGGCCTTCGTGTTCTTCCGCGGCCGCAGCATCGTGTTCAAGGAGCGCGGTGAGATCCTGTTGCTGAAGTTCGCCCAGGACCTGGAGGATATCGGACTGGTGGAGAGCATGCCCAAGCTGGAAGGCAAACGCATGATCATGTACCTGATCCCCAAGAAGAAGAAGTAGGGACGCATCCTGATGTGACCTCAAGGAGACCAAAGAGGATGAGACAAGGCGATCCGGGTAATGCCGGGGATGACAAAGACAACGACCAAAGACGACAGCAATGCCTAAAATGAAGACCAAGTCCGGAGCCAAGAAGCGGTTCAAGCTGACCGGCACCGGCGAGATCAAGCGCAAGCACGCGTTCAAGCGCCACATCCTCACCAAGAAGGAGACCAAGCGCAAGCGCGCCCTCACCAAGATGGCGTTGGTGCATCCTCGCGACAAGAAAGCGATCCTCGATCTCCTGAAGTAAGCAACCCAACCGCTCCGGGTATCAATAGGTAGCGTTAACCAGGACGTGTAGCTCCAAAGGGTCCGTCGCAAGGCGGAACGCTCACGCCCAAAAACCAAGTGGAACATGCCACGCAGTAAGAATAAAGTAGCCAGCAGGGCCAAGCGTAAGAAGGTCCTTGATATGGCGAAAGGCAACTTCGGTCGCCGCAAGAATGTTTACACCGTTGCCAAGAACACGGTAGAGAAAGGCCTCCAGCACGCCTACGACGGTCGCAAGCTGAAGAAGCGCGAGTTCCGCGGCCTGTGGATCCAGCGTATCAACGCGGCCTGCCGCCTGAACGACATGAGCTACAGCGTGTTCATCGCTGGTCTGAAGAAGGCCAACATCGGCCTGGACCGCAAGGCCCTGGCCGAGATCGCCTACAGCGACGCCACCGCCTTCACGGCCATCGTGAACAAGGTGAAGTAAGCGCTACCGCTCTCACATTCAACAAGGGGACCCCGCAAGGTCCCCTTGTTCGTTCAGAGGTATCCGGAATGCGCGGAGGCCCTGTGTACCTTTAGCCCATGTTGAGAGGTCTGGCGTTCGCGTTCGTATTGCTGGGTACCGCGGCCCAGGCCCAACCACCCGCCGGGTATTACGGTCCGGCCCAAGGGCTGAGCGGTCCTGCACTGCGCCAGGCGTTGTACGAGATCATCAACGACCACACCGTGATCACCTACAGCATGCTGTGGGAGGCGTTCTACGAGACCGACCGCAAGCCCGATGGCACCGTGTGGGACATGTATTCCGATGTGCCCGGAGGTGCGCCCCCCTACTCCTTCCAATTCGTTTCGGACCAGTGCGGCACCTACAATGGCGAGGGCGATTGCTTCAATCGCGAGCACTCGTTCCCGCAGAGCTGGTTCGACGGTGCGCTGCCCATGAACACGGAGCTGTTCCACCTGTACCCCACGGACGCCTGGGTGAACCAGAAGCGTTCGAACTGGCCTTACGGACAAGTGACCGCCCCCACTTGGACCAGTAACAACGGCAGCAAGCTTGGACCGTGCAGTTATCCCGGATGCTCGGGCACAGTGTTCGAGCCCATCGATGCGTACAAGGGCGACCTGGCCCGCAGCTATTTCTACATGCTGACGCGCTACCTGCCGAACCTGACCTCGTGGAACTGCCCCATGATGGCCAACGGGGAGTTCCTGCCGTGGGCCGAGGCCATGCTGATCGATTGGCACCTGCAGGACCCCGTAAGCCCCAAGGAGGTGGCCCGCAACAATGCGGTGTACGGTATCCAGGACAACCGCAACCCTTTCATCGATAACCCGCAATGGGTGCAGGCGATCTGGGGACCAACGGCCAGCGTGAGCGAAGGGTCTGCCACCACCACGAAGCTCTGGTGGGCGGCCGACGTGCTCTACCTGCGCATGGATGCACTGGGCACCACCTCCATCGTGGTGCGTGATGTCGCTGGTCGTACGATCCAACAGATCACCTTGGGCCAGGAGGCGACCGAAGTGTCATTGCCCTTGGACCAGGGCGCCTACCTGATCACCGTGGAACGCGGTGCGGCGCGCTCTACGCTGCGGGTGGTGCGCTAAGCACGGCAGCGCTGCCGGCCAGGAATCCGGTGGTCCAGGCCGCTTGGAAGTTGAAGCCGCCGGTGATGCCGTCGATGTCCAGTACCTCGCCTGCGAAATGGAGCCCGGGGACCTTGCGGCTCTCCATGGTCGCGGGGTCCACTTCGTCCAATGAGACGCCGCCGGCGGTAACGAACTCCTCTTTGAACGTCGTCTTACCGCGAACGGCATAGCGGTCGTTCGTGAGCAGGTCCACCAACCGATTACCCTGCCGACCTCCGAGCTCGGCCCACGGCTTATCGGTCGGGATATCGGCCTTGTTCAAGAGGTATTCCCAGAGGCGCCTCGGTAGCCCAAGGATGGGATCGGTGCCGATCCGTTTTCGGGGGTGATCAGTGCGCTCCCTGTCCAGCAAGGCTCGCACGCCACCCTCACCTGCCCCGTTCGACCAATCGACCCGGAGCGTGAACTGGTAGCCCATGGCCTTCACCGTGCGTGCGCCCCAAGCGCTCAGGCGCAGGATGGCAGGCCCGCTCATGCCCCAATGCGTGACCAGCAGCGGCCCCGTGCTCTCCAGGTCGGTGCCGGCGATCATTGTGCGCACACCCGCCACGGTCACCCCCATCAGCTCGCGCACCGGTTCATCGGGCATATTGAACGTGAACAAGGATGGCGCAGGAGGAATGATGGTGTGTCCGGTTGTTCCGAGCAAGGCATACCCATCCGCCTTGGGCTGGCCACCGATGGTGACAATGACCTTGTCGGCGGGTAGGGTTTCGTTATTCTCAAGCTTGAGCACGAACCTTTCACTCTCTCCGAGCTCGATGCGTGCGACACCAGTGCGCATCCGGATCGACACGCCGAGCGAACGGGTCGCATCCATCAAGCAGTCGATCACTGTGGATGACGAGTCGGTGACCGGGAACATGCGGCCATCGGGCTCGGTCTTCAGTTCAACCCCTTGTGCGGCGAACCAGGCCACGGTATCCGATGCGCCGAACCGGGTGAACGCTTTGCGCAGAAAGCGCTCGCCGCGCGGATAGTGGGCGGCCAGTTGGCGGGTCCCAAAACAGTGGTGCGTCACGTTGCAACGCCCGCCGCCACTGATGCGCACCTTGCTCAGGAGCTTGTCGCTCTTTTCCAGCAGGACCACATCGGCATCGGGGTCGGACCGCTTCGCTTGGATGGCCGCGAAGAAACCCGCCGCACCACCACCGATCACCACCACCTGCATGCACTACGCGGGATCACCTGTTCGCTTACCACGCCGCTTTCACCACCTGTGCCACTTGCAGGCGAGCTCCTTCCACGCGCACGGTGTACACGCCATCCTGCAGGTCCGAGAGGTCGATGGTGAATGATCCGGTGTTCGTCTGTTGTACCATCACTTCGCGACCACTGGCATCGAGCACACGCACGAACGCAGGCCCATCGATCTCCATGCGTACCAAGCCCGCAGTAGGGTTGGGTGCGATGGGCAGGCGCTCCGTAGCGGCGATATCGCCCGTTGAAGCGAACACGGTACCGCAATCCAGGTCGCCGGTGCAGACCTTGTCGGCCAGGAAGTCGAACACGAAACCGAGCGAGGCAACGGGGTCCGAGCTGATGTAACCTACGTGGCCGTTACCAGGATAGCTCAGGAAGCAGTTGGGAACGTTCAGGTTCTGGAGCCGGATGTGAAGGTCGTTGCTGCCGGACGCGATCAAACCCGTGGGTATGCCGAACACCGAGACCTCCTGCGTGTAGCACGGTACCACGGCATCGCCCACTTCATGCACACTGACCAGGGGTTTATCGTTGGCCACCACCCAGGCCGTATCGCCAATGGCGCCGCTCAGGCTATAGCAGGCGAGCACTTCGCTGGAGTACCCAGCATTGCCGCTGGTACCCTCGGCGCCACCCAGGGCCACGCTCTGAGAAGCAAGGACCTGTGGGATCTCCTCATCCTCGTTGAGGTAGGTGGCGTGCAGTGCGCTGATGGCCCCAGCGGAAACACCACCGACAATGATGCGGTCCACATCAATGCTGTAGGGGTTGTTCAGTTCGGCGACCGACTTGCGCAGGTAGCGTACACAGGCCTTCATATCGTGTGCACCACGCATCACCGCTTGAGTGGTGCTCAGCACGTTGGGCAGGAAGAAGCCGATGCGGTAATCGGGTGCTATGGCCACAAAGCCTCGTTTGGCCAAGGCCGTGCAGATCTCGGCCATGTCGGCGCGGGATCCCGTGACGAACGAGCCTCCGAAGGCGGCCAGTACCACGGGCCTGTTCTGCTGTGTATCGCCGGCAGGTTCGTACACATCCATGAACAAGGTCTGTGTACCCCCTGTAACTCCCGTATTACTTCCGTAGGCCACACCCGTGGTCACGGTGACATCGGAGAAGAGTTCGGTGGTGTATCGCCCGGAGCCACAATCCTGCGCGGTGGCGTACTGGAACGAGAGTGCAGTGAAAAGCAGAAGGCTGGTGTAACGTGGGTTCATGAGCGAATGGGCTTGTTGATAGGAGGCCTGAAAGTAGGGAACTTGAGGTGAACACGTGAAGGGATGGAAAATGTCTGGCACGGCATTTGGCCTTCATGGGTACGAAACCAAGGACCGAACCATGAAAAAGCTGCTTTCCCTTGTCGCTCTCGGCACCGTGCTGAGCACTGCCAGCGCCCAGTTCCAAGTGAACCCCCAGATCGGACTTACCTACCAGAACATGACCTCGCCTCCCGAAGGCATCAAGTACCAGGGCGCTGCCGGCTGGCAGTTGGGTGCCGACCTGCGCTTCGGGGACAAGTTCTACTTCCAGCCCGGTGCGTTCATTGGCCGGAACAGGACGATACTGAGCACTGGAGACTCCATTACGTTCGAGGAAGGTGTTTCCCGCACCAATTTCCGCTTGAAGGCGATGGTCGGCTACCGCATCATCGACAATTACCAGTTCGACATGCGCTTTGCGATCGGTCCCACCTACGACGTGGTGATGAGCGTGGATGATGGCGACCTGAGCTTCGGGAGCGATGACTTCAACTCCGGGTCCTTCAACATCGATGCGGCCTTGGGCTTCGATATGGGCCTGTTCACCCTGGAGCCGAGCGTGAGCTTCGGCCTGAGCAGGGTGTTCGACCAGGACGTGATCGTGCTCAGCGAGATCGACAGCCGTTACATCACGTATGGCCTGACCATCGGTCTGAACATCGGCAACGACGACTGATCACCTATCGGCCAATCATACAAAAGCCCCGACCGAAAGGCCGGGGCTTTTGCGTTAAGTCGCGTTCCGTTCAGGCAGCGGCCTGCTGAAGTTGTTGCACAAGCTCATCGGCCTGACGCACGCCACTGGCCCGCCATACGATCTTGCCATGGCGGAAGATCAACAGGGCCGGAATGCCCCGGACACCGAACTGTTGCGCTGCTGCAGGGTTCCTGTCCACATCCACTTTGATGACGCGGGCCATATCCCCCACCTGTTCCGCAACCTGTGCGATGATGGGCGATTGGTAACGACAGGGGCCGCACCAGTCCGCGTAGAAATCGACCAGGACAGGCTTGTCTCCATTAATGATCTCCTGAAAGCTTCCCATGTGCTGTGCTTATTTGGTGACCGGCAACCCGGCGTTCATCCACGCACCGATGCCTCCATCCAAGTGTTGTACTTGATAGCCTTTGGAACGCAGGTACTCCATGGCCTGCCCGCTGCGGCCGCCGGAACGGCAATACAGAAGCAAGGGTCTGTCCTTGGGCAATTTGGCGAACTCGGCCTCATGGCCGCTCGCGGTCCAATCCACGTTCAGGCTACCCTCCAAATGACCGCTGGCATATTCGCCAGGTGTGCGGACATCAACGAGCAGTGCTTCGTTCTTGTCAATGGCTTGCTTGAAGGCTTGAGGGGTCAGGTCCACCGTGGTCTGTACCGTGGACTGCTCGGTACCGGTCTTGGAAGACTGGTCCGCGGGGGCCTGGGAGCAGGCCGTAAGGGCAAAAAGGCCCAGCACTACTGCGGAAAGGAGGTGTCGTTGTTGCATGAGCATGTTCGATGTTGGTTCAGTTCGGCTCCTTACTGCCTGGAGGTCGCGGCATTCACTTGCATCCATCCGCCACCGTTGTACACCTGCTCCAGGCCATGCTGTTGCAGGAAATAGGCGGCCTGGCCACTGCGATTGCCACTGGCGCAGCAAAGGATCAAGGGCGCTGAGAACCGGCGCAGTTCGTCAATGCGGTCGGGGATCTCGTTCAGTGGGATGTTGATGGAGTTGGCCACATGGCCACCCATGAATTCCATCGGGCTTCGGACATCAACGATGGTTGCTCCAGGCGTACTTACAAGCGTTCTCAAGTCCATGCGAGTGGTTGTTATTCTGGCACAAAGGTCCGACCGGAAGTACAGGCAGTTCAGTGATCCCGGTCACACGGACCACAACGTCTCCGCTTACACGAGCTCCACCCGTTGCCTTCCGAGCTTCACCATGCCACTGCGCTCCATGCGTTTGAGGAGCCTGGAGATCACTTCGCGCGACGAATGCAGTTCCTGCGCGATCTCCTGGTGCGTGGTGGTGATGACATTGGAACCGGTGAGGCGGGAGCGTTCACGCAAAAGGTCCAGGATCCGGGCATCGAGGTTCTGGAACGCGATGCCATCAATGGTGCGGAGCAGTTCATCGAAGCGGCGCTGGTAGGTCAGCATCACGAAGCTCTTCCACGAGCGGAACTGATCGGTCCAGTGGTCCATGTAGCGCACCGGTACGGCCAGCATGGTGGTATCCTCCTCGGCCACTACCTTGATGGTACTTCGTGCGTCTCCTGAGCAGCAGGTCAGGCTCATGGCGCATGTTTCGCCAGGGCCAACGAAATAGAGCAGCATCTCATCGCCATCAGGACCTTCGCGCAACAGCTTCAATTGACCTTCCAGTACAAGTGGGATGGCCTTGATGTACGCGCCAATGTCCATCCACGTTTCACCCGCCTTCAGCTTTACCACCTTGGAGGCAGCCAGAATAGCGGCCTGAGCCTCAGGCTCATAGATATCCCGGAAGGTGGTCCTGAGCGCTTCTGCGATCTCGGGGTCCTGGATGTGGATCTGTTCCGTGCTCATGCTCCAAAGATCGCCTATCGGGCCGGGCATGATCGATGACCGGTGATGAATTTCCTCAATTTCGCGACACCGGGGCTGTAGCTCAGTTGGCCAGAGCGCGTCGTTCGCAATGACGAGGTCGAGGGTTCGACTCCCTGCAGCTCCACCACGCCCGAGGTCCGTTCAAGGTCCTTCGGGCGTTCGCATTTCTTCACTTGGCGGAACAACAGCAGGGCCGATCGCGTAGGACGGTGCATGTTCCACTTGCGATATCCCTCGGCTGCCCTGGTCCTTGTCCTATCGATAAGCTCGGCGGCTGCCCAGTATGGTGACCTGGCCTATGCAGGGACCAAACGGACCTCCAGGACGGCGGATGTGCCCACCATAGAAATGGTACCGACATCCGTTCCCGGTGTTGTGGAGCTCACCCTGCCTGCAGGTACCGTTGGAGTGGATGTGCTGAACGCCCGTGGCAAGGTGTTCCGGGAACTGGGGAATGACGAACTGGACCAACTGGACCTGAACCGACTAAGGCCCGGCACATGGACCATTCGGATCAGGACCACCAGCGGTTATCTGATCCGCAGGTTCGTTGTATTGGGCCGAAGCAGCATGTACTGGAGCCCTGCCGACCAGCGTAGTGTGCGCGGTCACTGAGGGCGCGGCACCTTGAGACCTTTGTCCTGCAATCGTCCCAAGCCCTCTGCGGCGAGCGTCATGTCCGGGGCCAGTGCAATGGCCCGTTGGTAGTCGGCCAACGCACTGTCCAGACGGCTTTCCCGCTCGTAGCAAAGCCCACGGTTATAGTAGGCCTGGGCATAGGTGGGCATCAGTTGGATGGCCTTGGAGAACTGTTCGCGGGCATCGGGATAGCGGGCCTGATGCTCGAGCAGGATATATCCGGTGTTGTACCAGGCCGTGGCGTTGCGCGGGTCGATCTCCTTGATCCGGTTGTAGCACTCCATCGCAAGGCTATCCTTCCCGTTCTCCTGAGCGAACATGGCCTTGTTGTACCACGCCTCAACGCTTTTGGGTTTCAGGTCGATGGCACTGTTGTAGTACTCGAGGGCCAGGGGGTCACGCTTTACCGCATGCAGAAGGCCGAGCGCGATGAACGCATCATACTGTGATGGGTCCTGTTCGATGGCCGTGCGGTAGCTGCTGATCGCCAGGGCCGTATCGCCTGCTTCCATGTGGATCCAACCCTTGAGGAAATAGCCACGGGCGTTCTGCACATCGATGCGCAGGGCCTCATTCGCCATGAACATGGCGTCCGTGTACTGGCGTTGCAGCAACATGATCTCGCTCAACTTCAAACGGGCCTCCACATTGGCGGCGTCCACGGCAATGGCCTCACGGAACTGCTGATCGGCCTGGTCGATCCGGATCTTCCGGTAGTACAGGTCGCCCAATCCGATGTGCCAGCGCGGGTCGGAAGGTGCCGCAGCAATGGCCCGTTGCCAGTCCTTTTCAGCCAGTTCGGTGCTGTCGCGCTGTTCGTTCAGCTTGGCTCGCTCGGCATAGAGCTCGGCATTCTTGGGGTCGGCCAGGATCTTCTGTTCGACCGCGTTGATGGCGGCTTGCAGTGGATCGGCCACTTGCTGAGCATCATCAGCGGGCCCACCGGTGTTGCAGGCCACGCTGACAAGCACTGCGCACACGGCGATCGAAAGGTTCTTCAGGGTCATGTAAAAAGGAGGAGGCCCTGGGAACACTCCGAACCAGGGCCTCCAAAAGTAGCGGGTGATGATGATCAGGCCGTGACCGGAGCTTCGGTCTTGGCTACCGCTTCCTTGATCTTTTGTTCAAGCTCGTCGCAGAGCTCGGCATTGTCATCGAGCAGTTGGCGCACCATGTCGCGGCCCTGTCCCAGCTTGTTGTCCTCGTAGCTGAACCAGCTTCCGCTCTTCTTGATGACACCCAGTTCGACCCCCATATCGATGATCTCGCCGGTCTTGCTGATGCCTTTGCCGAACATGATGTCGAACTCGGCCTTGCGGAACGGGGGGGCCACTTTGTTCTTCACCACCTTGACCTTGGTGCGGTTACCGGTGACGTTCTCCCCATCCTTGATCTGGGTGGCGCGCCGGATGTCCAGACGTACGCTGGCGTAGAATTTCAGGGCATTACCACCCGTGGTGGTCTCGGGGTTCCCGAACATCACGCCGATCTTCTCGCGCAGCTGGTTGATGAAGATGCAGCAGCAGCCGGTCTTGCTGATGGTGCCCGTGAGCTTGCGCAATGCCTTGCTCATCAGGCGGGCATGCATGCCTACAGCACTATCCCCCATCTCCCCTTCCAGTTCGGCGCGGGGCGTCAGGGCCGCCACACTGTCCACCACCAGGATATCGATGGCGCCGGAGCGGATGAGGTTGTCGGCGATCTCCAATGCCTGTTCGCCGTTGTCGGGTTGGCTGATCAGCAGGTTCTCGGTATCGACACCCAGACTTTCGGCATAGGCGCGGTCAAAGGCATGCTCCGCATCGATGATCGCTGCAATGCCACCACGACGCTGGCACTCCGCAATGGCGTGGATGGCCAGGGTGGTCTTACCGGAGGATTCGGGACCGTAGATCTCCACGACCCGTCCTTTGGGATAACCTCCTACACCCAAGGCCAGGTCCAATCCGATGGAACCTGTCGGGATGACCTCCACCTGTTCGATGGCATCATCGCCCATGCGCATGATGGCCCCCTTGCCGAAGGTCTTTTCCATCTTGTCCATGGTGAGCTGAAGGGCCTTCAGCTTCTCCTTGTTGATCTCTGCGGCCATGTCGTATGTGTGTTTGTTGGTTGAGATTTGATGGGTGTTCGGGCTTCAGCCCTTCAACACCTGGTCTGCGTGATCCTTGGTCCGGACATCTGAAATGATGCGCTCGATACGCCCCATCCCATCGATGAGAAAGGTCGTACGCAATACGCCATCGTACGTGCGCCCCATGAACTTCTTTGGGCCCCACACGCCGTAAGCGGAAGCAGTGGCATGGTCCGCATCCGCAAGTAACCGGAACGGCAGGGCATACTTATCCGCGAACTTGCGATGCCTGGCTTCCGTGTCCGGGCTTACGCCGATCACATCGAAGCCCAGTTTGCGCAATTCCTCGTGAGCATCCCGCAGGCTGCATGCTTCCGCAGTACAACCAGGGGTGTCATCCTTGGGGTAGAAATAGAGCACCACCTTCCTGCCGACGTAGGTAGCCAGATCGACCGGAAGGCCGTTCTGGTCGTTGCCTAGTAGCGCTGGGGCCTTGTCCCCGATCTGCAGCTGGGTCATCTGCGTTGCTTGACGTAAATACTGTCAGCTTGATGACGTGCAAATAAGCGACCGGTTCCGGGTTTGCCAAATTTTCCGGCAGAAAGTTTTTAACAAACAGGGCCCATTCGTTCGGCGGATGATCCTGAACGGGTTGATCGACCGGTCCATTAATTCATAGATGAAATGCCTTTTTATACCTACCAAGGCGCCGAATTGTATAATGGAGGCTTGACAGGCGAACATGGTCGGAACTATTTTGCCGTCCGTTCCGCTTCAGACGACCAGGCTACTTGGACGAGTTAGCCAGCCGCATATGAAGACCGTGAACCTCCTCCTGCGCTCCTATGCAGAGCGCCGCACTTTCGCACTCCGTTGCAAGCGTGAGCTGATCGACCTTGAACTGTGGGGCCTGTTGGTCCTTGGCCTATTGTTATTCCTGCATCCTTGAGCAAGGCCAATGGGTGGGTTGCACCCCGTTAGCATACCCTTTCCGGGCTGGGCCTACCTTCGCGGGCCCGCTGGCCATGGACCCGTATTCCCCCCTTGCCGAACGCATGCGGCCCAACACCTTGGACGAGGTGGTAGGCCAGCACCACCTGATCGGTCCTGAAGGGGTGCTCAGGAAGGCGTTGGCCGGAGGTATGTTGCCCAGCATGATACTCTGGGGACCTCCGGGAGTGGGTAAGACCACGTTGGCGCGGTTGATCGCCCAGGACCTCAAGCGGCCCTTCTTTACCCTGAGCGCCATCAGCAGCGGGGTGAAGGATGTGCGGGAAGTGATCGAGAAGGCCGGTGGTTCCGGTCTGTTCTCGCGCAGTGCGGTGCTGTTCATCGATGAGATCCACCGGTTCAGCAAGGCGCAGCAGGACAGCCTGTTGGGGGCGGTGGAGAAAGGGACCATCACGCTCATCGGTGCCACCACGGAGAATCCCAGCTTCGAGGTGATCGGCGCACTGCTCTCGCGTTGCCAGGTCTATATCCTGCAGCCGCTCACCGAGGAGGAGCTGTTGCATTTGATGCATCGGGCCATGGAGAGTGACGAGCAGCTCCGTTCGCGCACGATCGCGCTGAAGGAGACCGACGCCCTGATGCGTTCAAGCGGCGGGGATGCCCGAAGACTGCTGAACACCTTTGAACTGTGCGTGAAGGCGTCGGGGCCTGGTGAGGTGGTCATTACCGATGCGCTTGTGCACCAAGTGGTGCAGACCAATGCGGCCCGCTACGACAAACAGGGCGAACAGCATTACGACATCGTCAGCGCCTTCATCAAGAGCATGCGCGGCAGTGACCCCAATGCGGCCGTATACTGGCTGGCACGCATGGTGGAGGGAGGCGAAGACCCCTTGTTCATTGCCCGTCGCATGCTGATCCTGGCCAGTGAGGACATTGGCAATGCCAATCCGAACGCCCTGTTGATGGCCACCACGACCATGCAGGCCGCCCAGATGATCGGTTGGCCCGAGAGCCGCATCATTCTCAGCCAATGCGCGATCTATCTGGCCTGTTCGCCCAAGAGCAATGCCAGTTATATCGCCATCGGTGCGGCGCAGGCCAAGGTGCGCGAGACCGGTGATCTACCCGTACCGATCCCGTTGCGCAACGCCCCCACCAAGCTGATGAAGGAGATCGGCTACGGCAAGGAATACCAATACAGCCACGAGGGCGATGGCAATTTCATCGAGCAGGAGTTCCTGCCAGCGCAATTAAGCGGTACCCGCTTCTACCAACCCGGAAAGAACCCAAAGGAGCAGGAATACGCTGCCTTGTTGGCCAAGCTTTGGAAAGGCAGGTACAGCGGATAGGCCTCAGTTGGCCCGCTCCTGCTCGAGGAAACGCTTGTGCATGTCCCAAATGATGCCCAGGCTTACGGCCAGGCCGCCCACCCCCTGCTCGAACATCTGCCAGACAATGTCCACCACCACGTGCATTATGCCGTGCTTGGTGAAGGTCATGCCCATGACGAAAATGACCAGGTAAACGAAAAAGCCGACCGCGGTCCCCATCAATGCCGATGTCAGCGGGAACGGCCCTTTCAGCGAAACATATTCGTATTGGACCGCCTTGTGCACGCCGATGGTGAGAATAAGCCCGATGACGAGATAAACGATGGCGGCCAAGGCCAGATAGAGGCCCAACGGAATGGCAAGCTCCTGCAAGTCCGTAAGTGCTAGACCATGCCAGAGGTATGAGACCACGTACATGGACACCGTGGAGAGCAGCCAAGGCAGCAGGATATGGCGGGACCAAAGCATCAATCTCCAAATTCCCTCTGTTCGGCAATAATACGTTCACCGGACAACGTGTAACACGACCAGTGTCACACGAGGCGTAATTTGCCGCTCCATATGGTGAACGTACACACCCTTGTCCGGGTTGCCTCCGGAGCCTTCCTGGCATCGCTGCTTTTTTCCGGCTGCCGCAAGGAAGGTGAGCGCCCCACGTGGGATGTGGACCTGTTGGCCCCCTTGGTGACCAGCACCTTGACCATCCGGGACCTGGTGGCCGATTCGCTGATCACCACGGACGGCGCCGGTGCAGTGACGATCGTTTACCGCAGCGACCTGTTCTCGGTGGACCTGGACACGCTGCTTTCCGCTCCCGACACCTCGTTCATCTATCCGTATGCACTGCCGGTCACCGGCCCGTTGAACTTCCCGCCGGGCATCAACTTCTTCAGCCAAAATGATGTGCAGCGGTTCGACCTGGGCGATGTGGCGTTGCGCCGCCTCGTGTTGCGTGAAGGGCGGTTGGACCTCCGCATGAAGAACATGGTGGCGAGCGCGGTGATCGGTCAGCTCGAACTGCCGGGCGTTACCCTTGCCAACGGTAGCAACGTGCTGAGCACTACGGTGGGCGCTGGTTCGCCGCAGGCACCGGCCTACAGCACCGACCAACGGGACCTTGCCGGCAGTTCGTTCGATCTGCGCGGCCCTCAGTTTAATCAGGTGAACACGATACAGACCATTCTGGGCGCACAGCTCGATCCCAATGGTCAAGGCGCAACGGTGACCGATCAGGACAGCGTGATCCTGGAAGCCAAGTACAGCGGTCTGGTGCCGCAGTATGCGCGGGGGTACTTCGGTGCGCGTACGGTCGAGGTCGGACCGGATGTCTCGGACCTGGGGCTGTTCAATTCGATCATCGGTGGCACCCTTGATCTTGACGAGGCCACACTGCGTTTGCGTGTGGAGAACGGGATCGGTGTTGACATCCAGGTGGCCATGCGCAGCTTCCAGGCCGTGAACACGCGCACCGGTGCCACGGTGGACCTCACCCACGACATCCTCGAAGGACCGATCAACCTGAACCGCGCGCTGGACCTGGGCAACGGCTTCACCCCGAGCGTGTATCAGAACACGTTGAACACCTCGAACAGCAACATTGACCTGTTCCTGGAGAACATGCCGGACCAGGTATCCTATGCCTTGGATATGCGGTTGAACCCGCTGGGTGATGTGAGCAGTGGCAACGATTTCCTGTACTACGAAAGCAACGTGAAGGCCTCGCTTGAACTGGAGGTGCCCCTTCGCATCATGGCACAGGGGCTCACCTTGGAGACCTTCTCGGCACCAGACCTGCCCGGTTCGGCCGAAGGCCACGCGCTGCGTGAGGGCACGCTGGACCTGTTCGTTACCAACGGGTTCCCATTTGTCGGTCAGGTCCAATTGGCCATCGTGGACGCTGCTGGCCAGGTCTTGAGCGAGGTGCCCGTGGAAGGCACGATCCCTGCCGGTCCTTTGGGCGCGAACGGCCTCGTCTCCTCCCCCGCGAATGGTACACTTACCGCGCACCTCGATCCGCAACAGGTGGACCTTTTGTACCAAGGAACTCGCATTCGGACGCGGGTGATCCTGAGCACCAGCACCCAGGCGATGCACCTCCGCATTTTGGACGCGTATGCATTTCAGGTGCAGATCACCGGGAACTTCAACTACCTCGTGAACGGTGATGAGTAGGTCGCTGGTGCTTGCTATTTGCAGTGCTCTATCCTGCCCGGCCTTTGGCCAGGTGCCCGTGCTGGCGCCTGACCCGGTGCTGGAGCGCGGAGCCATGATCGATCGCACCCAGTGGATCACGCTCCAGGCCATGGGCGACCAGAACGCCACGGCCATCCGTAATGAAATGATGCTGGGGCTTTGGCTGGGCCGCGATCTGGACCGACCACTGCGCGAACGTTCCTGGGGAACCAGCCAGTTCGGGAACCGCTTCGGTTACGAACTGAAAGGAGGCCTCTCATGGACCGGCGAACGGCTGGGTGGACCTGAAGGAAACTGGCGCCCGACCGTTGGCCTGGAACACACCGAGGTGCTCGGGGTGCGATACTCGCGCGATCTGTACGCCCTCACCTTCTTCGGTAATGCCGACTACGCGGAACGCACAGCCGACCTCTCGAGCTCGGCGCACGAGAACATCCGCTATCAATCGTTCTACGCCGGTCTCGTGGACCATCGGAACGGCCGTTCGTTGCGAGTGGCGCTGGTGAAGGGACAGTTCCTGAACGCCAGCGACATTGACCAGGCCAGCCTGTATACCGCTGCAGATGGCCGAACGCTGGACGTGGACCTGAACGCTCGGTACTGGCAGAGCGACACCGCACAACTGGGCCTCAGTGCCTGGAACGGAACAGGCATGTCCGTTTCCGGTTCGTGGAGCTGGCAATTCGCTTCGGAGCCAGGTCCGCTGTGGCTGATGGCCTCGGTGACCGACCTCGGTGTTGTGCGCTGGAACGAACGCTCGTTGCGCGTAGACCAGGATACGACGGTATCCTACAACGGCATCACCGTGGCCGATGTGTTCGATCTGGACGCGGTGGTGCTCGGCGAGGCCCAATTGCTGGATACGTTCGGCATCCGTCCCTCCCATGCCGCTTTCACACGGGTACTTCCCTTTCGTGCCTCACTGGCCCTCTGTACATCGCCCGAGGAGCGCTGGCAAGGAGGCTTGGGGATCGACCAGCAATACCTGCCCGGCTATGCGCCCCAACTCACCTTCACCATGGCCCGGCGCATGGGCCAGATGGCACGCCTTTCGGCCAATGCGGCCAGCGGTGGTACCGGTGGCTGGCGCTTCGGTGTTGCGGGCCGGATGAGCGTTGGCACGAACTTCAGTGCCGACCTTTCCATTTCGCAGGTGTCGGGCCTGATGAATGACCGCGTGCGCGGACTGGGCGCGGCGTTGCGGGTCCAGATGGGCTTCTGACCGTTCATGGGCCTTTCGGTGGTATGCCGGTGGTAGCTTCGATCCATGAACTGGGTGTTACTGGTGATCGCCGGGCTGTTCGAGGTCGGTTTCGCATCGTGCCTGGGCAAGGCCAAACAGAGCGAGGGCCCGGAGGCCATGTGGTGGCTGGTGGGTTTCCTTTTGTGCCTTTCGGTGAGCATGGTGCTGCTCTACAAGGCGGTGCAGACGATCCCGATAGGAACGGCCTACGCTGTATGGACCGGCATCGGTGCTGCGGGAACGGTCATTGTTGGCATCACGCTGTTCAAGGAGCAGGCCGATGGTTGGCGCATGTTCTTCCTGTCCACGCTGATCATCTCCATAGTCGGCCTGAAAGTGCTGGCGAAATGATGGCGTCCTTTGCGCCATGCGCATTTCCATTGTTGGCTGCGGCAACATGGGCACCGCCTATGCACGCAGTTTCCGCAAGTACGGTCTGGTAAAGGCCGAAGACCTCCTGTTGGTTATCCGTGGTTCAAGCCGCCGCGTTGAATTGGAACACTTCGGCCAGGTGACCGACGCCGTTGATGAACGGGTGTCCGGCAGTGAGCTTGTGATCGTGGCCGTGAAGCCGCAGGACTTCGGCGCCATTGCACCAGCGCTCGCTGCAGTGCTCCGGCCGGACCAGGTGGTGCTTTCCATCATGGCAGGGATCACGCTGCAGCGCATGCGCGAGAGCCTCCGCCATGTGACGGTCGTTCGCGCCATGCCCAATGCCCCCGCGCAGATCGGCATGGGTATCACCGCCTATGCCACCGGTGCCGAACTGACCATGCGCCAGACCCTGATGGTGGAGCAGTTGCTGAACTGCACAGGCCGCGCCATGCATCTGGCCGACGAGGCTCTGCTAGATCCCGTGACCGCGCTGAGCGGCAGTGGACCGGCCTACTTCTTCGAGATCGTGCGGGTGATGGTGGAGACCGGTGTTCAGCTTGGTCTGGAACCGCACGTGGCCAGCGCGTTGGTGAAGCAGACCATGCTCGGCAGCTTTCACCTGATGGAACACGCCGACCGTACGCCCGAGGAACTGATCAAGGCCGTGATGAGCAAGGGCGGCACCACTGAGGCCGCGTTCACGGTCTTTGCCCAACAGGGTCTGGCCGACACGCTTCAACGGGCCATTACTGCGGCGAGCGATCGCGCTACGGAGCTTTCGGGCTCGTGATCAAAGCACAGTGACCTCGGTGCGCCGGTTCCGGGCCCTTCCCTCTTCCGTATCGTTATCTGCGTCTGCCACCGGCCGCGTTTCGCCGTAGCCCTTGGCGGTGATACGGGTGCCTTCAATGCCCTTGTTGACCACGAATTCACGCACCGCTTGGGCGCGTTGCTCGCTCAGCTTCTGGTTGGCGGCATCGTTGCCCACGTTGTCGGTGTGTCCACCAAGTTCGATACGAAGCGTTGGGTTGTTTCTCAGCAGTTGCACGAGCTTGTCCAATTCCGCGTTCGAGGCGGGAAGAAGCTCATAGCTGGCCGTGTTGAAGAAGATGTTGCGCAGGGCGATCACACTGCCGGCGGTCAGCGGGCTCAGCCGAACATCCAGTGTGATGCCTTCCCTGGGTGCGTTGGCCGCCACATCGTAGTTCTCCGAGAAGAACAGATAGCCTTCCGCACCAGTGTTCAGTGCATAGCTGCGTCCGGTGGGCAGGCAGACGAGGAATTCCCCTGTCTTGGGGTCGCTGTAGGCAGCGGTGGCCAATTTGCCGGTGGTGAGGTCCAGCAGTTCCACGTCGGCCTCCACGGGCTGTCCGTTGGTGCGGTCGGTCACCTTACCCCGGATGAAACCAACTGCCAACGGTCGTGCTTCGGGATACAGTTCGAAGCTGTACAGATCGAGGTCGCCCAAGCCGCCGGGCCGGTCGCTCGCGAAGTAGGCGATACGTCCGTCCGCACCCACCAACAGGCTGTTCTCATCGGCGCCGCTATTGATCGGATGGCCCACGTTCAGGGCCTTGCCCCAGGTGCCATCGTCCTGCAGGCGGCTCATGTAAATGTCCAATCCGCCAAAGCCAGGGTGTCCATTGCTGCTGAAGTAGAGCGTGCGCCCGTCCGGATGGATCTGTACGCTTTCTTCCTGGTAGGGTGTGTTCACGTTGGTCCCCAGCTTCTCGGGTTTGCTCCACGTGCCATCGGCCTGCAACGCGGTCGTGTAAATGTCCATGTCGCTGACCCCATTTCCCGCACGCCGCCCACGCACGAAGTAGAGGGTGCGTCCATCGCTGGCCATGCTGGGCTGGCTCTCCCAGTTCATGCTGTTCACCGGCGGACCCAGGTTCTCCGGTGGGCTCCATCGCTCACCCACCCTTCGGCTGATGAACAGGTCGCAGCTACCCAGGCCACGCATGACCCCGCCGTAGGATCCATCCTCCAATGCGCATTTGGTGAAGATGATGAAGCGCCCGTCCGGCGTAAGCGTGCCGGCCCCTTCGTTGTAAGCCGTTGTGCTCACCGTGGGAATGGCCCTGGCCGGTTGCCATTGTCCATCGGAACCACGGTTGCTCACATAGAAATCCTCCTGCATGCCATAGATGGGGATCTCCGGGGCCTTCACGCGGCGGGTGTAGATCAGGGTGGCATCGTCCGCAGTAATGCACGGGTAGTACTCAGGGTCGGCGCTGTTCACCGCAGGACCCAGGTTCTTGGGCTCAAAGGGCACTGGTTGTTGTATGGCACGCGCTGCGAACGCGCAGTTCTCGATGCCAAGGCGGGCCCTGGCCTTGCGCTGGGGCTCTTGCTCCTTCTCCAAATACCCCTTGTAGTTGCGCTCCGCCTCGGTGTACTGACCACTCCGGAATTCCAGGTCCGCCAGGTGCAATTGGGCCACCGGGAAGAAGCGTGGCGCAATGCTCATCACTTCGCGGTAATAGCGGATGGCCTCGGCATCATTGCCTTCCTGTTCGGCGATCTCGGCCAGCATGATGCGGGGTTCCACGAACCGTTCATCGGCCTCAGCGGCCTTGGTGAACTCGCTCCTGGCACAGGCCGCGCGCTGTTGGCGCATGCACTCCACCCCGCTCTCGTACTGCTTGATCGCCTTCTTGTCCGTGGTGGAATAGCCGCCTGGCTGGGCATGTGCGCCCCACACAAGCAGCACCGTGATCAAGGAAAGAAAAGCCCGCATCGAACGGATGCCAGCGCGAACGGCCTGCGGTCGAATACCGGTCATGGGATATCCAGGTACTTGTGTGTCTGAAGCGAGATCCTCCAACGGGGATGTGTCCGCACATGTTCCACGATCAGAGGCATCATGGCCGCGCGCTTTTCCCATTCGGGCTGCAGGAAGAGCATACACCCTGATAACACCTGCGCAGCATGTTCCTCGGCCCATTGCAGATCGTGCTTGTTGAAGACGATGACCTTCAGTTCGTGCGCCGCCGGATAGATCTCCGGCAGCGGCGCCTTGAACTTCTTTGGGCTGAAGCAGATATGGTGCCAATCGCCCGTGAGGGGGTGTGTACCGCTGGTCTCGATGTGCGTGCGGAAGCCGGCCGTGCGCAGTGCGGCGGTCAATGGGCCCAGGTCGTGAATCAAGGGTTCGCCTCCTGTGATGACCGCGATGCGGGCCGGGTAGCGCAGTGCCTCCTCGACCAACGCCTCAACGGTGAAGCGCGGATGAACATCCATGTCCCAGCTGGCTTTCACATCGCACCATGTGCATCCCACATCGCATCCTCCAAGACGGATGAAGTAGGCTGCCTGCCCGGTGAACAGGCCTTCGCCTTGTACGGTGTAGAAGGCTTCCATCACTGGCAAGGGATTGCCGGGCCTGGTGGATGATGTTTCGGGAACGGCTGGAGAGTGGTTCACGGCAGGACAAAAAAGCCCACACAGGACCGAAGTACAAAGAACCCATGGATCACATGAGCGGATCGGACAGAAAGGGGTCAGTAATCCGCGTTGTCCCGAAGGATCATCGCCCGAAGGTGATGCGCGGCCCGCCTTTGCCCTTTGGATCTTCCGACCCTGAGCAAGAATTGTTGGTTCTGAGACTTATGGCCTGTGTGGGCTGTGCGTTGATCAGCACACAATGGCTGAGAAAGAACGGAGCAACGCACCAAAAGTAAGGGGGGCATGCAGGTGTTGCAACGCACGGTGGAAAACTCGCTGTCACTGTGCGTCGGGCGATGCGAGGGGTTCGAGTGCGCCGACATAGCGAACGGGGCCATTGCCGCCAAAATGTACTTCCATGGTGTCCCATGTGGCCTCGCCGATGTTCCCAACGACCTTTACCGCTCCGGACCTTATGGGTAACACCAGGTCCACTGCGGGCATGCTGTTCATCGGAGCGCGCAACCGTCGGCCGGTCTGCCCGATGAGCCCATACTCCCGTTCGGAGTCAGGCAGGTCGGGCAATTGCCAGTCCCAGATGGGAAAGGTGAACAGCACGCGCATGCTCCCCTGCTTCCAGGTGGCCACACGATACGTGTTGGTGTTGGACCAGTCCGCGTTATCAAGCACGTAGCCGACCTCATCACCTCCATCACCGTCAAGGTCGCCTTCGTTCACCAGCAACGCCAGTCCAAAGCCACGCCCCCGATCATCCAACGTATCCACGGCACCGTCCGAACGACGCAGCATCACCAACGCTTGCAGATCATAGGTGCGGGCCACCAGGCTGTCATACCCCATGTCCTGGACGTATTTCGCCACTTCGCGCCCCAGGCTACGGGAGTAGTACACTTCGGTCAAGGTGTCCACCCTCCCATCGCCAACCAGATCGGCCGTGATCCGGAGTCGATGGCCGAACAGATCGGTGTTGCTCGTTGCTTCTGTTGGCGTCCCATCCTCGGTCGCAGTGGGAGAACAACCAGTGATCCAACACCCGGCCAGCAGCCCCAGGCAAGCCTTGGACCAGTTCATGGCTCAAGCATCGCCCTTCTGCCCCACGAAGTGATCCTCCTTGTCCTCGAACAGGATATTGAACGTGGTGAGCGAGCCATAGCACCGGGTGATGTACTGCTGTAGTTCCACCTTGTCCTGTTCGCTCAATTTGTCATGCGCATTGATCTTCTGTTCCAGTACACGGAAGCGGTCGCGGATCATGACGATCTTGTGGAAGAAGTCCTCCACGGGCAGTTCCTTGCTCTTGAGCGAAGGGTCCTTGGGCTTGATCTCCAGCACGCCTCCTTCGTAGCGGGGTGCCATGGTCACCGGCCGCTGGGGCAGTTGCATTTCTTCCAGCACCTCGCGGATGGCATCGCGCACATGGTCCAGGTCCAACGGTTCCTGACCGATCTCCACACCGGGCGCGATCACCACCAACCCCTCGAAACTGCGGCTGATGGACTGTTCACCTTGGTCCTTGAAGAACACGTGAACGGTGCGGGCATCCAGGTCGTACACCACGCCAACGCCCATGGTGGGGTGCTTCACGCGCGCCCCGATGCTGATGTCATACAGTTCCATGCTGGTCCAGGGCCTTAGTGTGCCCTGCACCTGCAAAGGAAATGGAAGGAGGGATCAGAAGATCGCCTTGATCGTGTAGGTGATGCCATTGACCGTGGCCTGTTCGCCGACTTTCTTGCCGTACAGGGCCTGGATCACCGGAGCCTTGGGTGTGACCCCCAGATATCGGTAGCCGCCGGCATCGAACTCATCCATGCTAGTGGCGATCAGGAAGTTGCGTTGATCGGTGTGCACCACGGCGCCATACTGCACCGTGTTCATCGCTGCAGCTTCCTCAACAGCCTTCAAGCGCTCCAGTTCCTGTTGCACATGCACCAACTGTTCGCCCAAGGAGTTCATCAGTTCCACATCGGATCCGCGTGTGCTCTCGGTCTGGCTGGCGCTCTCGGCGTTCTCGTCGCCGATGGTCACGGCCCTCAGTTCCGAAATACGCTCGCGCAGTTCGCCAGCGTTGTTCTCCAAATGGGTGCGGGCGGCCTTCAGTACGCCACGCTTTAGCGCTACGGGTTCCATGGTCTATTTGCGGCCCCTGAGTGGGTCCACCGCAAAGTAGCGACACCGGACCGGGACCGGACCTGATCTTCCTCAGGGTTGCCGGGCTATTTGAACGAGATCGTACAGAAGCGATACTCCTTCTTGCGTTCCGCGTAGATGAACATGCGGTCATCCTCCAATTGGAAACATTCCTTGGGGCGAAGGATGGCATCCCGCTTATCCGGGGCCAATAGCGCCTCCCTGTTCACCCTTCCCGTAGCATCCACCGTGACCAATGTGATCAGCGCCTCCTTCCCTTTCAGGTCGAACTGTTCCACCTTCGACCCTTGTGATAGGAAGAGGTTCTTTCCATTGTCGTTGAACACGAAGTACATGCGGTCCCCTTTCACGGTCAGGCCATAGGAACTATAGTAGCCACCATCATTCGTGGTGTGTTGGCGCTTGGGGACCTTTACCGCCCATTCAATGTCGCCCTTGCGATCAATGCTTACCACAATGATGTCGTTATAGACGTAGTGGTACACCGTGCGGCTGATCATGCGTCCTTGGGCGTCCGTTGAGGTGATCGTTTGAACGTAGGAGTAGTACTGTTCGCCAACAAGCACGGCTCCTCCGTCGTCACGCAGTATGATCTCATCCAGGTCATATTCATAGAGTTCAAGGTCCTCGCCCTTCTTATCGGCCTTCTTGGTCGCTTTCCGCTCTTCCTTCTCCGTCATGTAGGAAGTGATGAACTCACGGTCGAATTCCTTGAAGTTCTGGTGCTTGACCGCTTTTGTGGTCCTGTCGAGCTTCATCACGAAGGCCCCACGAACGCTCCAAGAGCCCTTGTTCCCATAGAACCCGGCGCAGATGATCTCGTTCTGTTCCTGGTCAAGTTCCATGCGCAGGTCCTGTAGGAAGTGTTCGCCGGCATCGAGGGGATACAGCGCCGGTTTCCCAATGCCTTTGTCATAGACGGCGAGCACCATGTCGTACGATGGTTTTCCTTCCCGCTTGCGCTGCTTGGTCTCCCGCTTTTCAGGGTATTTGCGCACCATTACGTAACGTGTACCGTCCTTCTCAATGAACGAGGTCTCCGTATCGTATTCATCCGGCGGGTATGGCCGTTCGAACCATTCCTCTGCTTCGCGCGCAAGCTTCAGGTCGGATGAATAGTACTTCACTTCGCTCATCAGCGATCGATGCTCACCCTGTCCGGCCGCGGTGGCCCAAAGCCTGAACCCTGTGCTGTCCGGTTCCGCTTCCAATCGGAACCAACCACGGTCTTTCTTGCTCTCCGCCTCCAATACCAGCAGTTCCTGTAGTGGCTGCAATGAATGAAGGTCGGTGAGGTCGTATGAACGAGCATACAGGGTGGTCCGCTTCTGGTCCTTCCGGTATACCGATGTGAAAAGAAGGACCTTGTCCTTCAGGAACATAAGGTCCTCCCAATCGTGTTCCACCCGACCCATTTCCAGTGGGAGGGCTGTTTCCCCGAGCATGACCAGGTCGGTGTTGCAGACCTGCAGCCATGGTTCCCCTTTTCGGTAGACCATGATGTACACCCTGTCCGCGGTGTTGTACTCCACGCCACCGAAGGCTCCGTGTTTCTTCTCATCGCGTGCGGCCCCCCAATTCACCTCGGCACGCTCGGTCTTGGATTGGGCGAATAATTCCTGCGAACAGAGGGAGGCGACCATGTAGAACGCAAGCCACCCGGGACGGAAGAAGCTGGTCAGTGCCATTTCAGGGGATCAGGTTGATCACCAAAGAAAGGGAGAACGGCACAAGCGTGGAAGGTACTTGCGCCTGTAAGAAAGCGCACCCCGGTCCTTGGGCTAAGGGCCGGGGTGCAGCTGCGTTCGGTCGGGGAACAGATCGGAAACGGGTCAGGCCACAGGCCACGGTTGGCAGTCGGTCTCTTCAGAGGCAGGGGCCTCAGTGGGCGCAGCCACCTCCGTCCGAACTGCTTCGGGCATGGTCGGTAATTGCTGGGCAAAGAGTTGCTCCTCGTCGGTGAGGCACAGGAGAAGGGTCAGGGTTTGTACAGGCCACATGGGGTTCGTTTGCGTTTGTCGGTTTGCGGTCGTTGACCCTGAAGAGTGACGCAAGTTGTCCCCATTTCAAACTTTTGTCAAGACGAATCCCTGTTTTTCTTCGACGAATCCACTTTTCTTGGAGCAAGAGCGACCGCCCAAGGGGGCGTATGGTCCTTTCAGGAGGCCACGATGCGGCCATCATCCATGGTGATGATGCGGTCCGTTCGCGAAGCCAGCTCATCATCATGGGTGACCACCAACAGACTGCGATGGTGTTCAGACGAGATGCGCTTGAAGATATCCTCCACGATGGCACTGTTGCGGCTGTCCAGATTGCCGGTGGGCTCGTCGCACATCAGTATCAATGGGTCATTGATGAGTGCCCGGGCGATGGCCACACGCTGCTTCTCGCCACCACTGATCTGGTTGGCCATTTTGCGTGCCTGATGGTCGATGCCCATGGTGCGCAGATGGCCCATGGCACGCTCCTCCAGTTCGGCACTTGAAAAGCGGCCAAGCTTCAGCCCGGGCAGGATGATATTGTCCAATACGCTGAACTCTGAGATCAGGTAGTGGAACTGGAACACAAAGCCGATCTTTTCGTTCCGGATCCGGCTCAAGCGGTCGTTGGAAAGGCCTGTGATCCGCTCGCCATCGAGGAACAGTTCACCCTCGTAGTCGGTGTCCATGGTGCTGAGGATGTACATGAGCGTGCTCTTGCCGCAGCCGCTCTTGCCCACGATGCTGGCATACTCGCCTCGCTGCACCACGAGGTCCACTTCCTTCAGCACCTGCGCCGTTACCGGATCGTGGAAGTACTTGCTGACCTTGCGGGTCTCGATGACCGGATCGCCGTTGCTCATTTTCCTCGGATGATCTCAACGGGATCTACCTGGCTGGCCTTGCGAGCCGGGAACCAACCTGCAACGAAGGTGGTGATCAGCGCGAACAGGATGCCGATCGTGGGGTACATGGGATCGTAGTCCACCGGATAGGTGGTGACCGTTGGCAGCGCCTCGAACTTGAACGGGATGCGATCGATGACCAACTGCAACAGCCAGCCCAAAGCGAGACCTACGAGCCCCCCACAGATGCCGATGATGAGCGAGAGGTTGATGAAGATGGTCCGCACATCCCCCCCGCTGAAGCCGGTGGCCTTCAGGATGGCGATGCTGTCCAGCTTCTCGTAGATGAGCATGTTCAGGATGTTGTAGATACCGAACCCGGCCACGACCAGGAGCACAATACTGACCACGTAGGAGATGATGTTTCGGACGGCACTGCCGGTCTCGAACTGGGCATTGGCCGTCTGTATGTCGATGGCGTCCACGCCGAACCGTGCGGCATACTCGCGTGCCATGGCCGGCGCGAGCGTGAGGTCATGCAAGCGCACCTGGATGTCCGTGATGTAGTTCCGTGGTCTCACCAGCAGGTTCTGTACCGTGGAGACCGTGGCGAAGCACTGCACATTATCGAAATCGGCCATGCCGCTCTGGTAAAAGCCCACCACCTTGAGCATGGTGCGATCGCCCTGGATGGAGGTGACCTGCACCACATCGCCCAGCCCAACCTGCATCTTGTCCGCCAGTCCCTTGCCCAGCACGATTCCGTTGCCGGTATTGGCCAGTTGCGCCACCGTGCCCTGCACCAAATAGTCGCTGAAATGCAGCAGACGGTCATCTTCCTTGGGGTCGATCCCGTTCACGGCTCCGTTCACTTCAATGGTGCCCACATTGAACATGACCTGCGCGGCCACCTTGGGTGCAATGCCCAGTACGCGCGAATCCTTCCGCAAAGCGTCCATGATACCCAGGGCGTTGCGGACACGGGCCTCATCCCCCTTGGGTTTGATCCGGCTGATGAAATGATGGGCCTCGGCGTTGCCCCCAGCGCTGTAGTGATCGAATGCGCGCTCCAGGGGTTGCTCGTCCACCGGCCGTATCTCATTGTATAACCTGATATGCGGTGTACGGTTCAGGATCAGGCCGTCCAGCAGCGAGTTCAATCCGTTCATGAAACCGCTGAGCGCGATGTACATGGCGATGCTGAAGGTGACCCCCACGGCGGCCACGATGCTCTGGCGCAGCCTGGCGCGCAGTAGCGTGGAGGAAATGCCGAGCAACAGCCGGAACGCCATGGCCGATCAGGGGTGGTAGAGCGTGACCGTGGTGTCCAGCCCTTCGAGCACCTCTACACGTTGCAGATCGCGCAAGCCGATGACCACCTCCTTGCGCTCATCCGGCGCTACGAGCACGTAACGGTCCTGCACAAGGTATTCGGCCGGAACGGTCAGCGCGCTCTCCTTGCGAGCGATCACGATGTTGGCCTCAAGCGTGAGGTTCGGATAAAGGACGGCCGGAGGTTCCTTGAGAACGGCCTCGACGGTGAAGGTGCGCGTGCGTTCGTTCATCAGCGGGTCCACGCGGATCACGGAGGCCTCCAACACCTGGTCCTTGTAACTGTCCATGGTCACCCACACCTGCTGTCCCGGAGCCACGCGTACAATGTCGAACTCATCCACCTGAAGCTCGATCAGGAACGCATCGGACCGCCCGACGATCGCCAACGGACGCTGGGTGGTGGCCAGCTCGCCACGTTCGATGAGCACATCGTACACCCGCCCATCGATCAAACTGCGCACGGTGTGATCACCCTCGGCCGCTCGGCGCAGGGCCAGTTCATTCTCCGCCATGCGCAACTCATTGCGCAACCGCGTCCGTGATTCGGAATATGCTTTCAAGGCCGATTCGTACGTGTTGCGTGAGCTGGTGTAGGCCAGTTCCCGGTTGTCGAGCTCCACCTTGCTGCCCACTTGCTTGTCCCACAAGGCCCTTTGGCGGGCCAGCATCAGGCTGTCGTTGTTCAGGCGCGTGCGAGCCTGCTCCACGGCGAGGCGAAGCTGTGCCAGCACTGGGGAATCGGGACTGGCGTTCTGGCGCACCAGGTCCACTGCGAGCTCGGCGCGCTGGCTGCCCAGGTTCGATGCACGGTCGTCAATGGTGAAAAGTGCATCGCCCTTCAGCACGGTATCACCAGCGGCCACATGCACATGGGCCACCAATCCGTTCAACGCGGCAAAAGCCTGGTACTGGTCACGTGCCTTCACCACACCGGATGCGTAGACCGCTGCGGTGATCGGGCCCATGGCAGGGCGTGTGGTCTCCCGCTTCTCTTGACATGCTGCGAGTAGTACGATAACCGAGATCAAAAAGGCATGTCGGAGCATCATGATCACAAAGTAAGGACCGCACGACGATCCCCGAGGTGATGTTCGACAAGCCTCAGTGGAAGAACTGCATCACCTTGCTCCACAGCTTGCGGGTGACCAGCAATGGCGGGGCCTGCAGGCCGTTCAGTGCCCAGGACCGGCGCACCTCGCGGTTGGCACGGAGGATGTGGCGAACGCTGCCATTGCTCATGCCGCCCAATCGGAAGCGTACCAACACTTCGCGGAGATGTACCGTGCGCACGTGGTGCTTGTACAGGAACCGGAGGAGGATCTCGTAATCGGCTCCGATGCGCAGGTCGGTGTTGAAATGGCCGAAGCGATCGTACACGCTCTTTCGGATGAAGGTGCCCACGTGCGGAGGCATCCAGCCCTTGCGGAAATTGTCGCGGTGGTAGGTGCCGCTGAGCCAGGTGCGGTGCACTTTGAAGATGTCGTGCTCGTCCACCATGATGATGTCGCCATACACCGCATCGGCATGGCTGCGCTGGAACGCGGCCACGATATCCGAAACGACAGTGGGGGTCATCAGCAGATCGCCGGCGTTTACGAAGCCGATGACCTCGCCCGTGGCGCGCGCCAGGCCCTTGTTCATGGCGTCGTA
>JBKDXR010000027.1:0-16058 GCA_046306055.1 Flavobacteriales bacterium
GAAGCTTTATCATCACCGGCTTCACCGATAGCCTCGCTGCTCCGGGCTTCCTCAATCCCTTGCCAACAGATTACTGGCCTAAGCTCTTCGTGATGAAGCTTAGCGGCGAAGGCGAAGTACTCTGGTGCAAGGGCTACGACATATCGCCGTACCGATGGTATACGCGGCCGGGTACGCGAATCGAGCAGCACCACGATGGCAACTACATCCTACTGGGCAACATCGGCGACCTCAACTATCCCTTCGGCTACCGGCCGCAACTGATGAAGCTCGACCAGAATGGCGACACCTTGTGGACGCGCTCAGCGGGCCGCGAGGGCCATGTGTACGACATTATCAACATGACGATGTGCTCCGATGGTGGCATTATGTATAATGGGCAAAGTCTGAGCAACACCCCGGACATGTTCATCTTCAAAACCGACTCTCTGGGTTACTTGCCATGCCACAACCAATGGCATGCCACCACCATCGTAGATCTCTTCCCAACGGACAGCAGCTTTACGCTTACCAGCATTGATGGGGCAACAGCGCATCCGGCCTTTATCACCGAAGAAGAGAACCCGCCAATTACCCTTTTGGAAGGATGCGCCAACAGCATACCCCGCCCGGAGAAGCACCCAAGCGGTTTCAGGATCCGCCCTAACCCCAATACCGGTCACTTCACCCTTTCCTTCGCCGATCCGCTTATGGCCGAGAGCTATTACAGCGTGTACGATACCATGGGCAAGTTGCTCTTCCAACGGCCCTTGCCTCAAGGCAAAGCCACCGAGGAGGTGGACCTATCGCGCTTTGGGGCCGGCACCTATGTGGTGCGGGTTACCAGCAAGGAGGGGAGCTGCTATGAGCGGGTGGTGGTGGAGTAGCGCATCATTACCACCGCCATGGTCTCAGAGCACCAGCCATTGCTGGGCATCTATGGCCTCGGGATCACCCGCCCCGGGTTGCCCACCACCACGCTGTTGGGCGGCACATCCTTGAAGACCACGGCACCGGCGCCCACGAGCACATCGTGCCCGATGGTGATGGGGCCGATGATGACGGCGTTGGCACCGATGTCCACACGATCACCGAAGCGGGGGGCACGGCTGTAGGTGCCGTCCTTGAGGCGTTTGTTGCCGATGGTGGTGCTGTTGCGCACGGTACAGTTGGCGCCGAAAACGGTGCCGTCGTTGATCACCAGCGCCTGGCCATGGTCCACGCGGAAGCTGGGGCCGATGCGGGTTTTCCACGGCAACTCGATGCACAGGAACCATTCCACACCGATGCGGTAGAGAATGAAGTACCAGAGGAAGAGCAGGAAGGTGAGCTTGCTCTGACGCAACAGATGCGCTGTACGGAACAACAGCATGACGAGCTTCCCCTTGGGGTTGCCGCGATTGGCCCGCCAATCCTGGAAGATGTTCCACACGCTCGCCATTACGACCTGCCGCCAAGCAGTGGCGAAATGTACTGGTTGAACTGGAGCTTGAGGTATTGCGGCACATAGAGCGCGGTGCGCGTGGCCTGCCCGATGGCGGTACCCACGGCGCCCAGGCCCAGGTCGTGGCTTACGCGGCGACCCTCGCTGAGCACGCGCTTCAAGGGGATGGTCATGCTGGCGCCACCGGCCGTGAAATTGGCCAGCACCACGTGCAGGTACAGGAACTGCTTGGGATCATGAAGCCACGCGGCGAGGGTCCACTTGTGGTCGCCGCTCACGCGCAGGCCGGCATCGAAGGGGCGGCCCTGGTAGTAGCTACGGCGCACAAAGAAGGTGGGGTGGTTGAGCACCATCTCCCAATACTTCAGCAGAAATCCGCTCTGGCGCGCATGCTTCACCTTGCGGTGGCCATTGGGGTAGTGGATCCAGATGTCGCCGTGCACGATGTTGATGGCAGGTCGGTCCTTCACCGCCTCCGCCACGCGGGCCACGGTGTCGGGTTCGTACCAATCGTCGGCATTGATCAGCGCCACCCATTCGCCGGTGGCCAGCGCCACGCCCTTGTTCATGGCGTCGTAGATGCCCTTGTCGCGCTCGCTCACCCACAGGTCAAGGCGGTCCTCGTAGCGGCGCACGAGGTCGAGGGTGCCATCGGAACTGCCGCCGTCCACCACGATGTACTCGATGTTGTCGTAGGTCTGCCCCAGCACGCTCTGGATGGTGCGCTCCAAGGTGGCCGCACCGTTGTACACCACGGTAATGATGCTGACCAAGGGGCGCTGGGCCGTGCCCGAACGGTGTTCACCCCGCTCCCTTCGGCCTCCCCGTTGCTGTGTCATGGTCGTGTTCGCCATCTGAAGGCCCCTGATACGCGGACCGGCCGCGAAAGGATCGGGGGTGTGCCAACAAAGGAACGAAGCGCCGGCAACGAACGGGTGTAACTTTCCCCTCGGCCATCCGTCCCATGAGCACGGACAACGGTTCCCTAACCGATGACGCCCGCTGAATACAACCTCGCCGTGGACCAGCATGCCGATGGCATCTACCGCTTCGCGCTCAAGCATTTGCGCGATGAGGACCTCGCCAAGGACGTGGTGCAGGAGAGCTTCGCGCGGTTGTGGACCAAATTGGACCAGGTGGAAGGCGCCAAGGCCAAGAGCTACCTCTTCACCACGGCCCACCACGTAATGGTGGACGAGGTGCGCAAAGGGGGCCGCAGCACACGAATGGAGGACCACCATGACCACCTGCGCACCACCAGCCAGGCACAACCGGACCTGAAGGAGGTGCTGGACGCGGCCCTGGCCACCCTGCCGGCCATCCAACGGAGCGTGGTGCTGCTACGCGATCTGGAGGGCTACGCCTACGAGGAGATCGCCGAGCTCACCGGCTTGAACCTGGCCCAGGTGAAAGTGTACATCTACCGAGGCCGCACAGCGTTGAAGGAATACATCGGCCAACTCGACCTGGTGCTATGAAGGAGCGCATTGACCATAGCAACTACGAGGCCTGGCTGCTCGATCGGCTGGAAGGGAACCTGACGCCTGCCCAAGAGCAGGAACTCGATGCCTTCCTGGCCGCGCATCCGGAACTGGACCCCGGCATGGACGCGCTGCCCACGCTGGACCAGCTGGATGCCGCGCTCTCCCGATCCGACAAGGACGCCCTGAAGCGCGCGTTGCCGCCCACGGGCCAGCCTTCCTTGGAGAACGTGGACGACTTCCTGGTGGCGCGCTTGGAAGGCGACCTGAACGCCGAGCAGCTGCACGCGCTGCGCCACTTCCTGCTGGAGCACCCCGAGCTATTGCGCAGCGCCCATTTGTACGACCTGGTGAAGCTGGTGCCCGAGGCCATGGCCTTTGCGGCCAAACAGGACCTGGAGCGCCAACTGCCGCCCGTGGGACTGCCCGACCGCCATACGTTGGACGACTTCCTGGTGGCCGAGCTGGAAGGCGACCTAACCATTGAACAGCGCAAGGCACTGGCCGCCTATGTGGCCACCCACGCGGAGGCCGGACGTGCCCGCGAATTGATGCAAAGGACCCGCATCGCCACCGAGGCGGTCGAGTATGCGGAGAAAGGTTCGCTGAAACGCGGTGGTCGCGTGATCGCACTGGGCACGTGGGCGGTGCGGTTCGCTGCAGCTGCTTCGGTGGCCGTGCTGCTGGGCATGGGCATCTGGTTCCTGGGTCGCAGTGAGGCCCCCGAACAACAGGTGGCCACGGTGCCCGAGGCCAGCACGAAGGCGGAAACGAAGGGAACTACTGTTGAACCGGTGAGCACCGCGCCGGAGACCCCTGTGAAGTCGGAGCCGGGCAGCACTGCCGGGTCCACAACACCGGAGGTGCAACAAGGCACCGGCACACCGGACAGGTCCGCGAACCCCCTGCCGCGCATGGGCCGCGAAGAACCGGTGCAACTGGCCGCCGTTCGGCACACTATGCCCGGCCGGAACACGGACGAGCGTCCGGAACCACGCACGGTGCCGGTGGAAAAGGCCACCTGGCTCCCTGCCGACGAACCGGTGGCTGCTGCGAGCAATACGTCGGCCACGCCGGGGGCCTCCACGCTGGGTGGTGCACTGGCCGCGGTGGTGCGCGAACGGGTGCTGGAGCAACCCGCAGGCAACACCGGTCCGCTGGGACAGGATGACGCGATCGCTGCCGTGGACCGCGGGCTGAAAGTGATCGGTGGTGAACAGGCCGGGCTCTCGGTGGACCGCACGGAGCGCACACGGACGTTCAACATCCGCCTGGGCCGCCACCTGTCGGTAACGGCCAGTACGCAGCGCTGATCCGGCGCCCCCACCGCGGCTATCTTTGGCCGGCTGCCCGCACATGGCGGCACACCCCGGTCCATGATCACCCTTGCCAAGTCCACCCGCCCCTCCACTTCGCGTGATACGCTGGTGGTGCTGAACGACCTATCGCAACTGCGCCACCTCGACCTGGAACGAAGTGACCGCCAGTACCTGAACGAGCAGCTGACGGCCGATCCCGGTCTGGCCGTGTGCGATGTGAGCGGACGCCTGGTGCTGGCCCATTTGGTGAAGGATGGCGATCGCCACCAGCAGTTGGAAAAGGCCCGGAAGGCCGGTGATGCCATGGCGGCCCGGTTGAACGGATCCAAGCGCACCGAGGCCCAGGTGATCAGCCTGCAGGACGATGCCGCATTGACCCTGGCACTGGCCGAGGGCGTGGCGCTGGGCAGCTATGCCTTCCGCAAGTACAAGACCGACGAGAAAGGCGCACCCACGCTGACGAAGCTTTCCCTGGTGGCCAAGGAAGTGACCGCTGCTGACGTGGAGGAACTGGGCGATCTGTGCGAGGCCGTGTGGACCGCCCGCGATCTGGTGAACGAGCCGGTGAGCTTCCTGAACGCCACGCAACTGGCGGCCGAGATCAAGACCCTGAGCCGCAATAGTGGGTTCAAGGTGCAGGTGCTGGACAAGGCGCAGATCGAAGCGCAGGGCATGGGCGGCCTGCTGGCGGTGAACAAGGGCAGCCTGGACGCGCCCACCTTCAGCATCCTGGAATGGAAGCCGAGGAACGCGGTGAACAAGAAACCGCTGCTGCTGGTGGGCAAGGGCGTGGTGTACGACACGGGCGGCCTCAGCCTGAAGCCCACGCCGAACAGCATGGACCAGATGAAATGCGACATGGCCGGTGCCGCCGCCGTGGCCTGTGCCATGGCCGTGGTGGCCAAGCGTGAACTGCCCGTGCACGTGGTGGCCTTGATCCCCGCCACCGACAACCGCCCCGGCGGGAATGCCTATGCCCCTGGCGATGTGGTGCGTATGCACAGCGGCCTCACCGTGGAAGTGCTGAACACCGACGCCGAGGGCCGCATGATCCTGGCCGATGCACTGAGCTACGGCGAACGCTACAAGCCCGAGCTGGTGATGACCATCGCCACGCTGACCGGGGCCGCCATGCGCGCCATTGGCACCTACGGCACGGCCGTGATGGGTACCGCACCGGACACCGAGTTCCACCGCTTGGAACACGCCGGCATGCAGGTGTTCGAGCGCACCGCCCGCCTGCCGTTCTGGGACGAGTACGACGACGAGATCAAGAGCGATGTGGCCGACATCAAGAACCTGGGCAGCGACCTCGCAGGCGCACAGACAGCAGGCAAGTTCCTGGCCCGCTTCACCACGCATCCGTTCATCCATCTGGACATTGCCGGGCCGGCCTTCCTGACCCGCAAGGACAGCTACCGCACCAAGGGCGGCACCGGTGTGGGTGTCCGCCTGTTCTATGAATTCATCAAGCAGCGGGCAAAGCGCTGAGCCTTCCGCCCCAAGAACCATGAGCGAGACCCGCCCCCCCATCCGCGTTGGCATCAGCTGCGGCGACCTCAACGGCATCGGCCTTGAAGTGGTGCTGAAGTGCTTCGAGGACACCCGCATCCTCCAGGACATCACGCCGGTGCTCTACGCCTCGGCGCATACCGTGAGCTTTCATCGCAAGGCCCTGAAGCTGGACGAAGTTCAGTTCCATCGCGTGAACGACGCCCGTGAGGCCCTGCCGAAGAAGCTCAACCTGGTGAACGTGTGGGAGGAGGACATCGCCATCGAACTCGGCAAACCCTCGGGCCAGCTGGCCGCCTATGCGATCAAGAGCCTCGAGGCCGCCGCGCAGGACCTGGCCAGTGGCAAGGTGGACGTGCTGGTGACGGCACCGATCGACAAGCACAGCATGCAGCAGGCAGGGTTCGCTTACCCGGGCCACACCGAGTTCCTGCAGCAGATGGCCGGCAGCGACAGCGAGGTGTTGATGGTGCTGGTGGGTGAAGGGCTACGCGTGGGCACGGTGACCGGCCATATCCCACTGAAGGACGTGGCCGCTGCGATCACCACCGAACGCATCCTGACCAAGGCACGACTGCTTCACCAGAGCCTGATGCGCGACTTCGGCATCATGGACCCCCGCATCGCCATCCTGGGCCTCAATCCCCACGCGGGTGATGGAGGTACGCTGGGGTCCGAGGACAAGGAGCGCATTGCCCCGGCCGTGCGCAAGCTGAACGACGAAGGCATCAAGGCCATGGGGCCCTATGCGGCCGATGGCTTTTTCGGCAGTGGTGGCTACACCCACTTCGACGGTGTGCTGGCCATGTACCACGACCAGGGCCTGGCCCCGTTCAAGGCATTGAGCTTCGGGAACGGCGTGAACGTGACCGCCGGCCTGCCCATTGTGCGCACCAGCCCGGACCATGGCACCGGTCTGGACATTGCAGGACAGGGCGTGGCCGATGAGAGCAGTTTCCGCGCGGCCGTGTGGATGGCCTGCGACATCAAGCGCAACCGGGAACTGTTCCGCGAGATCAACGCGAACCCCTTGCAGCCGCAGAAGCGCGAAAAGGAACGGAAAGAGGGCTAGGCCCTTAGAACAGATGCTTGGCGGCGGCCAGCAACTTCGCTTCGGCGAAGGGAGCTGCCATGAGCTGGATGCCGAAGGGCAGCCCGTTGCTGTGCATGCCCGTGGGCAGGCTGATGGCCGGATTGCCCGCCAGGTTGGCCTGCACCGTGAAAATGTCCTGCAGATACATGGCCACTGGATCGGTCACCGCGCCGTGCGCAAAGGCCGTGGTGGGGCAGGTGGGACCCAACAGGATGTCGTATTGGGCGCAGGCCTTCAAGGTGCGATCACGTAGGATCCGGCGCACGCGCTGGGCCTGGGCATAGTAGGCATCGTAGTAACCGGCGCTGAGCACGAAGGTCCCGAGCAGGATCCGGCGCTTCACCTCGGGCCCGAAGCCTTCGGTGCGGCTCAGGCGATAGGTCTCCTCGACCCCCTTGGCCGACTTGCTGCGGTGCCCGTAGTGAATGCCATCGAAACGCGCCAGGTTGCTGCTGGCCTCGGCCGTGGCGAGGATGTAGTAGGTGGGCACCTGGTGGTCGAGCAGGGGCACTTCCACAGGCTCCACCACATGGCCATCGGCCTTCAGTCGGTCGATTTGGGCTTGCAGGTGGGCCACCACTTCGGGGTCCATCCCGGGGCGCTCGAGGCCCTCGCGGAAATAGCCAATGCGCAACCTGCCGGGGTGGGCGAGCGTGATCGGTTCAACCGGAGTGCGACTGGTGGTGCTGTCACGCGGATCGTGGCCGGCCATCACGGTGTACAGCGTGGCGGCATCCTCCACCGTGCGGGTGAACGGACCGATCTGGTCGAAACTGCTGGCGAAGGCGATGAGGCCATGGCGGCTCACGCGCCCATAAGTGGGCTTCAGGCCGACCGTTCCGGTGAACGAGGCCGGCTGCCGGATGGAACCGCCCGTGTCGCTGCCCAGCGCTGCGTGAACAATGCCGGCCGCCACACTGGCCGCCGCACCACCACTGCTGCCCCCGGGGACCATGTTGGTATCCACCGGGTTCAGCACCTTGCCGAAGGCACTGTTCTCGTTGCTGCTGCCCATGGCGAACTCGTCGCAATTGGTACGGCCCAGGATCACCGCATCGGCGGCGAGCAGGCGTTCCACCACGGTGGCACTGTACAGGCTGGTGAACCCTTCGAGGATGCGCGAAGAGGCGCTGACCTTGTGGTCCTTGTAGCAGATGTTGTCCTTGATGCTGAGCACCACGCCTGCCAGGGGGCCTGCCTCGCCGGCCTTCACGCGGGCATCCACCCGGGCGGCCTGTTCCCGCGCGCTCCGGTCAAAGAGCTCGAGGAACGCATTGAGGTGCTGGTTGCTGTGCGCTGCGGCCAGAGCGGCCTCGGCGGCCACGGAGACACTGGCCCCGCTTTCAACCGCGGAACGGGCCTCGCCAAAGGTCTTGGTGGTGCTCACGCCTGCGAACGGGGCTTACTTGCCCTCCTCCTTTTTCTCCTCGTTCAGGCCGTCCTTGGCGTTCTTGAACTCCTTCATGCCCTGGCCCAGGCCACGCATGAGCTCGGGGATCTTCTTGCCCCCGAACAGGAGCAGAAGCACCACCACGATCAGTACGACCTGCCAGGGACCGATAACGCCGAGCAGGATGGACAACGGGTTGGAGAACATGGGCATCAAATAGGACGGCAAAGGTAACCGTTCCGGTCGCGTTTCAACGGAAGATCCACAGAGCAGGGTCCACTTTCACGAGGCCCTCGCTGGTGATCTTCCAGATCTCGATGTGCGCCACCGAGCCATTCTCATCCGTAAGGACGGTGCCCACCACCTGCTTCGTGTCCACTTTCTGGCCCTTGGCCACGGTCACATCGCGCAGGTTGCTGTACACCGTGCGGTAGGCCCCATGGCTGATGATGACCGCTTTGCCTGCACCGGGGATCACGATCACGCTGCTCACCTCGCCCCGGAACACGGCCCGCACACCAGACCCCTTCTCGGTGGTGATATCGATGCCATTGTTGTCGATCTTGATACCGGGTAGTACGGGGTGGGGTTGTGGGCCAAAGCGGCTGGTGATCACCCCTTTTTCCACCGGCCAGGGCAGTTTGCCCTTGTTCTTTTCGAAGTCGGTGTTGAGCTCCTTGGCCTCGGGGGTGAGCGTGATATTCAGTTTGGCAGAGCTTGAAGCAGTGCCGGAAGTGCTGCCCTTGGGCTTCGGCTTGGTGTCCTTCGTTATGCTCTCCTCAATGGCTTTCTTGATGGCCGCATCCAGATCATTGCGCTGCTTCTGCTGCTTGCGCTGGGTCTCCTTCAACCGTCCTTCCTCCTTGCGCAGGGTGGCCAGTGCGCTCTGCTGGCCGTTCCGGTCCGAGGCCAGTTTCTGCTTCTCGGCCTGTTCCATGGCCACGATCCGGTTCTTCTCCTCGCGCTGCTCCTTCAAGCCTGCCAGCCGCGCTTCGATGGCGGCCTGCGTTTCGGCGATCAGTGCCGCCTGGCGCACCCGTTGCTGGCCGATCTGATTGAGGTAGCGACTGCGCTTGAAGGCCTGTTGGAAGCTGCTCGCCGCGAAGAGGTAGCTCATGCGGTCGTAGGCGCTGCGATTGCGGTAGGCGAACTGCACCATACGCGCATATTCCTCTTTCAGGGTGAGCAGGTCCTTGCGCAGCGACTCCACCAGTTCCCGGTCCTCGTTGATCCGCTCGTCCACCTTGCGCAGCTCTCCGTTCATGGTGCGGATCAGCTGCTCGCGGGCCTGGATCTGGCTTTCCAGCAATTGCAATTGTTGCTGGGTGACCTTCTGCTCCTTGCGGGCCTGCTCGATGAGCGCGGTAGTGGTACGGATCTGCTTGTCCAGGGCCTCGCGCTTCTTCTCCAGTTCCTTGCGGCTTTGAGCACCGGCCTCCACCGGCATCACCGCGATCAGCAGCAGGCACAGCAGGGCAGTGAGCACCTTGCGTGCTGCTCGCATCCGTGGCTCAGGGCATGGGCACATACTTCTCGGGGATCTTGAAGTTCAATTGCAGTGGCCCTTCCGTAGTGATGCGCGAGAGCTCGAGACTGCCCGTGGCATTGCGACCCGGCTCGCTCAGGGAGATCCGGATGAGCGTGGGCAGGAACAGGCTCTCGGCACCGCTCCGTTGCTCATAACGCACATCGGCCACCTGGTCGCGTACGAGGTCGGTGACCTGCACCCGCACCAGGCGGAAACTGTCCGGCTCCAGCCAATAGCGGTAAATGATCGCTTCCTTCTCCTCGGCACGGCGCAGGGTACGCTCCAACCGGCGTTCGCCCATATCGCGGTCGCGGGCCAGGGTATCGCCGGGGCTGATATCCTCTGCGGCCCGCACGAAACGCCGTTTCTCACGGCTGGTCAGCACATAGTACCCCTCCTCACGGTCAGAGCGGTACTTCTCTTCCGGGTCCAGACCGAAGGGCCTTCCCAAGAGGGCTTGCTGAAAAAGGGCCAGGCCCGGTTGCAGTCCGAAACGCTGTCTGGCCGCCGCAGTGTCACCCACGAAGTACTGGTCGTTCAGCTTGTCCAGCATCTTCACACTGTCCACGGTCAATAGGATGCGGGCCACCTCGATGCCCAGGGCGGGGACCACGCTGACCCACACCGCGCTATCCTGAACACTGCGCACCTGGGCCTTGAAGCTCTTGGAACCATCCGGCAGGTTCACCTCCACTGCTGCCTTGGCCGAGTAGTACCGCACCGGGCCGGGATCGCTCTCGAGCAATCGCTCCACCAGCTTGTCCGCCGAACGGGCCGGAAGGTCGCGGTTGGCCAAAACCAAGGGCCGACCGCTCTTGCACGCTGCTGCCAGCACCGTGAGACCAAGGAGCATACCCTGGAACGACCTCCTCATTCCACGCGTTTTCCTTCGGTGATCTTCCGCCCAATGACCTCGCTGGCGTCACCCTTGGCCTGGGCCAGCTTCCACTGCTCCATGGCCGCGGACCTGTCGCCCAGCTCGAACAGGATGTCGCCGTAATGTTCCAACAGTACGCCATCCGGTTCGGCGGTGCCGGCCAGCGCCTTCTCCATCCAGCTCCGGGCATCGGCATAGCGGCCCATCTGGAACAGCACCCAGGCGTAGGTGTCCTGGTAAGTGGCACTGCCGGGTTGGAGCTCGTTCGCCCGCCGGCTCATACGCTCGGCCTTTTCCAATTGGTCCTTGCGCAGGCTCAGGTAGTAGGCGTAGTTGTTGAGCGTGCCGGTGTTGTTCGGTTCCATGGCGAGCGCCTTGTCATAGGCCAGGTCGCTTTTGCTGAATTGTTTCGCGTCGTTGTAGGCATCTCCGAGGCTGCTCCAGAACTGGGCCAGCAGCGGCGGGTTGTCCACCACCAGATCGCGGCCCGTGACCAAGGCCTCGATGGCCGCCTCGTGCTGCCCGAGCTGTGAAAGCGCGATCCCATTGTAGAGGTAGAGCTCCGGCGAGGTGGGGAACAACGCAATGGCCGCCTCGGCATCGGTATGCAAGGCCTGGTGGTCGCCCAGCTGCAGGTCCAGTTGCAGCAACTGCAGGTGGATCGGGAACCGGTCCTGCTCGTTCACCAGTGCTTTGCGGAACTCGGCCCGCGCCTCTTCATACCGCCCATCGCGGAGCAGGAAATCGCCATGGATGGTGTGTGGCTTGCCGCTTTCCGGATGGGCCTGTTCCAAGGCATCGATCAGCGTGTAGGAGCGCCGGATCAGGTCGGCACGGTCGTTCGGGCCTTCTCCTTCGCGGTTGGTCATTTCGAAGAACCCGATGAGCACCTGCATCTTGGCATCGATGTCCATTTCAGGGTCACGGAAGGCCTCGCCAAGTTCATTATACGCCTCCTCCATGCGGCCGGTACCGTAATAATGCTCGGCCAGTGCAATGCGCAACATGCTGTTGCCGGGGTCCATTTCCAGGGCCCGCTTGTAATAGGTCAAGGCCTTTTCGTGCTCGCCCTTCTGGTCGTACAGCTCGGCCAACATGCCCAGGTATTGGGGCTCTTTCGGACGGGCGACCACAGCACGTTGCACCAATTGCTCGGCATCGTCCATCTTGCCGGCGTTCATGAGCATGCCGAACTCATTGGTGATCAGTTCCTCGGTGAGGCCGAAGCGTTTCTCCATGTCGGCGTAGACCTTCTGTGCTTCGGAAACCTTGTCGCTGTTGGCCAGGGCATTGGCCAGATCGAAGTAGACCTCATAACGCTCCGGCCACTGTTCAGTAATACCGCGATAGACGGTGGCGGCCTCTGCCGGCATACGACCCTGTTCATACAGATCGGCCAGCAGGAAACGGTACCAGATGTTGGTCTTGTCCGCTGCCACGGCACGCTTGGCATGGTCCACCGCCGGGCCGAACTGCTGTGACTGGTGGAAGAGCTTGCTGAGCTCGAAGTGTGCCGCACCGTTCTGCGGATCGAGCTTGAGGCACTGTTGGTAGAGCTGCACGGCCTTGGGCAACTGACCGGCCATGCGGGCCTGTGTGGCCTCCATGAACAGGCGCATTACCTCGGCGCGCTGGTCCTGGCCTTCGGAACGCGGGTCCGCCGGTGGAGCGCTTGATGTGGTTGTACTTCGCGCACCGCCACAGGCCCCCAGAACGAGCAGCAGCGCAAGACCGGTCAGGAGGCGTGTCATGTTCATGTTCGACCCGGGTGGTTCAGCCCACGGTGCTGTCGTCGCTCAAGCTCAGGTCCATGGCCTTGCCGGTGACGATGGCCCGTTCGCCGAGCATGCTGTTGTCGATGACGGCATCGGTGATCTGCACAGAGGGACGTACGATCGAATTCCGTACCACACTGTTGGTGATCACCGCGCCGCTCTCAATGGAGACGTTCGGTCCCACGATGCTGTTCACCAAGGTCACGTTCTCGCCGATGAAGCAGGGGCTGATCACCACGCTGCCGGTCAGCTTGGCCTTGGGGCTCACAAGGTCCTTGCTGTCCTTCAGGAAGCCGAGGACCTTGGTGTTGGTATCGACCATGGCGTTCTTGTTGCCGCAGTCCATCCATACGTCCACCGCCCCGGCCTTGAAGCGCGCACCCTTGCGCTTCATGTTCTCCATGGCGTTGGTGAGCTGGTACTCGCCCTTCTCCTTGATGTCGTTATCGATAAGGTACTGCATCTCCTTGCGTAGGCGCTCCCCATCGGCGAAGTAGTAGATGCCAATGATGGCGAGGTCGCTCACGAAGTCCTGCGGCTTCTCCACGAACTCGGTGATGATGCCATCGCCGTCCAGCTTCACCACGCCGAAGGGACGTGGGTCCTCCACCTTGTTCACCCAGATCACGCCGTCGCAATCCTTGTCCAGCTTCAGTTCGGCACGGAACAGGGTATCGGCGAAGGCCACGATCACGCGGCCGTTCAGTGCGTTCTCGGCGCACAGGATGGCGTGGGCCGTACCCAGGGCCACTTCCTGGTAATGTATACTGCCTTTGGCGCCCACGCGCTTGGCGATCTCAAGCAATTCGTTCTCCACCTTCACTCCGAAAGCGGGGTTCACCACAAAGGCCACTTCCTCCACGGGCTCACCGGCCACGGCGGCCAGGTCCTCCACAAGGCGTTGAACAATGGGCTTGCCCGCAATGGGCAGCAAAGGCTTGGCAGTGGTGTGGGTGTGCGGGCGCATGCGCTTGCCCATACCCGCCATGGGGACGATGATCTTCATTCCAAGTGGTTCTCGCTCAGCGGGTCCCGGTATGCCCGAAGCCGCCCGCTCCTCGTTCAGTTGCGCGAAGGTCCGCACTTTCCTCGAAAGTAACCCTGATATAGCGGGCAATGACCAATTGGGCCACACGTTCGCCGTCGTTCACGGTAAAAGGCTCCTGTCCGTGATTGATCAGCAGCACGCCCACCTCGCCCCGGTAATCGGCATCAATGGTCCCCGGGCTGTTCAGTACCGTGACCCCGTGCTTGTAGGCCAGACCGCTGCGGGGCCGCACCTGGGCCTCGGTGCCTTCGGGCAGTTCCAGGTAGAGGCCGGTGGGGATCAGGGCCCGCTGGCCGGGGGCAAGGACGATGGGGGCATCGAGGTTGGCCCGCAGGTCAAGGCCGGCACTTTGGTCGGTGGCGTAACCTGGCAGTGGGTGGTGGCTCTTGTTGGTGATGCGGACTTCGGTGGGCTGCATGAGGACCTCGTTCAGGAAGACAAAGGTCGCAGCGCGTCCTTCTCTGACCTCCAGGCCACGCCAAGAAAGATCAACAGCGTGAACGACCTCAATGCATACTTCAACACCCCGTCCAGGATCACCTGCTCACATCCCCACCACAGCACCACCGCCCCCGCCATGTAAAGCAGCACGCGGCTCACGTTGTAGGGGATGGGGTAGTGCCGCTGCCCCCACACGTAGCTGATGGCCGCCATGCTGAAGTAACAGATCAAGGTGGTCCAGGCCGCGCCCATGTAGCCCATGCGCGGTATCAGGGCGAAAAGCAGCACGATGGTGATGGCTGCCCCGATGAGGCTGATGGTGCTGCCCACACGCGGCCGGTCGGTGAGCTTGTACCACACGCTCTGGTTGTAGTAGATGCCCAGGAACACATTGGCGAGCATCAGGATGGGCACCACGCGAAGGCCCTCGTGGTAGGCCGGGTTGGGGATGAACCACTTGAAGAGGTCGATGAAGAGCATCACCACCAGGAAGGCGCTCATGCACACCGCAACGAATATGTTCATGATGCGGGCGAAGGTCTCCCGGCTGTTCTTCTCCTTGGCATGGCTGAAGAAGAAGGGCTCGGCGCCCATCCGGAAGGCCTGGATGAAGAGCGTGATGAGCACGGCCAGCTTGTAGCACGCACCGTAGATCCCGATCTCCGCATCAGCCACGTCGGCTGGTAGCAGGTACTTCAGGATCACGCGGTCCGCGGTCTCGTTCACCATGCCAGCGAGGCCCGCGATCATCAGCGGTGCCCCGAAAGCGGCCATGGCCCGGAGCAGGTCCTTGTCCAACGGTTTCCACGACGGCCAGGAGGGCAGCAGTACCAGCAGCTTCACCGCCGTGCTCACGAGGTTGATGGCGAACACGTAGCCCACGCCGAGCGAGGGGTCGTACACCGCATCGATCAGCGCGTTGCTCTCGCCCAAGTTGTAGCGCTTCATGCAGTAGAGCAAGAAGAACAGGCTCAAGGCGATGTTCACCCCCACGCTGAGCATGTTGATGGCGGCGTACTTCCACGGACGGCCCTGTTGCCGCAGCCGCGCCATGGGGATGGTGGTGATGGCATCGACGCCGATGATCAGCACGAGCATCAGCACGGAACTGGCGTAAGCACCGAATTGAAGACCTTCCGCGAGCTGGGCGGAGAACAACCCGCCGAGCAGCATGAAGGCCAGGGCCGGGAAGAAGAGACCCCAGGTGGAGGTGGCGTAGAGCACCCGTCCGCCGTCGGGGTTGTCCTTCACATGGTCCTTTGAAGCAAAGCGGAAGTAGGTGGTCTCCATGCCGAAGGTGAGCACCACGTTGAGCAGGGCCGTCCACGCATAAAGCGCGGTGACCACCCCGAATTCGTCCGGCTCAAAGACGAATTTGCTGGTGTACAGCGGCACCAACAGGAAGTTGAGGAAGCGCGCAACGATGCTGCTAAGCCCGTAGATGGCCGTTTGGCCGGCGAGGGTGCGGAGGGCGCTCACTTGGGGTCGTAGCGGTAGGTGAACTTGCGGAAAGGAAAGAACGAGGACTCAAACCCTAGATATCGCACTCCACTCCTTTGAAGAAAGCCCTCCAGGTCATCAATTGATCGAAGTGTGATCTCGCTACACTCTGTATGCTTTCCGTCGGCATGGTAAAGCACACGAACCTTCCGCGAAGTCCTCATCATCGCATGGTCGGCCGCACTGAATCCATAGAGCCCCCTCAGAGGAATGAACACTGTCCGCCGCACGAGATAGTTCAATTCGAGCCGTTCCTCATTAGAGTTCATTCTGACCCTTGTTGGGTGAAGAAACAGGAGCGCAGCGTTTGGAACGACGAGCAGTAGTAGTAATATGGAACCGTAGAGAATTGAATCGACGCCTCCCTTGAAAAGAATCAAAGCGGAGATGGTGCTAAACCAGCACACCATGATTACAGCGGCAGCCAGCCACCAGTAGTTTGGCCCGATGACCGTCTGGCCTGCGAGTTTGCGGAAGGCGCTCATGGGTTCAGCCGGAGGTTACGCTGGAAAGGCAACCGGGAATGGACAGAAATGAACGTGAATGGAGGCCACGCAGGGTGTGGCATGCACGGCAGTCCATATTTCCGTTCATCCCCGTTCATTAACGGTTCACTCCCCCGTGAACACCGCCTTCCTCTTCTCCATGAACGCCCCCGTTCCCTCCTTGAA
>JBKDXR010000028.1:0-27665 GCA_046306055.1 Flavobacteriales bacterium
GAACGGCGTATGGTGCGCGACCTCCCTGCCTTGGGGCGATGAGTGCAACGTGACGATCACGGGCAGCACGGCCATGGGCCTGAACGGTGGCAACACCGTGGCCACGGGCGATGCCAAGCTGGCGATGTTCCCCAACCCCAACCGTGGCGATCTGCTCACCCTGAGCCTGAGCGCTGTGGAGGAAGGTGTGAACACGGTGAGCGTGGACATCTACGACCTGACCGGTGCCGTGGTAAGCAGCCGCACGATCGCAGTGAACGACGGCATGGTGTACCAGGTGCTGGAGCTGACCGAATTGGCCAGCGGCCTCTACATGGTGAACATCACCGTCGGCAACGACCGATACACTGAACGCTTGGTGATCAGCAATTGATGGACTGAGCGAAGGATCGAACAAGAAAGGGAACGCCCCGCGCGAAGGCCGCGGGGCGTTCCCTTAATGGCGCCGTTCATGCTCGGGTGAGCGCGCTTAGGTGCGAGTGCTTGACGGCGAGGTTCGACCCTCCCAGGAACCCGGGCAAACTCGGCGTATCGCGGAGCCGGATCCAATTGCACTGGACCACGCCTCATTCATCAATTGCATCTCCGGTTATCTTGCCGGAACTTGCTCCATCGACTCCTCCTCATCAGCGTCCCGGTCGTTCTTACCGCTGCCGCACAGCAGGCGGAGGTGACCCGCTATGACGTGGTCCAAGGGCTCCCTCAAAGCCTTGTGAACCATGTGGTCCAGGACCGCGAAGGCTTCATTTGGTTGGGTACTGGTGATGGCCTGGCCCGGTTCGATGGCCGACATTTCCGTGTTTACAAGCACGATCCACGCGATACCGCAAGCCTCCTTCACAACAGCATCTGGGGCCTGGCCGAGCGCGATGATGGGTATCTGTGGGTGAGCACTCGCATAGGCATGGACCTATTGGACAGGCGTACAGGTCGATTCGTCCGTGAGCGAACGGGTCCCACGATCGCGCTGGATGGTTGCTGGCGTGTGTTGGACGCGAGCGGGAAGCACGCACTGTTCTATTCACCGCTCTCTGGTGACCTGCTCCGCTTGGGCCATGGGAGGGCGGAACGTCAGCACATTCCGCATCTCGCATCCTATGTGTCCTATTACGACCCTGGTACCGGGGTGCTTACTCAATTGGTGGGCTTGGACACGCTGCTCACCCTAGCGGTTGACGGTTCATTAAGTGCAGTGGTGCTACCGAACCCGGAAAGGCACAAATTCACCGGTCTCTTGCGCTTGAAGGACAAATGGCTGGTCCTGACACAAGGAGATGCCTGGACCTGGTCCGCTGAACTGGGGAGAAGAGCGCTGCCGGGTGAGCTCCGACCTTACCTGCATGCTTCCTGGGGCAACAAGCTGGTGGCCAGGGGGGCGGACGGAACGCTTTGGCTGGGGCTTTCAGGAGTGGGCATGCTGGTGCTGGATGAAGACCTGCAAATCCTGCAGGTTTATCCGTTGCTACCATCGAATGAGCGTCCCCTGGAGATCACATGCATCGCATTCGACCGGCAGGGCAATACATGGGTGGGCAGCGACGGCAAGGGTGTCTTCAAGATCGCCCCGCAGCGCATCAAGTTCGGGCGTTGCATGCCCGGCCAGGGGCTCCCTTGGGAACCTCCGTCATGGTTCGTGAGGGGTTTCGCCCAATGGGATGATCACCGCGTGCTGGTGAGCTTCTTTCAAGGGGGGGTGGCCCTGTTCGATGAGCGGACGGGCCACATGTCACCCTTGGAACTGCCGGCCTCGACGATGGCAGTTCTTGCAGGGCACGACCTGCGGCGACCGTTCCGGGATCGCCATGGCCTCATTTGGGTGCAGGACGATCTGGCGGTATTCGCCATCGACCCCAGCCATGGACGGCTGGTCTTCCATCTTGAGCGTCCTTGGCTCATCACCATACTACTCGGTCCGGAGGGGGATGCCATCCTGGTGGATCGTGACCGGGTGGCACGCATCGTTCCTAATGGCCATGGACGTTCCATGGTCGGTATGGACGTACCGAACATGGTCTCCTACCTGGGGTCATTGCCCGCCATCCCTTCGAGCATCCATGCTGTAAGCGGCCAGGTCTTTTTCATGTCATCCTCCGTCACGCCCGTGGTGGCCTGGCGGGCCGATGCGCAGGTGCCCATCAAGGGGGTCCTGGACCATGTCCGCATCACCTCTGTGGTGAACGAACCGGGGAAAGGGCTGTGGATGACCACCAATGATGGGTTGTACCTGCTGGACAGCGCGGACCTTCAGGTGCGCAGGCATTGGACGATCCATGATGGCATGCCGGACCAGTTCCTGTATGGCTTGCTGCCGGACGGTCGGGGCGGTTGGTGGATCTCCAGCAACGATGGGCTGTGCCGGTTCGATCCGGAGCGGGGCCATGTGCTCCAGTACACCATCGATCAGGGCCTTCAGAGCAAGGAGTTCAATTCCAGCGCCTATTTCCGGTCCGCGAGCGGTAGGCTCTACTTCGGCGGCGTCAACGGGTTCAACCAGTTCATGCCGGGTGGTCCGGTGGTGGATGACGACAGGCCCCAGGTGGCCGTCGTGGCCTTGACCGTCCAGGATTCGCTGGTGGACCTGCCGATCGGGAACGGCGCTGTTCACATCGATCTTCCCTATGGCAGGAACAGCTTGCGCATCGACCTGGCCGTGCTGGAGATGACCGCGCCAGAGCTGAACAGGTATCGCTACCGCATCCCGGGATACCGCGATTGGACGGAGCGACCGGCCGACCGTCCCTTGGAGTTGACGAACATGCCCGACGGGGAGTGGTCCGTGGAGGTGGTGGGCGTCAATGCGGATGGTATGGCATCGGAGCCCGTCGAGATCCTGGTGCTGTGGGTGCCGTTGCCGTTCTGGGCCTCTCCGTGGGCGTTCGTGCTGGCGGGTTCGCTCGTGGTGTTGGTGGCGGGAGGGCTTGGGTTCCTCATCTATCGCCGGCGTGTGCGCCGCCGGATGGAGAAGGCCGAGCAGCAGATGAAGGAACTGCGCATACGCGCCCGTATCGCACAGGACCTGCATGATGACGTGGGCAGTGGACTGGCGCGGATAACGGTCCTTGCACGTTCCGCTGAGAAGCATGCACGTTCCGGCGCACCGGCCGTTGATCAGGTGGAGAAGGTCCGGGCCCTTTCACAAGAACTGATGGATGACCTGCGCGATGTGGTATGGGTGAACGATCCACGTGGTGGTGAGCTCGCCGATGTGCTGCTACGGATCAGGGACCATGTGCAGGACCTGTTCGCCGAAGGCCATGTCATGTGCCGGATCGACCTTCCCGTCCCCTTGCCCGAACGGATGGTGGGCAGTATGGCCAAGCGCGACCTGTACCTCATTGCCAAGGAGGCGGCACACAATGCCTTTAAGTACAGCGGGGCCGACCGCGTGGACCTGCTCTTCGTCATGGACACGGACCACTTCCGGCTGGAGCTGCGTGATAATGGACGTGGGCTGGGAGAGGTGGGGTCCGAGGGAGGTGGGCACGGTCTGGTCAACATGCAACAGCGGGCCTCGGAGCTGGGCTGCCAGTTGATCATGGATGCTCCTTTGGGCGGTGGTACATGCATCCGTCTTGTGGGACCCGTATCCGCCCTCGATCTTTGAGCCATGGGTATCCGGGTCACGGTGGTGGAGGACGACGAGGTTCTGCGCAATGCCATTTGCGAGGCGGTCGCAGATGATGCCCGACTGGAACTGGTCGGACAGTATCGCGATGCAGAGGGGTTCCTGGAGCGCGTGGCCATCGATGGTCCCGAGGTCGTCATCATGGATATCGGGCTGCCCGGTATCGATGGCGTAACGGCGATGCGCAAGGTGAAGGCCAAGCTGCCGGAGGTCCAGTTCCTCGTCAGCACGGTGCAGGATGATGATGACCATTTGTATCAGGCCATTTGTTCAGGGGCCACGGGTTATTTGGTGAAGGGTGCCGCGCCGGAACAGGTGGTGGATGCCGTCTGCGACATGCACGCCGGAGGTTCTCCCATGAGCCCTGGTATCGCACGCCGTGTCATCAAGGCATTGGCCGTCCAGCATACGCCCGCACCTGAGATCGGGCAGCTCACCGAACGCGAGCGGCAAGTGCTGGACCAATTGGCACAGGGCTATCGCTACAAAGAGATCGCGGTCCGGCTTTCCGTGAGCGTGGACACGGTGCGAACGCATGTCCGGAACCTGTACGAAAAGCTCCACGTGAGCTCGCGCACCGATGCGCTGAACAAGCTCTACCCTCGCTGAGCACGGCCTGGCCGAGGGGCTCGCATGAAAGTGGTATTGCCTTCGAACGGAGTGAGGGCCACTTTTGCCGAGCCCCAATACAACGAGCCATGCGCCATATGTTGCTTTTCGCTTTGTCCATTCCTCTCGTCCTTTCAGCACAGAAGGAGTTCCCCAAAGTGTGGGAGGCCAAGTTCTCCGTGAACCCCGAATGGAACGCCGTTTCACCGGACCTGGCCTATGTGGTCGCTGGCGACATGACCGAGATCGAAATGCTGGACGGCGCCACCGGCAAGCCACTTTGGAAGTGCAATTTCAAGGAGCGGTTCGGCGTGAAGAAGTGCGAGGATTGGACCGCCTACCACGACAGCCGGACCATTGAGGTCATCACCCAGAAGGACAAGAACGCGCCGAGGGAGGTCACCCACCTCGACTATCGCACCGGCGAGGTGGTCGCCAAGGAACAGTTGGCCGCACGCACCAACGAGGTGCCACAACAGAAACGCAAGGCCATGGTCGGCAAGCGCATCAACCACACCAGTTGTTTCGATGATGCCACCGGTACATCCATCGCCGTAAGCTATGATGACAAAAAGGTGAAGAGCGCCATGGGGGGTACGGAGCTCAACATCATTGTTTCTGCCAGCGGGAAATACGCATGGAAGAACGAGTTCAAGGGCAAGGTGGTGGCGCACATGGTCTACGATATGCTGCCTGCCGATGATGGTGAAGTGATCCTCGATGTGAGCACGGGCCATGGCCGGGTCTTCGTGGTGTACGAAGGGATCACGTGCATTGATCTTGCTTCGGGCAAATTGCTCTGGAGCACCACCTTTGACAATACCGAGACCAGTGTGGGCCTGAAAGCCAAGCAGATCATTGGCAAAGCGGCCATGCCGGTTCCTGCTGCGGACGGGGTCTATGTATGCGACTTCAGCAAGGGCGAACGGACCATCAAGAAGCTCGACCTCAATACCGGTTCCGTGCTGTGGACTGCGGACAAGCTCAAGAACGATGATATCGTCTCCGAACTTGTGCTCGACGGTGGTAATCTGATCGCCCGGTTCGGAGGTCTGGTGCGCAATGAGGTCTTTGTGCCGAGCGCGAACGGTGGCGTGGGCGATGGTACCTATAAGGTGGAGTACACCTTCGAGGGCAGCACCAGCCTGCGGGCTTACGACGCCGCTACGGGCAAGCCCACATGGAGCACCGACGCCATGGACCTGTCGGACAATTTCAAACGGTCCGAATGCAACATCATCAGCGGCAACGGAAAGGTCTACGCCTGTGGGGAGAAGAACGTCTACGTGTTCGACGCGGCCTCGGGCAAGGTGATGAAGCAAGGGGAGTACAACAGCAAGACCATCGGCAAGGCCCGGTGGATCTATCCATTTGGCGATGCGTTCATGGTGGAAGGCGAGAAGGGTATCGCCCAGGTGGACGCTGAACTGAAACAGCGCTATGCGACCAGCACCGGCAAGTGCCTGCTGACCGAAATGCGCGGTGAGGCCTTCATAGTTTGGACCGGCAAGGACGTGGATGACCGCAACGAGTTCATTCGCTTCGATCCGGCCACGGGCGCCATCCTGGGCAAGTTGGAGGGCTGCTATCGCCCGCGGTTCGACCACGCAGGTGATCGCTTCGTGCGCTTCGACAACCCCAAGGTGATGATGTACCGCACGAAGTGAACTATTTCCCGATCGGACCAGAAGGACCTTAACCCCACCAGAAGATGCGAGTTGGAACATCGATCGTTGTCATCCTTGTTTGGTTGCAGGCCATTGGCCAGGTGCCTGTGGATTCGCTGGCCTTGTGGTTGCGAGCGGATGTTGGGGTTGTCACCAGTGGAGCACAGGTGACCCAGTGGTTGGACCAGAGCGGAAATGGCAGGCATGCCACGGCCAGCGGAAATGTTCAAAAGGTGGAGTCGCTCATCAATGGGTATCCGTCCGTCCAGCTTTTCTGCAATAACGGGCTTTTGATGACCCCGCATTTCAGACATTCCCCAGCAAGCGGGGCGCCATTTTCGTGGTGGCACGCACCTTGGGGAACAGTTGCGTGAGCGGTGCAGGCTATGGTGCCTTCGTGCAGACCTACTATGGTAGTGGTACAACATGGCAGTTCGGGGCATTCCCTAGCTACTATGGTTTCTACGATGGTGTGGGCAGTTCCAATTTCAATGTGACCACACTTCCTGTTAACGCTTGGGGGATAGTGGCCATGAACCGTACGTCCAACACCACCATGGATTGTTACAAGAGCGGCATCTTCTCCAATACGGTGTCGATCGCGAACAACCAGCCCTCCTTGAACCAGGTGCGTATTGGAGCGTCGAGCACCGGATGGGAAGTGCTGAACGGTTACATCGCGGAAGTGCTCATTTATAACAAGGCGATGAGCCCCGGTGAACTGGAACAGGTGAACACCTATCTCGCCAACAAATATTATTTCAACGGCGATGTGCCGCTGCCCACGGCGAATGGTGCGAGCCTGTGCGGTGCAGGGTCAGCGATATTGACCGCCTCCGGTGGCGATGCTTACCGCTGGTTCGACAGCCCCACGGCCACGGTTCCGATCTCGACAAGCGCGTCCTTCACAACACCTGTGCTGAACACTTCAACGACCTACTATGTGGCCAACTTCAATGGCCAGTTACAAAGCCAGCGCGTGGCGGTGACAGTGAACGTGGCCTTGCCAGGGTCCTCTTGTGATGACAACGACCCGGGGACCATCAACGACCAGTTGGATGGCAGTTGTGCCTGTGTGGGTACTCCCATCTACCAGGACGTCGATCTGGCCTTGAGCCTTAACGGTGCCTTTCAACATGCCTCCACCTTGTCCGCTCCGGCGATCACCATCGGCCCGAAGATCACGGTGGAAGCATGGATACGACCGGATGCCTTCGATTTCGGGGAGATCTACTCGGTCTGCAATGACCCTAACTCCCCGTGCACAGGGATGGACTACCAAGTATTGTCCTTTCGAGTGGATCAGGGTGGTCATTTGACGGCGTTGATCTCGCCGACCGCATACAGTACACGCCTGCTTGGCAAGGTTGCAACAACACCGCTCATCCTGGGGCATGGGTGCACGTCGCTGCCACCCTCGACCTGATCACTGATGAATGCCGCATTTACTACAATGGGGTGGAGCAGCCTGGTACGGGTCTGTTGACCGGCAGTGGTGGTGGCTCGTTCATGGGCTATCCGGCGATCGGGGCCTTGCAGGTTTCGGGATGGACCAATACGGTACAGTACCCCTTCACCGGACGTATCGATGATCTCCGGGTATGGGATGCGGTATTGCCCGGTTCCAGCATAGCGCAGTTCCATTGTGCCTATGATCTGATCGGGCATCCGCAAGCTGCGGACCTGGTGGGCCATTATCGGATCGAAGATGGGCAGGAGCCGGATGGTATGGTGGTCGACCTGGCCGGTGGTCGTCATGCGACATTGACCAACGTGAGCGTAGCCGAGGCTTATGTGCCCAGCGGGGCTGCCCAAGGCGGAAGTTGCGGCTGCGCCTTGGGGCCTATCGGTGCGCCGTGCAATGATGGGAACAATAGCACCTCTAATGATGTGATCACGGGAGCATGCACATGCGCAGGCTCGCTCATCTTCTGCACGAATGACCTCATCCTGGAGTTCCGCACCGATGCGAACGGTGCACAGACCACCTGGGAGATCCGCCAGCAGGGTACGGGCGATCTGATGGACAGTGGGGGAGGGACGTACCCGAGCAATGTGACGCTCACGGATCATACCTGTCTGCCGAACGGCTGCTATTACCTCCGTGTATTCGATGCGGGTGGCGATGGTATCGCCAACGGTGGTTACATCCTGCGCACGCTGAACGGCGCCCAGCGCATCATCGACAACCGTAACAACGGCAACTTCGGCTCTGTGAGCGCGGTTGTAGGCAACGGCGGCTTCTGCCTGCCTATGGGCTCCGACAAGCTGATCTACACCAGTTGTGACAAGCTCGATTGGGTGAACAACCAGTTCCTGGTAGCGGCCCCCAACACTTCGGTGAGCGCACAATGGGGGGTGGGCGACCAAACGGACGACGGATACCAGTTCTGGATCTTCGACCCCAACGGCACTTACGGCTACGCCAAGTTCCGCAACCACGCCACCAGCGATGGCTTCGGTCCCGCCAGCGCCACCCGTGCCTGCCACATGCAGATCAACAACTGGAGCCCCAACCAGATCCCGTTCGGCCAGTTGATGAACGTGAAGGTGCGCAGCCGTGTGAACGGCACCAACAGCGCATGGGGTCCCGTGTGCCGCTTCAAGATCGATCCGACGCGTGCCCTGTGCCCCTTCACCAAGCTAATGGACATCCCCGGCAACCAGTTCTTCAGCTGCAACGTGACGCGCACCTGGGGTGGCAACAACCGCATATATGCCCGTCCGGTGGAGGGTGCCACGCAGTATCAGTTCCGCTTCAACAGTGCAGAGCTAGCGCAACCAGTTGTGCGTACGGCGACCACCTATTACGTGAACCTGAACTGGACCCCCGCACTGGACAACGGCACCTACCAGGTGCAGGTGCGTGCCTTCAAGAACGGTGCATGGTGCGTGACCAGCCTGCCTTGGGGCGATGAGTGCAACGTGACGATCACGGGCAGTCCGAACGCGATGAGCGTGAACGGTGGCAGCACGGTGGCCACGGGTGATGCGAAACTGGCGATGTTCCCCAACCCGAACAACGGCGAGCAGCTCACGGTGAGCCTGAGCGCTGTGGAGGAAGGGGTGAACACCGTGAGCGTGGACATCTACGACCTGACCGGTGCCGTGGTAAGCAGCCGCACGATCGCGGTGAACGATGGCATGGTGTACCAAGTGCTGGAGCTGACCGGGATGGCCAGCGGCCTCTACATGGTGAACATCACTGCCGGTAGCAAGCGCTACACCGAGCGCTTGGTGGTGGCCCAGTGACCGCCTGACGAACGACCATAGGGAAGCGCCCTCGCAGCAATGCGTGGGCGCTTCTGCGTTCTGGGAGGTGCCGGTCCGCCAGCGATGCGCCTAGTTTTGTCCACCCATGCCCACTGGATCCCCAAGGCCTCATCCCATTGTCTTCTTCGACGGCGTTTGCGGGCTCTGCAACGCTTCCGTGGACCGCCTGTTGAGCTGGGACCGCAAGGGGGTGCTGCGTTTTGCTCCATTGCAGGGGCGCACGGCCGCTGAACTACTTCCTGCTGAGCGCATCAATGACCTCGACAGCTTCGTGCTGCTCGATGACCGTGGGATGCACCTGCGTTCCGATGCCGCACTGCGGGCGGTGGCGCACCTGGGTGGTGGCTGGAGGCTCGCGAACGTTTTACGCGTGGTGCCCGCCTTCCTGCGCGATGCGGTGTATGGCTGGATAGCACGGAACCGCTATCGGTGGTTCGGTCGGCGTGATGCCTGTCGCCTGCCTTCGCCGAACGAGCAGGAACGCTTTCTGCCGTGACGTCTATCCTGTCGTGCGCAGTGGCGTCACGGACGGCTTTTGCCTTGACGCTTCAGTTCCTTGGCCCTGGCCTTTTCCTGGTCCTCGAAGTACCCACGGAAGAACCAGTTGCTCTGCAGGGCCTTCAGGTCCTCATCGAGCGTGTAACTGCTCTTTTCGAGCTGTTGGATGGTGCGTCGCACGTTGCCGGCGGCCGCGGTATCCTGCGTTAGTGTGTGGCCCAGGGTGCCCGAAGTGTTTAGGCCCTTGGCGAAGCGGTCCACCTGGGCGCTCGCTTCAGCGAGACTGTCGGCCAGTTGCTGCATGGTCACCAACCATTGGCGCACTTGCTGCTCGGCCGCGGGGTCGCTCACCAGCATGCCCAGTGCGCCCTTTCCCGCACGCACATCGGCGAGCATGGCATCCACGTTCGCAGTGGCATTGCGCACATGGCTCACGGAACGCTCCAGGTCCACCAGGGAGTTGCGGACGTTGATGGCCAATGTGGTATCGCTCAGGACGTGGACGATCCCGCCCGGACGATTGATATTGCTGCTCAGTTCCCGAAGGTCGTCCGTGATGGCGGCCATGTTGGCGTTGGTGCGGTCCAGGGTGCGCATCATCAGGTCCGTATCCAAGGGTACACTGCTGGCGAGCACCGAGCCGGCCGCGATGGGGTTGCCAGTGCCATGGCCCGGTCCGATGTTCACGAGCTTGTTGCCCATGAGACCGTCAGAGCCCAGGTTGGCAATGGCATTGTCCAGGATATGAACGGCCTCGTCCTCGCGGATGGCCATGGTGATGCGTACCGAGGTGTCGTTGATGATGCTCACCTCCTCCACGGTGCCCACGTTGATGCCGGCATAGCGCACATTGTTGCCGGGTCGAAGGCCGGCCGCGTTCTGGAAGGTGGTGCTTACCTGTACCGTGCTGCGGAAGAGGTTGCGCTTGGAGCCCAGCATGTACAGCCCCACGATGAGCAGGAGGGAACCTGCCAGTACGAACAGGCCGAGACGGATGTGGTCACCGGGTTTGGAAGCCATGGCGAAGGCAAGGTATTGGAGTGATGGCTGTTCGAGGAATGTTCATCGGTCGTATTGGACAATGGGACCCATTGGAAGTGGCTGCATGCAGCATCTACCCTCTGTTCATTCACATGAAGATAAAGAACCTCTTCACCAGTTCGTCCTTGCTGGAAAGCAGGTCCTGGTAAGTACCTTCCAGGTAGTTGCGGCCTTCGTGCAGCAAGGCGATGCGGTTGGCGGCCAGCTTGGCCACATGGAGGTCGTGGGAGATGATGATGGACGAGGTGCCATACGTGCGTTGCAGCTCCAGGATGAGCTCCACGATCTCCTTGCCACTGATGGGGTCCAGGCCGGTGGTGGGCTCGTCGTAGAGCACGATCTCGGGCTTCAGGATCAAGGTGCGGGCCAGTCCGATGCGCCGTTTCATGCCCCCGCTGAGCTCGCTGGGATACATGTTCCGCGTATGTGGCAGGCCCACGGCAGTAAGCACTTCCTCCACGAGGGCCCCGGTATCCTGCGTGCCCTTTTCGATCCAATGGCGGCGCAGCGGGAACTCCAGGTTCTCCTGCACGGTCATGGAATCATACAGCGCACTGCTCTGGAAGAGGAATCCGATCTTCACACGGATACGGTCCAGGGCCTCCTGGTCCAGGGTGAGCACATCCTCGCCCAGCACGTCGATGCTGCCTGCGTCGGGGTCGAGCAGACGCACGATGCATTTGATCAGAACGCTTTTGCCGCTCCCGCTCTTACCAAGGACCATCAGGTTCTCACCCCGGAATACGTCCAGGTCGAAGCCCTTGAGCACCGCGTTGTCGCCGAAGGCCTTGCAGAGCCCGCGGATGCTGATCACCTTCTCGGCATGGACATCCGTAGGGACGGGGATGCTCGGCTTTGTCGCGGGCTGCTCCATCAGTTGATGCCCATGAAGTCGGTGATCTGAACGGCCACCAGGTCCAGGATGAAGATCAGCAGCGAGGCCACCACCACGGCGCTGTGGGCGGCCTGGCCCACGCCTTCGGTACCCTTCTCCGTGTTGTAGCCTTTGTAGCAGCCTACCACACCGATGGCGAGGCCGAAGAAGTAGCTCTTGATGAAGGCGGGAATGAAGTCGGAGAACACCAGCGATTCGAACACCTGGCGGTAGAAGAGGTCCCAGCTCACGGCATCCTTGATGTTCACGCCCACCCAGCTGGCCCAGATGGAGATGCCCATGGCCAGTACCGACAGGATCGGCAGGGTCAGGATGGTGCTCCAGATGCGCGTGACCACCAGGTAGCGGAAGGGATTGGTGCCGCTCACCTCCATGGCATCGATCTGCTCGGTCACTTTCATGCTGCCCAGTTCTGCGCCGATGCTGCTGCCGATCTTCCCCGCGCAGATGAGGGCCGTGATCACCGGGGCGATCTCGCGTACCATGCTGATCGCCACCATGCTGGGAAGCATGCTCTCGGCCCCGAACCGCGCCAGCGTCGGCCGGCTTTGCACGGTGAGCACCAGACCCATGATGAAGGCCGTGATGCCCACCAGCGGCAGGGAGCGGTACCCGTTCTCCGTACACTGGCGCAACAGCTCGTTCCACTCGAAACGCGGATAGAACGCGTTGCGGAAGAAGCGCCCGGTGAAGTGTGCGATGGAGCCCACCTCGTCCAGCGTAGCGCGAAGTGCGTTCTTATATGCCATGACCTTCCGAAAGCGAAAGATACCGGTATCAGGGGAGCTGTGAATTAAGAAACGACATTCCTGTGGCTGTTCCGATCACCGGGAGTACCGCATCTTCGCCGCCCGAATGACCGAGCATGATGCTTCGCCGCTCTCATAGGACCTGGATGGCCCTGCTGCTGGGCTGGCCAGCGGTCGTGTTCGCCCAGGAGATAGTGAGCTCCGGTTCGCGGCTGGACACCCTCCACGTCACTGCCACCCGCATCACCAGCCCGTTGCCGCGCACCGCACGCCACCTGCAGGTGCTGGATACCCTTCAGGTGCGCACCGCGCCGCGGCCCGAGGTCAGTGAACTGCTGCGCACCGCCACGCTGGTGGATGTGCGCCAGCGCGGACCCTTCGATGCCCAGACCGACCTTGGGATACGGGGCGGCACCTTCGATCAGGCACTGGTGCTGGTGGACGGCATTCCCATGACCGACCCGCAGACCGGCCACCACCTGATGAACCTGCCCCTGCTCGCGGATGCCTTGGAGCGCATCGAAGTGCTCTACGGCGGAGCGGCGCGCACCTTTGGTGCGGGGGCCATGACCGGGGCCATCAACCTGGTCACGCGCGAGCCGGTGGGCAGGCAAGGCAGTTTCCAGGTGGAGGGCGGACAGTACGGCTCTTACTTGCTGCGGGCCGTGCAGGATATCGGTGGTCCTCGCTGTGGCCTGCGGATCACCGCATTCCACGGCAGTAGCGATGGCTACGTGCCGAACAGCGACATGGACCGCACGGGTGGCCATTTGGTGGGCACGCATCGCATGGGCCGCGTCAAGCTGAAGGGCCAGCTCGGGGCAGTGCACCGCCGTTTCGGTGCGCAGAACTTTTATTCGTCCGTTTATCCCGATCAGCAGGAGATCATCGGCAGCTATTTCGGAGCGATCGAGCTCCGTAATGATGAGGCGCTTTGGGCCTGGAACGCGAAGGCCTATCACCGGCGCCACGATGATCGGTTCCAGCTGTTCCGCGAAAGCGATGGGTATTACCGCTACGCCGATGGGTACTTCATCCGCGGTGCGGCGGACACCGCCCGGTTCACGCCCACGTTCTTCTACACCTTCCACAATCGCCACCGCACCGATGTCACCGGGGCCGAGGCGAACGTGAAGCGTCGGTGGAAGGCGGGTACTACGGCCTTTGGTGCGCATGCCCGCAGGGAGCACATCCTGAGCAACGTGCTTGGCGAGCCCATGGATGAGCCGGTGGAGGCTACTGGTGCGCGCGAGGCCTTTACGCGCAGCGATGAGCGACACAATCTGGCCGTGCACCTCGACCATCGCGTGGAACTGGGTCGATGGGGCGTGGACGCCGGCCTCTTGCTGAACGTGAACGACCGGTTCGTACCCGAGTGGGTCCCCGGCGTGGACCTGCATTATCGTTGGGGACAGCGACATGTCACGTACGCCAGTTCGGGCCGTGCGTTCCGCTTTCCCACGTGGACCGACCTATACTACAACCGTGGTGGCGCCCAAGGCAGCAAGGACCTGCGTACCGAGCATGCCGTGCAGCTGGAACTGGGACATCGCTTCACCGTCGATGCGTGGGGCGTGGTCCTTTGCGTGTGGCGTCGCGAAGGCAGCGACCTCATTGATTGGGTGAGCCTGCCCGGCGGGTCGGTCACCCGTGCCACCAACCTCACCGAGGTGGACCTCAACGGTGTGGAGCTTCAGGTGGACCGCCGCACTGCCAATGGGAACGGCAGGGGAGGTGTGCTCTATGCCTACCAATGGTCCGATCAACAGGACTTCCCCTTCACTTCGCTCTACGTGCTCGATCACTTGGAGCACAACGCGGTGCTGTGGTGGCAACAGCGCGTGGCGGACCATTGGATGTTCCGCTCTGACCTGTCGTGGCGCACCCGTAATAGCACATATGTGAACTTCGCCGATGGCCAGCGTGTCGAGTATCCATCCCCCTTGCGCATCGATCTGCGCATCGACCGCACCTTCGGGACCGTTACCCTGCATGTGGGCTGCACCAACGTGCTCGATGCCGAACAGGTGGACCGCGGCAACGTACCCCTGCCAGGGCGTTGGTTCACCGGTGGCGTACGTGTGGAGTGGAGGACCAAGGGCAGGCAGGGGAACTGAAGGTCTGTGTGACCGCCGTTGTGTGACCACCGGCGACCATGGTCCATGCGCGGCCTGCCATGCCCGTTCCCGCCCGGCTATCTTCGCCCCGTTCCCATCGCACCTACCGCATGCTGCACCTCGAAGGCATCGTAAAACGCTACGGCACCCATACGGCGCTGGATGGCATCACCATGGATGTGCCACCGGGCCAGGTGTTCGGCCTGCTGGGCCCCAACGGCGCCGGCAAGACCACGCTCATCCGCATCATCACCCGCATCACCGGCCCCGATGAAGGCACTGTGACCCTTGATGGGCACCCCATGGGGCCCGAGGATGTGGCGCGCATGGGTTACCTCCCCGAGGAGCGCGGTCTGTACAAGAAGATGAAAGTGGGCGAGCAGGCCCTCTACCTCGCGCAGCTCAAGGGTATGTCCAAGGCCGAGGCCACCAAGCGCCTGAAGGCCTGGTTCGAGCGGTGGGAGATGGGTGGCTGGTGGAACAAGAAAGTGGAAGAGCTCAGCAAGGGCATGGCCCAGAAGGTGCAGTTCATCACCACGGTGCTGCACGAGCCCAAGCTCCTCATCCTCGATGAACCCTTCAGTGGCTTCGATCCGATCAATGCCGAACTGATCCGCGCCGAGATCCTGCGCCTGCGCGATGCCGGCGTTACCGTGATGCTCAGCACGCACAGCATGGCCAGTGTGGAGGAGCTCTGCGACAACATCGGCCTGATCGACCGTTCGCGCCTCATGCTGCACGGCAATGTGCGCGAGATCCGCAAACGCTATGGGGCGAACACCTATCGTATTGAGTACAAAGGCTCCCGGGTGGCCTTTGCCAATGCCCTCGGTTTCGCGGGCGAGCTGATCGATGTGCAGGAAGGCGGCGAGTATTCCGTGGCGAAGGTGAAGCTGGGCAAGGGCAGTACGGTGAACGATGTCCTCCGCGCCGTGATCACGGCCGTGGAGGTCCATGGTGTGCAGGAGGAGGTGCCGCGCATGCACGACATCTTCATCAAGGTGGTGGGAGAGACCGCGCCTGAGCACGTTACCGCTGGAATGACCGAGTGATGAGCACGAACGAACCAATAGTGCGTTTCATGTTGACGGGTTGCGTGTCACGCGTTGGCGAACACGCAACACGCAACCCTTCAACGCTCAACCTCTTCCCATGAACAAGATCAAGCTCATCATCTGGCGCGAGTTCATCACGCGCGTGCGCAAGCCCAGCTTCCTCATCATGACCTTGTTGGCCCCGGTGCTCATCGCCGCAGGGGTCACCGTCATGGTCTACCTCGGGCTGCAGGACAGCGACGACCACCGGGTGCTCGTGGTGGACGAGGCACACATCATAGCCGGCAAGTTGAAGGACAGCGACAAGGTGAGCTTCTATGTGGACCAGCGCCCGTGGAGCGATTCAGCCTTCAAGGCGAGCCCCTACACGGTGATGGTGGAGGTGAACGACGACATCCTCAATACCAACACGGTGCTGTTCTACTACAAGCAGCTGCCCAGCCTCGGTGTGCAACGGCTCATCAGCAACGAGTTGGAGAAGACCATTGAGCTGGCCAAGCTGAATGGAGAGAACATCGATGCCGAGGCCTACCAGCGCGTGCGGAAATCGCTGGTGATGAAGTTGTTCGACATCGAGAAGATGGGCGAGGAGTCGTTGGAGCAGGAACGTGCAGGCATCGGCTTCTTCTTCGGCTACTTCATGTTCATCTTCATCTTCATGTACGGTGTACAGGTGATGCGCGGTGTGATGGAGGAGAAACAGAACCGTATCGTGGAAGTGCTGATCAGCAGCGTGAAGCCGTTCCAGCTCATGATGGGCAAGATCGTGGGCATTGCGCTCGTGGGCTTCGTGCAGTTCATTCTCTGGATCACCATCACGGCCACCCTGGTCACCGCCGGCTCCGCGCTGTTGCTCAAGGACAAGTTCGACCCCAAGACACTCGCCGAAACACCCATGACCGCCCAGGTGCAGGAGCAACTGGGGCAGCAGGCCGCCATGCCCGACATGGAGGATGTGAAGTTCCTGAAGGCCCTGCAGAAGATCGACTGGCCGCTCACGCTCGGCATGTTCCTGTTCTTCTTCGTGGGCGGTTACCTGCTCTATAGTTCGCTGTTGGCCGCCATCGGTTCGGCGGTGGATAGTGAGACGGACACCCAGCAGTTCATGTTCCCGGTCACGCTGCCCATGATCATTGCCATTGTGGTCGCCCAGGCCGCGGTGTACAACCCGAACAGTGCCATGGTGCTGTGGTGCAGCCTCATTCCGTTCACCAGCCCCATTGTGATGATGGTGCGCGTGGCCATGGGCAGTGCGCCGGCCTGGCAGTTGCTGCTCAGCATGGTGCTGCTCATCGGGGCCTTCGTGTTCACCACCTGGCTCGCCGGCCGCATCTACCGCACGGGCATCCTGATGTACGGCAAGAAGGTGAGCTGGAAGGAGCTCGGCAAGTGGCTGTTCTATAAAGGCTGAGGCATCGGTCCCATGAACGTGGTGTCGTCGACCACAGCGCCGCTTGGACACCTCTCATCACTGGCTTCTGCGCTTAGCCGGTAGCCGCTACGTGAACGGTGTTTCGTATTCCCTCTGCGTTCTCCGCGTTCTCCCGAGGCCTCGGGAGCATGAGCCGCACGTTGCTTGCCCTCTGCGCCCTTTGCGTCCCTGCCTACCGTCAGGCATGTTTGCGGTGAACCAGCATTCCCCTTAGCGCTCTTTGCGTCTTGGCGGTGAACCAGCATTCCCCCCGAACCACTTCCCCCTTTCCCTGTTAGCTTTGCATCGTCGCACACTGGGGTGCCCTCCGATAGGCGGGCTGAGATCACACCCATCGAACCTGCGCAGGTAATGCTGCGAAGGGAGCAGACCAAGGCCACCACTGCGGTGCACCTCCGTGACGCGACCAACGAACACGGAGCCACATGGTCTATCGTTCTGCGCTTTTCCTCGGCCTTCTGCTGCCGACCGTTCTTTTTGCACAGGTCCGCCTCACCGGCACCGTTACCTCCGCCGATGCCGGTCCGCTGGACGCCGTAAGCGTGGTGGCCGGCGAGGATCAGCGCTTCGGCACGTGGACCGATCGCGATGGTCGCTTTGCGCTTAACGGCCTGCGTCAAGGTCCGCTGCGATTGCGCTTGTCGCACGTTGGCTATCATCCGGTGGACACGCTTTTGGAGCTCAATACCGATCAGGTGGATGTGCGCCTGGTCATGCGTCCACAGGCGGTGCTGATGCGCGAGGCCGAGGTGAGCGCCCTGCGTGCCGGTGAGCGTGCGCCCTTCGCCCAGAGCAAGGTGACGCGGGAGGAGCTCCAGCGCATCAATACCGGCGTGGACCTGCCCATCCTGCTCGACCTGCAGCCCAGCGTGGTCACCACCACTGATGCGGGAACGGGCATCGGCTACACCGGGTTGCGCATCCGGGGCAGCGATGCCACGCGGATCAACGTCACCCTCAATGGTGTGCCGATCAACGACCCCGAGAGCCAGGCCGTGTTCTGGGTGAACATGCCCGACCTCGCCAGCGGGTTGGAGGACATTGAGGTACAACGCGGCGTGGGCACCAGCACCAATGGGCCGGGAGCCTTCGGGGCCAGCATCAATATGCGCAGCAGCACCATTCGCGAGAAGGCGTTCGGCGAGCTTGGCGTCTTCATGGGATCCTATGGTACACAGCGCCAGTACGTGCGTTTCGGTACAGGGCTCATGGGTCTGGGTGAAGAGGGCAATGCGGGCAGCTTCAGCATCGACGGACGACTCAGCAACATCACCAGCGATGGCTACATCGACCGCGCTACAGCGGACCTGAAGAGCTATCAGTTGCAGGCCGCATGGCTGGGACGCACGCGGTCGCTCCGCTTCTTTACCATGAGCGGGCACGAGGTCACTTACCAGGCCTGGGAAGGTGTGCCGCGCGAGGTCATCGACACTTCCCGAAATAACTCGGGACGCACCTACAATCCGTACACCTATGACAACCAAGTTGATGACTATCGCCAGACCCATTACCAGTTGCTCTTCGATCAGCAGGTCGGCGCGCATGGTACGTTCAACCTGACGTTGTTCCGCGTGCTGGGCAGCGGCTTCTTTGAGCAGTTCCGCGAGCAGGATGATCTGGGTCGCTATGGCATCGGTCCCATTGCGGTGGGCGATACCGTCATCACCGAGGGTGATATCATCCGCCGGCGTTGGCTCGACAATACCATGGATGGTGTGAACGCCACGTATGAGCAACGGTTCGGGTCCCACCGGCTGGCCATCGGTGGAAGCTACAGCACGTACGATGGCGACCACTTCGGCGAGGTCATTTGGGCGCAGTGGGCGGGCGATAGCGACATCCGTCAACGCTACTACGACAACAACGGCACCAAGACGGACGCCAACGCCTTCGCCAAGTTCACCTATGTGATCAACGAGCACATCGACCTCTTCGGCGATGCGCAGGTGCGGTCCGTGGCGCACGAGTTCCTCGGCTTCAACAATGCCTTGGAGAACGTGACGCAGGAGGCCTCCTGGACCTTCTTCAACCCCAAGGCAGGTGCGCAATGGAAGGTGCATGAAGGTGGCCGCCTGTACGCCAGCGTGGCCATCGCCAACCGCGAGCCCAATCGCAGCGACCTCATCGAGAGCAGTCCGCAGAGCCGCCCGCGACCCGAGCGCATGATCGACTACGAAGTGGGCTACGAGCGGCGCAGTGGTCGACTGGCCTTGGGCATCAATGGTTATTACATGGACTACACGGACCAGCTGGTGCTCACCGGCGAACTGAACGATGTGGGCTATGCACTGCGCACCAACGTGGCCACCAGTTATCGGGCAGGGGTGGAGCTTACCGGTGCCGTGCAGTTCGCGCGCCGCTTCACCTGGCGGCCCAATGCCACCTTCAGCAGCAATCGCATCACCGCCTTCACAGAGTACGTGGACGACTGGGACAACGGCGGGCAGCAGGCCAATGCACTGGGCACCACCGACATCGCCTTCTCGCCGAACATCATTGCCGGTAGCGAACTGATCTGTCGCTTCTGGGAACGCGCCGAACAAGGACATGCCGAGGTGGCCTTGGTGACCAAGTATGTGGGCGAGCAATACCTCGACAACACATCGAGCACCGACCGCATGCTCGACGCCTATGTGGTGAACGATCTGCGCTTGAATGTGACCCTGCTGGGCAAGGGAGCTCGTTCGTTGGGCCTCAACCTCACCGTGCGCAACCTCTTCAGTGAGCTGTACGAGAACAACGGCTGGGTGTACAGCTTCGTGGCCGATGGTCGCCGCCAGGACCTGGTCGCGTTGTTCCCGCAGGCGCCGTTGAACGTGCTGGGCGGTGTGGTGCTGCGGTTCTGAGGGGACTCGGACATCTTCGACCTGAGCGGTGCTCGCGTGAGCAGCCGCACGATCGCGGTGAACGACGGCATGGTGTACCAAGTGCTGAGCCTCGGCGAGATGGCCGACGGTCTGTACATGGTGAACATCACCGCCGGAAGCAAGCGGTATACCGAGCGGTTGGTGATCGGCTAAGCGATAATGTACCGGAGGGTAGCGCCCCGCTCCCGAAGCAGTTCGGGCCGGGGCGTTGCGCTATGCATTGGTGCCGTCCGGGGGAGGTTCCGGCGATGGCCGGCCGGCCGCACGTCGGGTCACTAACGGCTCGTCCGGATCCGGCGGCACCTGGTACGTTGAAGGCGAACTGATCTGTTTAGACGAATGAGTTGATAAGGGGTTGCCTATGTCTATGAAAAATACATTTTAGATGATGGGATGTAGATTTCCGTCCATGGATTTCCCTTGACAGAGCCCCGCGCTCCGATTAGCTTGCGATCACACTCAACGGCACAATAAGTTCATTAAGCGAACGGAATGTGCATTCTGTCGACAAAATACCCCCCCGGCATGAACACTCAATATCCACTCTGCACGTTCCTGAGCGCACCATCCTGGAAAAAGCCATGGAACCTGGCCTGTGGCCTGCTTCTGGCCATGGTCTGTTGGCTCCCCATGCACGCCCAGATCTCCTACACTCAGGCCTGGAACACGGCCGGCAACCTGGGAGGCTGGACCTTCAGTTCGGGCTCCGTGGATGCTACGGGAACACCTTGTGAAGGTGCTAGTGGAGCGCGTGTCGGCTTCTCCGCGAACCAGGGTGCGCTCACTTGGACGCTCACCTCCCCGAACGTGGCTCCACCACTTGGCAACAGCGGATCACTTGTTACAACGACCTTCCAATTCAAACGGTCCACGACCAGCGGGTTCAATTACATGCGTTCCTATTGGAGCACGGATAACTCCACCTGGACCCAGGTGGCGCATTCGGTCTCCAACCAGAGCTGCAACTCATACACGATGAGTTTCACGCCGCCGGCAGGGCAACCCGTGTATATCCGACTGCAAGCAGCACGCAACCAGGTCTTTTTCCTGGGGACCGCAGGCAACTACTTGTTCGATAACGTAGCGGTGAGCCAAACCGCACCCATTTGCCCGGCAGCCACGGTGACCGTGGTGGAGAACTGTGCCAACGGTAATTATTCGGTGCAGTTCGACGTCACTTCCATCGGGAACGGTGGAAGCCTGGCCTATTCCGTGAACGGGGTTTCACAGGCCCCGCTGTCCATCCCGGCCATTGGCATCTATACCATCGGTCCCTTCCCCACGACCCAACAGGTCAACTATACGCTCACGAACAGCCTTAGCACCACCGTATGCGGCAGCGTAACGGGTGCCCGATGGTCCACATGCCCTGTGAACATCACCTGCGGCACCACGCTGAACGTGCAACACTGCTACACCAACAACGACGACCGTAGCTTCCATTTCGTGGCACCACCGGGTGAGACGATCACGCTTGACTTCGTGGCCGGCACCATGGGCAGCGGTGATGTGATCCGCGCCTACAGTGGGGGCGATGATACCGGCACACCCATCGGTTCGCTGACCGGCAACTACGTCAACCTGCCCGGCGTTGGTGGCATGAGCATGAGCAATGAGCTCTACCTCGAAGTGGAAAGCAATGCTTCGGGCAGCTGTAGCGATGGCCAGCAGACCTCCTGGCAGTTCGAGGTAAAATGTACACCGGCCTGCACCAGTCCGGACGGTGCCGTTTCTCCGATCACGAACTGCACGGCATCGAACTACTCCCTGAACGTGGAAGTGATCTCCACGGGCGATGAACCGACGACGACCCTATGGTACAGCGTGGATGGTGGTCCACCGCAGACCATACCCGGCCTGGTGGAATGGAATATCCAGCCCATCGGTCCATTCCCTCTGACGAGCTCGGTCAACGTGCGCCTGCTGCATGCCACGCAGAACTCATGCGACCGGAACCTCGGCAACTTCACCCGCGACCAACTGTGCCCACCGGCCAACGAACTCTGCGGCCAGGCCACGCAGCTCTTCGTGAAAACACCGGCCCAATGCCCGGGCGAAGCGACCAATGGAACCACGTTCGATGCTAACAACGAGATCGCCGCTCCGACTTGTAATGGAACGGGAGGGACCATTCGTGATGTGTGGTACCGTTTCAACAGCGGCTTCAACCAGTCGCCCATCCAGATCGCCATCGCCGCCGGCACCATCGGCCACTGGGGCTTGGAGCTCTACTCCGCTTGTGGCGGCACGCCCATCAGCTGCACCACCGGAAGTCCGGCCGCGGTGAACCTATCCGGCGCCACCGCCTTCACGGACTATTGGGTACGGGTGTTGACCAACACCTCGCTCGGTGCCATGGGCACCTTCAGCATCTGCGTCTCGGCCACGCCGCAGCCCTCCTCGTGCGGCAACACCATCCGGGATCCCGGCGGGGCCGCCAACTACCCCAACAACGCCAACGTCACCACCACCTATTGCCCCACGAACCCCGGCGAGGTGCTCACCATGACCTTCACCCAGTTCAGCGTCGAGAGCGGCTTCGGCGACGAGTTGAAGGTGTACGACGGCCCCTCCACGGCCTCGCCCCTGGTGGGCACCTTCAGCGGCACCTCCATCCCCGCGCCGATCGTGAGCTCACACCCAAGCGGCTGCCTAACCACCAACTTCACCTCCGGCGCGTTCTTCAATCAAGCCGGCTACACCGCCAACCTCACCTGTTGTATCGCCCCGCCCCCCACGGTGAGCGCTGGCAACAACGGTCCGCTCTGCCCCGGTGTTCCGGCGAATTTGAACCTCACGGCCACCTCGAACATCGGTACGGTGTTCAGCTGGACCGGCCCGAACGGCTTCTCCAGCACCCAGCAGAACCCCACCATTACCGGCGCAGGCTCCACGGCGGCCGGTACGTACACGGTCACCGCCAGCAACGGCGCCAGTGGATGCCCCACCTCCGCAACCACCACGGTGGTGCTGAACCCCACCATCAGCGCCGCGGCAACGGCCTCGCCGGCGCAGGTCTGCCCGGGCGGCACCGCCACCTTGAACAGCTTGGCGGGCTATGCGAACAACTATGCGGTCAGCAGCACCCCCTTCGGCCTGTTGAGCGGGTCCGGCACATCGGTGGTGACCGGTGATGATGCGGTGAGCAGCGCCATCGCCCTGCCCTTCGGCTTCGAGTTCTTCGGCACCACCTACAACCAGGTGTTCGCGTACACCAACGGATGGCTCCAGTTGGGCACCAGCAGTGGCAGCACGGCCACCTACAGCACCACCTTGCCCGCCACGGCAGGCCCCAATACGCTGATCGCGGCTCTTTGGGATGACCTGAACGTGACCGGTGGCGGTACCGTGACCTCTTTCACGGCAGGCACCGCTCCGAACCGCGTGTTCGTGGTGAGCTGGAACAACGTGAAGTTCTACAACGCCGCTGCGAACGATGGCAATGCCACCTTCCAGATCCAGCTCTTCGAGAGCGACATGCATGTGGAGGTGCACATTGCCGAAGCCACGGATCCCGTGGCCAGCGCGAAGACCGTGGGGGTGGAGAACCAGACGGGAACCGTCGGCTTCACACCGCCCGGCCGCAACAATGCCACCTTCTCGGTGGCCCCTGCCACACCCGAGGCCTGGGCCTTCCGTCGCGGCGGCACCTTCACCTACGCATGGACCCCGTCGGTATTGGTGAACTCGCCCGCTACGGCCAGCACCACCACCGCAGCGCTCACGAGCACCACCACCTTCAGTGTGGTGGTGAGCGATGGCACCTGCTCGGTGACCCGTACGGCCGATGTGACCGTGGGAACCGGCATTGCCAGCGCGGCGATCAGCCCCGCCGTGCCGCCTGCGATCTGTGCGGGCGGTAGCGTCACCCTCACGGCATCGGGCACCGGCGGTGTTCCGCCGTACACCTACGTGTGGAGCCCCGGCGGCGAGACCACGGCGAGCATCAACGCCACGGCGGCCGGTGCCTATTCCTGCGTGGTCACCGATCAGTGCGGCACGTCGGCCACGGCCCCTGCCGTTACTGTGGTGGTGGTGACCCCGCCCACCACGGCCAGCGCCGGTGCGCCGCAGGCCATCTGCACCAACGGCAGTGCGGTCCTCGCTGCGAACGCACCCGTGAACGGCACCGGTGCATGGAGCATGGTCTCCGGCCCTTCCACCTCGCTAGCGCAGTTCAGCTCGCTTTCCGCATCCAACGCCACCTTCACCCCGGCGGGTGGTGCCGGTACCTACACCCTGCGTTGGACGATCAGCAACGCCCCCTGCACGGCCAGCACCAGTGATGTGGTGATCACGGTGAACGTCTCTACGGGCAATCCCACTGTCGGCACGTCCAGCCTGGCCATCTGCCAGGGCGGCACAGTGCCTTCGGGACAAGGATTGTCGGCCACGTGTCCCACCGTGGCCCAGGCCGGCAGCACGCCCTTTCCGGGTTCCAACTTCACCAGCGAAGGCGCCACCATCACCACGCGCGCCACGGTGACCGTACCCGCACTGCCTGCCGGGGCTGTGGTCACAGCAGCCCGCCTGAGGCTCACCAACGTGGTGGCGGCTAACAATATCCTCGGTAGCGCCCAGCGCCAGAACATCCGCGTGGCCCTTTCCGGTGCCTACACCCTGGCCGAGGTGCAACTGACCACGGCCACCGGTCCGGGCACGGTGAGCCCCGATCCGGTGATCACCCTGGCGGGCTTCCCGGCCAGCGGGGGCTCCATCAACCTGCGCACCCGGCAGACCACCGATAACCTCTTCACCAACCCCGATGCCACCATCGGCGGCGCCGTGATCGAGGTGGACTATACGATGCCCTCGCAGGTACGCTGGTACAATGCGCCCACGGCGGGCACGCTGGTCTTCACCGGCGGGCTCTTCGATCCGGTGGGGCAGGGTGCGGTGAACAACACCGTGCCGGGATCCACCACCTTCCACGCCACCTGCGGCTTCAACGCGTGCGAGGCCATCAGGCTTCCGGCCACCTTCACGGTGAACCCGCTGCCCACGGCCACCCTCAACCCCAACGGGCCCTTCTGCGGCAGTGGCGCTCCGCAGCTTACCGGCACCCTCACCGGCACCGGTCCTTGGAGCATCACCTACACCACGAATGGTGGTTCGCCGGTCACCGTGAATGCCATCGCCTCCTCGCCCTTCACCATCGACCCCACAGGGCCGATCACCAGCACCACCACCTACGCCATCACGGCGATCAGTGATGCGAACTGCGCGGCAACCAGCTTCCCGGCCTCCGTGCAAGTGGTGGTGAACACCCCGGCCACGGCCAATGCGGGCGGTCCCTACACCACGTGTGGCACCACGGCGGTGAACATCACGGCCAGCTCCAACGGCACGGGTTCATGGAGCGGCGGTGCAGGCACCTTCGGCAGCACCACCAGCGCCAGCACTACGTACACGCCGGACATCAGTGAAGTGGGCACCGCATTGACATTGACCTGGACCACGGATGATCCCGATGGCGTCGGCCCCTGCGCGAGCGTGAGCAGCACTGCCCCCTTGCAGGTGACCACGCCCCCGACAGCGGCCACCGTTGGAGGCCCCCAGCTGATCTGCGCGAACACCGGCACCACTAGCCTGGGCGGCAACACCCCGAGCCTGGGCACCGGTACCTGGAGCATCGTGAGCGGTGGCACAGGCACCTTCAGCGATGCGAACGACCCGAACAGCACCTTCACCCACACGGGCGGTGCGGGTCCGATCGTGCTGCGCTGGACCATCACTGGCACGGCACCCTGCACATCGAGCACGGCCGATGTTTCCGTGACCATCAACACCACCGATTCGGACGGGGATGGCGTGATCGACTGCCTGGACAACTGCCCCACGCTTTTCGGCCAGAACGGCGATGCGTGCAATGCCGGGCCCAACTTCGTGCTGGGCCAGATCGTGAACTGCGCATGCGTGGGCCAACAATGCACCACGGACCTGATCGTGGAGTTCCAGACCGATGCCAATGGTTTCCAGAACACGTGGGAACTGCGCACCACCGGCACCAATATCCTGGTGCAGAGCGGCGGTGGATGGTATCCCGGTGGCGCGGTGATCACTGACAATACCTGTCTGCCCGACGGTTGCTACTACCTGCGCGTATTCGACGCCGGTGGTGACGGCATGGCCAACGGTGGTTACATCCTGCGCACCACCAGCGGTCAGCGCATCATCGACAACCGCAACAACTTCAACAGTGGTGGCCTGAGCGCGGTGATCAATAACGGTGGCTTCTGCCTGCCCTTGGGCGGCGACAAGCTCATCTACACCAGCTGCGACAAGCTCGACTGGATGAACAACCAGTTCCTTGTTGCGGCAGAGAATGCGGCTGTGAGCGCACAATGGCAAGTGGGCGACCAAACGGACGACGGATACCAGTTCTGGATCTTCGACCCCAACGGCACTTACGGCTACGCCAAGTTCCGCAACCACGCCACCAGCGATGGCTTCGGTCCGGCCAGCGCCACCCGTGCCTGCCACATGCAGATCAACAACTGGAGCCCCGACCAGATCCCGGCCAACGTGCTGATGAACGCGAAGGTGCGTAGCCGTGTGAACGGCACCAACAGCGCCTGGGGTCCGGTGTGCCGCTTCAAGATCGATCCGGTGCGTGCGGCATGTCCCCTCACCAAGCTGATGGACATCCCCGGCAACGTGAACTACAGCTGCGGCGTTACCCGCACCTGGGGTGCCAGCTCGGTGAGCAAGGTGGTGGCCCGTCCGGTGGATGGTGCCACGCAATACCAGTTCCGCTGGCGGAGCGCTGAACTGGCCTCGCCGGTGGTGCGCACCACCACCACACCAGTGCTGCAACTGAACTGGACGCCTGCACTGCCCAATGGCGATTACGACGTGGAGGTGCGCGTGTTCAAGAACAACCAGTGGTGCGTAACGGGACCTGCCCCAGGCGCCTGGGGCGATGTGTGCAGAGTGACCATCGTGGGCAGCCCTGTTGGGCAGGGCATGGCACCGCAGGCGACGGGCAGCACCAGGGCAGCTGAACTGGCGATGTTCCCCAACCCCAATCGTGGCGATCTGCTCACCCTGAGCCTGAGCGCTGTGGAGGAAGGGGTGAACACCGTGAGCGTGGACATCTACGACCTGAGCGGAGCCCGCGTGAGCGCGCAAGTGATCGCGGTGAACGACGGCATGGTGTACCAGGTGCTGGAGCTGACCGAGATGGCCAGCGGCCTGTACATGGTGAACATCACGGCCGGCAACGACCGCTACACCGAGCGCCTGGTGATCAGCAAGTGACCGGCTGATAGATAGCCTCTGAACACAGCGCCCCGAACGTTAGGTCGGGGCGCTGTCGTTCTGGTGGTACATGGGCCAGAAGGGTGCAGGACCCGGCAGGTCATCGAGTGGCGGGGGCCTTTCACCCATGCTCGCTCCTGGGGTGATGGCTCGTGGTACGCGCACGACTAAGCAGCACTCTCAAGGCCATGCTCAAACCGGTCCACACAACGCCTCGGCATCGGCCATCACTTGGGCAATGCGTGGACCGCGCACCAGCGCATCGTGAAGTACGGCAGGGCGTTCCAGAATGTCGCGCACCAGCACCAGGCCCAGTTGCAGCAGGCGGTCCTTCTCAGCCTTGGTCAGGCTGTTGAGGCAGGTGAGCGGATAAAGCCCGCTGCGGTCGATGCGATGCCGCAGGCTTCCGGTCTCGGGGTGGTCCCAGCTCACCATGCGCAGGCCGGCGCATTGGCCGTACTGCAAGCCATCACTGGTGAAACGCGTGTTGGTGACCAGCCAGCCCTGCAGCTTGCGCGTTCCGTTCGCCGGCTGGCGGCCCCACAGCTCTGCCACATCCAGAAAGCGCGCCTTGATG
>JBKDXR010000029.1:0-26291 GCA_046306055.1 Flavobacteriales bacterium
GTGACCGAGGTCCTCAACCTCACCATCACGAACAGCAGCACCAACAACACTACTGCTGCCTCCTGCGATAGCTATACCTGGAGCGTGAACGGGCAGACCTACAGCTCCAGCGGCACCTACAGTGAACTGGTGGGCTGCGTGACCGAGGTCCTCAACCTGACCATCACGAACAGCAGCACCAACACGACCACCGCTTCCGCCTGCGACAGCTACACATGGAGCGTGAACGGGCAGACCTACAGTTCCAGCGGCACCTACAGTGAAGTAGTGGGTTGTGTGACCGAGGAACTCGTCCTCACCATCACACCCAGCAGCACCAACACCACCAACGCTGCCGCCTGCGACAGCTACACCTGGAGCGTGAACGGACAGACCTACAGTTCCAGCGGCACCTACAGTGAAGTGGTGGGTTGTGTGACCGAGGAACTCGTCCTCACCATCACACCCAGCAGCACCAACACCACCAACGCTTCCGCCTGCGACAGCTACACCTGGAGCGTGAACGGACAGACCTACACCACTAGCGGCACCTACAGCGCCGTGGTGGGCTGTGTCACCGAGGAACTCGTCCTCACCATCACCCCCAGCAGCACCAACACCACCAACGCTTCCGCCTGCGACAGCTACACCTGGAGCGTGAACGGGCAGACCTACAGTTCCAGCGGCACCTACAGTGAAGTAGTGGGTTGTGTCACCGAGGAACTCGTCCTCACCATCACACCCAGCAGCACCAACACCACCAACGCTTCCGCCTGCGACAGCTACACCTGGAGCGTGAACGGAACCACCTACACCACCGGCGGCACCTACAGCGCTGTGGTCGGCTGTGTGACCGAGGTCCTCAACCTCACCATCACGAACAGCAGCACCAACAACACTACTGCTGCCTCCTGTGATAGCTATACCTGGAGCGTGAACGGCCAGACCTATACCACCAGCGGTTCCTACTCCGCCGTGGTGGGCTGCGTCACCGAGGTCCTCAACCTGACCATCACGAACAGCAGCACCAACACGACCACCGCTTCCGCCTGCGACAGCTACACATGGAGCGTGAACGGCCAGACCTACACGTCCAGCGGTTCCTATACCGCTGTGATCGGCTGTGTGACCGAGGTCCTCAACCTCACCATCACGAACAGCAGCACCAACAACACTACTGCTGCCTCCTGCGATAGCTATACCTGGAGCGTGAACGGGCAGACCTACAGCTCCAGCGGCACCTACAGTGAACTGGTGGGCTGCGTCACCGAGGTCCTCAACCTGACCATCACGAACAGCAGCACCAACACGACCAACGCTTCCGCCTGCGACAGCTACACCTGGAGCGTCGACGGGCAGACCTACACCACCAGCGGCTCCTACACCGCAGTGGTGGGCTGCGTCACCGAGGTCCTCAACCTGACCATCACGCCCAGCAGCACCAACACGACCACGGCTTCCGCTTGCGACAGCTACACCTGGAGCGTGAACGGAACCACCTACACCACCGGCGGCACCTACAGCGCTGTGGTCGGCTGTGTGACCGAGGTCCTGAACCTGGTCATTAGCTCTCCTGGAACCGCTTGTGATGACGGCAATCCGACCACTGGCAACGACATGCTCGATGCCAACTGCAACTGCATCGGACAGCTGATCGACTGCCTGGGAATGACAGGTGGAACCTCCCTCCCTGGAACGCCCTGTGATGATGGTAACGCGAACACCGTCGATGATATCTGGAATGCCAATTGCAATTGCTCAGGCACGCCACTCGACTGCACCAGTGATGCTGGTAATGACCAGTTCGTTTGCGGTGTTGCAACCACGCTGAACGCAGCAGGAAATGGCCAGTGGTCAGGACCAGTGTCCATTACCTTCTCCTCACCCTTCGAGGCAGGAACGGACATTACCGCTATCCAGCCGGGTACGTATGACCTGTATTGGACGGTCACGCTTGGCACTTGCACTAGCACGGACACGGTGACCGTCATCTTTTCGGAAGTCCCCGATGCCGACTTCGCTTATGCGCAGAGCAGCTACTGTCTGTCTGACAGCCCGCCTGTACCATGGACAGCGCAATTGGGAGGTTCATTCGCCTCCCAGCCATCAGGCATGAGCATCGATGCATCAACCGGGACCATTCAGCTTAACAACAGTGTACCTGGCGCCTACACGGTGACCTACATGATCGATGGCGCATGCCTCGCCATGAGCTCGCAACAGGTAAACATCGCTGTGGATGCCGATGCATCATGGGTCTTCCCTGGACCCATTTGCGGGGATGCGACACCGATCGATCTGAACACCTATGTCACAGGCACCATGGGCGGCACTTGGTCCGGCACTGGAGTATCGGGATCGACCTTTACCCCTGCCGGTTTGAATGGCTCGATGCCTATCACCTACACAGTGATCCTCGGCGAATGCACATCGCATCTGACTCAAGCAGTGTTCGTGCAGACCCCGATAACCGCGAATGCAGGCCCGGATATCACCGTATGTGGAACTAATGCGACCATGAATGCCCTCACCGCAAGCGGGTCGGGCAGTTGGTCGGCATCAGCGGGTGGTCTGTCCATCGAACCGTCCAATTCTCCAACCGCTGCCGTGGTCGCGAGTTCCTATGGGACCTACTCCTTGGCATGGACGGTCATTGATGGTGCCTGTTCGGCACGCGACACAGCATTGGCCATCTTCATTGAGGCCATTGAAGGACTGTGGGTGAACGCTGGTCCGGATCAGCACATCGCTGTTATCGACCACACCGACCTGCAAGGATCCGCGTCATCCGGAACAGATCTGAACTGGTGGATCTTGACGGGAGCAGGCACCATCACCGCCCCCACGGACAGTGTCACAACCATCACGGAACTGGGCTTGGGAGATAACCTGGTGGTGCTCACTGCCTCGATGAACCAATGCTCCTCGGTGAGCGACACGGTGAACATCCATCTGGACGACCTGCTCATTCCCGAGGGATTCAGTCCCAATGGGGATGGCGTGAACGACCAATGGGAGGTCCGGGGCATCGAAGCCTATCCCACAAGCTCCCTGCAGATCTTCAACCGATGGGGGCGACTGGTCTATCGCTCTGAAGCATATCGGAACGAATGGAACGGCCGAAGCAGGAACTCCGGCGAGCTACCGGATGACACCTATTACTACGTGCTGAACCTCGGCGGGGATCGTACGTACAACGGCCACATCATCCTGAAACGTTGACCTCCATGAAACACATCCTGATACTGGCCTTTCTGGCCGTCCGGCTGTGCGCCATGGGGCAGCACACACCGTTGACAAGCCAATATCTCTTCAACGGGCTGGCCATCAATCCGGCGTATGCAGGGAGTCGCGATGTTCTGGCGGCCAATCTCACCCATCGTCAACAATGGGTCGGGTTCCAAGGCGCTCCCGTCACACAAACGCTCAGCATCCATGCGCCTCTGGCCCGTCGGAAGGTCGGTCTTGGTCTGATGCTCTACAACGACCGTATCGGTGTAAGCAACGAGACCGGGATCTTCAGCAACTATGCTTATCGAATGCGATTCGGCAGGAAGACGCTCTCGCTGGGTATCGGCGCAGGACTTACCATGCTCCGCGCCGACTGGACCGAGGTCGCTCTACAGGACATGAGCGACCTGAGCTTCAGCACGAACACCAGGAATGCCGTTCGGCCCAATTTCAGCGCTGGAGTGTTCTACTACAACAAGACCTGGTTCATGGGGGCATCAGTGCCCTTCCTGTTCTCCCACCTCTACGAAGCGAACCAAACAGCCTTCACCATCGTAGAAAGCTCGCTCCAGGCGCAACCCATGCTCACTGGAGGGACCGTGATCGAACTTAGCAAGGACCTTAAGTTGAAGCCCTCGACGTTGCTTCGATACCGCGTGGAAAGCGGGCTCCAAGCGGACCTCAGCACCAACCTTATCATCAAGGACAAGGTCTGGGCAGGGGTCTCCTACCGGACCGGCGATGCGGTCATTGGGATGATCGAGATCCTGCCAACACCCCAATGGCGACTAGGCTATGCCTACGACATGGGCCTTTCGCCGATAAGTCGTTACCACCATGGCTCACACGAGCTGATGCTTCAGTATGAATTCGGTTACCGTATCAGGGTCCGCGACCCACGTTACTTCTGATGCGCATAACGTTCATCCTACTTCTGGCCACCGCGTCATGCCTGACAGGGAGCGCGCAGGTCATCCACGAGGTGACCCTGCTTGATATTCGTCCTTCCGGAGAGGATTATGCACCCGTATTCCTGGACAGCGGGTTCGTGATGTGCTCTGTGCGTGAAGCGCCAGGTGCCATCACCGTGACCGATGCGGAAACGGCCAAGCCGCTCTCCGACCTTTACTGGGTACCCTATGAGAATGGCAAGACCGGCACACCGGTCCTTTTCAGTGCCGAACTGGCCTCCATTGTGAACGAAGGCCCTGCCACCTTCACGGACGGCGGAGCCACCATTTGCTTCACACGCAATCTCTTCATTCCGAAGAAACTATCCGCCCGTGGCCTGAAGAACGGACAACTGGGACTGTTCTTCGCTCAACAGGTCGACCGACTTTGGAAAGCACCCATCGCGTTCGAACATAATTCGACCGAACACTCCGTACTTCACCCGACCTTCTCCCCTGACGGGAACCTATTGGTATTCGCCAGTGATATGCAAGGTGGACAAGGTGGCATGGACCTGTACCTCAGTCAACGCAACGGTTCAGGCTGGACCGTTCCGGTCAATCTGGGAACCGGGATAAACGGGCCGAATAACGAGGTATTTCCGCGCTTTGGTAAGGATGGCACGCTCTATTTCTCATCGGACAGGCCCGGAGGACATGGCCAGCTGGACCTTCTCTCCTGCTCTTTCTCGGATGGCAAGCCAGGTATCCCGACTTTCATGGCAGCGCCCATCAATGGACCTTTCAACGACCACAGCTACTCGGAGATCGGTGACGGGATGAACGCGCTGTTCAGCTCGGACCGGACCGGGACCGACCAGGTCCACAGGGTCAAACGAACCATCACGCCCTTCGTGGATTGCACCGCACAGCAGCGTAACAACTACTGTTATGCTGTCAAACAGCGTCAGCAAAGTGTAACTGGTATTCTGCCACTGGAACATGTGTGGGACATGGGTGATGGCACCATCGTTCATGGGCTGGCCGCAAACCATTGCTACGCGAAGCGTGGCACCTACTTGGTACGTTCAATGCTCGTGGATAAGCGCACAGGGGACGTTTTCCACACGATCTCCAGCAAGGAGATCATGGTCAGCGATCACGATCAGGCATGGATAACGGCCCCGGACACGGTGCGCACTGGGCGAGCATTGGCACTGGATGCTACGCAAAGCCACATTCCCGGAATCGTAGCGACCGACCATGTCTGGGACATGGGCGATGGCGCCCGGAAGGAAGGAACGCGTATCCAGCATCAATTCAAAGCGCCAGGGGTCTACACGGTGAAGCTTGATGTGATCGGTCAACCGGACAGTAATGGGCGCATGGACCATCGTTGTAACTCGCGGACCATCGTGGTCATCGACCGCTTCAGGGACCATGAGGACATGGCTGTTGTGGCCACCTACCAGGACGCCATGGGCGCCACCCATATGTTCGAGTATCAGGAGATCCCCTTCGATGACCACCAAATGGAAGGCCAGGAGCTCACCGATGTGACCTTCTCGGTCATCCTCTTCGCCAGCAAGGAACGCGTCAGTCTTGATGACCCTCGGTTCACAGAGGTCCGCAAGCTCTACCGCATCATCGAGCGTTTCGACCCGATCAGGGCAGAGTATACCTATGGCGTGGGCGACACGAAGAGTATTGAGGACCTTTACCAAGTGTATCGGAAGCTCAAGGAACTGCAGTTCCTGGATGCAGAGGTCCATGGATTGCAGGTGGAACAACTGTTGGACCTCAGCAAGCTCGACATGGCCTCCCTGGAAGAGCTTGCACATACCAAGCTCCGCACTAGCGCCATTCATTTCGCTTACAAGAGCGCGACGCTCGAACCAGGTTCGGAAGTGGTCCTTGACCAGATCATTGCGACCCTCCATCAACACCCTGAACTGGAACTGGTCATTGAAGCACACACTGATGATATCGGTGGTGCCGCCTACAACCTGGACCTGAGCCAGCAACGGGCCATCGCGGTTGTTGACCACCTGTTCGAACACGGCGTTGACCCCAAAAGGCTGACCCCGATCGGGCATGGCAAGAATCAGCCGATCGCGAGCAACAGGACCGAGGCCGGTCGTGCCCGGAACCGTCGAGTGGAATTCAGAATGGTGGTGAAGTGGGAGAGCAAGGAAGCCACCCCGCTCCTTTCCGGAGCTGTGAAGACCGGAACGACTGCTCGCGGTCCACATTGAGCCACACGCCCCTGGCTTATGATGGGGGCTTGGACCTAAGGTCTCAGATGCCATAGGAACGGCTCAACGAGACCCATCCGTGCGCGACATGACACTTCCGTGGCCATAAGTGCGCAGCACGAGCGCATGACCCGATGCCCTTCTTCCGCCGAAGTGACCTGCGTGGGTAACTTCGTGCTCCATGCCGATGCGTTCCATCCCGATCACGTGCCTTGCGGCAATGGCAGCCTGGGTGCAGCCCGTGCATGCACAGTCGGGAATGCGGTTCATCGAGAACAAGGGCCAGTGGGAGGACAAGGTCCACTATATGGCTGAGAGCCCAGGCGCCAACCTCTGGTTCGAGCGAGGCGCGGTGGTGGTCGAGCGGTATGATGCAGAAGCGCTTGACCGTGCGCATGCCGATGTGCGGTTGAACGTGGGCGCACCTGAACATGCCTTTCTTGACCACCATGCCGTGCGTATCCGCTTTGTGCATGCGGCATCGAACGGCAGGATCGTGGGTCGTATTCCCGTGCGTGGGACCCACAACTACTTCCTGGGCAGCGACCCGGCGAAATGGGGTGTCAATGCCTGTGCGTTCAGCGAAGTGATCATGGAGGACGTAGCTCCAGGGTGCAATGCCGTTTTCCGCACCGGGCATGCCGGACCGAAATACGATCTGGTAGTGGCCCCGCACACCGACCCGAGCAGGGTGCAGATCGCATATGAAGGAGCCACTGAGCTACGTCTGCGCAACGGGGCCCTCATCATTGGCACCACCTTGGGGCGCCTGATGGAACGGATCCCACTGGCCTATCAGGAGATCCATGGGGAAAGGCGTCCGATTCAGTGCCGATACACCTTGAAGAACGGGATCGTCGGCTTCGCACTGGGCCCCTACGACAGTTCGCGTCCCGTGGTGATCGACCCCGAACTCTCGTTCGCTACATTCAGTGGTTCCGTCAGCAACAACTTCGGTTACTCGGCCACCTTTGATGCGGCCGGGTTCCTTTACGCAGGGAGCACGGCATTCGGCAACCAGTACCCCACGACCATGGGCGCCTATCAAACGACCTGGGCCGGAGGCACCACCGACATTGCCATTACCAAGTACGACACCACCGGCAGCTTCCTGGTCTGGAGCACGTATATCGGTGGATCGGCGGCGGAAATGCCACATAGCTTGATCGTGGATGAGAACGACCAGGTGATCGTGCTGGGCACCTCGGCCTCCACCAATTTCCCCACCACCGCGAACGCCTTCGATAACTCCTTCGCCGGAGGCACGGCCTTCACTCCCGCAGGACTGGGCCTCTCCTACCCGAACGGCTCCGATATGATCATCGCGAAGCTTAGCGCGAACGGTTCGGCCTTGATCGGGTCGACCTACCTGGGCGGCACAGGCAATGATGGGCTCAACTCGGCACCAGCCCTGAAATTCAACTACGCCGATGAGGTACGTGGCGAGGTCCTGTTGGATGTGCTTGGGAACGTCTGGATCGTGAGCTGCACGCAGAGCACCAACATGCCTGTTACGGCAGGCTCGGCACAATCGCTATTCGCAGGTGGTGGGCACGATGGCTTTGTGGCCCGATTCAACCCAGCCCTTAGCCAACTGCAATATGCGAGCTACATCGGCGGCAGTGGTGCGGACGCCGTGTACTCGGGCGAATTCGACACGGCGGGTCATCTGTTCGTTTGCGGCGGCACTACAAGTACCGATCTGCCTGCCTCGTCCACCGCATGGGCCCCGAACAATAATGGCGGTGCGGCCGATGCTTTCGTTGCGCGCTTCAGCATCAATGGCGCGGTGATCGAAGCACTCACCTACTATGGTTCCGGTGCTTATGACCAGGCCTACTTCGTGGAGCTTGATGGCAACAATGATGTCTACCTGTTCGGGCAAACCTCCGCACCAAGCGGGCAGCTGAACCTGAACGCCGCATACAATGTGCCGGCAGGTGGACAGTTCATCGCCAAGCTGGACCAGGGCCTCAGCCAACTGCTCCTGGCCGCCCGCACGGGAAGTGGCGATGGCACACCGGACATTTCGCCCACAGCGTTCCTGGTGGATGTATGCGACAAGATCTACACCAGTGGATGGGGCAGTAGCGCCGGAGGGCTCGGTGGGTCGCTAACCACGACCGGACTGCCCGTTTCCGCTGATGCCCACCAGCCGAACACCGCCGGCCACGATCTGTATCTGGCGGTCTTCGACATCAATATGAACGCCCTCACGTACGCCACGTTCTATGGCGGCGACCTCAGTCCCGAGCACGTGGACGGTGGCACCAGTCGCTTTGATCGCAGGGGACGAGTGTATCAATCGGTATGCGCAGGATGTCAGAACAACGATGACTTCCCGACGACGCCCGGTGCCTGGAGCAATACGAACAACAGTTCCGGATGCAACAACGCGGTGCTCAAATTCGATTTCGATGCCCCTCTGACCATCGCGGCATTCCTGGCCCCTGATACGGTATGCGCTCCGCTCACCGTTGCATTCACCAACCTGAGCAGCGGTGCCACCCAGCACCTCTGGAGCTTCGGCGACGGACAAACCTCGAACGCTACTTCGCAGACACACACCTATGCTCAGCCAGGCACCTACACGGTCACGCTCACGGCGAGCAGTCCGAACACCTGCAACGGACAGGACATCGCCACGCGAACGGTCACCATCGCACCAGCCGGACCGCTGTTGCAGGCCATGAATGATACGCTCATCTGCGGACCGTTGAGCTCCTTCGAGCTGATCGCCACCAGCTTTGGTACGGCGAGCACCTGGCACTGGAGCAGCAACGCGCAGTTCACCGACATGCTCAACAGCCCCTCCACGGACAGCACGGGGACTGTTTCGCCCGCTGTAAGCGGAACCTATCATATCCGTGCGAGCAACGGATCGGTCTGTACTGCCAGGGACAGCGTCAATGTAATGGTGCAACTGGCCACTGTGCAGTTGACCAGTGAGCAGGGCATTTGCGTGGGTGATACCGCTCAGCTCTCCGTAAGCGGGGACCTGGGGAGCGCCAGCATCGAGTGGGTGCCTGCCGATGAGATCATCAGCGGACAAGGCACCACGACCGCCTTTGTAGCACCCACCTCACAAACCACCTACGGTGTGAACCTCTCCTCGGATCTTGGCTGTAGCTGGAGCGGAACGGTGACCGTGAACGTTTCGCCGCTGTTCGGAAGCACGGTCACCGCCAGTGCCGACCAGACCCTTGTGCTCCCCGGCACCACTGTACAACTTCTGGCCACGCCAGCCACGGGTGTCACCTATGACTGGCAGCCCCCAGGCGCGGTGAGCGACCCCACTATCTCGAACCCGACCGCCGTTGTGCAGCAGACCACGACCTTCATCGCCACGATCAGTGATGGCATCTGCATCCGCTCCATCCCGGTGACCGTGCAGGTGTACGAGCTGCTCTGCGAGGATCCGGACATCTTCGTGCCCAACACCTTCACCCCGAACGGTGATGGAGCGAACGACCTGCTCTATGTGCGTGGCCGTCACATTGCTCGCATGGAATTCAAGGTCTTTGACCGATGGGGCGAACTGGTCTTCGAAAGCACCGATCCTTCGAACGGCTGGGACGGCCGCTTCAAAGGCATGCCAGTGGACCCGGCGGTGTTCGTCTACCATCTGCGTGCTTGGTGCATCGATGGACAGGATTACTTCACCAAGGGCAACGTCACGGTGGTGCGATGACGCGACATGACCCTCATCGACCTGAAATGGACGAGCGGAAGTCCCAAAAGACCGTACGGCTTCACATGCCATGGCTCATCGTTGCGTGTTCGGTATGGGCCTTCGTTGGGCAGCTCAGGGCCCAGGACATCCACTTCTCCCAGTATTTCAATGCACCGTTGGCCCTTGGGCCAGGGTGTATCGGCCAGTTCGATGGCAGCCAGCGGTACAACGGCATCTTCCGTCAGCAATGGCGTTCCGTGACCATCCCCTACCGCACCTTCGGCCTGGGTTGGGAACTACGCGAACTGGGCAGGTCGAATAAGCTGGCCATCGGGTTCTGGGCCATGAACGATAAGGCAGGCGACAGTAAAATGACCCAGTTCCAGCTACTAGGTGGGGCCAGTTGGACGGAACGTTGGGGCGAGCTACGCCAGCACAGCATAAGTGGTGGAGTACTATTCGGATTCACCTCGCTCACCATCGACCCTGGTGCGCTCACCTTCGATGCCCAGTACAACGGTTTCTACTTCGACCCCCAACTGGCCAACGGCGAATCATTCCAGCGCGATGGCCTTATCCACCCCGACCTGCACGCCGGTGCCACGTATCGGTTCACCCCGCGGCATCGGCACCTGCTCCAATTGGGCCTCTCCTTCTTCAACCTCACCACGCCCGACATCGGCTTTCTCGGGGGCCCGGGGGTGCCGTTGGATGGTCGCAGCTCTTCGCACATCCTTGGCCAGTTCCCCGTGAGCGAACGTGTGGACCTGTTACCCAGGGCGCAATGGATGACGCAGGGCGAGTTCAACGAGCTGATCATCGGCTCCGATGTCCGCTACATCCTGCTTGACCGTTACGGATTGGAGCGGGCCGTCATTCTAGGGCTCCATGGACGAGCGGCTGATGCGGGCTATGTACATGCCGGATTCCAATACGACGACTGGACCGTTGGGGTGAGCTATGACATCAATACCAGCGACCTGGTGCCGGCCAGTCGCAACAGGGGCGGTATCGAATTCGCCGTGATCCGGATCCTCAAGCATCGTCCGGCCGTTCCTGCGCGATTCAAGGCCTGTCCCGAACAGTTGTGAGCACATGAACATCTCCATGGTCCGTTCCTACCTGCTGGCTGCCATGCTGCAGGCCTGTGCGCTCCTTGCACATGCGCAAAGCGCGGAGCAATGGACGGCCTGGGGAGATGCCTCCATGGCACGTGGTGAATACTATGGTGCGTCGCGATTCTACGACGGCGCACTGGCGATCGAACCCGGACGGATGAGCCTGCAATGGAAGCAAGCCGAGGCCTGCCGGTGGAGCCATCAGTACGACAAGGCCGCCGAGCTTTACGCGACAGTGTACCGCAAGGACATGGGCCGCACCTATCCTGACGCCCTTCGCTGGCTGGGCGAAATGCAACTGAGCGCGGGTGCATATGACGAGGCCGAACGGACCTGGAACAAGGTACTGCAGCGCGAAAAGGACAAGCGCTCCATGGTGACGCAACGAGCTTCGAACGCTTTGAAGGGCATAGCCCTGGCGCGTCAGTTCGACGCAAGACCCGATACGATCGCATTGGAGCATCTCCCCATGCCCGTGAACAGTTATGATAGTGAGTTCGGCGCGCGTATCGGGCCGGATAATGCGCTCCTGTTCACCAGCATGCGTGGCAGCTACAACAAGGAGGGCGAGGTGGAGGACACCATGGAATATCGATCACGACTTTACATGAGCACTACGCTCAACGGGCAGTGGACCGAAGCGGTGGCATTGAAAGGTCAACCCACCAACGGCCAGTTGGCCAACAGCACATGGTCAGGCACTGGAAAGTGGATATTCACCACGCACTGTCACGGCGACGCACCCTGTCGCATTCACTATGCCCCATATGATGGCAGGAACGTTGACGTGCTGACACCGCTCGAAGGCCTGGGCGATGCGCTCAGCACACAACCAATGGTGGTGCATTGGCAGGGTCGGGAGCTCCTGTTCTTCGTGAGCGACCGGACCGGTGGTCCAGGTGGCATGGACATCTGGCAGGCCGAGCTTCGTGATGGCAGGGCCATCGATGTAAAGCCGCTCGGACCTACGGTGAACACGCCGGGCAATGAGCGCACGCCATGGTTCGATACCACATCGGCAACCCTATGGTTCAGTTCCGATTTCCTGCCAGGCCTTGGCGGATACGACATTTTCAGAAGCCCATGGAACAATGGGGATTTCACAATGCCGGACAATGCGGGGTCACCAATGAACAGTCCGGCGAACGACCTCTACCCTGCACTGTATCCCGACCGTGGAGAAGGATGGCTGACCAGTAACCGGAAAGGCTCCTTCGCCGCCAAGGGAGAGACCTGCTGCAACGACCTGTATCGATGGACGACCGAGCCTCAGGGACCAACTGCAGCAGCGCCCCCTGACACCCTTGAGCAGACCACCGAGGTGATCCGCCGTATGCACGAGCTGAGTTCCCTGCAGGCCAGATTCCCCCTGAAGCTCTATTTCCACAACGATGAACCGGAGCCCCGTTCGTGGAGCACCACCACACCACGACCGTACGGGGACACCTACCAACGGTATCGTGCGCTTGAGCCCATCTACAAGGCCGAACAGACGGACGCTCGGGCCATCGAACGATTCTTCATCGACGATGTGGATGGAGGATACGCGTTGTTACTGGAACTGGCGGAGGCGCTTTATATGGAACTGGAACGCGGGGCATCCATTACACTGGAGGTTCGCGGCCATGCAAGTCCACTGGCCCGCAACGACTACAACAAGAACCTTTCCATGCGACGGATCGAAAGCCTCCGCAATCATTTGCGCGTATGGAACCATGGTGTGCTGACCCCCTATTTCGATGGGACCGCGCAGAACGGTGGTCGCGTTGCCTTGCGCATACTACCCTATGGAGAAGAACGATCGGCCGGTGGGGTCAGTGATGACCTGAAGGACCTGAAGCACTCGGTCTACAGCGTGGAAGCCGCTCGTGAGCGCAGGATCGAAGTGGTAGCGGTGGAATGGTCCGAGCAAAGTGCTGACCATGCCGTGCAGCGCAGCATCCGGAAGGTTGGAGAACTGAAGCAAGGGGAGGTTAGGACATTCACATTCCATGTGGAGAACAATGGCATTGCACCCATGCAATTGGTCTCCAGCAAGGCCGACTGCGGTTGCACGGCGGCCACACTTCCTCAAGCACCGATACCTCCGGGAGGAATGGGCGAAGTGACCGTTACCTTCAATGGTCGCGCGCCGGAAGGTCCGCTTACACGCACGGTCACCATTACCACGGATGGAGCGCCCGGGATCATCGAACTGGTGATCGTTGGCGCCGTGGTTCCGTAACATCGCACCATGGAACTCCTGCTGCTATCCAACTCCACACTTCCCGGGGAACCCTTCTTCCAATGGCCCCGGGCCTATGTCGCCGCATACCTGAGCGGCCATGAACGCCTGGCGTTCGTGCCCTTCGCCGCCCCTCCGGAACAACAGGACGCCTACGTGGAGAAGGTCTCCGCAGTATTCGCCGAAATGGGCATCGAGCTCGTTCCCTTGCATGGACCAGGTGACCCGTTGAGGACGTTGGACCAGACCGACGCTGTGGCCGTTGGTGGCGGCAACACTTTCCTGCTCCTGCGGACACTTTACCGGACAGGACTTTTAAAAGCCATTTCGGAAAAGGTGAGGAAGGGCATGCCCTACCTGGGTTGGAGCGCAGGCAGCAACGTGGCCTGCCCGACCATCATGACCACCAACGACATGCCGATCGTGGAGCCTCCTTCGATGCACGCCATGAACCTGGTGCCTTTTCAGATCAATCCGCACTACACGGAGGCCACCATTCCAGGACATGGAGGCGAGAGCCGCGACCAACGCATCGCGGAGTTCCTGGTCATGAACCCCTCCATGCCGGTCATCGGGCTGCGCGAAGGATCGTTGTTGCACATCACTGGAGGCAAGGTCACTCTGCACGGCCGCGACATGAAACTGTTCCGTAACGGTCGCCAGGCCGTCACCATTCCCGATGGCCATGTTTTCCGTAAGGACCTCGGCGACCTGACCGCCTGAACCCCGTTCACCAGCAACCGACAGCACACCGATGACCACTTGCTGACCCGGCATCGCGGCCTCATGAAAAAAGTCAGAACCAGAGCTGGAAAGGCAGGCCTGCCGCCAGGAACCCTCATCCACGTTGGCGATGAACTGAGCGGATCGACCTCGATGCGCCAGTTCGTGCTCACGAGCGATGGATACCAAGAGGAGCGCATTTCAACCGTCGATGCCTACCGAGACACCGATCCGGACACGACCGTGTGCTGGCTGGATATCGATGGCATCAACAGCGAGCGGCTCTTACACGCGCTCGGCGAGCGGTTCGGACTTCACCACCTGATGCTGGAGGACATCCTGAACACCGACCATCGGCCCAAGGTGGAGGAGTATCAGGACGCGCTGTTCGTGGTGGCCAAAATGATCAGCATCGACAAGGAGACGGAAGGGATCGAGAACGAGCAGATCTGCTTCATCCTGCGCAAGGGGATCGTGATCTCCGTACAGGAACGTCCGGGCGATGTGCTGGAACCCATCCGGGAACGCATTCGCCATGACCTGGGCCGTGTGCGCCGGGCCGGAGCGGATTACCTGCTCTACGCCTTGCTGGACGTGATCGTGGACCAATACTTCGTGGTGGTGGAATCCATGGGCAAACGCATCGAACAACTGGAGCGCAAGGTGCTGGTGAACCCCGGCAACGAGGACCTGGTCACCATCCAGGAACTGCGCAGTAACCTGATTCAAGTGAACCGGGTGGTGACACCCACAAGGGAGCTGGCCGGACGGCTGAACACCCTGCAGAGCCAGTTGATCGAAAAGCCCACCCGACGCTACATCAACGACCTGCAGGACCACACGGTCTACATCGCTGAGACCATTGCCACCTTCAGGGAAATGCTGGCCAGTTTGGAGAACACCTACCATGCCGGCCAGAACGCCCGAATGACCCAGGTGATGAAGCTGCTGACCATCATCAGCACCATCTTCATCCCGCTCACCTTCATCGTGGGAGTGTACGGTATGAACTTCGACCACATGCCCGAGCTACGCTGGGAATACGGCTACTTCATGGTCATGGGCGTAATGACCGCGCTCGCCTTGATGATGCTGGTGTGGTTCCGTCGGAAACGGTGGCTCTAGAGCCTTTGGAACGAGCGTAATATTTCGCACCTCCACATCCCGTCCGCAAGCTCCCGACATCTACTTTTGCATCCGCTCGACAGACCATGCACCTGCCATCCGCCGACCTCCTGATCGGTGGCTTCCCCGAAGCCTCGGCACCCTGCGTGCCATCCCGCGCCTTTCGATGACGCGCTCAGCCGTATACCTCCGGGCCATGGCCATTGACCACCCAACGCCCGCACCGAACCCGGTATCCGGCCTTCCTGTCCCAACCTCATCACTGCCCCCTTCAGGCCTGCACGCCCGATGAAGACCCGTTACATCGACCTCATCGAACAGACCTTCGATTTCCCGAAGGACGAATTCGCCATTGATGACGACAAGCTCCTGTGGAACGGACTGCGGCTCATGGACATACTGGAGAAGCACGGCACGCCGCTTCGCATCACCTACCTTCCCAAGATCGGTGAGAAGATCGACCTGGCCCGTGCCTGTTTCGCCAAAGCGATCAAGGACCATAATTACACGGGCAGCTATGAGTACTTCTACTGCACCAAGAGCAATCACTTCAGCTACATCATCGACAAGGTGCTGGACAAGGGGGTGAACCTGGAGACCAGCAGCGCCTACGACCTGGAAATGATCGAGCTGCTGATCGAACGCGGCCGCATCACCAAGGACGCCACCATCCTCTGCAACGGCTTCAAGGACGAGCGGTACATCAAGGCCATCGGCAAGCTGGCGAACCGCGGGTTCAACATCGTGCCCATCATCGACAACATGGCCGAGATCTATGCCCTCGATGAGGTGATCGAAGGGCCTTGCGATATCGGCATCCGCATTGCAGCGGAAGAGGCGCCGAAGTTCGAGTTCTACACCAGCCGCCTGGGGATCGGGTACAAGGACATCATCCCGTTCTACATGCGGAACATCAGCAAGCAGAAGAAATTCCGCTTGAAGCTGATGCACTTCTTCATCAACACCGGTATCACCGACACGGCCTACTACTGGAACGAGCTCACCAAGTGCGTGAACGTGTATTGCGACCTCTGGAAGCTTTGCCGCACACTGGACACGCTCGATATCGGCGGAGGCCTGCCGATCAAGAACAGCCTCAACTTCAGCTTCGACCTGGATTACATGATCGGCGAGATCGTTGGCCGCATCAAGGATATTTGCGAAGAGAACCGCGTGCAGGAGCCGAACATCTTCAGTGAGTTCGGCAGCTTCACGGTGAGCGACAGCGGAGCCACCTTCTTCAGCATCATCCACCAGAAAAAGCAGAACGAAAAGGAACGCTGGAACATGATCGACGGCAGTTTCATGACCACCCTGCCTGACACCTGGGCGATCAGCAAGCGCTTCATCATGCTTCCCGTGAACAACTGGCACGATGAATATGAGCGCGTCTTCCTTGGCGGAATGACCTGCGACAGTGACGATTACTACAACAGCGAACAGCACATCAACGCCATCTACCTGCCCAAGTTCCACGAGGACCGCAAGCAGTACATCGGTTACTTCAACACCGGGGCCTACCAGGACACGCTGGGCGGTTTCGGTGGCATACAACACTGCCTGATCCCGAAACCCAAGCATGTGCTGATCGACCGCCTGCCTGATGGCACCTTGGTGGACACCGTGTTCGCCGAGACCCAGAGCGCCGAGCGGATGTTGCAGCTGCTGGGCTACCTGCCCATGTAGATAGCTTCGACCGTCACGTCCTCGACCTAAGCCCTGCCGAAAGCCTCCACGAGGGCGTTGTCCAGGTATTCTTCCAGGTCGTACACGTTATCGATCTTACCGCCCATTACATGATACAACCTGGGTTGTTCCGGTTGGTTGCGGAACAGAATGGGACGGCTATCCGTAAGTGCACTGCCGGGCAGCTTGGTGCGCACGGTCCAAAGCGAACCAACGTGCTCGGCTTGGCGCAATCCCGGTACGTAGAGCGCGCCGTCCTGTGTCATGTGCTTGATGCGTGAGGGTGGTGGGGTTCGCAGGAGCGATCCACCATCCACAGGACCTGTGGATGCGTCATCGTTCCACGCGTAGTGCACCGAATGCTTCACATGGTATAGCGATCTGGCCTGCCGGGCCGGGAAAGGCAGACTGGAACTGAAAGGACCATCCATGATCGTCCATCCAATGGTTCGAAGTGCCTGGGGCATTCGCATGAGCGCGATCTCCACCAACTCCTGTCGGAACGACATGACCGGCAAACCGGCAATGCGCGCAATGGTGTTCAAGGCGGCATACGTGCAATTGAAAACGACCGCGGCATTGAAGCGCTCCCCATTGCCGGTACTCACGACCATGCGGCCATCAGCAAGGTGCTGCACCGAGGTGACCTGCGTGCTCAAATGGAGCTCCACCCCGGTCCGGACCAATTTCTGAAGCATCACCTTCCGCAGGACCTCAGCATCGAACGCATACTCCTTTACTCGGAAAACGGCCTCCACCCGATCACTATCGAACACGGCCTGCTCCTCTCCATCGGCCTCCGAGCATTCCGCACCGATACGCTCGCAGAACAAGGCGAACTGCTGAGCAGTGATGTGCGATCCATGACGAGCAATGGCATAGAGGTGGGTGAAGGCAGGATGAACGACATCCGGAAAGTCGTGCGCGAACCGTTCGAAATTGGCCCTGGACCGAATGCCGGTAAGAATACTTCGCGGGTAATGGTAACCGTTGTGGACGCGCGCTTGATTCACCAATGATGCGGCCTGGTGCAGCGACCCGCCGGATTCGAAAAGAACAGTGCGCAGACCGCGCGCAGCGGACATGCATGCGGTCCACGTTCCGAACATGCCGCCGCCGATCACCACCACATCAACGTGCCTATCACTGCTCATCAGCCCTCGTTGATCGGGTACCACGCACACACTGCGGTCACTGCCTCTTGTATACCGGCTACCGGGTCCTGACCACCATTCATTTCAAGGCTCACCCACGGCAGTTCATCACGGTGTAAAAGTCCTGCTGAGAGCAGGTCATGGGCGATCCGTTGCTGGACCTGGTCCGTGGCACGCAACGGAGGCAGGCCCGGAGCACTTACATGCAAGTGCGCCCCCAGCTCAACAGCTGTTGCCAGCAAGGCTGGATCGTGAGGAAGGCCTGCTTCAATAGCGCTCACCATGGCACCGGTATCCAATTGCAACCGGATCCGGGAATGGCCCACATGTTGAATGAATTCAACGGCCTCGGCCGTATGGTTCAACCAGTCGCAACCGGCATAGATCGGTGGGTTGGGCTCAACGGTAACGATCGGGCCATCATGAGGCAACGCATCGCCAAGCCGCTTGAAGAAGTCAACGGCCAGTCCGGTGGCACTATCCAATGCCAAACCGCCACGCAGCCTGCTTGCCGGACTGCCGAACACCATGGTGCGCGCCCCGAGATCACCAGCAAGGGATGCCATGCGCACCAAATGACTGAGCAACCGTGCACGAACCTCGGCATCACCGAAAAGCTGAAGATCGGGCTTGCCGAATAACAGCGACTGCACAGAGGGTATGGACAACCCATATCGAGCAAAGCGTTCACGGACTTGCTCAACCTCTGCATGCCCTGCCGTTGCCGGATCGTTGAACGCCATCGGCAACACAAGCTCCACACCTCTTACTACGGACAATCCGCATAGCACCTCCAACACCCGATCGGTGTCGTGGGGCGACCATGCGAATGATGAGACAGCGAGATTCATGCTACAGGAGGCAACTTCAACGGACGACGATCAGGGTGCTCTGCCACGAATTGCCTCATGGCATGCAACACCTGCTCGGCAGTGTACAAGTATCCACCCTCCCCACCTAGCAGCTGGTCATGCATAGAACGCATGTCGTAGTCGGCGGGTCGAGGAGCAGGATTCCGGTGATCAACACCGAACACTTCGCGGCATAGGTCATACACCTTCATTGGGGGTGTTGCCAGGTTCAACGTATGGATACCGGCGGCTTGCGCGCGCAGGATGTCGCCCCAGAGCCAACGCACATCGTAGTACTGGTGAACACCATCGGTGTTGATCTTCTCCACTTCATGGTCCTTTACAAGATCATGTACCACGTTCTTCTTCAGGCCCGGCCCGAAAAGACCTGGCAAACGCACAATGAGCGCATTGGGGAATCGTGCTCTGAACCACTCTTCCAGCAAGGCCCTGTTGCGACCATACGGCTGATTAGTGTCAATATCCACCGGATCGGCCTCAGTCCTTCCGCGCGTATCCGCGTAAACATCGGTGGTGGAGATCAGCACGGCCTGCTCGGCATGGACCGAACGCAACACATCCATGAGGCGCTCGATGCCCTGCCTGTCCCCAAGTTCATCCTTGTTGGCTATCCATTTCTCCGCACGCACGCCAGCGCAGACCAGCAGATCGTACTTACCCCCACGTGCAGCCTCAATGTCGGAGGACCTGAACAGGGACGAGAATGTATGGGCCTTTGCCAGGTTGGAACCTACGAAGCCGGTATACCCCACCAACGCATCGTTCCGTGTCGTCGGGCCATCGCTCTGAAACATGGTCAGCGAAAATAGCCACGGAAGCCTTTTCCCTAATTTTGACCAATGGCCAATGTTCCAGAGAAGTCGAGCGCCACGCTGGCCTCCTTCGTCATCATCCTCCCCGCAGGTCGTTCCGGACAATTGGCACAAGGCATACGCACGTTATTGTCCGCCGTACAGCAACGCTTCACCTTTTTCGAGATTATTCTGGTGGACGACTCCGGCTCGAACGAGTATGAAGCAGGGACAAACGACTTGCTGAGCAGCATCCCTTTCCTGCACTACATCCGATTGAACAGGCCCTTCGGCCAGGAGATCGCCAGCTACGCCGGTCTGGACCAGGCCATCGGTGATCATGTGGTGGTGGCCCTGCTTGGCCAAGACCCCTTGGAACGACTTCCGGAGATCATCGGAGTATGCCAACAGCAGAACAGGGTGGTATTCGGCCGCGCCATGAATAAACCCCATGGCGGATGGGTCCCACGTCTTGGAGAGCGACTGTTCAGACACTACCTGAAACGCGTTCTCAACGTGAACATCGACCCGGACCTCACGCACCTGGTGGCCATGCCCCGAAGCGTGGTAAACCAATTGCTGAAGGTGCGCGACCCGAGCGGCTACCTCAGCGTGCAGAGCGGCTACGTGGGCGTGGAGCGCACCTTCGTGGAATACGGACTTGAAGACCCGGCAGCATTCCAAAAGGACCGGGGGCTGGCCCGTTCAGTGCAACGCGGCGTGAACATCATCGCCCAGAACTCCGTGCACCCTTTGCGGTTCCTGACATGGATCGGTGCGCTGGGGGCCTTGTTCAACTTGTTGTACGCCGCGTTCATAACCGCCATATTCTTTTTCAAGGAGGACTATGCACCGGGCTGGGTGGCACTCTCCGGACAACAGGCCATTTATTTCTTCTTCACATGTACCTTCTTTGTCGTGATCAGTGAATACATGGGCCAGATCATGATCACGGTAAAGGACAGGCCCCTCTATTTCGTGGCCGAGCGGGCACACAGCAATGTGCTCGAAAAGCTCACCGAACGACGCAACGTGGTCGATGAGTAACAACGGAATGCTATTGAGCGTGGTCATTCCGGCGCGGAATGAGGAAGGCTCGTTGCCCCTCATGCTCAGGCCGCTTGCGCGAACCCTGCGTGATGCGGGAATACCCCATGAACTGGTGGTGGTGGACGACAACAGTTCGGACCGTACATGGTCCGTGCTTCAGGAACTTCGAACGGAGATACCTGAACTGAACCCCATGCGGAACACAGGGCCCAACGGGTTCGGCCGTGCCATCGCCTTCGGGCTGCATCACTTCCGCGGCGACCGGGTGACCATCATGATGGCCGATGCGAGCGACCCTCCGCAGGACCTGGTCCGTTTCAACTCGGCACTTACCGACGAGCTTGATTGTGTGTTCGGGAGCAGGGCCATGCGCGGATCGCAGGTGGTGGGCTATCCTCCCCGAAAATGGTTCATGAACCGTGCTGCCAACCTGTTCCTGTGCGTGGTCTTCCAGATCCGCTACAACGATATCACCAATCCCTTCAAGCTTTACCGCCGAACGGCGATCGAAAAGGTGATGCCGCTTACCGCGAAGGGGTTCGAATTAGAGGTCGAACTGCCGTTGAAAGCCATTGTTCGCGGTGCACGGTATGCCGTGGTAGCGAATGGCTGGCAAGGCCGGGAGGTCGGCGAGTCGAAGATGGTATTGGCCGGACTCTGGGGGCCCTACCTGCGCGTAGTGCGTCAGATGCTTACAGAGAAATGGAGCGGCGAACGTGCCCTTTGACATGAGGAACATCGTTCAACGCACCCTCTCCAGTAAAAAGACCAGGCTGGTCCTGTTCTGCCTGCATATTGTTCTGATGGCCCTGGGCTTTGTGGTTTTCGGCGATCGGCCCAGTGGCGACCAGGCCACCTACATCCGCTTGGCCGAGGGGCTTGAACATGGCACGTTCAGCTACTGGAACGGCATCATGGAACCGCCGCCCTTGGAAACATATCGGACGCATGGCTATCCGGTATTCCTCTGGCTGGTGCGCCACGACCTCACGGCGGCAAGGGTAGCCCAGAACGTGCTATTGTTGGTCAATCTGCTCCTCTTGCTCCAATGGGTGGGCAAGCGCCCGAACGGGCTTTTCGCCCAGAACCTGCTGCTCCTGCTCCTCCTACCACAGTTTCAACTCCTGCATTATGCGCATGAGATACTGCCCGAGGCCGTGATGGTGCCGCTGTGCAGCGCAGTGGCCGTGGTAGGCATGGCACCTCCATCACGTCGTCGCTCGGTGATGCTTGGTATGTTGATCGCTCTGGCTTGGTGGGTAAGGCCCGTATTGCTTCTCTTCCCGCTGTTCGTGCTGCTCGCGGACCTTGTTCTGACCCGTGGTGCACAGCGAGCGGCCGCATTGCGCGCCAACCTGACCACACTTACGCTCTTCGCAGTGTTCGCTCCCCTGCCATTCGCTCTTTGGAACCTGGGGGCGCATGGTGTGTTCAAGCCTGTTCCGATAAGCGGTAGTTCAATGATATCGAACATGGGGTTCTGGCAACACAGACTTCCCGGCTATGGCTCCATGCACTACTTCCATTACAACTACTTCGGAAGGGAGTTCTTTCCATGGGTGAATGACGATGAGGCTGCAATGCACTATGCCCGCTACAACGAACAATGGGAACGTATTGAAGCGGCGGCCATCCCCTTTATGACCGCTAGCGACAAAACGAACATCCCGATCATGGAGGCCTCCTATCCGGACCTGTTCGTTACACGATCGGCCCGACTTACCGTGGCGCTGGACAGTTTGATCGCTCGGGAGACCATGGCCTCCATAAAGGCCGAGCCCGGGTTCTACCTCGCCACGCGGCTATACACGGCCGCGAGGCTCTGGATAACCAATATCAACAGGCCGATGGAGCGCATGGTGTTCAGACCGGAACCAGGCGTAAGACCTGTTGTGGGCACCGCGAATGGCATCAAGGGTTGGCTTGGGATGCTGGCCCCATTCCTTCTAAGTTTCGTGACCTTCGGTATCGGAGGCATCTTTCTGGTGGTTTGCGTTATCCGCTACCGCCAACAATGGCATGAACGTCGTTACGCCCTGTTTCTGGTGGGCTATATCTGGGTCATACATATCCCGATGGCCATCCAATCACGCTACACGGTGCCGGTGCATGGGGTCGTCATCGCACTGATCGCGGTAGCCGCGGTGGAACAATTCCTTTCGAGGCAGGGACGGACCGCTTGAGCCTCCCTGACCACGGGAGCTACCCGGCCCACGGAAATCGCACCCCAGCAATATCCGGCCTTTACAGCGGGGGGCGGATAGCGCCAGCCATGTACCAAGATGCGGCTGAGGGTCCGGCCCGAACAGGTCCATCACCCGATATCACATTGCACTTCTATATTTCGCCCCTGAAACACTGAGATGAGCAACGCACGTCCCCTCTCGGCATTCATGGAAAAGCACTACCTGCACTTCAATGCAGCAGCGCTCGTGGATGCCGCCCAAGGCTACAAGGCCCACCTGGCCCAAGGCCGCAAAATGATGGTCACCCTGGCCGGTGCCATGAGCACCGCCGAGCTGGGAAAGATCCTCGCTGAGATGATCCGCCAAGGCAAGGTGGACATCATCAGCTGCACGGGTGCCAACCTGGAAGAGGACGTGATGAACCTGGTGGCGCATGACCACTACGAGCGGGTCCCCCACTACCGCGACCTCACTCCGCAACAGGAACGCGACCTGCTGGACCGTGGTATGAACCGCGTGACCGACACCTGCATTCCCGAGCACGAGGCCTTCCGCCGCCTGGAGAAACATGTGGTTGACCTGTGGACCTCCGATGACAAGAGCGGCGATCGTCGTTTCCCCCACGAGTACTTCTACGAGATGATCCGCAGTGGTGTGCTGCAGCAGTACTACCAGATCGACCCGAAGGACAGCTGGATGGTGGCCGCTGCAGAGCGCAACCTGCCCATCATCTGCCCCGGATGGGAGGATAGCACCCTGGGAAACATCTTCGCAGGCCACTGCATCAGCGGCGACTGCAAGCCCGGAATGATGAGGAGCGGCATCGAATACATGATGTTCCTGGCCGAGTGGTATACGAACAACTGTGGCGATGCGGGTATCGGCTTCTTCCAGATAGGAGGCGGCATTGCAGGCGATTTCCCCATTTGCGTGGTCCCCATGCTGCACCAGGACCTGCAGCGCGATAACATCCCCTTCTGGAGCTACTTCTGCCAGATCAGCGACAGCACCACCAGCTATGGCAGCTACAGCGGTGCCGTACCGAATGAAAAGATCACCTGGGGAAAACTGGACATCGACACCCCGAAGTACATCATCGAAAGTGATGCTACTATTGTGGCACCTTTGATCTTCGCCTACGTCCTCGATATGTGACCCCATGCAGCGCCTGATCCGTTCCTTCAACACGCTGACCGATGCCCTCAAGGAGACCTTGCAGGAGCAGTATCCCGATGGCATCGACAGCACGCACATCAAGACCATCCCCACCGCCAAGGGGGATATCCTTCGTGTGATCGAACTGCGCACACCCGACGCGCTCTACCTGATCAAGATCAACCCCGAAAGCCGGGCTGAGATCGAAGAATTCCTCGATCAGGAGGAAGGGGCATCCGTGGGCGACGACATGGACAGTGGCGAGCTGGAGACCGGTGATGACACCGGGGAAGAGGAGGAGACCTCAGATGACGACGCTGCTGAAGGCGACGATGATGCGGACGAGGATGCCGGCGACGAAGGAGGTGCCGGTGATGAGGACGATGACTGAGCGACACTAACCAGCCACTGCTGATAACGCCTGAACGGCCTGCCTCCATACCGAGGCAGGCCGTTCTATTTTGGCTCTACCAGTAACAAGCGATCCATGAACGGCACCTTCCACCTCGCCTTCGCCACCACCGACCTCAAACGTATCAAGGCCTTCTATGGCAAGTTCCTTGGTTGCAAGGAAGGCCGCAGCGCCGATAAATGGGTGGATTACGATTTCTTCGGCCACCAGTTGACCATTCAGGAGGTGCCCAAGCTGATCAAGACCGCACGCATCTACAACCCGAAGAGCAATATCCCCAGTGACCACTGGGGTATTGTACTGAGCATGGCCGATTGGAAGAAGCTGCGTGACAAGCTGAAGAAGGTGGGGCATCCCTTCTTCATGGAACCACGTACCGTGATGAAGGGCGAAGTGGGCGAACAGATGAGCCTTTTTATTGAAGACCCCGATGGGCATGCGATCGAGTTCAAGGCCTTCCCGGATCCGGAAAACCTTTTCAAGCGGGGATGACGGCTCGGTCCTCCTTGCTGATGTTGCTGAGCGGTGTTATCCTCCTTGGCATATCCGCTATCCTTCAGTTCCTGCATCTGCCCTATGTGAGCCTGACCAGGCTGATAGGGATCGGACTGGAAGTGATGGGCATGACCATCACGGTCATCAAGATCCTCCGATACCCAGAGGCAGAACCCTTTCTTGATCGGTAGTCCATGAATGCAAGGACTGCCCTACTCTGCTGGGCTTTCAGCACGGTCTTACCGATCATTATCGCTCTTGGGGCTTTGTTCAAGCTGCCTTATTGGCCTACCATTGAATTCACGACACTGGTGGTCCCGCTATTACGGGCGATCCTTATGGGCATACTGGCCTTTAAGGTTTTCAACTACAAGGGTTTCCAGGACTTCTTGAACCGTTGAATCCGTTCCTCTGAAGGATCCCGTGCATTCGATCGATAAACCCCAACCGCCATGAAGACCCGCACCGCTCTTGCCCTGCTCCTGATCGGCACCGCGATCATCACATCCGGAGGTCTTTTCAAGATCATGCACTGGCCATCGGCCAATATCCAATTGGTGTTGGGGACCCTGATGCAAGTGGCTGCCTTGCTGGCGCTCGCTGCCAAGGTGTTCCAAGGCGGCGATCTGAACCAATTGCTGGAGAAGTGATCGTTGGGGGTCGGATCAACTGTGACCGACCGGATCAGTAGGTGCGCATGGCCACAACTGCACCCTGCTCATCGAGCGACTCCCCACGTTGGATCAGGCCATCGCTATAGCTCAGTCGACCAACGATCATATTGGCATGGTTACGGAAAAGCCACACTCCTTGTCGCTGGCCATGGCTGAAGCTGGCCTGCGTCATCAGCACACCTGTATCGTTGTACTGCCGCCAGACGCCATCACGCTTGCCGTTCAAGAAGCAGCCCATCTCCTTCACCCTCCCGTTCTCGTGATAGGTAATGAAGTGGACCCGTACCCCCTCGCTGTAGCGTGTGGCCTTCAACGTGCCGTCCGGCCAATGCTCCTGGGCAAGGATCTCCTGTCCATGAGCAGCCTGGGCCAGGAGCAGGATGAGGGAGATGAGGACGAGGCGCATAGCGTTCGCTTTGGAACTGATACGCCCAAAGGTACCACTATGTTCACCCGGAGTTAACATGGATCTAACATTGATCCATGCACCGGCCGTTGTTGATGGCCCCGGAGACCCGTGAAGCCCTACTTAGAACGACAGTCGGCCCTGCTGTTCCATGGCCAAACGCAACTGCCCCACCTCCTTGCGGAGCTCCAC